>CAKSCM010000009.1 GCA_934444365.1 uncultured Eubacteriales bacterium | reverse complement strand
CACACCTGGGTAAACGGCGTTTGCGAAAAGTGCGATTATGCGTGCGAGCATACCGGCGGAACGGCTACCTGCACCGAGCAGGCAACCTGTGAAATCTGCGGTGAAAAATACGGCGATAAGGATTCCGAAAACCACACCGGCGAAAAGGTCTGGAGCAAAAACGAGACCAAGCATTCCCAAAAGTGGAACTGCTGTGACGCCGAGACCGTAGCCGAGGAGGATCACACCTGGGTAAACGGCGTTTGCGAAAAGTGCGATTATGCGTGCGAGCATACCGGCGGAACGGCTACCTGCACCGAAAAGGCGGTTTGCGAGATTTGCGGCGAAGCTTATAACGAGATTGATTCTTCTAACCACGTAAGTCTCAAGCACGTTGAAGCGAAAGACGCTACCGAGGAGGCCGAGGGCAACACCGAGTACTGGTACTGTGCCGATTGCAACAAGTATTTCAGCGATGCACACTCTACAAAGGAGATCGAAAAGAGCGATACCGTAGTACCGAAGAAGGATAAAACCCCCGATGAGCCGAAGAATGACGAAAATTCCGGCTCCGGCGAAAACGGCGCTTCGAGCGGAAACGACCCTTCAAACGCAACTTCCGATACCGATAAAAACGGAAATGCCGATATTCCCAAGACCGGCGATAATGCAAATATCGCGCTTTGGGTCGCACTGCTTATCTTAAGCGGCGCTGCATTTACCGGCGTAACCGTAGCTGCCAAAAGCAGAAAATTCAACAGATAAATCATCTTAAAACATCTAAATAAACCAAACCGGAGATTGCCGTATGCTCGGCAGTCTCCGGTTTTTTATTCGGTCATTTATATAAACAGCGAAGGACCGGCCATGTTTTTTATACATAGCTGGTCCTTTGTCTTTTGCATTAATGTCCGCCGTACGGAAATAAAAACATTATGCTGCTTTTAAGCGCCGTGATCTTATTCTTACGTCCCGGAGCTTAGGCCTTTGTATCGCAATAAACACAGCGGTAAATTCCCTTTTCGCGGTCGGTCAGCCTGAATACATGGTGGATATCCTGCTCGGTTGAGGTTATGCAGCGCGGATTTTTGCAGTGCAGTATATCGGTTAATTCGTCGGGCAGATTTATGTGTTTTTTCTCGGTTACCGTGCCGCCGCGCACTGTATCGACCGTTATGTTGGGGGAGATGAACCCGAGGACATTAAAGTTTATATCCATTATGCAGTCGATCTTTATTATGTCCTTTTTGCCCATTTTTTTGCTCGGGACATTTTGCAGTACGGCGACGGTGCTTTCTATGTTGTCGAGCCCGAGGAGGGTGTATATCTGCATTGCACGGCCGGCCGTTATGTGGTCTATTACTATGCCGTTTTTGATTTCGTCAACTCGCATTTCAGTTTTCCTCCAAAAGCTTTAAAATCAGCGCCATTCTTATATATTTTCCGTTTTTTGCCTGACGGAAATAGGCGGCCCGCTCGTCGCTGTCAACGGCAGTCGATATCTCGTTTACACGGGGAAGAGGATGAAGTATTCGCATGGTGTTTTTTGCGTTTTTCAGCTTTTCAGGAGTAAGAATATAGCTGTTTTTAAGACGTAAATAGTCCTCCTCGTTGAAAAAACGCTCCTTTTGCACACGAGTCATGTAAAGAATATCAAGACCGGAAATTGCGTCTTCAAGGGAGGTCGTTTGCATGTACGGGATGCTTTTCTTTTTTATATGTGTATCCTTTACATAACTCGGAAGCTTTAATTCTTCGGGGGATATAAGAACGAACTTTATGTTTTTATACCTTGACATGGCGGCAATGAGAGAATGGACGGTACGGCCGAACTTTAAATCTCCGCAAAAGCCTACCGTCAGATCAGACAGCCGTCCGGTCTCTTTTTTTATTGTAAAAAGATCGGTCAGGGTCTGGGTCGGGTGATTGTGTCCGCCGTCGCCGGCATTTATAATGGGCACACTGCTCGATTTTGCCGCTACGATCGGTGCGCCCTCCTTGGGATGGCGCATGGCGATTATATCGGCGTATCCGCTTACTACCGCTACCGTGTCGGCAACGCTTTCGCCCTTTGAGGCAGAGGAGGAGGCCGCCTCCGAAAAGCCGAGAACGTTTCCTCCGAGCTCCATCATTGCAGCCTCAAACGACAGTCGTGTACGGGTCGAGGGCTCGAAAAACAAGGTCGCGAGCTTTTTCCTGGTGCAGCGCTTTGCATATGAATCGGGATTATTTATTATGTCGTCCGCTGTTTTAATGAGCGAGTCTATTTCATCCGACGAAAAATCAAGTATATCAATAAGATGGCGCATTAGTCGGCCCCTCCCTTTGTAATCCAGCTTTCGTCCGAGGGGTTATCCCTGAATTTTATAAGACGGGCCTTGTCGTTTTCCTTTATGTAGCCGCTTTGCGAGGCTGTCTCTACGACCGTGTCAAAATCCGTAAGGGTTACCGCTTTGATGTTTTCGGCTTTTAGACGTTCTATGCCTTTTTTCATTCCGTAGGTGAATATTGCGGCTACGCCGAGAACCTCGGCACCGGCGTCGCGAAGTGCGTTTACCGTGTCTATCACGCTGCCGCCGGTTGAAATAAGATCCTCTATAACCACGACCCTTTGTCCTTTTTCGAGACGTCCTTCAATGCGGTTTTGGCGGCCGTGATCCTTGCCGGAGGAGCGGACGTATCCCATGGGAAGTCCTAAAATATGGGCCGTTATGGCGGCGTGGGCTATTCCGGCCGTCGCCGTGCCCATCAGCACCTGAGCGTCCGGGAATTCGCTTTTTATAACATTTGAAAGGGCGTTTTCTATGTTCAGTCTTACGTCGGGGGCGGTCAGGGTCAGCCTATTGTCGCAATAAATCGGGCTTTTGATTCCGCTCGCCCATGTAAAGGGTTCGTCGGGTCGCAAAAATACCGCCTTTATTGAGAGCAGATCCTTTGCCGTTTGTTCCTTTATGCTTTGCATGATGATTATACCTCTTTTACCGTAAATTCTTCGACACATTTTTTATAAGCCGCAAGACAGTCGTCGGCCGCCGTTATCGGCCGGCCTACCACTATGTAATCCGAGCCGAGCTCTCTTGCTTTTTTAGGTGTTGTAACCCGTGACTGGTCGCCCTTGTCGGCTCCCTCAAAGCGCACTCCCGGCGTTACCGTAATAAAATTATTACCGCACGCCGAATGTACCGCTTCTGCCTCAAGGGGAGAGCAGACCACCCCGTCAAGACCGGAAGCCTTAGCGTTTTTGGCGTAATGCATGACGGTATTTTCCATGCTTTCGTTTATAAGCAGCTCGTTTTTTAACTGCTCGGGAGAGGTTGAGGTAAGCTGGGTAACGGCAATAAGCAGCGGCCGCGTTGTGTCTTCTTTAGTAAGACCTTCTATCGCCGCTTTCATCATTGCCGAACCGCCGGCGGCGTGCAGGTTGCACATATCGACATTCAGCAAAGAGAGTACGCGCATGCTCTTTTTTACGGTGTTGGGAATGTCATGTAATTTTAAATCGAGAAAAATTTTGTGGCCGCGGTTTTTAATCTCTCTTACAATTTCCGGCCCCTCGGCATAAAAAAGCTCCATGCCTATTTTAACAAAGGGCTTTTTGTCGGGAAAAAGCTCCAAAAAATCGTAAACCTCATTTTTGGATGAAAAATCGCAGGCTATTATTACGTCCTTATTCACGGTGGGCACCTCCTGTAATTTCGCTTAAACTGTCAATTCTAAGGTCGTTCATTACCCTCGGCAGGTCTTCGACGATTTTTTTGCAGGCATACGGATCGACAAGATTTGCGGCTCCTACCTGAACCGCCGTCGCGCCGGCGAGCATCATCTCGATTGCCTCCTCGGCATTTGAAACGCCCCCTATTCCCATTATCGGGATTTTTACCGCCTCGTAAACCTTGTACACCGCCGCTATCGCCATCGGAAGCACCGCATGGCCCGAGAGTCCGCCGGTCGTATTTTTAAGAATCGGACGGCGCTTTTTTATATCTATTCTCATGCCGAGCGGTGTGTTTATAAGCGATATGCCGTCGGCGCCGGCATCCTCGCAGGCCGCCGCTATGGCCGCTATGTCGGTGACGTTGGGGGTGAGCTTCATGAATATCGGCTTTTTAGTTACCTGTTTTACCATTTTTGTAATTTCGGCTGCCGATTTCGGATCGGTTCCAAAGGCCATACCGCCGCCGTGAACGTTCGGGCAGCTTATATTAACCTCAAGAATCGCAACCTGGTCTTCCTTGTCGAACCGCTCGCATGAGCTTATATATTCGTCGGCCGAAAATCCGCTTATATTGGCGATTATCGGTTTTTTGAATACCTTTTTAAGCTTGGGAAGCTCGCGGGTTATAACATTGTCAACGCCGGGATTTTGCAGTCCTATGCTGTTTAGCACACATTCGGGGCATTCGGCTATGCGAGGGGTGGGATTTCCGAAACGCTCCTCGCGGGTCGTTCCTTTAAAGGAGAGCGAGCCCAGACAGTTTATGTCGTAAAGCTCGGCAAATTCATACCCGTAGCCGAAGGTTCCGCTCGCCGGAATTATCGGGTTGTCAAGTATAACTCCGCTTAAATTTACTTTTGTGTCGGCCATATTATCTCCTCCTTTTCTAAAACCGGTCCTTCCTTGCATATGCGTTTGGCGCCGGTAAGGGTCATGCATGAGCAGCCCATGCAGGCACCGAATCCGCATCCCATGCGTTCTTCAAAGCTAAGCTGTCCCGACGTTTTTGTGTTTTCGCAAAGGGCGCGGAGCATCGCCTCGGGACCGCATGCGTAAAAGTAGCTGTAATCGAGCCTTTTTATAATGTCGGTTACAATTCCCTTTTCGCCGTATGAGCCGTCTATCGTCGTTATATACACCTTAACGCCGAGGGCCTCGAGCTCATCCTTTAAAAACACGTCGTCGGCACTGCCGAAACCTAAAACGGCTGCCGGGGTTTTGCCCTGTGACACAAGCTTTTTCGCAAGCAGATAAAGCGGCGGCACGCCGACCCCTCCGCCTATTAAAAGGGGAGAGCCGCCGGACTTTGACGTATCGTATCCATTGCCGAGACCGGTAAGTATGTCGAGCTTTTCTCCATTTTTAAGGGTGCTTAAATACCTTGTGCCACTACCTACCGTTTTGTATATGAGGGTTAAAGTGCCATCCGCCACGTCGCATACCGACAGCGGCCGTCTCAGATAAAATCCGTCAAGTTTAATATTTACGAACTGCCCCGGAGCGGTTATTCCCGAGGTATCTCCGCACAGCTCGATTTTAAATACATCGCGCGCTGTTTTTTCATTGGCTTTGATTTTAAATACTGCCTGTTTCACGTATTTTCTCCTTTTTTATTCTCGGGATACGGCACCGTTTTTAATTATCAGGCGTCTATTGTGGATACGGTAAGGGTGGTTTCCTCAAGTACGTCGAGCAGTGCCTTTACGGTGTCAAGCGAGGTGAAGATGTTGACCGAATTTTCGGTTGCAAGCTCGCGTATTTTACGTCCGTCGTCGGCGGTGCTCCGTGTGCTGTTGATTTCGCTTGTGTTTATTATATAGGCTATATGCCCCTGGCGGATAGCGTCGGGGATTTCACTGCTGCCCTCGCTGATTTTTTTCAGTATATGGGTTCGTACGCCGTGCTCCTTTAAAAATTCGGCGGTGCCCCTGGTTGCCTGGATGTTGAATCCGAGGTCGTAAAAGCGTTTAATGAGCGAGAGCGCTTCTTCCTTATCCGAATTGCAGACCGTCGCGAATACCGTACCGTAGTTTTGCAGCTTCATTCCGGAGGCCTGAAGTGCTTTATACATCGCTCGGTTTAATTTATCGTCGTAGCCTATCGCCTCGCCGGTGGACTTCATCTCGGGCGACAAATAAGCGTCAAGTCCGCGGATTTTATTGAACGAGAAGACCGGAACCTTAACATAGCGGCGCTTTTTCTCGGTCGGGTATATGTCGAATATTCCAAGCTCTTTGAGTGATTTTCCGAGAATTACCTCGGTGGCGATGTCCGCAAGGCTGAATCCGGTTGCCTTTGAAAGGAATGGAACAGTCCGCGACGAACGGGGGTTGACTTCGATTATATACACGTTTTCGTCCTTATCCACAATGAACTGGATGTTGTAAAGTCCTATGATACCTATTCCGAGGCCGAGCTTCTTTGTGTACTGAAGTATTGTTCCCTTAACCCTGTCGGATATACTAAAGGCCGGATAAACGCTTATCGAATCGCCGCTGTGTATGCCGGTGCGCTCTACAAGCTCCATTATTCCGGGGACAAAAACGTCCCTTCCGTCGCATATCGCGTCGACCTCGACTTCTTTGCCGAGGATGTATTTATCAACAAGTACCGGGCGTTTTTCGTCGATTTCGACCGCCGTTTTAAGATAGGTTTTAAGCTGCTCCTCGTTGCCGACTATCTGCATGGCCCGTCCGCCGAGGACAAAGCTCGGCCGCACCAGCACCGGATATCCGAGCTTGTCTGCCACCTTTATTCCCTCGTTTATGTCGGTAACGGCGCGTCCCTTCGGTTGGGGGATTGATAGCTCTTTTAATATTTTTTCAAAGCTGTCGCGGTTTTCGGCGCGTTCAATGGCCTCAAAGGGAGTTCCTATAAGCTTTACGCCGTAGTTTTTAAGCGGTTCGGCAAGGTTTATTGCGGTCTGTCCGCCTAGGGTCGCTATTACGCCGCATGGATTTTCGAGCTTTATTATGTTCATTACGTCCTCTGTGCAAAGGGGCTCGAAGTACAGCTTGTCGGCGGTGGTGTAATCGGTAGAGACCGTTTCGGGATTGTTGTTTATTATTATTGCTTCGCATCCCGTGTTTTTAATGGTGGTTACGGCATGAACGGTTGAGTAATCGAATTCGACGCCCTGGCCTATACGTATCGGACCGGCGCCGAGCACGATTATCTTTTTTTTGTCGGACATTCTTACGTCGCTTTTGCCGGTGTAGCTTGAATAAAAGTAGGGGATGTATGCGCCGGCGTGGCTTGTATCGACCATTCGGTATACGGGGAAGAGGTTCATTTCTTCGCGCTTTTTAAAGATTTCTCTTTCGTCGGTATTCCAGAGCTTTGCGATGAATTTGTCCGAAAATCCGCTTTGCTTAGCCTTTTTAAGAAGCTCTTCGTTCCAAGGGCTGTTTTTAAGCTCGTTTTCGATTCCGACTATCTTTTCAATACTTTCGATAAAGTAGGGGGTAATGGCGGTAAGGGAGTGTATTTCTTCGGTCGATACGCCGAGACGGATGAGCGCCGCTACGGCGAAAAGGGTGTCGTCGCGGAATTTTGACAGGTAGCTTTTAATTTCCGTTACATCCATCGAGGCGAATTTTTCCGAATACAGGTGGCATACCCCGATTTCGAGCGAGCGTACCGATTTTAAAAGGCATTCCTCTAAATTTGATCCTATTCCCATAACCTCGCCGGTGGCCTTCATCTGTGTTCCGAGGGCGTTTTCGGCCGATGTGAATTTGTCGAAGGGGAAGCGCGGGAATTTTGCGACAACGTAATCGAGACTCGGCTCGAATTCGGCGGTGGTGCCGGCAACCGGGATTTCGCTAAGCTCCATTCCTACCGCTATTTTGGCCGTAACTCTGGCTATCGGGTAGCCGCTCGCCTTTGAGGCGAGGGCGGAGGACCGCGATACCCTCGGATTTACCTCTATCAAAAAGTATTCGCTGCTGTTGGGATTAAGTGCAAACTGAACATTGCAGCCGCCCTCTATTTTTAAGGCCTTTATAATTTTTATCGCACTCGAATTCAGCATTTTAAGGTCGCTGTCGTTTAGTGTCATTATCGGCGCTACGACCACCGAATCGCCGGTGTGGACTCCGACCGGATCGATGTTTTCCATTCCGCAAATGGTTATTGCCTTGTCCGAGCTGTCACGCATAACCTCGAATTCTATTTCCTTATAGCCCTTTACGCTCTTTTCAATCAGTACCTGATGAACGGGGGAAAGTCTGAAAGCGTTTGTTCCGACCTCTATGAGCTCATCCTTGTTATCGGCGAATCCGCCGCCGGTACCGCCCAGGGTGAAGGCCGGGCGAAGAACCACCGGATAGCCTATTTTTTCGGCCGCCGATATTGCCTCGTCAAGCGAATATGCTATTTCCGAAGGGATGGTCGGCTCGCCTATCGACTGACAAAGCTCCTTAAAAAGCTCGCGATCCTCGGCGCATTCGATGCTTGTGCTGTCGGTTCCGAGCAGCTTTACCGAGCATTCCTTTAAAATTCCTTTTTTCTCAAGCTGCATTGCGAGGTTAAGACCGGTTTGTCCGCCTATGCCGGGGACTATCGCGTCCGGACGCTCGTGACGAATAATTCTTGCCACATATTCAAGAGTGAGCGGCTCCATATATACTTTATCCGCTATTGAGGTATCGGTCATTATGGTCGCCGGGTTGGAGTTTATAAGTATGACCTCATAGCCCTCCTCCTTTAAGGCGAGGCAGGCCTGTGTTCCGGCGTAGTCAAATTCGGCCGCCTGACCTATTACTATAGGACCGGAACCTATTATCATGACCTTTTTAATGTCTGTTCTTTTTGGCATTTTCAATTACCTCCGTAAAATTTTTTCTATGGCATTTATATCTTCATATACCGTTTTTTCACCCCGTACGGTTAAAAGACACCGTCCCTTTACCGTAAAGCCCTCAAAGGGGGTGGATTTTCCCTTTGACTTAAACTCTGAAGGATTGATTTTGTACGGAGTGTCAAGCTCCCATAGGCTGAAGCCCCGTTCGTCGTCATTTTCCGGAAGACAAAAGCGCTTTCTTGGATTATGGCACATAAGCTTTATAAGCTTTTCGAGGGTGATAATGCCGGTATCGACAAGGGTCGTGTACATAAGCGGAAAGGCCGTTTCCAGCCCGACTATTCCCATAAGGCTGTTTTTAAGTCCGCCGGATTTTTCACTTGCGGAATGGGGCGCATGGTCGGTGGCTATCATATCTATTGTGCCGTCGGCAATTCCGTTTATAAGGGCCTGGCGGTCAACGGCACTTCTTATAGGCGGATTCATTTTAAAGCGGCCTTCATCCTTTAGCATGGAGTCATCTAAAATCAGATAATGAGGAGCCGTCTCGCACGTTACATCCACGCCATCCTTTTTGGCCTTACGGATTAAGTCAACGCTTTCCTTGCAGGATACATGGCAGACATGATATTTACAACCGGTTTTTTTTGCGAGCTTTATATCGCGCTGTATGGGCAGATATTCGCTCATGGCTACTATGCCGGCGTGGCTGTGCTCTTTTGCATATTGTCCGGCGTTTATGTAGCCGCCCTTTATAAGCGATTCGTCCTCGCAATGGGCGGCAATCACCTTGTTTAACCGAGCCGCCTTTTGCATGGCTTTTTCCATAAGCTCTTCGTTTTGAACGCCCTTTCCGTCGTCCGAAAAGGCTGCTATGTACGGGGCGATATCCTCCATGGCGGAAAGCTTTTCGCCCTTTTCTCCGACGGTCAGCGCTCCGTAAGGGTGAACCCCTATCGCTGCCTTTTTCTTGATGAGATTAAGCTCGACCGACAGAGTTTCAAGCGAGTCGGGCACGGGGGAAAGGTTAGGCATAGCGCACACGTCGGTAAATCCTCCGCGCGCGGCGGCCGTCGTTCCGGTCGACAAATCCTCTTTATAAGAAAAACCCGGCTCGCGAAAATGAACATGAACATCGGCGAAACCGGGAAGAATATACAATTTTTCAAACGGGAAATCGCCGCGGGAGAGCATTGCGTGAACCTTATCGCTTGCTGTAACCGCGCGTATTTTATTTATCGAGTGGCTGTCTGTTTTGTAGGTCATAATTCCTCCGTTATTTCAATAAAAAAACGCCTGCCGATCAGCGGCAGACGATAAATCACACTGTATATTCCCGTTATTGTGCCGGGCAAAGCATATTTGCGGCGGCACAGCATAACCATAATGCCGACACATGCGGCCAGGTTGCTGACAGGATCTATTTACCGTCTTGCCGATATCTCTGTATCGGTTTAAAGTCGATTTTTATTTATACTATCACATGAATTTGAAAATGTCAAGCAAAAAAACGCTCTTGAAATAATAAACCGCCGTGTGGTATTATATTAAATATTTAAATGCTTTTTCGACAAAATTTTTGCAACGCCCGAGTGCCCTGTTAAGGCATTTTTTACTGTGACGGAAATTAGATAATTTATATTTGAAAATGCGGTGAAAATATGAACGGACTTATGTTTTACCTTGAAATAGCCGGAACGGTGGCCTTTGCAATATCAGGTGCCATGCTGGCTATTGAGAAAAAATTTGATATTTTCGGAATACTTGCAATGGGCATAATAACGGCGGTCGGCGGAGGAGCCGTAAGGGACATAATAATAGGGGCGACGCCGCCGGTCATGTTTTCGGATCCGCGATACTGCATAGTTGCGGCCATCTCGTCGGTCTTGCTGTTTATTCCCTTTGTAAGACGGCTGCTTGCCCAAAAGAGCGTTCATGACGCCGTGCTTATCGTGGTCGATTCGCTGGGACTTGCCTCCTTTACGGTGGCCGGTGCCGTTTATACCTATCAGTGCGGTTTTAACAATAGATTCCTTATAATCTTCGTAAGCGTATTAACCGGCGTCGGCGGCGGGGTGCTGAGGGACCTTTTAGCCGGAGAAAAGCCCTATATATTTAAAAAACATATATATGCGTGCGCTTCCCTTGCTGGTGCGATTTTTGTGGCCTATCTTTATAACGTAATTGATAACGATATAGTTATAATCAGCGGTATCGCCCTGATTTTCGCGATAAGAATGGTGGCGGCCGTATTTAAGATCAATTTGCCGCACATAGGGCAAGAAGAGCAGGTCTGATTGCCTTTTTACTACGAAAAGCAAAAACGCAATGCGAAATGAAAACTAAAAATAAAAGCTCCGGACGGCATGATATAAAAACGCCGTCCGGATTTTTTGTGTATTTAAAGAGCTTTACAAAATTAAAAAGCGAGGATTAAAAATTGATCTCACACTGCTCGCCTTCGAAAGCGATGTCGATTTTTACATCGGGAGAAATTTTTACCGAGTGACAGTTTTGAAGGAGGGTTACATCCGATACATCAAACGGCATCTCACTGCCGTTTTCGCTTACCAGAACCGCACACGAGGCGTTCGACGGGGCCTTTTTGTGTTCGAAATACAGCTTGAAAACGCCGGTTTCGACCGGATCGGTCGTCATGTCAAGATTGTTGCGCTTCCAGTTGCCCTTTGCATTTATTGCCTCGGCGAAAAGGGGCGTATCCGAAAGATTTGTATAGGTAAAGGCTCCGTTTGTAACGCTTGATCCCTTTAAAATCAGCTGTTTTTCGCCGGTTTTTACGGTGCAGTTTTCCCGCAGACGGCACTGATCGACCGCCGTTACTACATTCTGGCAGCAGTCGTTTCCGGCGTTTATTGAGCTTGTGAGCAAAAGCATGTTCCCGTTTTTGGTAATTCTCGAGCAATAACCGGTTATGCCGTCGTTTACAATTTCCATTGCCATTACGCCGATACCGTTTTTGCATTTTAATCCGAAACAGTCGGTTTTCCCTTTTTCGTTGATCCAGTGGGCGTAATTACCCATGCGCTCAAGCAGCTTTTCGTCGTTTTGCAAAAATGCGGTTACTCCGGGAATGACCGAGTAATCGTATACCGGCGATAAATTGAAGTATTCGTCGCCCTTTGACATAAAGCAAACGGTTTGTCCCGAAAAATAGTTTGCCGAAAGATAGTTTTCGTAGTTGCCGGCTTCACAGCAAAGATAGTCCTTGTGCGCCCCTTTGGCCGACATGTAGGTGTTATTCGTTCTCGAAACTATCATATATGAGTTTTTAAACTCGCGAAGTCCGGTTATCTGAGGGGCGGATTTATCGGTAAGCGACCGGTAAAAGGAGGAAATCTCGTCCTTCCTTTTATATTCGGCGGTTTCGGTCATCAGCTTTAAGGCAAATGCGATTTTTTCAAGCGACAGGGCATTTTTTCTTGATATCTCACGTCCTACGGTCATGTAATCGGCGAAGCTATGGCAGGCGAACCATCTGCTGCCGTCGAGAATAAAATCCTCGAACAGGCCGGTCTTTTCCTGTGACGGCATGAATTCGGTTCCGGAGAGAATGTAAAAAAGCAGAGCGCAGTCGTGCGTAAAATCCCGTCCGTATCCGTAGGTGTATATCATCGGTCCGTGCTGATAAAAGGACATATCGGGCTTTATTCCCTCTTTTAATCCATCCATTATATCAACCTCGCGCATGGCGCGGTCAACGGCCGTTTTTAAAAGCTCGCTGTTATCACTTATAAGCGCATGGTTTACCGTCCCGAATATTCCCCACATAAGGTTGGCCCCGGTCCAGGAGTTTATTGCAGCGTTTCCTCCGAGCGAGCCGCGAAGCAGTATTTTTTCGCACATTTCCTTTTGCTCGTCACTCAGATAATCCCTTAAAAACAGGCAGAGATATGATACAAGACGGGGAACTCCTATCTGATTATGCCACCAGTTGGGATTTGTAAAATCGTTTTTAAGCCAGAAATTAAAAAGGGAAAGTACTGTATCCCGGAATTCCTTATCGTTTTTAAGCTTTTCTTTTCCGCCTGAGGCCGCAATTTTGCAGGCGCGGCGCAAATGCTCGGGCGTTTTCCATTCCGAAAGGGTCTTGTCCTCGTAGTCGACATCGGCGAATTTAAGCGAGCCCTCCGCCTTTATCGGCAAAATGTCGCAAGTGCCCTTTTGGGATATAAACAGACAGTCGGTATATTTTAGTTTTATTTTTTCGAGATCGGTCATTAATTTTACCCTCCTTGGTATTGCGCCGGATGATTGCTTCTTATTTATCGGGCGCAACACTCATACCATTTAAAAATACCACAAAGCCCTTTTGAAAACAACACAAAAAAAGTGCACGATATACTGCATATCGTGCACTTATTACTGCTTTTGCGGGAAAACAGGAAGCAGTTAACCCTTACATCTCGCTTATTTTTTCGCGTAAGAAGTCGGCGGCAAGACGTATGTCGGCGTCGGGATTTTCGCCGACCTCGCGCTCAATGGTCAAAAATCCGTTGTAGCCTATGCTTTTAAGAGCGGCAAGATAGGCCGGATAATCGACGTCGCCCTGACCGAGCGGCAGCTCTATAAAGGCCGCTCCCTGTGCTTCGAGATCGCTTTGGGCGTCGCCGGAGTATATCTCGTTTGCATTTGTGCGTTTTAACATTTTGCCGTCCTTGGCGTGGGTGTGAACGATGTATTTTTTAAGGGTGTATACCGCCTTTACGGGATCGTCGCCGGTTACCATTACAAGGTTTGCAGGATCGAGATTTACCGCAACGCCGGTGGAGGAGAGGGTATCGAGAAATCTGCAAAGACGCTCGGCCGGCTCGGGACCGGTCTCAACCGCAAAATGCGAGCCGATGCTGTCGGCATAGCTGCTAAGTTCAAAGCAGGCCTCTTGCATTATTTTGTAGGTGTCGCAATGCTCGTCCTCGGGCACTACGCCTATGTGGGTCGTGACTATATCGGTGCCCATTTTTTTAGCCAGATCAAGTATCAGCTTGGAACGGGCTATAAGGGCCGGATTTTTCTCCTTGTCGGAAAAGCCCTGGCCGAGGTCTCCGCACAGCGCCGAGACGGTCAGTCCGTTATCATTGCACTCGGACAAAAAGTCCCTGATTTTGGCGTCGGTCATGTTTTCGGGCGCCATATCGCCGCCGGTGGCATACACCTGAAGACCGGTAATGCCCATCGAAGCGGCCTTTTTCATGGCCGAGGGGAAATCGCATCTGAAGGAATCGAGTAAAACGCCGATTGAAAAATTGCTCATTTTTAAATTACCTCCGTTAAAAAAGAGATTGAATTTAGTTGCTGTTTATGCCGGTATCAAAGCATGCTTGATATGACGCTAAATGTAATATAATAAATAAAGATCGGTGTGTCAATTGCCGTTTTGCAATATGTCAATATCGGGTTATTATAGGGCAAAATCGGCCGCTTGGAGCCCGTTGGGTTTTAAAGACGTAAACACCCAAAAAAATTATCAATACTGCTCAATACCGCCCTGAAAGTGCCTATTTTTGTTATCAAAACATCTTTTTGTTGATTTGTGTTGCGGCGAGTGATATGCTGTAAACGATGGATGGGCATAGGAGTATGTTAAACGATCCCGTTTTATGGAAAAGGTGGAATACGTTATGGATAACTCTCTTATACAGACCGCATATTTTGCTTCGGGAAGCAACGGTTTTGCCGTGCATTATCATAATTGTCACGAAATTCTTTATATCCGCCGGGGGAAGGCCCATATCCGCTGTTCGGGAAAGGATTATTTCGTCGGCGAAAAGAGCGTATTTTTTATAAGCAATCTCGAACAGCATTCGGTCGAACCGCTTACCGACGATTACGAGCGCTATTGCATACAGGTTTCACCGGTTTCGGTGCGGTATGCGATAAAAAACAGCACGATCTGCTCAATTTTTTCGAACCGTCCGGAATTCTTTAATCACCTTATTGACGTGTCGGATATAGCGGAGGACATCGAATGGGTATTCAAATGTCTTGCAAGGGAGTATTCGGAGTCGGGGCTTTTTGTCGACGAAATGCAAAAATCGTTGCTTAGAATTCTGCTTATCCGCCTTTACCGTTTTTCGCCCGAGAGCTTTCCGATGAAGGCGACGGTAAAAAACACAATAGTGGAGGATATACAAAAGGAATTCGAAAATAACTATTCGGCCTTTTATT
This sequence comes from uncultured Eubacteriales bacterium, assembly GCA_934444365.1. Taxonomy (GTDB): domain Bacteria; phylum Bacillota; class Clostridia; order Oscillospirales; family Acutalibacteraceae; genus CAKSCM01. The sequence goes on along the minus strand of CAKSCM010000009.1, from coordinate 59,787 downwards.
CCCTTGACATTCTGGCAAAAAAACACCATGTTTCAAAAAGCTATCTTTCCCATCTGTTTAAGGAGATAACGGGCTACGGGGTGATGGAATATTTATCGGAGCACAGGCTGTCGATTGCGAAGGATATGCTTTGTTCGACCAGTCTCAGCGCCTCCAAGATCGCCGAGGAGACCGGCTTTTCGACCGGAGGGAATTTTTCGCGTTATTTAAAGAACGACACCGGGCTGACCCCGCGTGAATACAGGAATGCACACAGTAAGGAGAACAATGGATTAAATGAATTTTGAACGGTATCATTACAAAACATACGAGGAATTAAAAAGCGAAATACAAAGGCTGTCGGTGGATATTCCCCTTTCGGAGAATACCGGCATTTTAAAAAACGAACTCCCCGAACCGCACATTAAAAACCGCATAGCCATACAGCCGATGGAAGGGTGCGACGGCACGCCGGACGGCAAACCCGATGAGCTAACCTTCAGGCGCTATATGCGCTTTGCGAGAAGCGGCGCCGGTCTTATATGGGGAGAGGCAACCGCCGTCATGAAGGAGGGCAGAGCCAATCCGCGCCAGCTTTATATCAACAAGGATAATTTAGACGCATTTAAAAAGCTTGTAAACGATACTAAAGAGGAATGTATGCGGCATAACGGCTTTGAGCCGTATCTTGTATGTCAGCTGACCCATTCGGGACGGTATGCCAAGCCGAACGGCTATCCTCAGCCGCTTATAGCCTATCACAATTCGGTATTCGAAAAGAATAATCCTATTGATGACAGCGCCATTGTCAGCGACGATTATCTTGATTCGGTGGCCGATCATTTCGGTCCGGCGGCCGCCATGGCTAAGGAAGCCGGCTTCGATGCGGCCGATGTAAAATGCTGTCACAGGTATTTATTCAGCGAGCTTTGCTCCGCTTACGAGAGGCCGGGAAAATACGGCGGATCGTTCGAAAACCGTACAAGGCTTTACCTTACCGCCCTTAAAAACGCACTGAGCGAGCAGGATGATAGCTTTAAGATTACATCGCGGCTTAATCTTTACGACGGATTCGCCTATCCGAACGGATTCGGGGTTAAAAACGACGGCAGCATTACCCCCGATCTTGACGAGCCGATTAAGCTTGTGGGGATAATACATAACGACCTCGGAATTAAAATGCTCGATTTCACCATCGGAAATCCGTATTTTAATCCGCATGTGAACCGCCCGTTTGATATGGGGGGATATGTTCCGCCCGAGCATCCGCTTGAGGGAGTTGCCAGGATGTTCGACTGCATTAAAGCCCTTAAAAAGGCCTATCCGGATTTAACCGTTATAAGCTCCGGACATTCTTATCTTAGAAAATTCGCTCCCAATCTTGCCGCCGCTGTAATAGAGCGGGGAATAGCCGATATAGCGGGATTCGGCAGGGAGGCCTTTGCTTACGAGCAGTTCGCGAACGACATTTTAAACGGCTGCTTCGATGAGAAAAAATGCTGCATCGCGTGCAGTAAATGCACCGAGCTCATGCGCGCCGGTACGGTCGCCGGGTGCGTCGTGCGCGATTCTGAGGTGTATTTGCCTTATTACAAGCAGTACTGCAAAAAATAATTTGTTGCAATACAAAAGGAACAATGTTTAACTGTAGATTTTACGATTACATAATTCTTTTAAAGGGATGATAAAAATGAAAAAATGCGCAATGATAACGGGGGCTATGGGCGGTATCGGATTTGCTGCCGTAAAGCAGCTTATATCGGACGGATACGACGTATCGGCCTTTGATATGCTTGACGAAAATACGGCAAACGACCGTTTAGGCGAAATGAAGGACCGGGTGCTTTATACCGTCGGCGATCTTTCAAAATCCGACGACAGACAGCGCTTTATCGACCGTACTTTGGAAAAATTCGGCCGTATTGACGCTCTTGTAAACGTCGCCGGCATAGCGCCAAAGGTGCGCGCCGATATCCTCGAAATGACCGAGGAAAGCTACGACAGGGTAATGGGCGTAAACACCAAGGCGACCATGTTTTTAACCCAGGCGGTCGCAAAGAAAATGCTTGAAAGACCCCGAACCGAAGATATTCACGGATATATTGTTAACATATCGTCCATGTCGGCATATACAAGCTCGGTAAGCCGCGGAGAATACTGCATCTCAAAAGCCGGCGTTTCCATGATAACCACCCTTTTTGCCGACCGTCTTGCAAGCGAGGGAATAATCGTAAACGAGATAAGACCGGGCATAATCGCAACCGGCATGACCTCGACCGTAAAGAAAAAGTATGACGATCTTATTGACGGCGGACTCCTTCCGATAAAACGCTGGGGATATCCCGAGGACGTTGCCAAGGTTATAGGAGCCCTCTGTTCGGATCGTTTCGGATATACTACCGGCCAGTCGATAGACGTTGACGGCGGTTTCCATATTCAGCGGCTGTAAAAAGGGGAATGTACATGAAGACCGAAATACACAGCTTTGACGGAATAAACATAAAAACCGTTACCCTTGACGCGGCAATAATCGGAACGGGAGCCGCCGGCTACAATGCGGCCGTTCAGCTTAAAAAGCTCGGGGTGGACGATATTGCAATAATCACCGAGGGGGTCGACATGGGAACCTCGCGCAATACCGGTTCGGACAAGCAGACCTACTACAAAATGAACCTTTGCGCGGCGGACGACGATTCTCCCCACTCAATGGCATCGGAGCTTTTTGCCGGCAAATGCGTTGACGGCGACAATGCTCTTGCAGAAGCGGCCAATTCGGTGCGCTGCTTTTTGTCGCTTTGCGAGCTCGGGGTGGATTTCCCGGTGAATAACTTCGGCGAATACGTCGGCTATAAAACCGACCACGATACACGGGCCAGAGCCACGTCGGTGGGTCCGCTTACCTCTAAAATGATGACCGAATGTCTGCAAAAGGAGGCCTTGCGCCGCGATGTCACCGTTTTTGACAAGCAGCAGGTAATCGAGATTATAACCGATAATAACAAAGCGCTCGGTGTGCTTTGTCTCAATTTGGACGGGGCAGACGATAAAAACACGCGCTTTACCCTTTTTAAAGCGCATGATATAATCTATGCAACCGGAGGACCGGCCGGAATTTACAGCGATACCGTTTATCCGGTGGGACATGCCGGTGCCTCGGGAGTGGCGTTTTTGGCCGGAGCAAAGGGACAGAATCTTACCGAATGGCAGTACGGACTCGCATCAATCGCCCCGCGCTGGAATGTTTCGGGAACCTATATGCAGGTACTGCCGAGATTTTTCTCCCGTGACGAGCAGGGCAATGAATATGAGTTTTTAAGCGAATACTATTCCGATGACGCCAAGGCCCTTTCCATGGTGTTTAAAAAGGGCTATGAATGGCCCTTTGACAGCCGAAAGGCGCAAAACGGCTCGTCGGTTATAGATCTGCTTGTTTACCGCGAGGTGTTCATGCGTGGCAGGAGGGTATTTCTTGATTTCACCCGTAATCCGTTCGGACTCAAAGAGATTCCTTTTGGCGATTTAAGCGATGAGGCAAGGGATTATCTCAAAAATGCCGGAGCCGATTTCGGCACTCCGATTGAGCGACTTTCGCATATGAATATGCCGGCGGTCGAGCTTTACAGATCGAAGGGAGTCGATATAACGAGGCAGCCGCTTGAAATTTCGCTTTGCGCACAGCATAATAACGGCGGAATAGCGGTTGATATGTGGTGGCAGACCGATATAAAGGGGCTTTTTGCGGCCGGAGAATGTGCCGGAACACACGGTGTATACCGTCCGGGCGGAAGCGCTCTTAACGCCGGTCAGGTCGGATCATTAAGAGCGGCCTCATACATCGCCGCAAGGCCCAATGAGCCGTCGCGCGACGATGAATTTTTCGCCGCCGCCGATAAAAAGTTAAGATTTCATATTGCGCTTTGCGAAAGGGTGCTTGAAAACGGCGGCGACAGCGCCGTAATGAAGCTTAAAAAGGCACGCAAATCAATGAGCGAATGTGCCGGGGCCATACGTTCGCCCAAAGCCATCGGCGAATATGCCGTTAAGGTAAAAGAGGAGCTCGTTTTACTTGATAACGCCGGAGTAAGCTCGCCCGAAGCACTCAGAATGCTTTATCGTTTGCGTGACACGCTGGCGGCTCAGTATGTTTATCTTACGGCCTTTGCCGGATATTCCGAAAAGGGCGGAAAGTCGCGCGGCTCGGCCCTTTACACAAACGAAAACGGCGTAAAGCCGGACGGACTTGAGGATATATTCAGATTCATCCCCGACGACGGCGCGCTTGACAAAATGGTGGAACAGGTGGCTTTAGAGGGAAACCTTAAGGCATTTGTCGGATGGCGGGATGTAAGAGCCCTTCCCGACGGCGGAGGCTTTTTTGAGAATGTCTGGCGCGGCTACCGCGAAAACCGAAACGTTTATTGAGTTTTAAGTCTTGTGTTGTACCGCGTAGGGATAAACCTCTCAAGAATCGTTCTTTTTCCGTCATACGCCCCTAAAAAACTTTGAAATGCGGCAGCATATCTGTTTTTTCGGCACGTCTGACTAAAAACAATATTTTTTCAGGAGAACAGCGGTTTTGCCGGTACAATACTTTGAGCTTTTTATTTTGGGAAAAGAGGAATAAAAAATGAAAACCATGATTTTTTCCGATAATAAGGACGCGGCAAAAGCCGTTTACGCAAAGGCTCAGGTAGGCAGGCTGCAGGCGAACAGCGAGCTTTGCGACGGCGTTTACACAAAGAGCGAGCTCATGCACGATCCGTCGATATCGGCCGATACCGAGTATCTGTTTTCAACCTGGGGTATGCCGCGTTTTTCGGACGAGGAAATAAAAAAATGCTTCCCGAACCTTAAAGCGGTGCTTTATGCCGCCGGCAGTGTTCAGGGCTTTGCAAAGGAGTTTTTGGAAAACGGAATTTTCGTGTCGAGCGCATGGGTTGCAAACGGAATACCGGTAGCCGAATATACCTTTGCTCAGATAATGCTGGCGCTAAAAGGCTTTTTCAGCACCCAGAACTACCCGAAGCACAACGTATTTCCCGCCGGCTTCGATTACGATTTAAAGGGATCATACAAGGCCAAAGTCGGCGTATGCGGAGTCGGCGCCATAGGCTCAATGGTGTGCGAGCGGCTTAAGAGCACCGAGTGTGAGGTGTATGCCTTTGATAAATTCTTACCGAAGGAGCGCGCCGATGAACTTGGCATCACCCTTGTAAGCCTTGAGGAAATATTCGAAAGCTGCGACGTCATAACCAACCATCTCGCCAACAAGCAGGAACTAAACGGCATATATAATCTGTCGCTTTTTTCAAGAATGAAGCCCTGCTCGACCTTTATAAACACTGGTCGGGGCGCTCAGGTGAACGAGGCGGATTTAGCTGAGGCTATGAAGAAAAACCCGTCGCTGACAGCCCTTCTTGACGTTACATGGCCCGAGCCCGTTAAAAAAGACAGCCCGCTTTGCGAATGCCCGAACGTTATAATCACGCCACATATAGCCGGCAGCATCGGTAACGAGCGCAACCGTCTGGCCGACTGGATGATCGATGAGTTTTTGCGCATAACATCTGGGGGAGAGCCTAAATATTCGGTTACTTTAGACATGCTTAAAACCATGGCCTGACAAAACCGCAAAGGCTCAATCAAGGAGGAGAAAAATATGTACAACATAGGCTTTACGACCGTTACCTTCAGAAAAAAAAGCGTTGAGGAAATAATTGATATTGCAAAAAAAGCCGGAATAAACTGCATTGAATGGGGAGGAGACGTTCATGTTCCGCCCGATAACGAGGAAAACGCGAAGCGCGTACGCGCACTTTGCGATGCGGCCGGCATAAAGAGCGTTTCCTATGGCAGCTACTACAGGGTAGGCTTTAACGACATGGCCGCCTTTGAAAGGGTTTGCAAAACGGCCGATATACTGGGAGCGAGAATCGTTCGCGTCTGGCTCGGGCTTAAAGCCTCTGCCGAAACAAGCGAGGAAGAATTTCTCGCGCTGTGCGATGAGGTCTCGCGAATGGCCGATATTGCGCAAAAGTATTCTGTAACTATCGGCTTTGAGTTCCACCACGTTACCTTTAACGATTGCGGAGAGAACACCGTCCGTCTTATAAACAAGGTTAATAAACCGAATGTTAAGACCTACTGGCAGCCTTTTTCCGACGGGACCGACGACAAGAATTTATCGAAGGTCCTCGACTATATCGTAACGGTGCACGTTTTTAACTGGGACGATAGGGGACAGCGTTTTCTCATGAGCGAGGGAACCGAAAAATGGCAGAAATTCATAAGCCGAGTAAAGGCAGCGCATGATGAGTGCAATTTTATTCTCGAGTTTGTAAAGGACGACGAGGACGATAATTTTATAAAGGATATCGATTGCATAAAGCAGTTGGTTGAATAATTGAATTTTTTCGCATTGCCTTAAAAACCGACAAGTGTTCGGATGAGAAAGTCATGGTTATATAACAAAAACGGGCCCGTTTTTAAAATAAACGGACCCGTTAATATTTTTTCGCTGATATTTTCGGTGTGAAAACTCAGGAATTCTTCATTATTATGCCTTCGATAATGTCGGCGACATCCTCAAATGCATCGCAGCAATGCTCCATTATCTCAAAGGCCTCGCGCCAACGGATTATTTCGAGGATATTGCCCTCTTCCTCAACAAACAGCCGGCGGACCGAATCGTGATAGAGCTTGTCGCCGTCCTCCTCGAGCTTGTTTATATTGATTATCATGGAGTTTATGGTCTTTGATTTTTTGAAGTTTTTAAACTCAACAAGGGCTTCCTTCGTGGCGTCGGCAGCGTCGACTATAAGGTTTATGAACTCGATCGCCTCGGGACGGATAGAGGTTATGTTGAACATGTCTATACGGGTCGCTATGTCCTCTATGGAATCGGTAAGATCATCGATACAGCGGGAGAGCTCAAGTATATCCTCGCGCTCGATGGGGGTTATAAACGCGCGGGATAACTCGGAAACTATCTGATGGCGTATAAGGTCGCCCTCGTGCTCAATCCCGTGCAGCTTCATTATGTCGTCGATTTTTATGTTATTTTCCCTGAGCATATCCCTTAGCATAACGGCCGCACGCTGTGAACAGTCTATAGCGTCAACAAATAAATCGAAATAATTAACTTCCTTTTTCTTAGCCATATTAAACTCCTCCGAAAAATTTCAAGGTTTTCTTTTAAATTTTACTGCTATGTATTAATAATACCTGCCGGATTAATGCGTTTTTGAAGCCTTAAATCAGAATATAAGTAAGAACAAAAATGTCATAAGTGCGCTTATAAGAGCACATCCGGGGAAGGTGAATATCCAGGCATACATCATTTCTTTAACTACGTTCCAGTTTACCGACGACAAGCGCTTTGCGGCGCCGACGCCCATTATAGCGGTGGTTTTGGTATGGGTCGTACTTACCGGAATACTTGTTACAGATGCGAGCAACAGGCAAATAGCGCCTGCTACGTCGGCCGAGAAGCCCTGGTATTTTTCAAGCTTTACCATATCCATTCCGACCGCCTTTATTATGCGGTAGCCACCTATCGAGGTGCCTATACCCATTGTAAGGGAGATAAGCAGCATCAGCCACAGCGAAATATCGGTATTGCCGGTTGTGGTTCCGGTTGAGAGATTTATTCCAAGCAGGAACACGCCTATAAATTTAAGACCGTCCTGAGCGCCGTGCATGAATGCCATTGCGGCACCGCCGGCAATTTGTGCTCCCCTGAAAAAGCTGTTGGCCTTTCTTCTGGTTACGCCTTTGAAGATCAGCTCGACGAGTTTTACGGTTATGTATCCCAAAACAAAGCCTAAAACGGTCGAAAGGACAAGTCCGTAAATTACCTTTATCCATTCGCCCCAGTGGATTCCGCCGAAGCCGCCCATCACTATCGCCGCACCGGAGATACCGGCTATGAGCGCATGGCTCTCGCTTGTGGGAATGCCGAACCACCAGGCGACAACCGCCCATACGACAATTGCGAACATGGCCGCACACAGGGCAATGAGGGCCGGGTTTTCGTTTGAGGTTATGGTCACCTTGCTGAAGTCCACCATGTTATAAATGGTTTCGGCAACGCTCTTGCTGAACATCGAAAAGACAAGAACACCCAAAAAGTTGAATGCTGCCGCCATAAGCACCGCCGCACGAGCGCCCATTGAGCGCGTCGAAACGCAGGTTGCAATGGCGTTCGGAGCATCGGTCCAGCCGTTTACAAAAACCACGCCCAAGGTAAGCAGCACGGTTATAAGCAATGCCGGTTGGCTTATGCACATATTGATAAATTCAACAAAACTCATTTTTTTACATCATACCTTTCATGTCGAATGCGCAAGGACGATCGATTATCGTATGCGTACATGGAAATACCGGGGTCGGTACAAAAGCGTTAAGTTCTTTTCGTGTTTTTAGTACCTGTCCCGGTAATCGTTTTTATTTTTTCTTATCCTTATTTATAAGGAAATCGTCGCCGAAGTCAAAGTCATTCTGATTCATGCTGAAACGTCCATCATCGGAGGAATTGTCGGTATTATAACCGTCGAAATCATAATCGTCGGACTTTTTCTGCTTTGTTTCCTTCTGGGCGCGGGCGTTATATGCGGCGATTTTCGCCTTTCTTTGTGCACGATTGCGTGCCTCAACTATTCTTTTGTGCGCCGTGAGGTTGATGTAAATAAGCGCGGCCGCTGCGGCTACCGCAACAATGGCCGATATCAGAAGCATTGTTTTGCCGGTTTTTCCGTAGTCGGATATATTCTTGACGTTGCTCTCAACTGCCGAGGATTCCTCGGGGGCAGAGGATGGCGTTTTGGAGGATTTATTCTTTTTTGACGAGGTGCGCGAGGAGGTGTTTCTCGAATACTCGTCATCGTCGTCATCAGAGGAGGTTTCGGTGCGTCCCGAATCGCTCCTTGAGGATGTGGTGCTGCTGTTGCTCCTTGAAGACGATGAGCTTTGATTGCTCGATGAGTGGCGCGAGGAGGTCTCGGACGGCTCTTCGCGTGAGGATGTTCTCGAACTGCTCTCGCTTGAGGTGTGCGAGGATTCATCATCCGAAGTGTTGTCGGATGATGTGTCGGACGGGTCGGTATCACTTGAATTATTGTCATCGGAGCTTGTGTCGGAACCGTTATCATCCGAGCTTACGTCGGAAATCTCGCTCGAGGTTTCGCTCGGCTCGGTCTCGGACGAGACTGAGCTTTCGGTTGCAAGCGAATAAATTGCCCCTGACACAAGCAGGGATATTATTATAAGCGCGGCGGTTAATACGGATACACTTTTACGCATAAGTGAAAACATCCTTTTTTAAAACTTTATTTTCGGCTTACTTCGCACCGGAATTTCGGGATTTCCGGCTGAATATAGAGGGGAAAGGGCGCTTGTCAGACGCTTTATTAAGCGGATTGATTTTGCCCGGTACAGTTCCCGGTGTAATTCTTTTAATATGCCTTACCCCAGTAGACAAGAGCCTTGGATTTTTTGCCGCAGCAGGCACATACTCCGTCCTCGGCGCCGTTTTGTTCATCAAAGGGCATACAGCGCGAGGTTAGTCCCGCGTCGTTCTTTATTTTTTCTTCACACTCAAGCTTGCCGCACCAAAGAGCCTTTATAAATCCGGGCTTTTCGTCGGCCAGACGGCAAAGCTCATCCATGTCCTTGGCTTCGTAGGTCATGCTTTCGCGGCGGGCAAGGGCGCGGTTGTAAAGTGAATTGTGGACATCGTCGAGCAGCTCGGGGATCTTTCCTTCAATCTCGTCGAGCGATACAAAGATCTTTTCGCCGGTATCACGCCGCGCGATAACGCACTGGTTCTTTTCTATATCCTTCGGGCCTATTTCAAGCCTTAAAGGCACACCGCGCATTTCGTGCTGTGCAAATTTCCAGCCCGGCGACTGCTCGGTTTTATCAACGCTTACACGGCAGACCTTCTTTAAACGCGCCGCAATTTCATCGGCCTTTTCGGTAACGCCGGGTTTGTGTGCGGCGACGGGAATTATAACCACCTGAACGGGGGCTATCCTCGGGGGGAGGACCAGACCGTTATTGTCGCCGTGGGTCATTATAACGGCGCCTATAATTCTTGTGCTCATTCCCCAGGAGGTCTGATGCGGATACCGGGGCTTGTTGTTTTTATCGGTATACTGTATGCCGAAGGCACGGGCAAAGCCGTCGCCGAAATAATGGCTTGTACCGCTTTGAAGGGCCTTGCCGTCATGCATCATGGCCTCTATCGTATAGGTGGCCTCGGCACCGGCGAATTTTTCTTTATCGGTCTTTTTGCCCTTTACTACGGGAATAGCAAGAACATTCTCGCACAAATCGGCATAAACTCCGAGCATGCGCTCGGTTTCTTCCTTCGCCTCGTCGGCGGTGGCGTGCATGGTGTGACCTTCCTGCCACCAGAATTCCATCGTACGCAAAAACGGACGGGTGGTTTTCTCCCAGCGGACAACCGAGCACCACTGATTGTAGAGCTTGGGAAGATCGCGCCAGGAGTGGATTATGTCCTTATAATGGTCGCAGAAAAGGGTTTCGGAGGTGGGTCTTACGCAAAGACGCTCGGTTAATTCCTCATCGCCTCCGTGGGTTACCCATGCAACCTCCGGAGCAAAGCCCTCAACATGATCCTTTTCCTTTTGGAGCAGGCTTTCGGGAATAAACATCGGCATCATGACGTTTTCGTGACCGGTCTCCTTGAAACGGCGGTCAAGCTCGTCGTGAATGTTCTCCCATATTGCGCATCCGTACGGACGTACAACCATACATCCCCTGACGTTCGAGTAATCCGCAAGCTCAGCCTTGCGCACAACGTCGGTATACCATTTTGTAAAGTCGACATCCATCGAGGTTATGTCTTCAACCATTTTCTTTTGTTCGGCCATACTGTAATTACAAACCTTTCAGTTTTTATGAATTATGAATAACATATTGTATTTTTCACTGTATATTGCATACGCTGCCGGTCGGCTCCGAATCGGCGGTTACCGGCAGGAATTTTATGCCGCCTTTATGTATTCTTTCGGAAATTCAGGCAACACCAAACATTATATATCGAAAAACGCTTTTTTTCAAGATGAAATATGCAATAAATCGTAAGAAGAGGTTCTTATTTGACGAAAAATATAAAAGGAATTACAAATACTCCTTATATTTTATCACGTTTTTTTCGGAAAACACGGAAAATATCGGGCGGAAGCTGGGAAAGTATTACGGCGGCAAACATTAAAATACATCCGCACAGCTCTCGCGCGGTGAGGGTTTGTCCCAGAATAAGCCAGCCGCCTATTACCGAAAAGACCGACTCAAAGCTCAAAAGCAGCGAGGCGACGGTCGGGTTTGTGTTTTTCTGCATTATTACCTGCAGGGTATAGGCAACACCGGTCGAAAAAACACCTATATATAAAATAGGCGCCAGACACTGCATTATCGCGTTTATCGAGGGCTGTTCGTATATAAGCATCAGAACGCCCGAAAATACGGCGCCGGTATAAAACTGGATGCAGGAGAGTGCGACGCTGTTAACAAGCGGCGAAAAATGATCGATAATAAGTATGTGAAAAGCAAAAAGCAGCGCTGATCCCAGTATAAGAAGATCGCCTTTTGCAATGGAAAATCCGCTGCTCACACACAAAAGATAGAGTCCGGGAACGGCAAGGCAGACCGATATCCATACTATCAGCGGAGTTTTTCTGCGTAAAAAAATGCCGAATACGGGGACTAAGACGACGTACAGTGCGGTTATAAATCCGGCTTTTCCGGGGGTCGTGGTTTCAATTCCGGCTTGCTGCAGGACCGAAGCCGCACAAAGAAAAACTCCGCAAAGTATACCGCCGATAAACAGCTTTTTAAGGCTTTTCGGCCGATCGGACGGATTTTTGTCCGAGGCATCTGCCTGTTTTTTTTCGATTTTTGCGTAAATCGGTATCATCGGCAAAAGCACCGTTCCGCCGATGAAAAAACGTACGGTGCCGTATGTAAAGGGTCCTATATAATCTGTACAAAGACTTTGGGCTGTAAAAGCAAAGCCCCATATCAGCGCCGCCAGTAACAGCAGCATACTGCTTACAAAGCTCTTTTTATTCATTTTCTACCTCTTTTATTTTTTTACGGTGCCGCAAAAATCACCCGGTCTTTACCAGGTTTTTAAAGCCGTTTTTCGAGAGCTTTAAAAACGGATGTTTCTGTCGTTTTTACGGGGGAGCAATTATCCGTAATTTGTCCTTTAAACGGATATCCTGACGAAAAAACGCGAAGAGCGGTTTTTGCTGTATTTACCGCCGGTCGTAAGGTGTTGAAACCTTATGTCGGCCGACGGTGAGTACCGGTATTTTTGTTATAAAACCATTATCCGAAAAACGGATTAAAGACCGAGATATTCGGCTTGCTCGGGCGTTAATATATCGGTTTTTGCCCCGAGAAAGCCGAGCTTTAATGAGGCGACCTTTTGGTCGATTTCATGCGGAACGCTGTGAACGCCCGGACGTCCGCCGGCCTTGCTCTTTGCTATGTATTCGGCGCAAAGGGCCTGTATGGCAAAGCTCATATCCATTATTTCGGCCGGATGGCCGTCGCCGGCGGCAAGGTTTACGAGCCGTCCTCCGGCCAGAAGATAAAGCTTGTTGCCGTTTGGCATTACAAAGCATTCGATATTCTGTCTTGCCTCGTAGCGGTCCTTCGCCGCTTTTCTTAAAGCGGCCGCATCGACCTCAACGTCAAAATGGCCGGCGTTGCAGAGTATTGCCGAATCCTTCATTTTTTCAAAATGCCGGCTTGTTATTACCGAGCAGCAGCCGGTGACCGTTATAAAAAGATCGCCTATTACGGCGGCGTCATCCATCGACATTACCTTAAAGCCGTCCATAACCGCTTCGATTGCCTTTATCGGGTCGATTTCGGTGACTACTACCGAGGCGCCCAGTCCCTTTGCCCTCATGGCGACGCCTTTGCCGCACCATCCGTATCCGGCGACAACAACGGTTTTTCCGGCTATTATGAGGTTGGTGGTTCTGTCGATTCCGTCAAAGACCGACTGGCCGGTTCCGTATCGGTTGTCGAAAAGATGCTTGCAGTCGGCGTCGTTTACGTTCATCATCGGGAACTCAAGCTCGCCGTTTTTCTGCATTTTTTTAAGCCTTGTTATTCCGGTGGTCGTCTCCTCGCATCCGCCCAAAACCTTGGGCAACAGCTCCCTGAACCGTGTATGCATTAAATGGACGAGGTCGCCGCCGTCATCGATTATTATGTCGGGGCCGACCGATAAAACCTCCCTCATATGGCGCTCATATTGCTCATCGGTTGCACCGTGGAGTGCAAACACATTCATTCCGCCCTTTACGAGAGCGGCCGCAATATCATCCTGGGTTGAAAGGGGGTTGCTGCCCGTGACGTACATCTCGGCGCCGCCTGTGGCGAGCACCCGGCACAAAACGGCCGTTTTAGCTTCAAGATGTACCGAAAGGGCGATTTTTTTGCCGTCAAAGGGCTTGTCTTTCGCAAAATCCTTTTCAATGCTTTTAAGCAGCGGCATATGATCGTATGCCCATTTTATTTTAAGCTCTCCGCTTTCGAAAAGTCCTTTGTCTTTTATTTCGCTTTTCATTTATTTAACCGTTTATCCTTTCGTATATTCTGTTGCATTTTTCCTTGACGGCGGCCTCGTCTATTGTGGTAAGCACTCCGTCGAGCATGAGGATATTTCCGTTTACAATGACCGTTTTTACCTCGCTCTTTGAGACCGAATAGACAAGAGCCGATACGGGATTGCTCTTAGGACAAAACGGGATTGCGGATGTATCAAGCATAACCAAATCGGCGTTTTTGCCGACGGCGATTTCGCCCGAATTTACGCCGAGCGCCTCGGCGCCGGTTATTGTTGCGGCTTTTAGAATGCTTTGTGCGTCGGCCGAGGTCGGATCGTGCGTGACCCCCTTTTGCAAAAGGGCGGCAAATCGCATTTCTTCAAACATATCAAGGGTGTTGTTGCTGGCCGCCGAATCGGTTCCTATACATACCTTTGCGCCCTTTTTGAGCAGTGCGTCGACAGGGGCTATTCCGTTGGCAAGCTTTAAATTGCTTTTTGGGTTGGTGGCGACATAAACGCCTTTTTCGGCCAGTATTGATATATCCCGGTCGCTCAGCTGAACGCAATGGGCAGCGACCGTGTGAATGTCAAAAAGACCGAGACTTTCGACATATTCCACCGGCGAGCAGCCGTACTGCTCAGCGATACCTTTTACCTCGTCGACGGTCTCGCTTAAATGCATGTTTATGGGCAGATTCTCATAAAGGGCAAAATCGCGTATTTTTATAAGATATTCCTTACTGCAGGTATAAACGGCGTGGGGAGCGGCCATGAAGGTTATGAGCTCCTCATCCTTGAAGTTTTCCATTTCCTCTTTGGCCTGGGCAAGACGGTCAAGACCGGCCTGTTCGCCGAGCGAATCGGTAAGCCCTCTTGATATTACCGCTCTCAGTCCCGTGTCCCTCGCTGCCTTTGCGGTCTGGTTTTTAAAGGGATGCATATCGAGAAAACAGGTTGTACCGCTTTTTATCATCTCGGCGCAGGCAAGAAGCGCGCCGGTATAGCAGTCGTCAAAGGTCAGCTTGTCCTCAAGGGGCATAACCCTGCCGAACAGCCAGTCGGAAAAGGTAAGGTCGTCGGCACAGTTGCGGAAAAGATCCATATACGAATGGGTGTGAGCGTTTATAAGACCGGGAATGACCAATCGGTCGTCGCCGGAGAGGATTTTGTCGGCCCTAAAATTATCCGATTCCGAATCGAGCGACGTTATTTTACCGTTTGATATGCAGATATCACCACGTGACACGGTAAAGGCCCCGTTTTCAAAAAGCAGCCGGTCGGCATCTTTTATAAGTATATTCATAGCGGATTACATTTTCTCCCTTTGGCGCTGCACCGCATAACGGATGATCGACCTCGAAAAAGGCGCTGTCATGTTCCGATTAGGGTTGAAAGGCGATGTCCGGTGCAGCATAAGTATAAAATATCTTAATGATAATAACATATAATATCATTATATGCAATACCGCAAAGCTTAAAGCAAATATGCTTATGGAAAGCAGTGTTTTCGCCCTTGCGGAATGCGAGCGCATCCGCTTGAAACGGGCTTTGATTGGATGGCTCAATTATGTAAATTATAGCAAAAGACCTCACTTATTATTCAAGTTATCGGGAAAAATGTAAAATATTCGTCGGCAGATTAAAAAAATGCCGATTTTTTCGCATTGCTATTGACTTTTTGCTCGAAAATATATATTATTTGTATCATTGATATGAAATAAAAAATATTGTGGCGTTTTGTGCGTTTTTGCACCGCGCCGATATAAAAAAGGTGGGTGCATAAATGTCCGACAAAAATTTAATAGAGCTTAAAAATATTGTCGTCGAATTCGACTCGGAACCCATTCTTCGCGATATCAGTCTTTCAATAAAAGACGGGGAATTTGTTACATTGCTCGGCCCCTCCGGCTGCGGCAAAACCACTACCCTTCGGATAATTGCGGGTTTTGTAAGTCAGAACAGCGGCGATGTTTTTTTTGACGGACGGAATATCAACGATCTTCCTCCGTATAAGCGCGAGGTATGTACGATATTTCAGCGTTATGCGCTGTTTGAGCATCTTAACGTTTTCGAGAACGTCGCCTTCGGACTGAGGGTGCGCAAGCTCCCCGAAAAGGAGATAAAAAGCAAGGTCGGCGAGATGATAGAGCTTGTCGGCTTAAAGGGCTTTGAAAAGCGGCGGATCGCCACCCTTTCGGGAGGTCAGCAGCAGCGTGTTGCAATAGCCCGCGCTTTGGTTACAAGTCCCAAGGTACTGCTTCTTGACGAGCCGCTTGCAGCCCTTGATTTAAAGCTTCGCAAGGATATGCAGGTTGAGCTTAAAAAAATACAGCAGCGGCTTAAAATAACCTTTATTTTCGTAACCCACGATCAGGAAGAGGCGCTTTCCATGTCCGATCGCGTTGTGGTTATGGATAAGGGGTTAATTCAGCAGATAGGAACCCCTCAGGATATTTACAACGAGCCGGAGAATGCCTTTGTCGCCGATTTTATAGGGGACAGCAATATTTTAGACGGCATTATGCGCGAGGATTATAAGTGCGAATTTGCCGGCAAGGTCTTCGATTGCGTCGATAAGGGCTTTGATAAGGACGAGCCGGTCGACATAGTAATACGTCCCGAGGATATAGACGTTACCGTTCCGGAAAAGGGACATCTGTCGGGTATTGTTACCGGATCGACCTTCAAGGGTGTCCATTATGAGGTAATAGTGGATATAAAGGGCTTTAAATGGATGATACAGACCACCGACTGTATAAACGTCGGGGATGATATAGGCATTGTGCTTAATCCCGAGGATATACATGTTATGAAAAAATCGGAGTATTCCGGAATGTTCGGCGATTACAGCACCTTCAGCGAGGAAATGGATCATCTTTCCGATCCGGATTACGTTCCCGAGGAGGAAGCGAGCGAGATTTTCGAAGAGGGCGAAGAAAGCGAAGGGGATGACAAGAATTGAAGGCTAAACGCACTTTGGCTCAGCGCCTATGCGCGGCGCCCTACCTTTTGTGGTCGGTAATATTTATAGTCGTGCCTTTAGGCGTGGTGGCTTATTATGCCTTTACCGACAGCGATGGGGCCTTCACGCTTAACAACATTTCGGCCATTGCGGATTACGGCGACACCCTTTTGCTGTCGGTGTGGCTGGGTGCGGTAGCTACCGTTATAAGCCTTGTTATCGCATATCCGATAGCCTATATGATATCGCGAATGCCGCAATCGAAGCAGCGTATAATGATAGTGCTTGTCATGCTGCCGATGTGGATGAATCTTATACTGAGGACCTATGCGCTTATGACCATTCTGGAGGATACCGGTATAATAAACAGCCTGCTTTCGTATATCGGTATAGGTCCTATACACGTTATAAACACCCGTGCGGCCGTCGTTATAGGTATGGTTTACAACTTTATTCCGTATATGATACTGCCGCTTTATACCGTCATGACCAAGATCGACAAAAACCTTATCGAGGCGGCTCAGGATCTGGGCGGCTCGGCCATGTCGGTTTTTAAAAGAGTGGTGCTGCCGCTTAGTGTTCCGGGAATCGCCTCGGGCGTTACCATGGTGTTTGTTCCGTCGGTAAGTACCTTTTATATTTCCCAGAAGCTCGGCGGAAACCTCATGCTTATAGGCGATGTTATCGACACAAAGTTCAACTGGGAGTATAACTACAATGTCGGCGCGGCGCTGTCGCTGGTGCTTATGGTCATGATCTTTATATGCATAGCCATAATGAACCAGTATACCGACGGGGAAGGGGAGACGATGGTCGTATGAAAAAAGCCTCTAAGATATATCTTTTCATAATTTTTTTCCTGATGTATGCTCCTATCCTTGTCATGATTTTCTTTTCATTTAACAAAGGCGATTCCACCGGAGTTTTTACGGGATTTTCGTTTAAATGGTATGCCGAGCTTTTTCGCGACAGGCAGACCATCGGCTCGCTGTACAACACCCTTATAGTGGCCGTTTTGTCGGCCGTTATCGCAACGGTGCTCGGCACGGCGGCGGCGGTCGGAATATCCTATATGCACCGCTGGCAGAAAAAAGCGGTCAGTGCGGTTACCAATATACCGCTTATGAACCCCGACATAGTAACCGGCGTTTCGCTTATGCTGCTGTTTGTTTTTGTGGGTGTGCTGTTTAAAAACACCTCGACCCTCGGATTTGTAACCGTGCTTATAGCTCATATAACCTTTAATTTACCCTACGTTATTTTTTCGGTGCTGCCGATGCTTAAGGCCTCCGACAGGTATTTGTCCGAGGCGGCTCAGGACCTCGGCTGCACCCCTATAAAGGCCTTTTTTAAGGCGGTTTTGCCGTCGGTCGTACCGGGAATAATCACCGGATTTATAATGTCGTTTACCCTTTCGATCGATGATTTTGTAATAAGCTATTTTGTCAGCGGTCCGGGCTTTCAGACCCTTCCGCTTAGGATTTATTCCATGACCAAAAAACGTGTTCGTCCGGACATAAACGCCCTTTCGACAATACTTTTTGTCGTGGTGCTCGTGCTGCTTATACTGATAAATGTCCGGCAGAATCGCAACGAGAAAAAGCTAAAGACAAATTCCGCATCCGGGAAATAACGGCCGATAACAAACCGGCTGTATCAGTGCAGCGGTAGGAGGACTTGCAGATGAAGTATTCCGTTACGACCTACAGCTTTGCAAGGAGCATTGCAAATGGGGAGATGACCCTTGCCGATTGTGTGAAAAAAGCGGCGGATATCGGGTTTGACGGCATTGAACTGAGTCCTTCGGGATATATTGATGATAAGGAAATTCTTGGTTTTGCGGAGGAATTCGGCAAAAGGGCAAGGAGCTTCGGCCTTGAGGTTACAAACCTTGCAATAGCTGCCGATTTTAACAAGGATGAAAAGGGCAGGCACAACGAGGTTGAACGGTTAAAGCGTTACGTCGATGCGGCCGCCTTGATGGGCTCGAAGCTCATGCGGCATGACGTTTTCGGGGCAGGGGGATTTTTCGCTTCCTTTGATCAAGGCCTTAAATCCGTCGCCGATTGCGTGCGCGGAGTGGCCGAATACGCACAGGGCAGCGGTGTTCGCACAATGACCGAGAACCACGGGTTTATATGCCAGGATTCCGACCGCGTAGAGGCGCTTTTTAACGCCGTCGGATATGAGAATTTCGGCCTGCTTGTGGATATCGGCAATTTCCTTTGCGTCGATGAGGAGCCGTCAAAGGCGGTATCAAGGCTTGCTCCTCATGCCTTTTATATCCATGCCAAGGATTTTCTTTATAAGTCTGGATCGGGCGAGGACCCCGGGGCTTGCTTTTTTAAAACCCGGGGACAAAACTACCTTCGCGGTACGGTTTTGGGCCACGGCTGCGTTCCGGTAAAGCAGTGTATAAACATTTTAAAGGCCGCCGGATACGACGGATATATTTCTCTCGAATTCGAGGGGATGGAGCCGGTGGACGAGAGCATAAGGGTAGGACTTGAAAACCTTAAAAGGTTTTCAATGTGATAAAAAAATCTTTATTTAAGGAGAAACGAAGGAATTGAAAAGGTTTTTGTCATTTTTATCTGTACTTGTTGTGGTTTTGTCGTCGCTTTGCGTTGCGGTAAGTGCCGACAACAACGACCCGGTTACACTCAACGTGTTCAACTGGGGCGAGTATATCTCGGACGGATCTGAGGATTCGCTCGACGTCAACGCCGAATTTGAAAAGTATTACGAGCAGAAATACGGCGTTAAAATGACCGTAAATTACTCAAATTACGACACCAATGAGACCATGTATGCAAAGCTTAAAGCAGGCGGAGCCAATTACGACGTTATAACCCCGTCGGATTACATGATTTCCCGTCTTATAAAGGAGGATATGCTTGAAAAGCTCGATTTTTCAAACATTCCGAATTATAAGAGCGTAGACGAAAAGGTGATAAAAACCTCGCTTTCGTACGATCCGAACAGCGAATATTCGGTGCCTTATACATGGGGAACCGCCGGCATTATTTACAATAAAACAATGGTTTCGGCGCCTCTTGAGGGATGGGCCGATATGTGGGACGAACAGTATGCCGGTAAAATACTTATGTTCAACAACCCGCGCGACGCATATGCCGTGGCGCTTTCTCTGCTCGGTTACAGCTACAACACCACCGATAAGGCTCAGTGGGATGCTGCCACCGAGAAGTTAAAGGAGCAAAAGCCCCTTGTACAGGCCTATGTTGCCGATGAGGTCTTTAATAAAATGGAAAGCGGCGAGGCGGCGATCGCCCCGTATTATGCCGGAGATTTTAAAACCATGCAGGCCAATAATCCCGACCTCGAATTTGTTTTCCCGAAGGAAGGCTTCAACGTTTTTGTGGATGCCATGTGCATTCCCAAAGGGGCCAAAAACAAGGCGGCGGCCGAGGAGTATATCAATTTTATGTGCTCGCATGAGATTGCCCTTGCAAACGCCGAGACGATAGGCTATTCAAGCCCGATAACCTCGGTTGAGCAGGATCCCGAGTACTCTTATTACAACGATGAGGTGGTTTATCCGTCGGCCGAAATTCTCTCGCGCGGTGAGGAATTTTTATATCTTGACGCCGACACCCAGAAAATAATGGACGACGGCTGGAGTCAGGTCAAGCGCACCGAAATCAGCTCATTCGTTTATGCGATAGTCGCTTTGGCCCTTGTTGCGGCGACCGCCTTTATAATAATAAAAAGGGTTCGCAAAAAGGCCGAGTAAGTAAAAAATCACTTAAATTGTTTATCGTGTTTGCTCCTTTAAAGTATCTGTATTTTGCCATGTGATTTACCGGAAAAGAGTCTTTGTCCGGTACAGTATGTGCGGAATATAAGCAGAAAAAACTTTAAAGGAGCAAAACTTAATTATTGACACGGGATGTCTTATGGGTTATAATCGTTAGGCTGACGGGTCAGAATTTTCCCGATTTTAAGCAGAAACAAAAATTCGCCGCTGTGGTGGAATAGGCAGACACAAGGGACTTAAAATCCCTCGATAGCGATATCGTACCGGTTCAAGTCCGGTCAGCGGCACCAGGTAAGCACCTTAAGGCGGTTCGCGTGTGAAAATAAAAGTAAATTGTTTTCTTTATGCTCGCGTTTTCAGCCTTCAGGTCCCTATCAGCTATTCGTATCAGTCATGGCGAATCCGAACCTTTTACCGAGCGGTGAAATGTTTGGATTTTGTTCTTGTTGCAAACCTTTTGAGCATTTGTTAATTAAAGATTAAATGATGTTCGCAAGATTGATCCGAAAAAAGATTAATTTGCTGCAATGATGGAGAATTTCAATTTTTCCGATATAATATGTATTAGTAAGAAAAAACGAAAGAAAACGGAAGGGGTCATTACAGTGGCAACCGACAGCTTCGATTTAAGGGGAATTTGTTCGCAGTTTGATATAGAAACAGACATTCAGTCCTACGGAAACGGCCACATAAACGATACATATTTGTGTGAGACCGACCCGAAGTTTATTCTTCAGCGGATAAACACGAATGTCTTTAAAGAGCCGGAGAATGTGATGGAAAACATCGTAAATGTGACCCGTTTTCTCTCTGAAAAAATCACAAAAAACGGCGGTGACCCGAAAAACGAAACCCTTACGGTTATTTATACCAAGGACAAAAAGAACTGTTATAAGGCTGATGACGGAAACGTTTTCAGAATGTATCATTTTATAGAAAATTCCGTAAGCTACGATCTGGTTGAAAATCCTATACAGCTTTACTATGCCGGCCGTGCGTTCGGTAAATTCCAGGCAATGCTAAGCGATTTTTCGGCCGAAACTCTTCATGAAACCATAAAGGATTTTCATAACACCCCCGAAAGGGTTAAACAGCTCGAATGCGCAATAGAAAACAATGCGGCAAACCGGGCCGAATATGCAAAAAAAGAAATAGAGGCGGCTTTGAAATTCAGCAAGTATGCCTCCTGCATTACCGATAGAATGGCCGACGGCTCGGTTCCGCTTAGGGTAACCCACAACGACACCAAGCTCAACAACATTCTGTTTGATAAGGACGACAATGAAAAATCCTGCGTAATAGACCTCGATACCGTTATGCCGGGATCGGCGCTGTTCGATTTCGGTGATGCGCTTCGTTTCGGTGCTTCAAGCGGAGCGGAGGATGAGACCGATCTCGATAAGATCTGGTTTGATCTTGAAAAGTTTGAGCAGTTTACCAAGGGCTTTTTGCAGCAGACGGCACATTGCCTGACCGAAACGGAAATTGAGCTTTTGCCGATGTCGGTGCTTATACTTACATACGAGTGCGGAACGCGTTTTCTTGCCGATTATTTAAACGGCGACGTATACTTTAAGGTCCACCGTGAAAACCACAATCTCGACAGGGCCAGAACCCAGCTTAAACTGGTTGAAGATGTAGAGAAAAAGCTGCCCGTAATGTCAGACATCGTTCAAAAATACGTAAAGCTTTACACGGAGAAGGATTAGTATATTTATTTGATAAATAGATAACATCATATAAGAAGAATATTATTTAAATGCCGTATCGGTTTTTATCGTATCGGGAATATAGTTTTTAAAAAATATAATATTAAAACTGAATTAAAAAACCTCCGTGATTGACGTTAAAGTCGGTCCCGGAGGTCTTTTGTCGTTTGTTTTGTTTTGTTTTGAAAAATCAGTCTTTTATAATTTCTACGATATCGGGGGTGTCGAGCAGGTCAAAGTTCCCGAAAACAGGAGCCTCGTCTCCGTGGGTGATTCCGAAAGCGCAGGGGGTGTATCCTCCGTAAAGACGCTTGCCGTTTTCCTCGATAGCCCAGTATTTATCCTTTTGCTTGAAGGTATATTCGCCGTATTTACGGTGAATGCAAAGCGGTTCTGCCGGTTTCGGATCCTGTACATTGTCGCCGAGGAGGTCCATGATAAGCATTATCAGTCCGTCGCGGCCGGGTCTTACGAAAATTTCGAATATCGGATTTTTCCCCCAAAGAGCAGCCGGAATAGTGCCGTCGCAATAGAAGTAAGCGCAAAATGTCTCGGTAAGGGAGTCGAGAATTCTCTGTTTTTCTTCGTCGGGGTGTTTCTTAAGATATTTGTCCATAAGCTTAATTATATCTATGTATGAATCAAATACCGTTGGGGTCTGTATCCAGCCGGTAACATGGCTTTTGTCCTTTTCGTCGGTTTTGGCTCCCCAGGCAAGGTGAATAAGCCCGTCCTCTCCGGTGTAAGCGGCGTCGAATAAATGACAGACGACATTGTCGATTACATCGGGGATGCGCTCGTCGTGCATTATCGAGTAAATCGTTTCGAGCATATGTATTATTATAACATAATACGGGGTGCGTTCGGTGAAATTCTCGCCGTCGCCGCGTTCGAAAAGTCCCATATCCTTGTAGTAGTATTCATCCGAGAGAATGAGGTCGAGGGTCGGCTTTCCGAATTCGTCATACCTGCTTTTATCCCCGAAGCATTTATAATAATATGCCAGCATTGCCACCGCTACAAGATCCTGATTCGTGACGCCGCACCAGCCGGCCTTGTAAGGGTGAGGACGTCTTCCGGCGTTGCCGAGGCACCAGAAATAATCGTTGAAATATTCCCAGTGGCGGTCTATTGCCGGTTTTATAAGCTCCTTGATTTTACTGTCGGCATATTCCCAGTCGTAGTATTCGAGCAGGGTCAGTGCTGCTTTCCCCTGGTGGATAGGGCAGGTAGCGTGCGAGTCGAAGGTCGGCTCGAATTCGGAGCTTGCATGGCGGAATCCTCCGTCGGGCTGCTGAAGATAAAGTACGTTCCTTATTACGTCGTTGGTTTTATGCCACCATTTAGGGTTCTTTGTGGTTTCGTAAAGTCTTTTAAAAACGGCGGCGAGACCTTGATAATTGCTTACGGTCTGGCCCTGATAACGTTTATCAAGGACCGACGTTTTTCCCCAGCAGGAATGAAGATTTAAAAGTCCGTAGTTGCCGACGCCCTGCTGCCAGTTTTCAATCTGGGCTATAAGATTGTCAAGGGTCTCCTGGGTCGCTATATCCTTTAATGTGCGCGAGCGAATGGGATAGGTTATTTCTTTCATCAATTGTCCCTCCTTAATGTCGAAGCCGTCACGTCTGTGGTGAGTGAACGGCTTATAGGATTATCGACGGGTATGTTGTATCACAGCGGGGGAGTAATTACAATACTTTTTTGTGCAAAAAACGCAAAGAAAAGTGCTTTAATAACGGAAATTGTTTTTAGAAACGACAAAATAAGAGTGCTTATAGATCGGTCGGGCAACACAAAAATCTTGACAAAAGAAAATAAAGGTGGTAATATGTAAATAATGAAATATGAGGGAGTAGTTCCGCGGAATACGCGGGATGGGATCGTCATCACGGGAGAACTGATAAATCTCCTCGGTCCGTCCTTAAAGAATAAGACTCATACGCAAATTCCGGATTTGTGTATGGGTCTTTTTGAATAAAGCGGTATTTCGGAAATTACGCCTTGTGCTGCACCGACAAAGGGTAAGAATCGTTTTTTACCTATCGGGTGCGATACTTGACATGTTTCAGAAAAATATATTTTCGGAGGAAGTTATGAAAAAACCGGTAAAAATAGGCTTATGGGCGGTGTTGGCCGTAATAGTCATTGCTGTTATATCGTCCTGCTTTACGGTGGTCGAGTCGGGTCATACCGGCGTTGTTACCACCTTCGGAGCGGTGTCCGATAATGTGCTTGCGGAGGGACTTCATTTTAAAACGCCCTTTGTCCAGAAGGTAATACAGGTTAACAACCGCACCCAAAAGATCGAGACCGACGGCACTGCCTCCTCGAAGGATTTGCAGATAGTGTCGTATGTTGTCGCGGTAAACTACCGCGTTAATACAACCGCTTCGGCCTCGGTTTACAAAAATGTCGGCGGCGATTACAGCAACGTTATTATTTCGCCGGCCATACAGGAAAGCATTAAGGCGGTCGCGGCTCAGTATACGGCCGAGGAGCTTATAACCGAGCGGCAAAGCGTGGGTGATCAGATAAAATCCGCCCTTTCGGAAAAGATTGGCGAATACGGAATTGTCGTAGAGATATTCAATATCGTGAATTTCGATTTTTCCGACGAATTCAACGCCGCGGTAGAGGCCAAGCAGACTGCCCAGCAAAATGCTCTTAAGGCCGAGCAGGATTTAGCCCGTATTGAGGTTGAGGCCAAACAGCAGGTTACCCAGGCTCAGGCCGAGGCCGAGAGCATAAAGCTCATTCAGGACGCATTGTCAGCCTCGCCGGATTACGTCGAGTATGTAAAATGGAACAAATGGGACGGAAAGCTGCCCAACGTAATGGGCGACAGCGGAGTTATTGTCGACGCAAGGGACGGCGAGTAATACGCATTATACTGGTTGTTGACGGCAAAGCTTTGTCGTCTGAAACCGGGTACGGAGCCATTGCCCGTAATCGGGTTTAGCCGCTGTCGAAAAGCGCCGTAATAAAATATAATAAAGTCATGACCGCCGGCTAAGCCGGCGGCTTGATTAAGCCCTAGAATGGCTTTTTACCGGCTGGCATCTAAAGATGCACTGAATGATTTTTCACTTGCATCAAATGCCCCGCCGCCCGTAAACGGGCATCAGGCGTTTTTATCGAGTGCATACGAATTTTTTGGATTGTTATTCTCGACTCGCTTCGCTCGATGCTTGAAGCTAAAGCTTTTTTTACGGGATGCCTCCACCGGCATAGCCGGTGGTTTCCGAAACAACAATGAAAAACCGACGGTGCAGCACACGCGTTGCTGTCCGCCGGTTTTTTACTTTTTTGTACTACTTTGACGGGAATAACAATGAGGCGGATCGGATTGCCGACAGTCTTATTGCCGCCCGGAAGAATACGCGCCCGACAAATGAGGCGGCGACGGATCGGTGCGTTTGGCGGCGGGATAACGGAGCGGTTATTCCGCTTGTTGTCGGCGGTGTTTGGGATGTTTTTCAAGGTTACATAAACACAAGAGCGGCCGAGGTGCTTACAATAAAGGCTAAAAGATAACCTATAATTACGAGACCTGCCGCGCAAAGGGTAAGCAGTAATGCTTTTAATATAATGTGCAATGTGCGCCTGGTCTTGCGGCCGGTTCTTGAATAGTGTACTATTTTATCCATTTTTTCTCCTTTTTTGCCGGGGGACAGATGTCAGATCGTGGTCATGTGTATTAAATGGGCAATACCCGGAATGCTGTTTTTTTGCTGCTGGGAGGTCGGCGACATGAGCGCTCCGGTCGCACAGAAAAGGACGTTTTTAAGCTTTTGCATTTCCATATTGTGCATTATCCTTGAGCACAAAACGCTAGCCGAGCAGCCGCACCCCGAGCCTCCGGAGTGAACGTCCTGAGTTTGCGGTGAGAATATCAGCAATCCGCAATCGGCGTGATTTTCGGTTATATCGTAACCGTCGGCGGCCAAAAGCTCGTAAAGCAGATTTGAGCCTACCCGTCCGAGGTCGCCGGTTATTATAACGTCGTAATCATCGGGAGCGGTACCCGTGTCCCGCAGGAAATTGCATATTGTGTCGCATGCGGCCGGGGCCATGGCGGCGCCCATGTTGTTAGGGTCCTTTACATCCTTGTCGGTTATTCTGCCGAAGGTAACATCGCTTATGCGGACCTTTGAAATTCCGGTTTTTTCGGCCGATACCGTCATGGCGCCGGCCGCCGTTGCGGTCCACTGGGCGGTCGGGGTGCGCTGTCCGCCGTATTCGAGCGGATAGCGAAACTGTCTTTCGGCCGTGCAAAAATGCGACGAGGTGGCGGCAAGCGCATTTTTTGCGAGTCCGGCGTCGGTAAAGCAGGCAGCAAGACCTAAGGAAAGTGCCATTGTAGAGCATGCGCCGAAAAGTCCGATATGAGGAATGTTAAATCCGATTGCGCCGAAGGTCGAGCCGGTGCACTGATTAAGCAGATCGCCGGCAAAAAGATAGTTTATATCGCTGCTTTTAAGTCCGCTTTTGTCAAGGGCATACTGTATTGCTATGCGGAGCATTTCGCTTTCGGCCTTTTCCCAGGTGGCTTGTCCTAAATAGGGGTCGTCAAAGGTAAGGTCGAATTCCTTGCCTATGGGGCCTGCCGCCTCCTTTTCTCCGGCGCACGAGCCGTATCCCGAAATGTAGGGGGCTTTTTCAAGCTTTAATGTGTAATTACCTATGCGTGAGGGCATTGCATTTTCTCCTTTTGTGATGTATCCCGACAGATTTACGTTGCTTTTATTTTTAAAACATACCGATGATCCAGAGGATTATTCCGTAAATTACGCTTGCGGTGGTACCGTAAACTATTACGGGGCCTGCTATATTAAACATCTTTACACCCGTGCCTATTACAAGTCCTTCGCTTTTGAACTCCATGGCAGGGGAGACTATGGCGTTGGCAAAGCCGGTAATGGGGACGAGGGTTCCGGCGCCGGCATGGCGTGCAATATTATCGTAAAAACGGCAGGCGGTAGAAAGGGCCGAAAGAAAAACGAGGGATATTGTAGAGACCGTTTTTGCCGTTTCGGCTTCTATTCCGGCCGATACAAAAAGATTGGTAAGTACCTGCCCGAGCAGGCAGATGGCTCCGCCCACAAGAAAGGCGCATATGCAGTCCTTTAAAACACTCGACGGGGGAGAGGCCTTGTCGATCATTTCGGAATACTGTTTATTTGTAAAACTCATAAATGGCTTACTCCTTTAAATATAAGCTTTCCGTAAAGGACGGCTTTTAAGACGGTGTGTCTGTGTGATAAAAACCAGGACCGCCGGCCTTTTTGTTTTGCCGTTGTCATTGATTATGGTTTTTATCTTAAAACGCCGATTTGCGGAAAAATTATTGCTTTTTCTTTTTAATATTTTCTGCAGCGAATACGTTTTTATACCGAAAAGCTGACAATACTAATAAAAATCAGGATGACTTTCGGAGCGGCCGGATATTATGGAAATAGTAAAGCTTGAAAAAATTAACAAAAAATACATCTGCGCAAACGGCGAAACAATCGAGGTGCTGAAAAACCTTTCGCTCAAGGTTCGGACGGGCGAATTTGCGGTTTTTTCGGGAAGATCGGGAATCGGGAAAAGCACCCTGCTTAATATAATCGGCGGAATCGATACAGTAGACAGCGGAGATTACACCTACAAGGGCAGAAGGATCAAAAAGGGGCGTTGTATGCCTACTTATCTTAAAAGGCAAATAGGCTTTGTAATGCAGGAGGATGCCCTTATAAGCAATATAACCGTTTTGGAAAATGTCTGTATGCCGCTTAAATACCGCGGAGTAACATCGAAAAAAAGACAAAGTGCAGCCCTTGAGGCTCTGTGCGGCGTCGGACTTATCGGAAAAGAAAACTGCTATCCGTTTGAGCTTTCGGGCGGACAGCTCAGAAGAGTGGGACTCGCGCGTGCCGCAGTTTACGCGCCCGAGCTGCTTATTGCCGATGAGCCTACCGCCAGCCTCGATAAAGAAAGCACGGGTGCTGTTACGGGCTTTTTGAAAAAAATGCGGAAAGATGGCACAACCGTAATAGCGGCGACACATGATCCGGAGCTTATAGCCTGTGCTTCGGTGCAATATGAAATAAAAAACGGCCGTTTGTAATTTACGAAATATGCAAACCTTCTTAATTAATTATTCACATAATAGGAATACAATACAATCAGAAAAACAAAGACAGCGTTTGTTTTAGATGTCGTAATAATGTCTTACAAAACCCTACGGGAGTTGACATATATGGATAGCTTTGATAACAAAAACAATATCAATAATGAAAACGGTATCATGGGCGGCAAAGAAGGCTTTTCGGAAAAAACGGACGGCCGGGAGGAATCCGCCGGATTTGCGGGTATTCAGTCCGAATCATCGGAAAACGATCATAATATTAATCCGGCCGACGGAGGTTTTTTATACCGGGACAGCAGCGATCCGGCGGTAAACGGAGCAAGCGATACTCCGGCAGGCGGCTTTACATCAAATACGGCGGCCGAAAGCGGCTTTGAAAACGCTCCGAATCCCGGGCCGACGGTCAACAGTTTTACCCCTCAAAAGGAAATAACCTTTATGCCGGGGTACGGTTCTCATCAGGACAATCAGCCGGTGGTTCCGGTTTCGCTGCATGACGGTAAAAATCCCAAGGGTCATAAGCACACCCAAAAAACCACCAACGTTACGGTGGGAATGATAGTGTCAATCGCACTTGTGTGCGCTATAATATCGAGTGTTTGCACCTCCATGGCCTTTATGCTGGCCGGAAAAACCGGAATAGTCACCGGCGACGGGAACGACACATCGGTGACCGAGTCATATGACTCCGAGGACAGTGCAATAAAACAGATAAATATAGTCGAGAGCAGCTCGGATTCGCTCGTTGAGGCCATTGCCGAAAAGGTATCGCCTTCGGTCGTCGGGATAAGGACCACCTTCTCGGTCAATTATTTCTTTTACGGATCCACCGATAAAAGCGGCGAAGGCTCGGGGGTCATATATTCCTCCGACGGATATATAGTGACCAATTATCATGTTATATCCGAAGCGGTCGAAAACAACGGAAGCATATCGGTCTTTTTGCCGAGCGATCCACAAACGGCTATTGATGCCAAGGTTATAGGATACGATGTCAGTGCCGATCTGGCCGTGGTAAAAATCGAAAAAACCGGTCTTACCGCAATAGAGATCGGCGACTCGGACGAGGTCAAGGTCGGCAACACCGCCGTCGCGGTCGGAAATCCCGGCGGATTGCAGTTTATGGGCTCGGTGAGCGCCGGAATAATAAGCGGCCTTAACCGTACCATTCAGATGGAAAACACCGGCGAATATGTAAACCTTATTCAGACCGACGCAGCCATAAACCCCGGCAACTCGGGCGGTGCGCTTGTTAACTCTAACGGTTTTCTTATCGGCCTTAACAGTGCAAAGCTTGCCTCTACCGAATACGAGGGAATGGGCTTTGCCATTCCGTCAAACACCGTTGTTTCGATCTGCAAGAGAATAATCGAAAACGTCGACGAGCCGCAGGCATATTTGGGACTTGATATAAGCAGCTATTATACCTCCGAACGTCTCAATATGATGGGATATCCGTCGGGTGTTGTAGTCGAAAGGGTAAGCGAAGGAAGTCCGGCCGAGTCGGCGGGATTACAGCGCGGCGACATAATAACCCAGTTCAATAACACCGATATTACCAGCCTTACCATGTACAACAGCGAAAAGGCGAAATATGCTCCGGGTGAGACGATATCCCTCACGGTTTACAGGCAGAATAAGCTTTACACCGTAAAAATAACCCTCGGAACGGCCAACAGCTGATATAAAAATTACGACATTTCCACAGTTTTGTAACTGTATCTCCTTCCAATACCGAACGGGCTCTGCTTCTTGATTTTAAGTCGCAGGGCCTGTTTGGTTCAGGCGGTTTTCGGAGAATATCATAACTATAAACAGTGCGGATGGATTCTAAGCTCTTTAATTGAAAGAATGAGAAATTTTGTGTTGACATTGCGTTGGATTTATAGTAAAATTTAAATTCGCAGGGTCGCGTCCTTTTTGTGTTGGACAGCAATTTGTGTTATGTATTTTATTATATTTAGCCCTGCGTTTTGAAAGGAGTGTATTGATGTGATCAGAACTTATCAGCCTAAAAAGCGTCATCGCAGCAAGGTGCACGGTTTCCGTAAAAGAATGTCCACCGCAGACGGCCGCAAGGTTTTGGCTCGTCGCAGAGCAAGGGGCCGCAAGGTACTTAGCGCGTAAAAGCGCTGAGTATCTTGTTTTACCTGAACGGGGGATTACCTTTGAAGCCTGTTGTATTAAAGGAAAACCATGATTTTCGCCGGTTATATTCACGTGGAAAGTATATTGTCGGATCTACGCTTGTAACCTATTGTACAAAAGGCAAAGGCAATGCCGTTCGTTACGGAATTACCGCCGGCAAAAAGGTCGGCGGCGCCGTCGAGCGCAACCGCTCCAAAAGGGTTATAAGGGAAGCCTTCAGAGCGCTGTATCCCGAAATAACGGGTAGCTATGACCTTGTTTTTGTCGCGCGAACGAGGACGGCATCGGTTAATATGAACGATGTCGCACGGGAGATGCGGCGGCAGCTTTTAAAGCTTAATGTCATATGTGAATAGCGGTTAAGCGCCGTAAACGGCCGGACAAAAAGCATGAAACCGGCAGTAAAAAATGAAAAAGCTACTTATTTTTCTCATAACCGCCTACAGAAAGGGAATATCCCCTTTAAAACCGCCGTGTTGCCGTTTTACGCCGACATGCTCGGAGTATGCGCTCACTGCAATTGAGCGTTTTGGGGCAATTAAGGGCGGTTGGCTTGCTTTAAGACGGATACTGAAATGTCATCCGTTCCATGCAGGCGGATATGATCCGGTGCCCGAAAAAACGGCGGAAAAAAAGCAGCCGGGAAAACCTGAAAAGCCGGAATAATCCCAATACCAAAATAACCCAAAACAAAAGGCATCAGAGCCTTAAACCAAGGATTTTTTTGATGATGGCCGCGATTACGGCCGGAGGAATTGATTTTGAAGTATATTTACAGCGCCATGGGTTGGGTGCTCGAGCAGCTTTATAATCTGCTCGGTTCGATATGGAGCCCACTCGGAAATTACGCCGTTGCGATAATAGTATTTACATTGCTTGTAAAACTGGTTTTTTTACCGGTTAACATAAATCAGCAAAAGGCCACGGCCAAGCAGACCGCCGTAAGGCCCAAGCTTGATGCTCTTAAGGAAAGATGCGGCGACGACAAGCAGAAATATAATATGGAAATGCAGGAGCTTTACCGCCGTGAGGGTGTAAAGCTTATGGGCGGTTGTTTGCCTCAGCTGATAACCCTTCCGTTTTTGTGGGGTGTGTGGATGGCTATAAGAAGTCCGCTTTCTTACATTCTGCATATAAATTCCGAGCTTATTTCCAAGGCTATGGAGTCCGTGGCGAACACCCTCGGCAAAACGGTCGCTCAGATAACCGAGCTTGATGTAATTCATAACGTTTCCGGACTTACCGATCCAGAATATGCGCCTATTGTAGACGGTGTAAGGGGAATGGACTTTAACCTTTTCGGTATCGATCTTACCCAGACGCCGAAGTTTACCTTGCGTTTTTCGGAGCTTACCGGAGCGGATCTGCTGTTGTGGCTTATTCCGCTGGCATCCTTTGCTTCGGCCTTCCTTTCGTCGTGGATAACCACGAGAATGCAGAAAAAGACCAATCCCGAAGCAGCGGCAAATATGGGCTGCATGATGTTCCTTATGCCCTTTATGTCGCTTTACATTTCCTTTATAGTACCGGGTGCGGTAGGATTTTACTGGATGTGCTCGAATCTTCTCGGAATGCTCATTCAGGTGCTGCTCAACAAGCATATGTCGCCCTATAAGATAATAGCCCGCGGCGAAGTGAAAACCGTGAATTTACGTAGGGAAAGAGAAAAGAAAATAATCGAAAGTACCGAGGCGTAGTTTTCGTCTCGCTCAAATATTCGGAGGTGTAACCTTGATAAAGGAAGCTATCGCCACCGGCGCTACCGTCGATGAGGCCCGCGAGGCCGCCGCATTATTGCTCGGCGCCGGTATTGATGATGATGTAAAATATGAGATAATCGACATGCCGCAGAAAAAGACCCTTGGTCTTTTCGGCGGTTGCCCGGCTAAGGTAAGGGCGTATATTGAGCTTGAGGACGAGGTGAAGGCAGACCCGGCAGGTACAAAGCCGGTCGGTGCCGCCGCGCCCGAGCGCGATAGAAAAAAGGACCTTAAGCCACAAAGAAGCTCGAGACCCGTCCGTGCCGAAAAGGCTGAGAAAGCAGATAAAAAGGAAAATGAAAAGCCGGCTGATTCTCAGACTCAGGATACAACCGACGGCGAAAAGGCCGATATATTCGAAAAACGGCCCATCACCGACGAGGAAAAGCTTAAAACCGCACGGCGCGCCGAGGAATATCTCACCAAGGTTTTGTCCTGCATGGATATAGAAGCCGAGATTTCCATGAGCGATTACGACGGCGGAATAGAAATAACCCTTGAGGGTGATAACATAGGCGCCGTTGTCGGAAGAAGAGGCGAGACCCTTGATGCGCTTCAGTACCTTACTGTGCTTGCCGCAAACGGTTCCGAGACCGCTTATCAGAGAATTCTGCTTAATACCGGCGACTACCGTAACAAGCGCCAGAAGGCGTTGCAGACCTTAGCCTCGAGGATTGCTTCACAGGCTCTTAAAAGCGGCAAGAATATCGCACTTGAGCCGATGAATCCCTACGAGCGCCGCATAATACACATGACGGTGCATGACATTGAGGGAATAACCTCATGGTCAATAGGCAGCGAGCCTTATCGCCGTGTTGTAATCGGTACATCGAAGGACGGCCATATAACCTACAACAACCGACGTGATTCGGGACGCCGCGATTCGAGGGGCGGCTCTTATTCAAGAGGACGTTCCTATCAGCGCAGGCCGCGCAATGACAGACCGGTCACCACATCCGCTCCTGACCGCGAGCAGAAAAAGGACATGGATACGGCGCCGCTGTACGGCCGGATCGATAAAAAAGCATAAGCTTAACAAAAACAGAGGGTTTGTTTAGCTTTTTAATCTGCTTTTGTTGCGGATTATAACAGTTAATTTAATTTGATTTAATGACCGGGAAGCCCGTTGCGGGTTTTCCGGTTTTAATTTTTTTGCTTTGATTTTTTTTAAACATCCTTTTGAATGCGAATGACATGCCGGGTTTTGCGAATATACTTAAAAATATAAATTTTTGCTGTACTAAACCGGATTTATGTGTTACAATTACCATATATAGAACCGTTTTGACTTTTTTCGGCGGTTTTTTATCTGAAAGGAGTATTTATTATGGGTCTTATAAAAGCCGGAGTCGGAGCCTTAGGCGGTACCCTTGCCGACCAGTGGAAGGAATTTTTCTATTGTGAGGCGCTTGACAAGGAAGTGCTTATGGTAAAGGGCCGTAAACAGATAAGCGGCCGTTCGTCCAATACCAAGGGCAACGACAACATAATTTCGAGAGGTTCGGGCATTGCCGTTGCCGACGGCCAGTGTATGATAATAGTCGAACAGGGTAAGGTGGTTGAGTTTTGCGCCGAGCCGGGTGAGTATACATATGATTCTTCTACCGAGCCGAGCCTTTTTGCCGGCAAACTCGGACAGGGGATAATAAACACCTTTAAAACCATCGGTAAGCGCTTTACCTACGGAGGAGATACCGCCAAGGATCAGAGGGTTTATTACTTCAACACCAAGGAGCTGCTTGAAAATCTTTTCGGCACTCCGAGTCCCGTTCCTTTCCGTGTGGTCGATTCGAAAATAGGTCTCGATGTCGATGTTTCGGTACGCTGCTCGGGTGTTTATTCTTACCGTATTGCCGACCCGATACTCTTTTACACCAACGTCTGCGGTAATGTCAGCGACGAATACCGCCGCGAGGAGCTTGATAAACAGCTCAAATCAGAATTCATAAGCGCTTTGCGTCCGGCTCTTGCAAAGCTGTCGGAGCTTGAAATGCGTCCGAATCAAATCGCCGCGCATAATGCCGAGCTGGAAGATGCGATGAACGAGACGCTCTCAAACAAATGGGGCGAGCTCAGAGGTCTTAAGATAGTGAGCATTGCGCTGAGCAATGTCGATTTGCCGCAGGAAGACGCCGATATGATAAAGCAGGCGCAGCGCACCGGTATGATGCGCGATCCCGGCATGGCTGCTGCAACCCTGGTCGGCGCTCAGGCCGACGCCATGAAGGCGGCAGCATCGAATGAAGCAGGTGCTTTTACCGGATTTATGGGCATGGGGATGGCCATGAATACCGGCGGCGTTAATGCACAGGATCTTTACGCTATGAGCCAGCAGCAAGCGGCACAGCAGGCGGCTGCACAGCAATCGGCCGCAAAGAGCGCGCCGGCAGCTAATCAGCCGGGCGGCTGGAAATGCTCGTGCGGCGCTGTGGCGACGGGTAATTTCTGCACCGAATGCGGAGCAAAAAAACCGGCCGAAGAAGGATGGACCTGCTCGTGCGGAGCAGTCAATAAAGGCAAGTTCTGCCAGAATTGCGGAGCTAAAAAGCCTGAAGGCGCACCGCTTTACCGCTGCGATAAATGCGGCTGGCAGCCGGAGGATCCCACCCATCCGCCGAAGTTCTGCCCTGAGTGCGGCGACGTTTTCGACGATAACGACAAACAGTAATTTAAAATATTTTTGTTGCATCTGAAAAAGGAGAATACCGTTTATCCGAAAAAGCTTATTTTTTGGGCGATATACTTAATTCGGGTGCAATACTTAACTACATTAATCAGATCAAATGGCCGCGAATATAATTTATATGGTTTATATTTGCGGTCATTATGCTGTATCGTGAAGGAGAAGGACCGTCATGCGTTCAGAAAACACCTGAGCTTTTGACGTTTTTATGGTTGGTGCAGCATTTAGTTTTTTTGAAAAGGGGATATGCAGATGTCCGATTTACTGGAGTACAAGTGCCCGTGTTGCGGCGGTGCGATTGCGTTTGACAGTGCGCTGCAAAAAATGAAGTGTCCTTATTGCGACACCGAATTTGAGCTTGAAACGCTTAAGAATTACGATGCCGAGTTGAAAAACGATATCTCGGATAACATGAACTGGGAGAATACCCCGGGCGCACAGTGGTCTTCGGGCGAGGCCGACGGGCTTTGTACCTATGTTTGTAATTCATGCGGCGGCGAAATTGTGTGCGACGAAAATACGGCGGCGTCAACCTGCCCGTATTGCTCGAATCCGGTGGTTATGACCGGTAAGCTTTCGGGTGCGCTGAAACCGGATTTTATAATTCCGTTTAAACTCGATAAAAATGCCGCCAAGGCTGGATTTTCCAATCATCTTAAGGGCAAGAGGCTTTTGCCTAAGGTCTTTAAGGATGAAAACCACATTGACGAGATAAAGGGTGTATATGTTCCGTTCTGGCTTTTTGATACCGATGCGGATGCGACCATACGCTACCGTGCGACCAAGGTTAGGTTTTGGAGCGACAGCGATTACGATTACACCGAAACCAGCTATTTTCTTGTGCATAGGGCCGGTAGTATCAGCTTTGAGCATGTTCCGGTTGACGGCTCGTCGAAAATGCCGGATGATCTTATGGAATCGGTTGAGCCGTATGATTTTGCCGACGTAAAGGAGTTCCAGACGGCCTATCTTGCCGGTTACATGGCGGATAAATACGACGTTTCGTCCGAGCAGAGCATAACCCGTGCCGACGAGCGTGTAAAACACTCGACCGAGCAGGCGTTTCAAAAAACGGTGCAGGGGTATTCGAGCGTTGTTCCGGAAAGCTCGGGTATATCCCTGAGCAACGGCCACGCGCGATATGCGCTGTATCCGGTGTGGATTCTTAACACCACATGGAAGGGCGAAAGGTACATTTTCGCCATGAACGGTCAAACCGGCAAATTTGTTGGCAACCTCCCGGTGGATAAAGCGGCCGCAAGAAAATGGCGGTGGCTTGTAACCCTTATCGCCGGCGGCGCTACATATTTAATAGCATGGCTGCTCTGGCTTGCCGGAATACTTTAAGGGAGGATGAAAATATGACCGGTAAAAAGCTTAAATCAATTTTTATCCTTTTGGTTGCGGTGCTCGTCTCGCTTGCGTCTTTTTCGGTGATGACAGGCGCCGACGGGGCAAAGTATTTTATCGATGAGACCATGAATGCGCCGGATGCCGCTCTTGACGCTGCAAACGAGCTTGCCGACGACATATATGACGAGTACGGTATTGAGGTTTTAATGCTCATAACCGACGACTATCATCAGGGAGCGAACAGCCTCGGAAAATATGCCGAAAATTACGGCGGAATAGGTATTAGTAAACAGGACTCCGTTATGCTTGTCCTTAACGAGGATGAGGGTGAATACGTTGTTCGGAAAACCGGCAAATGCGACGGTATGTTTACAAATGCCGACTGTGAAGGCTTTTGGGATGCATATAACTATGAGATGAGCTATGCCGACGGATTTACGGCGTATCTGAACTCGGCAAAAAGCATAATTTCCCGTTCGTCTGCAGCCGGAACCGGCAGTGTAACCTCGGGTGCTCAAAGCAAGGTGTCGCAAAGCACATATCCGAGACTTATGGACGAGGCAGGCTTGCTCAGCAGTGACGAAGCGGCCGAAATAAAGGCCAAGCTTGACGAGATAAGCGAGCGCCAGAAGTTCGACGTTGTTATAGCCACCGTCAATTCCCTCTCGGGGAAAACGCCCAGAGAGTATGCCGACGATCTTTATGATTACAGCGGATTCGGGTTCGGCGAAAACAAGGACGGTGTGCTCTTTCTTATAAGCATGGAGGACAGGGATTGGTATATTACCACTACCGGCTACGGAATTGCCGCCATTACCGATGCCGGAAGGGAGTATATTGCCGACAAATTTACCGGTTATCTTTCCGACGGCGATTATGCCGAGGCCTTCAGGATATATGCAAACGAGGTAGATCGTTTTGTGACAAATGCGGTCGAAACCGGAAAGCCGTACGATGTCGGCAACTTACCGCATGATCCGCTCTCACTCATATGGATACCGATCTCCCTTGTCGTAGGGATTCTTATTGCGTCGGCGGTTGTCGGCGGTATGAAGAGCAAGTTAAGGAGCGTTAGCTTTGCGGCGGCGGCCGACAGCTATGTAAAGCCCGGCAGCATGAATGTCCGCGAGAGCCGTGATATGTTCCTTTATTCTACGGTCAGCCGTACGGCTAAGCCGAAGGATAATGATTCCTCAAGCTCCGGCGGAAGCAGCACACATACCTCATCGTCGGGTACAACGCACGGCGGTGGCGGCGGAAAGTTCTGATCCTTTTGATATAGTAATTGCTTGATAAATACACCACGAAAGCGGCAAAATCGGGAAAATACCGTCAGAATTTCGTTCGGTACGCCTTTTGTCTGCTCGGTACTGTTAAGGAAAAGCAAAAAGCGCACTGTATATCCTGTTATTAAATGGTATACCGTGCGCTTTTATTGTTTACGGTGTGGGTTTTGGCAGGGATTCTGTATCCCGTTTGCTTATTTAAGCTGCTTAAAAGACCGAAAGATAAGCCGAATAGTTTAATTTACAATATAGACTATTAAAAAACACTTCCATTCAGGAGCTTTTTGGAGTATATTATATATACGTTTAAGGTGCGATGTTAATGGGGATTTTTAAAACCCCTTTTGTTCGCTGCCGTATAGCGGCCAAGTCTAAGAAAAACAAGGTGGTTTTAAGCATGAAGCTTTGGGCAGGAGCTTATCACGGTAAGCTCGACGAGGTGACCGATCATTTTAATTCGTCAATATCATTCGATTGCAGAATGTACAAGGAGGATATACTCGGCAGCATGGCGCACGCCACAATGCTCGGCGAATGCGGTATAATCGAGAAGAAGGATTCCGAACTGATAGTCGCTACCCTTAAAAATATACTAAAAGAGATTGAAGAGGGAAAGCTTAAGATCGATATGACCAGCGAGGATATACATTCCTTTGTTGAGGGTGAGCTTACCGCTCGCATAGGCGACGCCGGAAAACGCCTGCATACCGCCAGAAGCCGGAACGATCAGGTGGCGCTCGATTTACGGCTTTATCTGTTGCGCGAGGCGGACGAAATTAAATCACGAGTCGTAAAGCTCATTGGGGTGCTGTGTGATTTAAGCGAAAAATATGCCGATACCGTGATGTGCGGATACACCCATCTGCAGCGTGCTCAACCCATTACCTTCGGTCATCATTTAATGGCGTACGCATATATGCTTGTTCGCGACGCCGGACGTATCGACGACTGCAAAAAACGGATGAATATTTCTCCGCTCGGCAGCGGCGCGCTTGCCGGTACGACCTACCCGATAAACCGCGAACGCGTTGCCGAGCTGTTAAGTATGGACGGGATAACCGCAAACAGCCTTGACGGG
The DNA here is from genome assembly GCA_934444365.1 of uncultured Eubacteriales bacterium. Lineage (GTDB taxonomy): Bacteria > Bacillota > Clostridia > Oscillospirales > Acutalibacteraceae > CAKSCM01. The sequence continues at coordinate 21,324 of CAKSCM010000009.1, read as the reverse complement.
GTCTCCGACAGGGATTTTGTTATAGAGCTGCTTAGTGCCCTTTCCCTTATAATGGTACATCTTTCGAGATTTTCGGAGGAGATAATACTCTGGTGCTCGGGCGAGTTTTCTTATGTTACCCTGGACGACGCATTTTCTACCGGTTCGAGCATAATGCCTCAGAAGAAAAATCCCGATATAGCCGAGCTTGTAAGGGGAAAATCTGGCAGGGTGTTCGGTGACCTTAATGCGCTGCTTTGCGTTATGAAGGGGTTGCCGCTTGCTTACAACAAGGATATGCAGGAGGATAAGGAGGCTGTTTTCGACGCCGTTGATACGGTTAAAATGTGTCTTGACGCCTTTACTCCGATGGTTAATACCATGACCGTAAGGAAGGAGAATATGCGAAGGAACGCCTCGTTCGGCTTTATAAATGCCACCGATGTGGCCGATTATCTGGTGGCTAAGGGACTGCCGTTTAGGGATGCCTATCGCTTAACCGGCGAGTTGGTCAAGCGGTGCATTGAGCTTGATACCTGTCTTGACGATCTTCCGATAGAGGAGTATAGACTCAAAAGCGACCTGTTCGATGAGGATATTTATGAGAAGATATCACCCGAATATTGTGTTAACGGACGTGTTGTGCCCGGCGGACCGGCACCGGAGTCGGTAAGACGACAGGTGACCGAGGTTAAACTGCTGCTTTTAGACGAACAGACCGGAGAATAAGGCTGTCATAAAGGCTTTGAATTTGAAAAAGGCTTTTATATGCGGCTGATAAAGACAAAAGAATAATAGCTTATAATGCGGTATGCGAGAAATCGTGTGCCGCATTTTTATTTGCTACGGAAACTGCCGGTTTGATCGGAGACGATGGCGTGCCGCTTATAATTTCTCTTTATCCGCTTAACAAATACCGCCTGAAAGCGGTGATATGAAATCTATTAAAAGTTAAGCGGAATGAGAAAACATGATGTGACAAAAAATTACGGCAAAATTGTTTTATTGCGGATTTTCGTTTTTTGGGGTTAAAACGGAACAACCGTTCTGATATAGAGCCCGTTTTCCGGCAGTGTGACTGGGTTTTTGTTTATCTTAATAGAACGAATGTTCGTATACTATATATAGGTGGTGAAAGCGGTTTGGTACACAAGAGGGCAAAAAAATTTTAATTTTAAGTAAAAAAATTTATTTTTGCTATTGAAATTTAATTGAATATTATTTATAATTGGAGCGTAGTTCCACAAAGTGGAGCAAAAATATCATAAAGTGGCGAGGTTTCGGGAGGTTTTTACGGGTTTTATGCTCTGTTTTTGCGTTGCAAGGCAGATCATGTATTAAATCATGTGATTAAATCCGGGCGATTGCCGTTGATTTTATATAAATGCTTTTGAGAAAGGGGTGAACAGCGGTGCTTCTCGGTACACATCAACATAATATCGATGCAAAGGGACGTCTTATAATCCCCTCGGAGTTCCGCTCGGACCTCGGAGAGCGTTTTTGTATGTGCAAAGGACTTGACGGCTGTTTGTTCCTTTTTCCTCTTGACGAATGGGAGCGCTTTGTAACGGCGCTTAAGGCCCTTCCGATGACCAAGGAAAACCGCGACATCACCAGATACTTTTTGGCAGGAGCTGCCGTTGCCGAAACCGATAAGCAGGGCAGAATAGTTATCCCTCAGCATTTGCGCGATTATGCCGGACTTGCCGGTGCGTCGTATATAACGGGCGTTTCCAACCGCGCTGAGGTCTGGAGCGCCGAAAAATGGGAGAAGAGCAATAACGCCATTGACAACGAGAATATCGAACAGGCCTTTGAGAATATCGATTTCCATTTTTGATAAAGGGGGTCGGATATTATGAAGGAAACTGACAATTCGGACATTGTTACAAATATAAACGGTGCGAAGATCAGCGATTGCGAAACCGATTGGCAGGCGAAAACGCCGCACATTCCGGTTTTGGCAAGAGAGACGATAGCGGCGCTTAATATCCGTGAAAACGGGACTTATATAGACGGTACGGTCGGTTTTGGCGGACACAGCAGTCTTATTGCCGAAAGACTTTCGGCAAGCGGCCGTCTTTTGTGTATTGACAGGGATCCCGACGCCTTGGAGTTTTCGAAAAATCGGCTCGAAAAATATAAAAACGTAACATTTGCAAGAGGGAATTTTTCCGAGATGACCGAACTTGCAAATGCGGCCGGAATCACCGGTGCCGACGGAATACTTCTCGACATCGGCGTTTCGTCCTTTCAGCTTGATTGCGCCGAGCGGGGATTTTCCTTTCACGCCGACGCTCCGCTTGATATGCGGATGTCAAAGCAGGGCCCTACGGCGGCCGATATTGTAAACACAGCCGATGAGGACGAGCTTGCAAGAATACTTTATGAGTATTCGGAGGAGAAATTTGCAAGAAGAATAGCGGCGCGCATTGTTGCCGAGCGACAGAAATCGCCTATTGATACAACCGGCCGGCTGGCTATGATTGCAGCCGAGGCTTATCCGGCAGCGGCGCGAAAGGGCGGCCATCCCGCAAGACAGACCTTTCAGGCGATAAGAATAGCCGTAAACGGAGAGCTCGACGCTTTGAAAGAAGGGCTTAAAGCGGCGGCCGGACTTTTAAATGTCGGCGGTGTGCTCGCGGTTATCACCTTCCATTCGCTTGAGGACAGAATAGTAAAGCAGTGCTTTATTGAACTTTGCAAAGGATGTACCTGTCCGCCGGAATTTCCCGTTTGTGTTTGCCACAAAACGCCCTTTGCCGAAAAGGTTACAAAAAAACCGGTTACGGCGACGGATGAAGAGCTTGGATTAAACCCGAGAAGCAGGAGCGCAAAGCTAAGGGCCGTGCGGCGGATAAAGGAATAGAAAACCGAAAGCAGAGTTTTTATAACGAAAAACAAGGTCGGCCAACCGGCCGGAAACATTATTTTACCGGCTGATTGCCGATATCTGACATAAAAAACAAAGGAAGTGCCGAAAATGCAGAATTATAACAATAACCTTGCATATGATTTTGACCTCTTCGCACCCAAGGAAAAAAGGGGCGAGGTGGTCGAGCTTAAAACGAGGAAAAACGTAATGCGCGAAGATTCGGCCGCTTCTTTAGAAAAATCGGCCATGCCGCTGAGGAAAGTCATAAGCATTTTATGTGTTACGGCGATGGTGCTGGCCTTTATAGGATTTCAGCTTTACAGCAATCTGGTCGGAACCGAGCTGACCGCCCAGATAGATAAGGCGAAAAATCAGCTTACCGAGCTTAAAAGCGAAGAGACGAGGCTTTCGATGGAGCTTGAAAACCTCGTTGCGTACGATAACATAGAGGCTGCCGCCAAGGAGCTCGGCATGCAAAAGCGCGAGGTGTCCCAGACCGTATATGTAAACGGCGGCGAGGATGATACCGGTGTTGTTATAGATAATTCCGGCGACGGAATCTTCTCGGTTTTTGCCGATTGGTTTTAAGGATTTGAAAAACAGTAAAGTGTTGCGTCCGGAGGAAGGAAAACCCCCGGACGCAGCAATGAAAGCAGAATAATCTGCTTTGATTTTTCATAGTATCAAAGGCGGAGCTTTGGAGAGAAGAAGGGTCGGTGCGGTTTTGAAAAGCGTAACTCCGAGATCAATGTGGAAAAGAATGTTCTGGTTAATGATGGCTGTACTCGTTGTCGGTTTCGGCACAATAGGGGTACGGCTTGCTGATATTATGCTGATAAACGGCGGTTATTACTCGAAAATCGCCACCGAACAGCAGCTTACGACCACCACCGTTGCCGCTCAGCGCGGAAACATTTACGACCGGAACATGAACATTCTTGCGACGAGCGCTACCGTTTATACCGTATATGTTACGCCTAAGAATATCGAAGACGATGAGGAAGCAAGGCTTATTGCCTCGGGACTGTCCCAACTTTTGGAGCTTGACGAGGAGGCTGTTTATTTAAAAACACAAAAAAATACGGCCTATGAGAAGATAAAGCAACGGGTCGAGCAGAATTTGGCGGATGAGGTAAGGGCCTTTATAAGCGATAATAAGCTCGGTTCGGTGGTAGGTCTTGATAAGGCGAGCAAGCGTTATTATCCGAACGGAACCCTCGGATCGACGGTGCTCGGATTTGTCGGCGACGACAACCAGGGTCTTGCCGGACTTGAATATCAGTACGACAGCGATTTGACCGGAATTCCCGGAAAGACCGTATCCTCAAAGAATGCCCGAGGCAGCGACATGCCCTTTAAATACGAGACCATGGTCGAGTCCCAGCCGGGATATTCGGTTGTTTCGACCCTGGACGAATATATACAGCACTATGCCGAAAAGTATCTTGAAGAGGCGGTGCAGTCGAATTCGGCGAGCAATCGCGGCTGCTGTATAGTAATGAATGTAAATACCGGCGAGATACTTGCCATGACTACCAAAGGCGACTACGATCCGAATTCACCCTTTACGATAGCCGATTCTGCCGTAGCCGAGGAACTTAAAAACTACAGCGGCGACGAATATACCGAAAAATACAGTGCGGCGCTGCAGGAGCAGTGGCGTAACAAGGCGATATCCGACACCTATGAGCCCGGATCGGTTTTTAAGATAATCACCGGTTCGGCCGGTCTTGAAGAGGGCAAGGTCAGCATGGATTCGACCTTTAATTGCCCGGGATATATAAGCATATACGATACAAAATATAACTGTCATGTTACGTCGGGACACGGGACTCAGAATTTGACCCAGATATTTGAAAATTCCTGCAACCCGGCCTTTATAGAAATAGGACAGCGCCTCGGCGTCGACCTTTTTTACAGCTATTTTAAGTCCTTCGGCTTTACAACCATGACAAATATAGATCTGCCCGGAGAGGCGACCGGAATTTACTATACCTCGGAAAATATGGGCCCGGTAGAGCTCGCCTCCGAGTCCTTCGGCCAGACCTTCAGAATAACCCCCATACAGATGATAACGGCGGTATGTGCGGCGGCTAACGGCGGATATCTTGTAAAGCCCCACATGGTAAAACAGATAATCGATACCGACGGTAATATTGTAAAAAGCTATGATACCGATGTAAAACGTCAGGTTATTTCGGAATCGACCTCTAAAAAAATATGCGGTATGCTTGAATCGGTCGTTGCGAACGGCACCGGTAAAAACGGATATGTTGCCGGATATCGTATGGCCGGAAAAACCGGAACAAGCCAAAAGGTCGATAAGAAAAAAGAGACCGGACAAATGCTTTATATCGCTTCATTCTGCGGATTTGCTCCGGCCGACGATCCGGAAATCGCCGTATTTGTAATGGTCGATGAGCCGCACGGCGATTCGATATACGGAAGTAAGGTTTCGGCACCGGTTGCGGCGTCTATAATGTCGGAGGCGTTGCCGTATCTCGGTATAGAGCCGATATACACCGAGGACGAATATACGGCCCTTAACGTTAAGGTTCCGTCGGTTATAGGCAGCAGCATTGATGAGGCGAAGGCTCAGCTTGAAGGCAGCGGCTTTAAGGTCAAGACGGTGGGAGAGGGAACGGCGGTTGTAAGACAAATGCCGCTTGCATCCCAGACCGCACCGACCGGCTCGACCGTTGTAATATACACCGATGAGTCGCAGTCGGCGGCTACCGTTACGGTTCCGGATTTAAAGAATTTAAGCGTTTCAGAGGTTAAATCCGCTGCGAAAACAGCCGGCGTTAACCTTGAAATGTCCGGTGTGGTAAGCGGAGAAAGCGGCTCGGTGTCGTACAAACAAAGCGTAGAACCGGGCACCGAGGTTGAGGCCGGAACAGTGGTTACGGTATATTTCAGATACAGCGACAGCGTTGAATAATACAGTAGGCGAAGGAGAAGAGTATGAAATTAAGGGAACTTATATCGCTTGAGGAAAATCATCCGTTAGGTGAGCTTGATATAAAGGGCGTTACCTGTGACTCAAGGGTGGTACGTGAGGATTATGCCTTTGTTTGCATTGACGGTGTTAAGGTCGACGGACATAAATTTGCGGCGAGTGCCGTAAAAAGCGGCGCGTCGGTAATAATTGCCGAAAAGGACACCGGACTTGAAAATCAGATAATAGTTGAAAACTGTCGCCAGACCTACGCCCTTATGTGCGCTGCGTTTTTCGGCCATCCTGCCGAAAAGCTGGAGATTATAGGGGTTACGGGTACCAACGGAAAGACAACCACTACTACCCTTATAAAAAGCATTTTGGAATCGCAGGGCTGTAAGGTAGGACTTATAGGTACGGTTCAGAATATGGTCGGCGAGGATGTTCTGCCTGCCAAAAGCACAACGCCCGACGCCTTTGAGCTTCATTCCCTTTTTGCCCTTATGCTTAAGGCGGGGTGCGATTATGTCGTTATGGAGGTATCGTCACATGCGATAGATCAGGATAGGGTGTACGGTCTCGAATTCGCCGTATGCGTGTTTACAAATTTAACCCAGGATCACCTTGATTATCACCATACCATGGAAAATTACCTCGAAACCAAGAAGAAGATATTCTATCGCTGCAAAAAATCGGTTATAAATCTTGACGATAAATATGCCGATGAATTTATAAATGCTTCGGACGGCGAGGTTTTTACCTACTCGGCCAAGAGCGATAATTCCAGTTTTTCGGCCAAAAATATACGTTATTTGCCCCACGGTGTGGATTTTGAGCTGGTGGGTGACGGGGTGATAGGCCGTGCTCACGCAAATACACCGGGCAGCTTTTCGGTCTACAATGCCCTTGCGGCCGCCGTTACGGTAATAGCCCTCGGATTTAGCTTTAACGGCTGCCTTGAGGGGCTCGCCAAGGCTCCGGGTGTAAAGGGCAGAGCAGAGGTGGTTCCTACCGGTCTTGATTTTACAGTGATTATCGATTATGCTCATACTCCCGACGGACTTAAAAATATAATAAGCGCCTTAAACGCACTTAAAAAGGGCAGGCTTATAACCCTTTTCGGCTGCGGAGGCGACCGCGACAAGGGCAAACGCCCCGAAATGGGGAGAATTGCAGCCGAAAATTCCGATTACGTTATTGTTACCTCGGATAATCCCCGTACCGAAAATCCCGGTGAGATAATAAGCGATATAATGGCCGGAGTTAAGGGCCATTCGGTGCCTTATAAGGTTATTGAAAACCGCGAGCAGGCAGTAGAATATGCCATAAAAAATGCAAGAACCGACGATATTGTACTGCTTGCCGGAAAGGGTCATGAAACCTACCAGATAATCGGCACCTCTGCCGTTCATCTCGACGAGCGTGAGATAGTCGCGCGGGTAGCGGCCGAAATTAAGGCAAAACACGGCGAAAGGAAGTAAAAAATGGAGACGTTTATACCGATACTCGGGCTTATTCTTGCCTTTTTGATAACGGCGGTTTTGGGGTTTTATTTTATACCGCTGCTTAAAAGGCTGCATTTCGGGCAAACTATACTTGAAATAGGGCCCAAATGGCATGCCGATAAAAAAGGAACCCCCGTAATGGGCGGAATAATGTTTATAATAGGCATTTTTTTATCGGTCATACTTACGGTTATACTTTCTAAATTCTTGCTGTCGGATCTCGAATTTCAAAAGCTTTCATGCATGGTAACCGATCCTGCCTCCCAGAACGGTATACGTACAACCAGCGTTCTTTTGGGTCTTTTGATGGCTCTTGCCAACGGCTTTGTCGGTTTTACCGACGACTACATAAAGGTAGTTAAAAAGCGTAATCTCGGCCTTACCGCCCGGCAAAAGACCCTTTTGCAGCTTGTAATTGCGGCGGTGTATCTTTTCAGCCTTTATATGTGCGGATATACCTTTACATTTATCCCCTTTGTAGGACAGGTAAACGTTACAAGCGGCGCCGGAATTATTTTCTGGCCGATTGCCCTTGTGTTTATATACGGATTTGTAAATTCGGTAAATCTTACCGACGGAATTGACGGGCTTTGCTCCTCGGTAACCCTGGCGGTATCCTTCTTTTATATGATTTTTTCATCACTCAACGGATATACTGCGCTTAACATTTTCTCATGTGCTTCGGCCGGAGGCTGCTCGGGATTTTTAGTCTGGAATTTAAAACCGGCAAAGGTGTTTATGGGCGATACCGGGTCGCTGTTCCTCGGCGGAACGGTCGTTGCAATGGCCTTTGCAAGCGGATATCCGATACTTTTGCTGCTGGTCGGAATCGTATATCTTATGGAGGCGTTTTCGGTCATTTTGCAGGTTATTTACTACAAAAAAACCCGCAAGCGTCTGTTTAAAATGTCGCCGATCCATCATCATTTTGAAATGTCCGGCTGGAGTGAGAATAAAATCGTCGTTGTTTTTTCGGCAATCACCCTTATCGGCGGAGTTATAGCCGGGGGGCTGCTTATGGCGGCCGCATCGCTTTAAAAAACGAAGCGCCGTACAATTGCCGGATAATTGCCCGATGGGCCGAATCGATAAAAACGTAAAGGAGACAGTCTTATGTATTCGCCCGAAAATGAATTAATGGAACAGGCGCAAAGGCGAGTGTCGTCCGAAAAACGTACAAGGCGCGGACGCATGGATCTTGTCTTCTTTATAATGGTGCTTGTGTTGCTTACAACGGGACTTATAATGCTGGCGTCGGCAAGCTATGCCTTTGCCTATTACAATTACGGCAACAGCTATCTTTTTATCCTTAATCAGGCAAAATATGCCGTTATCGGCGTTGTTGCAATGGTCGGTATTTCTTATATCGATTTTAATTTTTATGCAAAGTACAAATTACCCTGGATACTCTTCTTTTTTTCGCTTGCGCTTTTGGCTGTGGTGCTTATATTGCCGCCCATGAGTGAGGGGTTCGATTATAAGCGATGGATCAAAATAGGTTCCTTTACCTTTCAGCCCTCCGAAATTGCGAAATTTGCCGTAATACTTATCATATCCTACCTCGCCTCCAAGTTCGGGGTCAAAAAAATGGGTACCTTTAAGTACGGTATACTGCCCTTTTTGGGAATACTAGCCGTGACGTGCGGTCTTGTGGTTGTGGAACCGCATCTTTCGGCTACAATACTTATACTTCTTATATCGATCGTTCTTTTAATCGTCGGCGGAATAAAGCTCAGATGGCTCGTTCTCGCCGGCGGAGGAACGGTGGTTATAGGCGCCGTAGCAATACTTTCGGGTGTTGTCGGATACGGAAGCGACCGTATAAAATACTGGATCGATCCGTGGGCCGACGCAACCGGCAAGGGGTATCAGACCATACAGTCGCTGCTCGCTATCGGCTCGGGCGGATTCTGGGGCAGAGGACTCGGGATGTCACGTCAGAAATATCTTTGGGTGCCCGAGCCTCAAAACGACTTTATTTTCAGTATAGTGTGCGAGGAGCTTGGCTTTGTAGGAGCGCTTTGCATAGTCGCGGCCTTCGGTGTGCTTATTTGGCGCGGTGTCTTAATAGCGATTCGCTGTCCGAACAGGTTCGGCTCAATGCTTGTTATAGGAATTGTGTTCCAGGTCGGACTGCAGATGCTTCTTAATATTCTCGTTGTTACCAACACCATTCCGAATACCGGTATAAGCCTTCCGTTTTTCAGCTACGGCGGTACGGCGCTGCTCATGATAATGGGTGAAATGGGGATTGTGCTTTCGGTGTCGCGGTGCAGCGGTGTAAGCAAGTCGTAGTAAAGAATCAGCTATAATAATATAAGGAGTAAAGCGGCATGAAGGTGTTGTTTGCATGCGGCGGTACGGGCGGGCATATCAATCCGGCCCTTGCCGTTGCAGGATACATAAAAGAAAAAGATCCCGAAAGCGTGATCGCTTTTGTGGGGAATAAGACTGGTATGGAGGCGACCCTTGTCAAAAAGGCCGGGTATAAATTTTATCCTATAAAGGTCGCAGGATTTCAAAGGGGACTTACCCCGAAAAAGCTGATGGACGATGTAAAGGCCGTCGGTCTTGCCGTTTCGGCCGGTAAGGATATAAAGAAAATTTTAGGCGAGTTTAAACCCGATGTCGTAATGGGTACAGGCGGATATGTAAGCGGTCCGGTGTTGAGAAAGGCTCATAAAATGGGCTATAAAACTGCAACGCACGAACAAAACGCATATCCTGGAATAACCACAAAAATGCTTTCAAGATACGTCGATACGGTTATGCTGGCAATGCCACAGGCGAAAAGATATCTGCCTGAGAGAATATATGTAGATACCGGCAATCCCGTAAGACTGTCGGTAATAAAGGCTAAAAGGGAAGCTTCCCGCAAGGCCCTCGGTTTAGACGAACGTCCAATGATACTTTCATACGGCGGCAGTCTCGGGGCAAGGCGCATAAACGAGGTTATGGCCGACGTTATAGCCGAGGATTTAAAAGATGGGAAATACCGCCATTTTCATGCAATGGGCTCATATGGGGCGAAATGGATGCCCGAGCTGCTTGAAAGTAAGGGCGTGGATATAACCGACGAAAATTTAAGACTGTACGAATATATAGACAATATGGACGTCATGATGTCGGCGGCCGATCTTGTGATCTGCCGTTCGGGGGCCATAACCTTAAGCGAGCTTGAGGTTCAGGGTAAGCCGTCGATACTTATTCCGTCGCCGAACGTTGCGGAAAATCACCAGTACCACAACGCCATGACCCTTGTAGAAAGGGGTGCAGCGGCAATAATTGAAGAAAAGGATCTGACACCCGAAAGGCTAAAAGGCGAGATCGATCGACTGCTGTCGGACGGGGAAGAGCTTTTAAAAATGAGCGTTGCGGCAAAAAAAATGGCTGTTATAAATTCCAATGAGCGGATTTTCCGCGCCTTAAAGCAGCTTGCAAAAAAATAAAAGATTATAATTAAAATAAAACCGTCGCAAGTCCCGCAAATGCGGTGCCGGCTTTAAAAGCTGTTTTGTTATTTGTGACTGATGTGATACGGCTTTTTGTTATAAGACGGTCGTATTGCGACCTCGCACTCAATGGATCATTTCGGCATACTATGAAATTATAAGCGGCCGAAAACCGATTCGTAAGGAGTGCACTCAATGTCATCGATAACAATAAGGGGTCAAAAACGCCTTTCGGGAGAAATATATTTACAGGGTTCTAAAAACAGCGCGCTGCCGCTTATGGCGGCCACCCTTCTTTGTAAGGGAACGAGCGTGTTACATAACTGCCCCGTTTTAAGCGACGTCGACGCGGCTGTGGACATTTTACGGGCAATAGGCTGCAGCGTTTTACGCGAAGGGCATACCGTAACGGTCAATACCGATAACATAAACTGTACGGTCATACCTGACGAATTAATGCGCGAGATGAGATCATCCGTGGTTTTTCTCGGGCCGATACTTGCAAGATGCTTAAGTGCGGTGATATCATATCCGGGCGGCTGTGAGCTGGGGTCGCGTCCTATCGATCTCCATCTTTCGGGAATGAGGAGCCTTGGTGCGGTTATAAACGAAGAGCACGGGACTCTTGAATGCTTTGCTCCCGACGGACTGAAAGGCGCCGATATTACCCTTATTTTGCCGAGCGTCGGCGCTACCGAGAACATAATGCTCGCCGCCGTGACCGCAAAGGGACGGACTGTTTTGAGAAATGCCGCAAGGGAGCCCGAAATAAGCGATCTTGCGGACTTTTTAAATCGGGCCGGCGCAAAAATAAGAGGCGCCGGAGAAAGCACCATCGTCATAGACGGCGTAAGCGAGCTTTACGGCACCGAGCATACGGTCATACCTGATCGTATAGCGGCAGCGACATACATGGCGGCCGCAGCCATTACAAGGGGAGACGTAACCGTTAAAAATATGATTCCTGCCCATGTGTATCCGGTAATACCGGCCTTTTTAGAGGCCGGATGCGAAATATCGGTTAAGGACAGGGAGCTTTCCTTAACGGCGGTGTACGGTCCTAAAAGGATAAAGACGGTCAGGACCCTTGCTTATCCCGGATTTCCGACCGACGCTCAGCCGCCGGTAATGGCGATGTGTACGGTGGCACCCGGAACCAGCGTTTTTGTGGAGAATATCTTTGATAACCGCTTTAAACATGCCGGAGAGCTTATGCGCCTGGGGGCGAAAATAAAGGTCGAGGGCAAGGTTGCGGTGGTCGAAGGTGTGGATAGACTGACCGGAGCTGCTGTCAAGGCTACCGATTTAAGGGGCGGTGCGGCTCTTTGCGTAGCGGCTCTTGCCGCCGAAGGGGAGACCGTTTTAAGCGAAACCAAGCATATAATGCGCGGATATGAGGATATAACCGGAACACTCTATTCGCTTGGCGCCGATATCAGATGAGAAGAGAAAACAGCCTTTTAACAGTCGTGATGTATAATACTAAGGCTTTTAAAAAAACACACGGGTTGGCCGCCGGATAAAAATCCGGTAAAAAACCGGTTCTACATTAAGCATTGCAAAAACGGCAGGTCAATAGAAAAACTTCAAGTAAAAATATAAAGGAACTGAAATTAAGCTTATGTATCAGGATGATCTGACACCGAAACAAAGGGAAATACTTGCCCGGCGTGCCGCCGAGCGCGAAAAAGCCAAAAAGCGTTCGTCCGGCGAGAGGGCTAAAAAAAGCAGGAAAATACTTCTTACCTTTGTGCTTCTGGTTGTAATACTATCGGTTGCGGCGACCCTTGTGTGCACCGTATGGTTCAGGGTGAGCAATATAGAGGTGTCGGGCGATTCGGTTTATTCGGGCGATGAGATAATTGCGGCTGCCGGAATATCGACGGGGGATAAGCTTATTTCTATCGATAAAGAGAAAGCGGCTTCGGATATAACCGAGAAGCTAATGTACATAGATTCGGCGAGCGTTACCATTAAAATACCCAATAAGGTTATTATAAAGGTCGAGCCGGTGCAGAATAACTTCGCTTTTTACAAAGACGGGATTTATCTTGTCGCGTCGGAGCAACTGAAAATCTTCGACGCGGTGCAGTCGCCAGATCCTCAAAGCTATATAATGGTCAACATTCCGCTTGAGGGCGAGAGTGTTCAGGGGAGCTATATTTCCTTTGCAGACAGCGATCAAAAAGAAATCTTCGATCTTATAAACGAACTTGTATCATCGTCAAAAATAAGCGGGATAACCCATATTTTTGAGGATGAAAACGGCGGAATAAATCTTATATACGATTCGCGCATAGTCTGGAAGATAGGCGATACTGCCGACGCCGAAAAAAAGCTGGCCTTCGCGTATACGGTTTGCAGCTCGGGGGAGAATATGCCGGGCGATTTTATAGGGACACTTGATTTGAGCGATTACAGCAAGGATGACCCGAGCATACGCTCGCGTAACCGTTCGATAAATTCGTATATGGATAAATACTTCCCCTCAAGCGATACCGTAGCTGAGCCGCCTGCCGATTCTTCGGCGGATTTATCGGCCGATCAAACCGTTTTGGAGGGCGGCGAAGGTGAATCCGGTGATAATGACGGCGATGATGCTCAAAGCGATTTATCGGATACATCTTCGTCATCGGATGATTCCGACGGTACGTCCGATTAATCGCGCGACGGTTAATAATGAGCTTTAATGCTTAAATCGACAATTATCGGCTTTTTGTGTCGGTATTGCAACAAAAACACGGTAAAAATACAGATAAAAGCGAAAAAAATTAAAAAAACTGATAAAAATCAGAATAAAAAATGAATATAGATATTGAATTTATTTTTTAAACGTGGTAAAATCACAATATATATGTGAAATGCTAATCACGACATAATATACGGCCGCGTATATAGAAGTATAAAATGCAGGAGGAATGTCAAATGCCGTTTGATGTATCGCAGGATATCGGCGACGTAGTTAATATCAAGGTAATAGGTGTCGGCGGCGGCGGCGGCAACGCCGTTAACCGTATGGTTTCTACCGGTGTTAAGGGCGTTGAATTTATAGCCATAAACACAGACCGCATGGCCCTTTATAATTCGAATGCCGATGTAAAGATTCAGATAGGCGAGAAGGTCACAAGAGGCCAGGGTGCCGGCGCTAATCCCGATGTCGGAGCAAAGGCTGCCGAGGAATCCAAGGATGAAATAGTCAATGCCATAAAGGATGCCGATATGGTGTTTATAACCAGCGGTATGGGCGGCGGTACCGGAACCGGTGCAGCTCCCATAGTTGCCGAGCTTGCCAAGGGTCTTAACATACTTACCGTAGGTATTGTTACAAAGCCCTTTGCTTTTGAGGGTAAGCGCCGTATGGAGCAGGCCGAGATCGGAATAGCTGCTTTAAGAGAGCATGTGGATAGCCTTGTTGTTATCCCGAACGAAAAGCTAAAATTTGTTTCCGAGCAGAAGATAACCTTTACCAATGCCTTTAACATAGCGGACGATGTTCTCCGTCAGGGCGTTCAGAGCATATCCGAGCTTATTAAGATGCCGGCTCTTGTTAACCTTGACTTCGCCGATGTTACGTCGGTCATGAAGGATGCAGGTTATGCACATATGGGTGTCGGTGTTGCGCAGGGTAAGGATAAGGCTGAAATTGCGGCGAATGCGGCTATTACAAGCCCGCTTATCGAAACCTCTATGGACGGAGCCCACGGTGTTATTGTTAACATTATCGGCTCGCCCGATATCGGACTCGAAGAGGTCGAGAGCGCTTCCGCAATTGTTACCAAGGCCGCTCACGAGGATGCCAACATAATCTGGGGTGCTGCAATTGACGACAGCCTTGAGGATGAAATCCGTGTAACCGTTATAGCTACGGGTGCCAATGATAAAGATGCTTCGCGTAAATCTTCAGCAAACAGCGATATCTTCTCCAACACGTCTTCGGACGATTTGGGAGACGATATAGACATAATGGAGATTTTTAATCCGAAGTAAGGATTACTCATTAAAAATGTAAAAGCGCATCCGTCATGTTTGTGGACGGGTGCGCTTTTTTCAGTTTAAGAAAGATGTTTCAGGTGAATAAAACTCCGCTTAATTCTATGTTATTCAAGGCTTTTACGGTATAACTCCCGTGATACGACAAAAAATAAAAAACAGTTGACAGATTTTTTTGTTTGAGTTATAATCACCATGGGTTACGATATCCGCAATGCGGTATTTACAGAAAATGAAGGAAGGGATTCCAATGTCGATTTCAAACAATCTCAGGACCTACAGAAAGATGTGTTCGCTCCATCAGGACCAGGTTGCGAATGCGCTTGGTATTGACCGTTCTACTTATTCTTACTACGAGACGGGTAAAACCACTCCGAGCGTAGATACACTTGTAAAGCTGTCGGCCATGTTCGGTGTTGAGTTATATACTCTTATTGATTATAATACCGATTCATCAATGCACGGTGATGAGGTAGGCTACTATACCAAGTCTGAGCAGACCTTGCCGGTCAACCGTCTTTTCAGGGACGAGCAGGATCTTATAATGATCTACCGTCAACTAAACGACGCGTCGCAAAGCGAGCTTTCAAAGCGCGCAAGACAACTGCTTGACAAGCAAAAGGAACAGGAAAACGAATAAATATATATCAGAACGGGCGGGGAGTAAAAAGTGAATTACGGTTTTAATTCTTCACTTTACGGCAAGGTTTTTGCCGTTCCCGGCGTTCTGGTTGAAAAGCATTTGCGTCTGGCAGGAGCTGCGCAACTAAAGGCGCTGCTTTGGCTCCTTTACCATTCCGGAGAAAGCTGTGACGATGAGGAATTGTCCCGCGTTCTCGGTCTTTCCCGGGGGGACGTGTGCGACGCCATGCAATATTGGATTGATAACGGCCTTGTTTTCGCTTGTGAAGACAGGGCTGATGTCTTTTCCGCAAAAGAAGGCATACAGGAAACAAACGGCGTTTCAAGTGCGAAAATAAGTCCGAATACCGCCGAGGCGAATGATAACGGCGGTACTGCCGGCGGCAATGAGTTTAAAAAAGCAAAAACATCGCCGCTGTCCGACCGAAATGACGGGGAAGAAGGGTCTGAAGGCGCTGAAAAACCGATAAATGCGGTGGTTTCGGAAAATGCCAAAAGGACCCTCACCAGAGCAGAGGCAATAAAATTTGCTATGAACGATCCCGAAACGGCCTGGCTTTTAAAGGAGGCTCAGGTGCGGTTTGCACGTCCGCTTTCATCCTCAGAAACGGTAAATTTAGTGGCGCTGCATATAAACGACGGTTTGCCGTGCGCCGTTATACTCATGATAATAGAATATGCCTCAGCGAGTGATCACTGCAATATGCGATATATCTCGTCGGTTGCGGCGCAATGGCTGAGCGATGAGATCGACACGGTCGAAAAGGCCGAGGCGCATTTGAAGCGCGTTGAGATTTTAGGCGGATATTGGCGGAAGGTGCTGTCGGCTTTTTCGCTGGAATTCAGACGTCCGTCGAACCGCGAGCAGATATATGCCGAACGGTGGATAGGGCAGTGGCATTTCTCCCAAAAGCTGCTCAGAAAAGCGTACGACGTTTGTATCGACGCTACCGGCAAAATGAACATGAGCTACATAGATAAGGTGCTCTCGGCATGGCATGATGCGGGCGTTAAAACGCCGGAGGATGCAGATAGGGTATCTGCCGAAAAGCGACAGTCAAAGTCAAAAAAGACGGCCGAGGACGGTATGCGCAAGGAGTCATTCGAAACCAGTGACATAAGCGGTCTTTTCTGGCAGCCCGACAAGGCTTAATTTTGTACCGGAAATAAAAATAACGGCTTGATTGTTTTGCCTTTATAAGGTGTATAAAGGTCATTTTAAATACCGATTACAACGTGGATTAATATAAAGTGATAGGAGCCTTGAATTTTGAACGTGCGTACAAAGGCGCGCCAGCGCGCAAAACAGATTATATTTAACCGCAAATGCGCCGCCGAAAGTAAGGCTTTGTCGATTTGTGATGAAATTTATTTGGAGCATCCCGACCTTTTAAAGCTCCAAAAAGAAAAGAATGAACTAAGGGGACGTTTGCTTGAGGCCACCCTTTCCGACGGTAATTGCGATGATCTTAAAGCCAAGCTTGACGATATTCAGTTAAAGATAAACGAACTGCTTAAAACGTATTACGGCAGCAGCGATGTAGCAAAGCCGCACTATACATGCGATAAATGTAACGATACCGGCGTTTTTGCGGGCGAGGATTGCGAATGTCTTAAAAAGCTTACCGACAGAATAATAAGTAACCTCTTTAAAATTTCCGACGTTTATAAGGATTGCAGCTTTGAAAATTTTTCGGTCGGATATTATCCCGAGAGCGAAAGGCCGCGAATGAGCGCTTTGCTTGAGCATTGCAGAGAATATGCCGGAGATTTTTCGCATAATTCGCGAAGCATGCTTATGCTCGGAAGCACAGGACTCGGCAAAACGCATTTGTCGGTGGCCATCGCCTCCGAGATCGCCAAAAAAGGCTTTTATGTTATATATGCCTCGGCTCAAAGTCTTATAAAGCAGATCGAGGATGAGCATTTCGGCCGGTCGGATTCCGATACCTTGGGCGAAATATACAGATGCGAGCTTTTGGTGCTCGACGATTTGGGGACGGAATTTCAAAGCCAGTTTAACACATCGGTCGTTTACGACATAATAAATACCAGAATACTGAATACCTTGCCGACCATTATCAGCACAAATCTGACTACAGATGGCTTGCGCGCACGGTATACCGACCGGATTGTTTCCCGTATAGCGTATTATTACGATATGTTCTGCTTTAGCGGCAACGATATAAGAATAGCAAAACGCGCGGCGATGATGCAGGGAAAGATAGGTTGAGTCAGTTCGGCTTAACTCAGAACGGCTCGACTCAACGCGCTCGATTTAACCTGATTTTGCCAATCCGAGCCGACTAAGGGCTCTTTTGTAAGGCCAAAAATACAAGGTCATATTTTAATAGTACGGTCACTTGATTTTTTCAGGCGACTGTACTGTTTTTTTGACCTGAAAACCGTATTTTTTGACCTGAAATCCAATAATACTATTTGTAATATTTGCATAGAAGAAAATTACAAAAAATCAGATTATGTAAATCATTTTAAATTACGGAAATTAACCGAATATTCGATCGCGGAGCGTGGTCAAAAATCACAAAAACGCCAAAAGTATAGTAATAATGCATGATTGAGGGCTGTTGAAAACTCTGTGGAAAATGTGGAATAACGGTCGGTATAAAAAATATACTGATTAAATTATGTAAATAAAACCCCAGCCAAATAATTCCTTTTTTGTATATTATCAGCTTTACATTTTGTAAAAAGGCAAATAAATCACATATGTGACAGTTATCGGCTTTCCGGTAGCGAACATAGGGTCAAATTGCACCTGATAACAGCAATTCCCGTAACAAGGTATTGATTTTTTAAATTAATTGTGGTATAATCACAAAGCAATTTATGCGGGAGTAGTTCAGCGGTAGAACGTCGGCTTCCCAAGCCGGATGTCGCGGGTTCGATCCCCGTTTCCCGCTCCATCATTACTCCACGATGTGGAACATACGGTGACCCCCCTTGATTTTCAAGGGGGGTCACCGTTTTTTTGTTTATCATTCTGAATTCATCTTTCATGGCTAAAATCGCGGGTTTATCGGTGTAACAGGACTTAAACCGACGATATTGCTTAAAATCGTGTCTCGAAATGTAAAGAAAGCGTCTTTTCTTACCGATTAAAAAAGGTAAGAGAAGATGCACTTCTTTTAAGTGAAAAACGAAACTGGAGGCGATATTCCGAGCGAAAATTATAAATTGACAGACTGCCCCTTGTAAAATGTTATTCGAAAAATCAGGATAAACCGAATGGCGGCTTTTGTTTCTGCACAGGTTGCACGAAGGTTGACAAGGAAGACATCGCAACAGATTTTAGCTGAGCAGGAATAGCAAAATCAGGCTTAAATGGGATTACTGACAAAAAGAGTCGTGCATTTATTATGTTGGCGCCGTTACCGGCACTACGGTTGTAAACAAAAATTTTTAGCGCTCCGAAAATAACGGACGGCGGGAAAGTCGATTTATTGCGGCTGTCCCGCTTTTTTTGCATCGTTTTGCAGTTGGTTCTTGAATTTGTCATAATTCTATGCTACACTATACTATATTATAATTAACTGAACGTTTAGTTATCAAAAAGGAGGTGGCGTATATGAGAGCGACAGAGGAGCGGCACAACGCGCGCAAGCGCGAAATGATGGAGGAATGCTTTGAATGCTATGCCGAAAACGGTCTGACGGGTACGGGAATCAAAGCGCTTGCCGATGCGTGCGGCTGCACAAAGGCAAACCTGTATTCGTATTTCAAAAACCTTGACGAGCTGATTATCGAGTCAACGGCATACTGTATGGAAAAGCTCGAGGACGATTTCATGGAGATGGCTCCCACAGACCCAAAGGATGTTGTCCGATTCATAAAAGAAGTACCTTATTGGACGGCCAAAAAGCACGGCAAGAAATATCGGCTGATGTATCAGATCTATACGCACCCGAAGTATATCGAGCACGGCAAGAAATTTTTCGAAGGCGTCAACGAGCGCTATACCGAGTATGCCAAGCGGCTGGAGCCGAAGATCGGTATTCCCTATACGGTCATCACGCCTCTTATCTTTATATTCGTCCGCGCCTGTGTACACTATGCCATGTTTGAGGACGAGTATTACCTGAAAACCCAGATGGATGTCTTAAGGCAGGGAGTTGCCCTGTTTCTGGATAAGTACAAAGCAAACCAAGCATAAGCCGACCGCCGCTCATTTACGGCGTGGGCAGCGGCGCAAAACTCCGCCGTGATAAACAATTCCGAACGGAGGAAAGATGATGAAAACAGGGAAAAAACTTTTCACAGGTACGCTTTTGGCGCTTTGCGCCGTGCTCTTGTCACTTTGCATCGTGCTTGCCGCAGGATGGAGCAAGGCGGCAAATAGAAGTGCCGTAATGCCGGAGGTGCGAAACAGCGGCACGGCAATCCAGTGGAAATACAGCGATGAAGCTGATTGGCGCGACCTTGTGGCACTTACCGAGCTTACGGGTACTGCCGGAGAAAACGGAAAGAACGGCACAGACGGTAAAGACGGCTCTAACGGCACCGACGGCAAGAACGGAATAAACGGTACAAACGGTACAAACGGAAAAGACGGAGCCGATGGAAAAGACGGCAAGGACGGAATTGCCGGCACAAACGGAAAAGACGGCATAAACGGCGTTGACGGTAAAAACGGTATCGACGGTAAAGACGGCATAAACGCCAAAAACATAGAGGTGCAGCGAGCCGAAACCCACATACAGTGGCGTTACGAGGGCGGCGAGTGGCAGAACCTTGTTGCGATAGCCGATATCACAGGCCCCGCCGGACAGAACGGCGCTGACGGCTCTGACGGAAAAACGCCGGAGTTCCGCGTGAACGAAAACACCCTGCAGTGGCGTTATGTCGGCGATGAAATATGGCTGAACCTGTATGACCTTACCGCATTGAAAGGTGCCGACGGCATAGACGGTAAAGACGGATCCAACGGTAAGGACGGAGCAAACGGCATAAACGGCTCTGACGGGAAAGACGGAAACACCCCCTTCATCGGTGAGAACGGCAACTGGTGGATCGGAGAAATCGACACCGGGGTAAAGGCGGCCGGAACAGTCGGCGAAAAGGGTGACAAAGGCGACATCGGCGAAAAAGGTGACAAAGGCGACATCGGCGAAAAAGGTGACAAAGGCGATAAAGGAGATAAAGGCGACAAGGGCGACACCGGCCAGAACGGCGGAAGCTCCGGGTATTTTCATGCAAAAGCGTCAATAGGGACAGCTCTTCTTCAAAACCATGCCGCAAGATTTGAATTTACCACAAAAATAAACAAAGGCGGTTTGATTTCAGCTTCCGCAAATGAAATTACACTGAAAAAGGGACATATATACAATATCACCATAAGCGGCTCTCTGGGAGTCAGCTCAAACGCTTCCGATAACAGCGGTTTTTATGGCATCCAAATGACAGACAGCAGTGAGGATGCAGATTTTTGCAGGAATATTACACGCATAAAAAGAGATGGAACAAAACTTCCGTATAGTAACGACTATCATTTCTTTAACTTCAACAGAATGTATGACGCATCAGCCAGAGATATAACATTGAAATTTTTATTTGAGCAATCGGAATACAATACACTTCTTGAGGGGTTCAGCGGCACCATTACAATAACCGCTCTTGACTGAGCCGACATATACGAAAACGGAGGTAGCAAGAAATGAAGAAACGACTGATCAGTATCCTGCTTGCCCTATGTATGGTGTTCTGCATTGTGCCGACAGGCGTATTTGCCGAGGGGGAGACATTTAAGAATGTCTCAAGTGCGGCGGAACTGAAAAATGCCCTGGCAGACAACGCCGTACCGAGCATCAGGCTGGCAAAAGACATTGTTACCGACGAGGCATTTAATGTGACCCGTACCGTCACTCTTGATCTCAACGGATACATGCTGAAAATGACCGGAAATGATTCTGTTATCCGGGTGGA
>CAKSCM010000008.1 GCA_934444365.1 uncultured Eubacteriales bacterium | reverse complement strand
CTTAACTGTACAGCAGGTTCCTCCTATTCGCTACTATTTTTTTCTCCTTTGTAACACTTCTATTGTAAACCTACAGGTTAAAGGGGCGAAAATAAAGCGGCGCACTTGACTTTATCGGGCTTTACATATATAATATAAATTCTATTAACCCCGTCAGGAGCGGATGTATGAACAAACAGGCAAATATCGATAATACCCTCTTGTCCAACTTATGCGACGAGTACAAAAATAATAACCACATGGACCTTTCCTACCTTGAGCGGTTCGACGTAAAGCGTGGGTTGCGCAACGCCGACGGTTCGGGAGTTATGGCCGGAATAACTAACATATGTAACGTTCACGGATATGTAATGAGCGAGGGCGAAAAGATCCCCGACACCGGTATGCTTACATACCGCGGCATAAACGTGCGGGACATTGTTTCGGGATGTGACAGGGACGACCGTTTCGGCTACGAGGAGGCGGCCTGGCTGCTGCTTTTCGGCACATTGCCGAATGCTCAGCGGCTTGAGCGGTTCAGGGAGCTGCTCTCAAAATGCCGCGAGCTTCCGGAGTTTTTTGCCGAGGATATGATAATCAAGGCTCCTTCGGTAAATATTATGAATAAGCTTGCGCGTTCGGTGCTGGCGCTTTATTCGTACGACGATAATCCCGATGAGACCACCGTGCAGAACGTACTTCGCCAGTCGATAACCCTTATAGCTCAGCTGCCGACCATTATGAACTATGCCTATCAGGTAAAGCGCCGTCAGTTTGACCGCCAGAGTATGTATTTCCATCCTCTTAATCCTGCCCATTCGACGGCCGAGATGATACTTTCGTCAATGAGACCGGATATGCAATTCACACATGAGGAGGCAAGGCTTCTCGATACCTGCCTTATCCTCCATGCGGAGCACGGCGGCGGTAACAACTCGACCTTTGCCGCAAGGGTGCTTTCGAGCTCGTGCACCGACACCTATTCGGCCATAGCGGCGGCCATAGGCGCCCTTAAGGGACCGCGTCATGGCGGTGCCAATATCAAAACGGTAGAAATGCTCGATTATATAAAGGCCGGGGTCAAGGATTACGGCGACGACGAGGAAATAGCGGCCTTTTTAAGGAAGATAATCGCCAAGGAAGAGGGCGACCGTTCGGGTCTTATTTACGGAATGGGACACGCCGTTTACACAATAAGCGATCCTCGTGCCGATATACTTAAAAGCCGCGCTGCGGCTCTGGCCGAAGAAAGGGGTTTTGCCGACGATTTGCGCCTACTCGACGCGGTGGAGCGGCTTACTCCCAGCGTTTTCGCCGAAAAGAAGGGCTCGGCCAAATACATCTGCGCAAACGTTGATTTGTATTCCGGCCTTGTTTACCGGATTCTCGGAATTCCGCCCGAGCTTTACACCCCCATATTCGCCGTATCGCGAATGGCCGGTTGGTGCGCTCATAGGATGGAAGAGCTGGTATGGGGCGGAAGAATTATCCGTCCGGCTTATAAATCGACCTCTCATCCCGAGAGATATCTCCCCTTAAACGAAAGATAAAACCGCGAGGGTACCGCGGCGGACGGTTAGGTTTCTTAAGCTTTAAAGCATAATGCTTCGAAAAAAGCGTTGCAGCGCGTTTTTTCAGGGAGTATTAAGGGCTTGAAACGATACAAACGGGCAAGCCTTCTGTAATGTATAAATTTTAAAAATAAAAAAACGATGCCGGCTTTTGATCCTTTGCAAGGCGGTAAATAATACGGATCTGCCATGATAAAAAGGGAACCTTTTCGAAATCCGGCACCGGAAATAATAAAAACACCAAGGAGAAAAACTATGGATATTATTGATCTTACACGTCAGCTCGGAGCGGCCATTCAGGCCGATCCCACCTATATCGCTTATGCTCTTGCCAAGGAACAAAATGACAAGGATGAGGCATTGCAGGCTCTTATAGGCGAATTCAATCTCCAGCGTATGTCCCTTAATCAGGAGCTGCAAAAGGAGGAGGCCGAAAAAAGCCAGAGCAAGATAGAAAGCCTTAACACCTCCCTTCAGGAGATATACGGCAAGATCATGGAGAATGAGTCGATGTCCCGTTTCAACGACGCCAAGGCCGCACTTGATGAGGTTGTAAGCAGGGTCAATTCGATATTGCTTATGTGCATAAACGGCGAAGACCCCGCTACATGCGAGCCCTCTAACTGCTCGGGCTCCTGCTCGACCTGCGGCGGCTGCCACTGATATTTTAAGAATAATATTCGAAAATCCGGATTTCGCGTTATATATTTTTTATACGTCGGCGTTTTCCGGATTTTTTAAAAGGTGTAGGGGTTGAAAATGAAATCAGTAATTGCTCTTGACCTTGGTACGTCGGGGTGCAAAATAACCGCAATTGACGAGCGGGGCAGAATTATTGCCGATGCGCTCGAGGAATATCCGTGCAGCTTTCCGAAAAAAGGCTGGTCGGAACAAAACCCCGAGGACTGGTTCAATGCCTGTGTAAAGGGACTTAAAGAGGTTGTTGGTAAAATCCCGGGGTATGAGATATCGGCCCTCGGATTTTCGGGACAGATGCACGGACTTGTGGCCCTTGATGAGGACTGCAAGGTTATACGGCCGGCGATTCTCTGGAACGATCAGCGTACGGCTAAGCAGTGCGACGAAATAACCGAAACGGCCGGCGGAACAGACTCTCTCGTAAAGCTTACCGGCAACCGCACCATGACCGGCTTTACCGCCGGGAAAATACTCTGGATGCGCGAGAACGAGCCGGAGAATTTTTCCGCAATCCGTCACATTTTAAATCCCAAGGACTACATACGCCTAAGGCTTACCGGCGAGTTTATAACCGATGTTTCCGAGGCGTCGGGAACAGGGCTTTACGATGTTCCGGCGCGCACTTTCAGCGCCGAGCTGCTCGGGCTTCTCGGCCTTTCGGAGGAGCTCCTTCCCGAGGTAAGGGAATCTACCGATCCTGCCGGATATATAACCGAGCAGGCGGCGGCTCTTACCGGACTTCCCGTCGGGCTTGTCTGCTCGGCAGGCGGCGGCGACGCCGTTATTTCGACCACCGGACTTGGTCTTGTAAAGGACGGACTTGTGGGAATTACGGTCGGCACCTCCGGAGTGGTTGCAATGGGACTTTCGAATCCGGTTGAAAATACCATGGGACGTATGCAGCTGTCGGCCGGAAACGCTCCGGGCAAGTGGCACATAATGGGCGCCATGCTTTCGGCAGCCGGTGCTTATTCGTGGTTTGCCGACACACTCGGCGGAGAAGAAAAAATAATTTCCGAAAAAATAGGCAAAAATGTATTTGCCCTGCTTGACAGCGAGGCCGAAAAGGTCCCTCCCGCAAGCGACGGACTGCTCTTTTTACCCTATCTTATAGGCGAGCGCTGCCCGGTTTACGATCCCGATGCGCTCGGCGGATTCTTCGGCCTTAATATGCTGCATACCAAGGGTCATTTTGCGCGAAGCGTTATGGAGGGAGTCGCCTTTGCCCTCCGCCAGATATATGACGAAATGACCGGGCTTTGCGGTGTTTGCCCGAGCGAAATAGTGCTCGCCGGCGGCGGTGCCTCAAGCCCCCTTTGGCGCAGGATATTTGCCGGAGTGTTCGATCTTCCGGTGTATACCGTTTCGGGCAGCCGTCAGGGCGGCTCCTTTGCCGCGGCCCTTGTGGCGAGCGTTACTGCCGGAATTTTCCCCTCTCTTGACGAGGCTATGAATACGGTAAAGGTGCTGACAAGGGATTTTCCCGACGAAAACGACGTAAGGCTCTATGCCGAAGGATACGAAAAGTACAAACGTCTTTACGGCTCGATGAAGTGGCTTTGGGAAAAGCGGTAAGGGTGCGAAATCGCGAAATTCTGTAAGAATAAATTGCTGAGAAAAAGCAATTTACTCTTTGGTGATGCGCTTAAAAGCCCGAATACGGTGCGTCGTAATGCTTTACGGCTTTTATAAATTTATAAAGGCGGCTTTGCCGATAAAAAACCGATAGGCCGCTTTTCCGGGGCGACACAAGTAATAAAGGATGAGAAACACAGTGACCTTTTATTTTGACCGCGATGTATTTTTGCGCGAAGCGGAAAGCCTGGGGCTTGCCCTCGGCGATGAAAAGCTAGTCATGTTCAACGAATATGCTCGTTTGCTTGTTGAGTGGAATGAGCGCATGAACCTGACGGCGGTTTGTGATCCTTACGGGATAGCCGTTAAGCATTTTGCCGACAGCCTTACCCTTTTAAAAAGCGTGGAAATTCCGCAAAACGGCTCTCTTGCCGATATCGGTACCGGCGCCGGATTCCCCGGAATTCCGGCAAAAATAATGCGGCCGGACATACGTCTGACCCTTGTTGACAGTCTTAAAAAGCGGCTGGATTTTTTGGAGGAAGTAGTAGCCTCTCTCGGGCTCGAGAATGTAAAAACGGTGCATCTTCGCGCCGAGGACGGAGGACGGGACATAAAATACCGCGACCGGTTCGATACGGTAACGGCGCGCGCCGTAGCGTCCTATCCTAAGCTTTGCGAGTACTGTATTCCCTTTGTAAAACCCGGCGGATATTTTGCGGCCCTGAAAGGACCGCTTGCCAAGGATGAGCTTTCCCTCGGCCTTAATGCCGTAAGGCTGCTCGGCGGAGAAAAACCCGAAATTTGCGATTTTACCCTTGCGGACGATATTACAAGAGGGGTAATAGTCACAAAAAAAATTAAACCGACGCCGCGCGAATATCCGCGAAAGGGCGCATTAATAGCCAAAAAGACCCTTTAGTCGGGTTAATCTGCTCTTAAAGAGTAATAGTATACATTATTTTCCATATTTTTATTGACAGCACATCCCTTTTGGGGTGTGCTATTATTTTTGATGGAAGGGTGTCGGCCGGCGCAAATTCGTTTTTATTTTTTCGGAGTTTTGTTTTTTTTGATTCCGGCCGCCTTTAAGGGTTTAAGCCTTTAAAACCGGAGCTTAAAGTTCGGTAAACTGATGGTTTATATCCGGGCTGTATAGTATTTCCGATAACGATAACGATGTATGTATGTTGCTCCTTGTCGTAATGGCCGCACTGCCTTCCAATTTTTTGACATTTAAAAAAACAAACAATAAAAATAAAAATGCCGGGAGGCGTAAAAACGGTATGAGCAGGGGAATATTCGATGTGTTTTCAAAAAAGACGGTAAGGGAAATTCCGGTGGATGAAATAGCTCTGAATCCGGATCAGCCGCGTAAAAGCTTTGACGGAGATAAGCTCGATTCGCTCGCGCGGAGCATTCGCGAAAACGGCATTATACAGCCTCTTTGTGTAAGACGGCTCGATAAAGGAGGCTGGCAGCTGATATCGGGCGAGCGGCGGCTTAAAGCGGCAAAATTGCTTATGATGAAGCATGTGCCCTGCATAGTGGTCTCGGCCGACTCCGAGCGATCGGCGGTGCTGGCACTGGTCGAAAATCTGCAACGGGAGGATCTGGATTTTTTCGAAGAGGCGTCCGGAATAAAGCATCTTATCGATTCGTATTCGCTCACGCGCGAGCAGGCGGCAGGTATGCTTTCGCTGTCGCCGTCGGCACTGTCAAATAAGCTTCGCCTTTTGCGTTTGCCGAAAGAGCAGATTGAAAAAATACGCAACTGTAATTTAAGCGAACGCCACGCAAGAGCCCTGCTACGCATAAGCGATCCCGATAAGGCCGACGAGCTGCTCAATAAAATGATTGCCGAGTGTATGACGGCGGCGCAGGCCGAACAGCTGGTAAGAGACTGTCTCGAACAGGACGGGCAAAAAGAAAAATGCGTCCGCAAAAAAACGGCGGCGGTAAAGGACGCAAGAATTCTTGCCAATACCCTCGAACGTGCGGTTGAAAGCATACGTCGCGCCGGAATAAACGCAAGATCCGAAAAGAGCGAAAATGAGGACTTTATCGAATACCGAATAACGGTTCAAAAGCATGTAAAAAGCGAGGAGCCGGTAACCATTTTTCCTCTTCTTACAAAAATCCGGTGAATGAAAGCGGCTAAGCGGATTATTCTCATTGTTATTGCCGGCAAATAGATCGCCCGGAAAAAAACGGGGAACATCCTTTGCGAACCGGGAAGTCTGCCGTGACGACAAAATTCCTTTATTGTATCCGGAAAGCCGCACTCAAAATACTTTAACCGCATAAATAAAAGCATTTTGAGGCAGGTAAATCGATATAACGGCAAAAATGCCCTTTAATAAAAGAGAAAAACAGACGAAAAAACGAGGGGAAATTCCGTCGTGTGAATAAATCGTAAACAATGCAGTGCGCGTCCTTGTAAAATTTCGGATAATATGTTACAATTACCGGGTATAAATTAAGCGGATAAAAACGCATTAAAAAATTCGGCCGTGGGGGCTTGATATTAAGCCGTGAGAATGACCGGATTGCCGGAAAACCGGAAAAAGCGAGGGTGCATGATGACAAAGGATAAAAAACTCAAGATCACCGCATGTATTTTTATAGCAGCCGCGGTTTTGTTCGGTGCGGTTGTTTCCGGCGCCATACTTTTACGTCCGTATGACGACGGAACGCTGACCCCATTTAATTCGAGCGCCAATTTAATGATGTCCGGCCGCGCGGCCGCCACCTCGGCCTATGAATTTTACGTTTTGCCGGGCGACGGACTTTACCGCTACACCGTGTCGGACGGAACAAGCGATAAAATAGCCGATGGAGACGTGTCATGTATAAATCCGGCCGACGGTGAGATCTTTTATATTTCACAGGGCAGAATAATCGCCGGGGATTATCTCGGTCTTGCAAAAAGGACATTGGCCGAGGAATATACCGTAAAGCATATGAGCGTAAACGGCTACTGGGTGTATTTCAGCGATGAGAACGGTTCTCTCTACAAAATGCGCCGCAACGGGAGCGATCTGCGCGATATTTCGCCCGAGGGATTAAAGGTCGGGCGCTTTTCGGCCGACAACCGACGGGTGCTGTTCTTGTCGGACGAGAGTCTTTACTGCATTAAAAGCGACGGTAAATTTGTCGGAAAAATTGCCGATAACGTCGGCTTGTTCAACTATACAAGCGATAATCTTTTCTACAGCCAAAACGGTACAATCGAGCAGATATATCAGTATGCCGGCGAGTTCGACACCTCGCTTTATCCCGAATACAATCCCATAAATGCCGAGATATTCAACTACTGCTTTAATGCCGAGGGCAACGGGGTTATATACTATATGTCGGGAGATTCGCTTTGCGTAAGAACCCTTTATGTAAAGGTATATAAAGCCGACGATATCCCCGAGGCGGATTACACCGTGGCCGAGCAGCTGCCCGGTGTTACCGAGCTTTACAAGACCGGATATCATCTTTACGCCTATTCGTCGTCGGGCGACGTCTGGCGCATTACGGCCGACGAAAGCTACAAGGGAACGGTTGAAAAACTGGCCTGATTAAATCTTGAAACTTGACGGATCTAAAGGCTGTCGGCCGACAATAAATATACGAAAATTTAGTATAATTATAAAAATATAAATAAAGGTGGTTTCGTATGCCTTTTTACGATGAGGCTATAACCGGAACGCCCGAATATGCAACCCTGCTCAGCGCCGTGAGGAAAAACACCCTGCCGGCCGCCGCCGCGGGGCTTTCGTACATTCACAAGGCGTTTCTTATAAGCAATATCTGCCGTGATACGGGGAAAACCGGACTGGTCATAGTGCCGAGCGAAAGCGAGGGTCGCCGTTTTTGCGAGGACCTGGGTGCATTCGGGGCGCTTCCGCTTTTTTATCCGCTCAGGGATTACGAATTTTTTGAAAACAGCACGGCATCACTCCAGTACGAACAGGAACGTACCGGGGTGCTTTCGCGTATTTTATCGGGAGATTTTACCCATGTTGTGCTTTGTGCCGACGCGCTTATGCAGTACACATTGTCTCCGAAGGTGCTCGGGGAATCGGTTTTTGAAATAAACGTAGGCGACGAGATCGCCCCCGACGATATTTTAAGAAGACTGATAGCGTCGGGATATGTTTCGTCCCCACAGATCGAGGCGCCCGGACAGTTTTCTCGCCGCGGCGGAATACTTGACGTTTTTTCTCCCGATTCTGATTATCCGGTCAGAATAGAATTTTTCGGCGATACGGTCGACAGCATGTCGTTTTTCGATATTGCAAGCCAGCGAAGTACCGACAGCGTCGATTTTGTGCATATTTCTCCGGCATGCGAGGTGCTTTTCGGCGGCGAAAAGCCGCTTTATGAAAGGCTTTTGGAACTTGCAGGCAATAAACGGAGAAAAATAAGCGACGAAAACCGCAAAAAGCTTACCGATGCGGCCGAAAAGCTTAAAAACGGACTGCCGGTCGGAGGACTGGACAGGTTTATTCCCCTTGCCGACAAACGCGCTACGGTTTTTGATTACGTCGGCGATTCGCTTGTTTTTGTGTGCGATATGAGCGGCGTAAGGGAAAACGCCGCCGGATACAGCGAGCGTATGCGAACCGATATCGCTTCGCTTTTTGAAAGCGGAGTGCTCTTTTCTCCCCTTGATGATTTTTACATGAGCGAGAACGAGCTGTTCGAAAAATTAAGCTCGTCCGAAACCATTTGTATTGATACCTTTTCCTCGGGCGGAAATACTATCGGCGCCAAAACCACGGTGAGCTTTACGGCCCTTCAAAGCACCCCCTGGTCGGGCGATATAAAGCTGCTTTGCGAGGATATAAGGCCGCTTATAGAACAGAATTACGCCTGTGTTCTGCTCGGCGGAAACGAAAAGGGTGCCATGCTTATTTCCGAGGATTTAAAGAGCGAGGGAATGCCTGCAAGGTACGAAAAAAGCCCGGTAAAGCCGGTAAAGGGGAAAATTACGGTAACAAGGGGAGCCCTCTCGGCCGGATTTCAGTTTCCCGAAACAAAAATCGCCGTTATAACCCACGGATATGTTACCAACAAGACGAAAAGCGTTAAAAAGGCTAAAAATAAGAATTCCTTCAATTCCCTTGACGAGCTGAAAAAGGGCGACTATGTGGTTCACAGCGTGCACGGAATAGGCATCTTTATGGGCATTAAAAAGATAGTTACATCGGGAGTATCAAAGGATTATATAACCATTTCCTATGCCGGGAGCGACACGCTGTATGTTCCGGTGACCCAGCTTGATTTGGTGTCAAAATACATAGGTGCGTCGGGCGGCGACGTGAAAATTAAGCTCAATAAGCTCGGCGGAACCGAGTGGCAGCGTTCAAAAAAGCGTGTTCGTGCGGCCGTGAGGGACATGGCCAAGGAGCTAATCGCCCTTTATTCGGCGAGAATGAACACAAAGGGCTACGCCTTTTCGCCCGATACCGATATGCAAAACGACTTTGAGCGGCGGTTCGAGTTTGAGGAAACGGCCGATCAGCTTCGCTGTATAGACGAAATAAAGGCGGATATGCAGCGCGATGTTCCGATGGAGCGGCTGCTGTGCGGCGATGTTGGCTTCGGTAAGACCGAGGTAGCTCTCCGTGCGGCCTTTAAATGCATAAGCGAGGGCAAACAGTGCGCCATTCTTGTTCCGACCACAATACTTGCATGGCAGCATTATCAGACCGTTTTACGGCGTATGCAGTCGATGCCGGTAAATATCGGACTGCTTTCGCGCTTTGTAAGCACAAGACAGCAAAACGAGACCATAGCAAAGCTGAGACGGGGCGAGTGCGACATAGTAATCGGTACCCACCGTCTGCTTTCGAAGGATATAAAATTTAAGGATCTCGGCCTTATGATAGTGGACGAGGAGCAGCGCTTCGGCGTGGCCCAGAAGGAACGCTTAAAGGAAATGTTCAAGGCGGTCGATGTACTTACCCTATCGGCCACCCCGATTCCGAGGACCCTTAATATGGTCATGTCGGGAATAAGGGATATGTCGGTAATCGAGGATCCTCCTCGCGACCGTCAGCCGGTCCAGACCTTTGTTACCGAATACAATTCTGCCCTTATAACCGAGGCTATACGCCGCGAGCTCTCGCGCGGAGGACAGGTTTATTATCTTCACAACCGTATCGAAGATATCGAGCGTGTTGCGGCGTCGCTTAAAATGCGGCTCGGCGATCAGGTGAGAATACAGGTTGCCCACGGCGCCATGAGCGAGGAGGCGTTGTCGGATGTCTGGCGGCAGCTTGTGGACGGTGAGATAGATGTGCTTGTATGCACGACCATAATCGAAACCGGTGTTGACGTTCCGAACGTTAATACCCTTATAATAGAAAATGCCGATTGCATGGGACTGTCGCAGCTTCATCAGCTTCGCGGCAGGGTCGGACGTTCGCCTCGAAGGGCCTATGCCTACCTTACCTATCGGGCCGGCAAAGCGTTAAGCGAGGTGTCGGAAAAACGTCTGACGGCGCTGAGGGAGTTCACCCAGTTCGGTTCGGGACTTAAAATCGCCATGCGCGACCTTGAGATAAGGGGAGCCGGAGACCTGCTCGGCGCTCAGCAGCACGGCCAGATGGAAACGGTCGGATACGATATGTATTTAAAGCTGCTTGAGGACGCCGTAAAGCTTGAACGCGGCGAGCAGGTCGAGGAGGAAAACGAGTGTATGGTGGATATGCAGCTTGACGCTCATATTCCCGAAAGCTACATTACCGATTTGAGCCAGCGGCTGTTTATATACCGCCGGATAGCCGAAATACGCAGCGAGGACGATATTCTGGATGTTACCGACGAGCTTATTGACCGCTACGGTGAGCCTCCGAAATCGGCCTCGGGTCTTATGCGTATCGCATTACTTCGGAGCAGGGCGGCGCAAAACGGGATCTACGAAATATCCCAGCGTGGCGATACCCTTATTGTTTATTCTAAGCCCTTTGACGGCGTCTCGGCTGCCGGCGTGGCGTCGCTTCATCGCGGACGGGTGCTCATAAACGCCGGAACAAAGCCATATATCTCCTTTAAAATAGCCAAGGGACAGTCGCCCGACGGCGCGCTTTGCGAGCTGCTTGATGCCCTTGATACCGTGAAAAGGCTTAAAAATGAGGGGTCTGTAAAAGCATGAAGAAAAATGTATGATTCTTGCGGTTTTTCGGCAGACGACATTCTGAGGTCGGCTTAAGCAAACACAATCTCCTACCGTAAGGTTTCGCCCCTCTCTTTTTCCTTGCGGCATCGTGCTAATCGACCATAGGCGCCGGTTTTTACGGCTGATTTTATGCCTTCTTACAAAAAACACCCGGCGGGAAAGTACGGTCCTGCGACACAAAACGAGGCTTTTCGTGAAAACTCCGGACATTTGGATAGGCTGCCTTAATGAGGCGTACAAATGATGGCTCGGGTGATCTGTCAAGGACTTTATATATGCTTTATTTACCGAGGGCTTATCGTCCGCAAAAAATGCTTGTATTTTTTACGGAATAATAGTAAAATTATCTTTATAAAGGGCTTTTTGCGGTTTTAAACCGATACCGGAGCGGTTTTAGGATTGATATTTTTGG
The DNA here is from genome assembly GCA_934444365.1 of uncultured Eubacteriales bacterium. GTDB lineage: Bacteria > Bacillota > Clostridia > Oscillospirales > Acutalibacteraceae > CAKSCM01. Next base: position 96,588 of record CAKSCM010000008.1, on the reverse strand, counting down.
AGGTATAACGTGTCCGACGGGAAAATAACAATTTATGATCTTGCCGAAGCGGCCGGCGTTTCAATAGCGACGGTCAACCGTGCCCTTTACAACAAGCCGAGGGTAAGCGAGGAAACGCGCGAGCGTATTACGGCGCTTGCCGAGAAAATGGGATATACAGCCAACCGTGCCGCTCAGGCCCTTTCGAGGAATCCCATTACTATAGGAGTGTTGCTGACAAGGTCGATTCCCGAGGTGTCCGAGGAGGCGCTAAAGGGAATAAACAACGCTATGGATTCGCTTAAATCCCTGAATGTAAAAAGCAAGGTCGTAACGGTTGAGCGCGGCTCCGATGTATCGGGCAGTGACGTTTCGGCGTACAAAAGGCTTGTTTCGGCCGGCTGCAAAGGGATAGTTATACTTTCCGGCTCAAAGCTCGACGGATTAAGACAGGCAATATCGGCGGCCAAAAACGACGGAGTGCTGACCGCTACCTTAATTACCGACATTCCCGAAAGTGAGCGCGTGCTGTCGGTGCGTTCCAACGGCTTTTGCGCCGGGGAAATGGCGGCCGAGGAATTCTCGAAGCTTTGTCCGAATAAAACGGTTGCCGTTTTTGCAAGCTCAAAAGAGGTACCGATATGCACAGAGACCCTAAGCGGATTTTTGTCCGGCTGCAAAAGGTTCGGCATAACGCCGGGGCATGTTTTCGAAAATTACGACGATCCTGACGCCGCTGAAAAAGCGGTTGATAAACTTAAAGACGAATATCCCGAAACGGGGGGGATTTATATTTGCTCGGCCAATTCGCAAAGCGCATGCGAGCGGCTTTGTGAGCTTGGAATTTCGGACAGATATAAAATTGTCGCCACCGATCTTTTCAGCAGTATATCCCGGAATATTATTTCGGGCGTTATAAGCTCGACGATATTCCAGCATATAAAAGAGCAGGGCGAGATTGCGGTAAAAACACTTTACAGGATGCTCACCGGCGAGGAACCGGCAAACGCCAGAGAAATTTTACTGGTTCCGGAGCTCGTTATGAGAAGCAATATAGAACCGGTTATCAAACGGGAAGAAAATAAATAATTCGTATTAATTCATCTGCAAACCGAAAGGAATTATAAAAATCATGCTTACACTCATTGTAATGGCCGGCGGAATGGGCAGCCGCTTCGGCGGACTTAAACAGCTTGAGCCCTTTGGACCGAGCGGTGAAAAAATAATAGATTTTACGGTATACGACGCCGTTAAAGCGGGATTTGACCGTGTCGTATTTGTTATAAAGGAAGAGAATCTTGAGCTGTTTAAAAAGACCGTCTCGGATTCATTGAGCGACCGGATAAAGGTGGATTTTGTTTTTCAGTCGACCGATAAGCTGCCCGACGGCTTTGAGCCGATACAGGGACGGGAAAAGCCGCTCGGTACGGGTCACGCGGTGTGGTGCTGCAGGAAGGTTGTAAACGAGCCGTTTTGCGTTGTCAACGCCGACGATTATTACGGAAGGCAGGCCTTTGTATCGGTGGCCGAATTTTTGAAAAATCAGGCGCCGTCCGACGCTCCGGACATCTCTCACTACTGCATGGCCGGCTTCGAGCTCGGAAAGACCCTTACCGAAAACGGCGATGTGTCAAGAGGCGTATGCGTTACCGATAAGGACGGTATGCTGCTGTCTATAACCGAGAATCCGAAGATTTCCATTGACGGCAATCAGGCCGTGAGCGTTATGGACGGAAAAAGCCGTGCGCTCTCGCTCGATACGACCGTATCGATGAATTTCTGGGGATTTACACCAGATTTCTTCGATCTTCTCGAAAAGGAACTGATCTCATTTTTGTCGACCGGAATGACCGACCGACTTAAAAGCGAGTTTTATCTGCCCTTCGCCGTTGATAAAGCCATGCAGAAACGACTATGTGACGTTAAGGTATTATCAACGCCCGACGCATGGCACGGCGTCACCTACAAGCAGGACGTGCCTGGGGTAAAGTCGGCTTTCGAAAAGCTCTTTAAGGACGGAGTATATCCGTCGCCCCTTTTCGGATAAAACTACAGACTGTCGGAGCTTTTATGCCTTAAAAGAATACCGGGGACGTGGCCGTTTTTATCAGGGAGCGGGCGCTTAAAGCCGGGGCTTTATTGTCCGGTCGGACTTGATGGAGTATAAGGCAAAATCAGCAGAACAAACGGAATAAAAGCCCGGCGTTTCGCAAAAAACAGGAGAAAAAATCATGAATAACAATAAAACAGAACTCTGGGACCGCACTATAGGGAGTATTCTCGACGAGCTTGCCGAGAAAGCCCCCGACAAAGCAGCGGTAATATACAACGACCGACCCTACAAGCGCACATGGAAGGAATTTAACGACGAATGCGACCGTATAGCACGCGGTCTTATGGCGCTGGGGGTAGGCAAGGGCGATCATGTCGCCATATGGGCTACCAATATTCCCGAATGGCTGCTCACCTTTTACGCGACCGTAAAGCTCGGCGCGGTGCTTGTAACGGTGAATACGGCCTATCGTGTTTTTGAACTTCAGTACCTTTTGGCCCAGTCGGACACCAAGGTGCTTGTAATGGGCAAGGGATACAGGGACACATTGTATGCCGATATTGTAAACGAGCTTTGTCCGGATTTAAAATCACAGAATCCCGAGCATCTTATGCTGCCGATGCTGCCGTGTCTTAGAAGCATAGTTACGGTGGATGAGGAAAAGGGCGTTCAGGCCGGCATGCTCGGCTTTTCGGAGCTTTACAAACGGGCCGACAGCGTGCCCTTTGAGGTTTACAGAGCTCTTACCGAGTCGCTTTCGTCCGACGAGGTCATAAACATGCAGTACACCTCCGGTACGACCGGATTCCCCAAGGGGGTTATGCTCACCCACAAAAACATACTCAACAACGGCCGCTTTATCGGTGATAACATGAAGCTCAGCGAAAAGGACCGCCTTTGCATAACCGTTCCGCTTTTCCACTGCTTCGGAATGGTACTCGCCATGATGGCCTGCATATCGCACGGCACTTCGATGGTTCCGGTGGAGTATTTCCAGACCGTAAAGACCATGTCGGCCATATCCGAGCAGAAATGCACGGCGGTGCACGGCGTTCCGACAATGTTTATAGCCATGCTCGGCCATCCCGATTTTGATAAATACGATTTTTCACATCTTCGCACCGGAATAATGGCCGGCTCGCCATGCCCGATAAAAACCATGCAGGAGGTTATCGACCGCATGGGCATGCGCGAGATAACCATAGTTTACGGACAGACCGAATCCTCACCGGGCTGTACAATGTCGAATGCCGACGATACAATAGAGCACAAGGTTGCAACCGTCGGCCGCGATCTGCCGGGATGTGAAAACAAGATCGTCGATCTTGAAACCGGAGAGGAAGTGCCCGACGGTACTCCGGGAGAATTCTGTACCCGCGGATATCATGTAATGAGCGGATATTACAAGATGCCAGCCGCCACCGAGCAGGTGATTGATAAGCAGGGCTGGCTCCACACCGGAGATATCGCCGTGCGCGAGCCCGACGGCTACTACAGGATAACCGGACGTGCAAAGGATATGATAATACGCGGCGGCGAGAACATTTATCCGAAGGAGATAGAGGATTTCCTTTACACTCACCCGGATATAAGCGATGTTCAGGTCATCGGTGTGCCGAGCAAAAAGTACGGCGAAGAGGTAATGGCCTTTATAATTTTAAAGCCCGGCCGTACCCTTACCGAGCAGCAGGTCAAGGATTACGTCGCCCATAACATGGCCCGTCACAAGGTGCCCTCGTATGTCGCCTTTGTGGACGAGTTCCCCATGACGGCGAGTAATAAGATCCAGAAATATAAATTGCGCGATATGGCGGTAAGCATGCTTCATCTTGAGACCGACGCCGCCGTAGAAACGGCTTAAAGCAATACGTGTGAAAGGAATGAAAACGAAATGAAATTAGCTTTTTCTACCCTCGGATGCCCCGGATGGTCCTTTGATGAAATTTTTGTCACGGCAAGAGATCTCGGAATACAGGGCATTGAAATACGCGGCATTGCTGACACCGTTTACGCTCCGAGATGCCCGGAGTTTTCGGATGAAAATATAGAAAAGACCTTATCTGTGCTTAAACGCTCGGGAATGGAGATACCGGTGCTTGATACGGCCTCGGTGCTCGGAGTGCCTCAAAGGGCCGAGGATTCAATGCGCGAGGCGAAGGATTACATTGTGCTGGCTTCGCGGCTGGGCACAAAGTATGTCCGCGTTATGCCCTCGCCCTATGCCGAGCCCTCCGACTGCGACGTTCGCCTTTGCCGCTCGCTTTATACCGAGCTTTGCGAATTCGCTCTTGATTACGGCGTGGTTCCGCTTATGGAAACCAACGGAGTTTTCGCCGAATCGTCGGTGCTCGCAAAATTCCTCGATTCCATCCCGCTCGAAAATAAGGGAGCGCTGTGGGACGTTCATCATCCGTATCGCTTTTTCAGGGAGGTTCCGTTCATTACCGTCGGTACCCTGGGTGATCGCATAAAGCACACCCATTTAAAGGATTCGGTCATGGTAAACGGCAAGGTCTCTTACCGGATGATGGGCTACGGTGACGTTCCGCTGAAATCGGTGCTTAAAGAGCTCAGTCGCATAGGCTATAAGGGCTATATGTCGCTCGAATGGCTTAAACGCTGGAATCCCGAGCTTCAGGAGCCGGGCATTGTCTTTGCTCATTTTGTAAGCTATATGGATTATCTCGCTTCGCAGATATGATTTATAATCGGATCGCACATCGGGCGGTTTTCCGGTTACATGGCGCAACATTTTAATTAATAACAGCCGCCGCGCGTTTTTTTGTTTATCTTATAAAAACAGGTAAAAAGCGCCGGCGGTTTTGCGGCCTTTAAAACGGAATAAAAGGCGCTGTAACTGATTTGGTGCGGCGCGGTATTCCGTAGGTAATAAAAAATAAAACAGTAAAAAGGTGAAAAAATGAAGATCGATTACAAAACAAACGGCACCTGCTCCAGGGCTGTTCATATTGAACTTGACGACCAGAACCGCATAATCGACGCCTATTTTGACGGCGGCTGCAACGGCAACACCAAGGGTATTTGTTCCCTTATAAAGGGGATGAAGGCCGAGGAGGTCGTAGATCGCCTCGAGGGAACAAGGTGCGGCATGAAGCCGACATCATGTCCCGACCAGCTTGCAAAGGCGCTTAAGTCGGCCCTGAAAAAATAAAAAGACGACCCGTAATATGTGCCGGACGGATTGAATTTTGTCCGGCGTAAAACGGAGGGTGCTTTTTTAAAAAAATATAACGCACCCCGGCGGATATTTACGTTGCCGATTGTTAATGCTATGGTCTTAAGACCGGTGCATACGGCGGCGTGCCGTCGATTATATTTAAATATATTCTGCTTTTGGCCGTGCGTCGGCTTTTTGGCAGCTTACGGGAGTTTTTAAAATGGGTATAGTTGAACTTTTGCTTATAGCCGTCGGGCTTTCGATGGATGCTTTTGCGGTTTCGGTATGTAAGGGACTCGGCATGAAGACCGGAATAAACCTTAAACAGACCTTTTTGATAGCCTTGTTTTTCGGCGGATTTCAGGCGCTCATGCCCTTTATCGGCTGGCTTGTCGGTTCTCAGTTTGAAAAATACATAACGGCCTACGATCACTGGATTGCCTTTGTGCTGCTGTGCTTTATAGGCGGTAAAATGCTGTACGAGTGCATTTTCAAAAAGGGTGAGGACGCAGCCGAAAGCGAATCCGCCCTTGATATTAAGGAGCTTTTTGTTCTGGCTATTGCCACAAGCATAGACGCGCTGGCGGTCGGCGTTACCTTTGCGCTTTTACCGGATGTAAACATCGGGACGTCGGTTTTGTTTATAGGTCTTACCACGTTTTTGTTATCGGGAATAGGCGTGTTTATCGGCAACCGCTTCGGCAGCCGATTTGAAAAAAAGGCCGAGATTGCCGGCGGCGTAATTTTGATTTTAATAGGCCTTAAGATACTTCTTGAGCACCTCGGGGTAATTAATTTTTAAGGTGCGCTCCGGTTTTTAATGTGTTTTTTTCGGCGATGGCGTTTGATTTCTTTTTTCTTTAGAGATGTGTTGCAGCGGACAAAAACCACCCGAGGGAGAGCTTTTTATCGCCATACGCGATTAAAAGTCTTGGAAAATGCGCGGTGTATCGGCAATTTGCCGGGTGCATCTGATGTAAAAATCACATCTTTTCGGGCGGTTTGTCCCATGCAACACAACATAAGTAAAAGGGGCGATTAAAATTAACAATCTTCTGCATTTACGATATGCCGTAGAGGTGGAAAAGGCCGGGTCGTTTTCCAAGGCGGCCGAGCGGCTTCACATGAATCAGCCGGCACTTTCGAAGGCCATAAGGGAGCTTGAGGATTCCTTCGGTATGGCTATATTTAACCGCACCTCAAAGGGGGTAGTGCCGACCGAGGCGGGAGCGGAGTTTTTAAAGCATGCCGAAAATATACTGTCCCAGATCGAGGAGATGGAGCGGCTTTACAACCGCGACAAGGCAAAGCGGCGGCGGCTTTATATATCGGCTCCGCGCGCGAGCTATACCTCGCTTGCCTTTTGCGAGTTTGCAAAAAAAATTCCGTTGGGCAGCGATATAGATCTCTCCTATCACGAAACCAGCGCCAAGCACGCCATGAATAACGTTGCCCGAGGGGTGGATGATTTAGCCGTTGTCCGCTGCCAGAAAATTTACGAAAAAAACTTTTTGTCCTCGCTTGCCGAAAAGGAGCTTGTCTGCAGGCCGGTCTATGAGTTTACATATGAGCTTTTGATGTCGAGGGATCATCCCCTTGCCGACAAGGAAAAGATACTGCCGGATATGCTTATTCCCTTTACCGAGATAGTTCACGGCGATTCGCTTATTCCGTTTATGTCGGCTCCCATGGCAAGACAGGTTGAAATGGAAAGCAGGCGGCCCCGTCGTATAACGGTTTATGACAGGGGAAGTCAGTACGAGCTTTTAAAACGGCTTACCGACGCTTATATGTGGGTATCGCCTACCCATAAGGAGATATTGGAGCGGTTTAAGCTGTGCGAGCGGGAATGCTTTAAAAGGGAGAACGAATGCCGCGATCTGCTCATTTACCGTAAAGGATACCGGTTTTCTGAGGATGAGACTTTATTTATAGAAACCCTGTCGCAAACGGTCGAAAGATTTAAAAAAATAAGCTATTAGCATGCTTGGCCGTATAGGGACAAAAGGGCATATCGCCTTAAAATGCAGGCTTTTTTGTCATACGCGGCACGATACAACGCCCGATAAAAACACCGGGGGAAAGGAAGCGCGTTTACAAAGGACGGTTTTTTAACCGACTTTTTAAAGAACGCTTGACAGAAAATATATAAATCAGTAAAGGGTATACCGATAAAGGAATATCGGTATACCTTTTTTGTATCTTCAAACCGACAGAAAAGGGTAATAATATATAGGTGAACAAAACGGATAGGGCGGCGGCGCGGCGATAAAACGGTGCGTCAGTGCGGCTGCTTTTGCAAAGCGGCGGCGCAATAATACAAGCCGCATATTAAGCGCTGATGAAACCACTCGCTTTATGCAAGCAAGCCAATTTATCCGGAAAATTAAAGCGGAGCTTAAAACGGAAGCTTGCGTATATCGCATATTTTGGGACGAAAATACACGTCCTGATATTCATGCTTTAAAGCATGAGCGATTACCGATTATTGCCTATGGCGAGGATCGATTTCTTCGGGATTTTAAGTGTACATCGCTTTAAGTTATTTTTAAGGAGAGAAACAAATGGCCAACAAACGGGAAATTATCGACGGAGTCGAAAAGCTTGAGAAGACCCTTCTTGCCATGAAGGAGGCTCAGCGCATTTATGCCGGCTATTCTCAGGAGCAGGTCGACAAAATATTTCTTGCGGCTGCCTCGGCGGCCGACAAGGCGCGTATTCCTCTTGCCAAAATGGCGGTTGAGGAGACCGGAATGGGCGTTGTTGAGGACAAAATCATAAAAAACCACTACGCCGCCGAATATATTTACAATGCCTACCGCGATACCAAAACCTGCGGAGTTATCGAAGAGGATAAATCGGCCGGAATAAAGAAAATTGCGGAGCCGCTGGGTGTTATTGCGGCCGTAATTCCGACCACCAATCCCACCTCTACCGCTATTTTCAAAACCCTTATCGCCCTTAAAACGCGCAACGCTATCATAATCAGTCCACACCCGAGAGCAAAGGCATCTACCATAGCCGCGGCGAAGGTGGTGCTGGAGGCGGCCGTAAAGGCCGGCGCGCCCGAGGGAATAATCGATTGGATCGACGTCCCATCGCTCGACATGACAGGCCTTGTCATGAAGGAGGCCGACATAATACTCGCGACGGGCGGACCAGGCATGGTAAAGGCGGCCTATTCGAGCGGAAAGCCGGCCATAGGAGTCGGTCCGGGAAACACTCCGGCAATAATCGACGACACGGCCGACATTGTTCTGGCGGTAAACTCGATAATACATTCCAAAACCTTTGACAACGGCATGATATGCGCTTCCGAGCAATCCTGCATTGTACTTGAGGGCATTTACGGCAGGGTTAAAAAGGAGTTTGCCGACCGCGGCTGCTATTTCCTTTCAAAATCCGAGACCGAAAAGGTCAGAAAGACCATAATTATAAACGGTGCATTAAACGCCAAGATAGTAGGACAAAAGGCCCATACGATTGCCGCTCTTGCCGGGGTTGAGGTTCCAAAAAGCACAAAAATACTTATCGGCGAGGTCGAAAGCGTGGAACTGAGCGAGGAATTCGCCCATGAAAAGCTCTCTCCGGTGCTCGCGATGTATAAGGCGAAGTCCTTTGACGACGCCCTCGATAAGGCCGAGCGCCTTGTTGCCGACGGCGGATACGGACATACATCGTCGGTTTATCTGAACGCCGTTACCGAAACGGAAAAAACAGAGCGCTTTTCACAGCGTATGAAGACCTGCCGTATACTTGTAAACACACCCTCGTCACAGGGCGGAATAGGCGATCTTTACAACTTCTCGCTTGCCCCCTCGCTTACCCTCGGATGCGGCTCGTGGGGCGGAAACAGTGTTTCCGAAAACGTCGGAGTAAAGCATCTGCTCAACATAAAAACGGTGGCCGAAAGGAGAGAGAATATGCTGTGGTTTAAGGCTCCCGAAAAGGTGTACATCAAAAAGGGCTGTCTGCCGGTCGCTTTAAAGGAACTGAAAACCGAAATGAACCGCAAAAGGGTTTTCATTGTAACCGACAGCTTTCTTTACAAAAACGGCTACACAAAGGCCATTACCGACAAGCTAGACGAAATGGGCATTATCCATACCACCTTTTACGATGTGGCGCCCGATCCTTCCCTTGCGAGCGCGCATAAGGGCGCCGAGATGATGCGTTCGTTCGAGCCCGACTGCATAATCGCCGTGGGCGGCGGCTCGGCCATGGACGCCGGTAAAATAATGTGGGTGCTTTATGAGCATCCCGAGGCCGACTTCATGGATATGGCCATGAGATTTATGGATATAAGGAAAAGGGTCTATACCTTCCCGAAAATGGGCGAAAAGGCCTGCTTTATAGCCGTGCCGACGTCGGCCGGAACCGGCTCTGAGGTCACCCCGTTCGCCGTTATAACCGACGAAAAAACCGGGATCAAATATCCGCTTGCCGATTATGAGCTCATGCCCGACATGGCGATAGTTGACGCCGACATGATGATGAATGCACCGAAAGGACTTACCAGCGCGTCGGGAATAGACGCCGTATCGCACAGCATAGAGGCCTACGCCGCAATGCTCGCGACCGATTTCACCGATTCGCTTGCCCTTCGTTCCCTTAAAATGATTTTCGAATATCTCCCCCGTGCATACGACAACGGCCCGAACGATCCGGTTGCCAGAGAGAAAATGGCCCACGCCGCCACCATGGCCGGTATGGCTTTTGCCAATGCGTTTCTCGGCATATGCCACTCCATGGCGCATAAGCTGGGCGCTTTCCATCACCTGCCGCACGGTGTCGCAAACGCCCTTATGCTGCCGCATGTTATGCGCTTTAATGCTGCCGAGGTGCCTACCAAGATGGGAACCTTCCCGCAATACGATCATCCTCACACGCTGCAGCGCTATGCCGAAATTGCCGATTATCTCGGAATAAAGGGCAAAAACGACGGTGAAAAGCTTGAAAATCTGATAGCAGCCATCGACGAGCTCAAAGCCCGGGTCGGAATAAAGCCCACCATAAAGGACTACGGCATTGACGAGAAGGATTTCCTCGATCGGCTTGACGATATGACCGAGCAGGCCTTTGACGACCAGTGCACGGGAGCAAATCCCCGTTATCCGCTCATGAGCGAGATAAAGCAGATGTATCTAAACGCCTATTACGGCAATTTTGAAACGGTATAAATTAAAATAATGAATATAACCATATCGACCGGCAGCAGGGCCTGCGGTGTTTTAGGTCCTGCACCGGCGGATTTTAACGAGGAGGAAACGCGATGAAACCCGACAATATCATAGCGGTGCGCCCCTTTAAAACGGTATACCGCGACGGCGATAAGGCAATAAAGGTGTTTGATGAGCACTACTCTAAGGCCGATATTCTCAACGAGGCTTTAAACAACGCCAGGGTTGAGGAAACGGCGCTGAACGTCCCGAAGCTCCTTGAGGTAACGAGCATTGACGGAAAGTGGGCCATTGTCAACGAATTTATCGAAGGTGAGACCTTGTCCCGGCTAATGGAGCAGAATCCCGGCAAAAAGCGGGAGTATCTTGAGCTTTTTGTGGATCTGCAAATGAAGATCCATTCCCAAAGCGCTAATCACCTTAATAAATTAAAGGATAAGATGAACAGGAAAATTTCCGAATCCCAGTTCGACGCGACCACCCGTTACGAGCTGCATACACGGCTTGAGGGAATGCCAAAGCACAAAAAGGTCTGTCACGGCGATTTTAACCCGTCAAACATTATAATAACGCCCGAGGGAGTCCCTTATGTAATAGACTGGGCTCATGTAACACAGGGAAATGCCTCGGCCGACGTTGCGAGGACCTACCTTTTGTTCCGCCTTGCAGGGGACGACAAAACGGCCGAGCAGTATATCGACCTGTTTTGCAAAAAGAGCGATACCCCGAAGCAGTACGTTCAGAAATGGCTTCCGATAGTGGCGGCCTCCCAGTCGGTCAAGGATAAGCCCGAGGAACGGGAATTCTTAAAGCGCTGGGTCGATGTGGTCGAGTACGAATAATTCCGTATTTTTTGCAGGCGATATCTGAAAACCGATTTTAAATAAGCTGCATTTATCGCTTAAAACAAAAGAATAAAGCCCCGGGCGTTAACCCCGGAAAACACAAACCGCCGTGTAAGGATAACTTATGCGGCGGTTTAATCTGGTTTTTAGGGCTGATAATACGGAAAAAGTATGTTTTTTCTCAGAAATTCATCTATTAGCTCAAAAAACTCTTTATTTATCGTTATAAATGGTGTAAAATATTTCAGTATTGATACCGGTTGTTGTATTCGGTATAATCGGTCTGCCCGGTAAACCTCTTTTATCCGCCGGAAACGTTTTTCGGCATCAAACGTAACAGTTTGTTTACATTGCCGAAAAAAACGGTTATAATCTTGCTGATAAAATAAAGTGTATTTATTCCGACAGGGCGGATATTGCAAACCGGAAAACACCTATTACAGGTTACAGGAGGGAACGAAATGATAGAGGTAAAAGACCTCGTCAAAAAATACGGCAGTAATATTGCCGTCAATCATGCGAATTTCACCATAAACGACGGTGAGATAATCGGCTTTCTCGGCCCCAACGGAGCCGGAAAATCGACCACGATGAACATTATAACGGGATTTCTTTCGGCTACATCCGGAACGGTAAGCATCGACGGATACGATATTCTGAACGATCCCATAAAGGCGAAGTCGCGTATAGGCTTTTTACCTGAGATACCGCCTCTTTACGTCGATATGACGGTAAGGGAGTATCTTGATTTTGTTTATGATCTTAAAAAAACCACCCTGCCGAGGAAGCCTCATCTTGACGAGATAGTAAGGCTGGTAAAGATCGACGCCGTGCAGAACCGCCTTATACGCAACCTGTCAAAGGGCTACCGTCAGCGCGTCGGTATTGCTCAGGCTCTTATAGGCAATCCCGATGTGCTTATCCTCGATGAGCCGACCGTCGGTCTTGACCCGCAGCAGATAATCGAAATAAGGGCCCTTATTTCAAAGCTCGGCAAAAATCACACGGTAATTCTGTCGTCCCATATTCTTTCGGAAATACAGGCCGTGTGCGAGCGTATAATTATAATAAATCAGGGCTATATAATAGCCGACGGTTCTACCGAGGAGCTTTCGAAGAGTATAAGCTCGGACAATTCGCTTATTGCAAGCATTGTCGGTCCTCCGCGCCAGGTTCTGCCGGCAATTTCCGCCGTTGAGGGCGTGCGTTCGGCGCGTGTTCAGGGCGTGGCTTCCGGCTCGGCTACCGAGTATTTTATTGAGCAGCGACCCGATACCGACACAAGGGCCGCTTTGTTCGATTGCGTTGTACAAAACGGATGGAAGATGGTAGGGCTTACGTCGGGTTCGATGTCACTTGAGCAGGTCTTCTTAAAGCTGGTTGAAATGTCGCCCGAGCAGGCCGCCGCCATGTTCGGCCGTCAGCTGCCCGAAAAAGCGGGGGAAGACTCCGAGGAAAAGCCGGCCGATAATGCCGCCGACAGCGGCGATCCATCCGACGACGATTCAAAGAAAGGGGAATAACGGCATGAGCGCAATATTTAAAAGGGAATTTAAATCCTACTTTACATCGCCCATAGGCTATACGGTGCTGGCGATATTTTTCCTTATATCCGGATTTTTCTTTTCGGTCTTGTTTGCGGGCGGAAGTCCGGATCTCACCGGTCTTTTCAGCACAATGTTCCTTATAGTGTTGGTTGTTATCCCCATACTTACAATGCGTATTTTTACCGACGATAAACGTAACAAGACCGAGCAGCTGCTGTTTACGGCTCCGGTTAAGCTCTCCGGCGTGGTTATGGGCAAGTTCTTTGCAGCCTTTGCGGTGTTTGCCATTGCAATAGGCATAACCCTTGTATACCAGCTTTTAATCGCCGCCTTTATAACCCCCGACTGGATGGTTTATATCGGCAATCTGCTCGGTATACTGCTGCTCGGCGGCACCCTTATAGCCATGGGAATGTTTGTATCGTCCCTCACCGAAAGCCCGGTCGTAGCGGCGATATGCTCCTTCTTTTTGTCGCTGTTTGTCTATATAATGGACTCGCTTGCCTCCCTTACCGGAGTCGGCTTTATCGAAAAGCTTGTAGGCTGGATATCCTTCAACGAGCGTTACAGGCAGTTTACCGTAGGAATATTCGATTACGATAACGTTATATTCTTTGTGTCAATTATAGGACTGTTCCTTTTCTTCACCGTCCGTATACTTGACAGAAAGCGCTATGCTTAATTTTTGAAAGGAGAGGTTAAAAATGGCTGATAAAAACAAGTTTTTCGGTTCAAGAGCCTTTCAAAAAGGCGGTATGGCCGTTATATTCACGGCGTGCGTTGTGGCGCTGGTCATACTTATAAACGTTGCGGCGTCGGTACTTTCCGACCGTTTTCCGCTTTCTTTGGACCTGACCGTCGGACAGGATTATTCGATGGATTTAAGCGATGAATATACAGACTACCTTAAAAAGGTAGATAAAAAGGTAAATATAATCGTGTGTGCGTCAGAGGAGTCTTTTGAAAACTCCACCTTTACGTCGTATATGCTCAGAAATCTCAGTTTAAGCGACAGGGTCACCGGCTCGGTCAGCGATACAACGTCGAAATATGCCCGTCAGGTCGGTGTATTCGTAAAGGATTTTGCAAAGCTCAACAGTAACTTCAGCATTTCCTTCCGCGACCCCGATTCGGCAACCGATTTTGCGTACGTCACCGGTAAATATCCGTCGGAGAGCTTTTCGTACGGAGATATAATCGTCGAATGCGTCCATGGTGAGGATAATGAACGCTACAATGTGCTTCACATGTCGGATTATTTCTCCACCGAGATAAACAACAGCATTTCTTACAATCCGTATTATAATTATACCGAGGCATATGACATAACCGGGTCCACCCTTGCTTCGAATCTTACCTCGGCGGTTTATGTTACCAGTTCCGAAAATCCCGTAAAGCTGGCCGTTTACACCGGCAGCGGCTGTGAGGTTCCGGATGCCCTTTCGAAGCTGCTTGAGCGCAACAACTACGAGCTTGAAGAGGTTTCCTCCTTTGCTGAAATTTCGGGGGACGCCAAAGCCGTTATTATAGCCTCGCCGACAAGGGATCTTAACAAGGAATCGGTCGACGCCCTTGACAGGTATCTTAAAAACAGCGGCAACAACGGCAGGAATCTTATATATATTGCAAATACCTCGTCGGGCACCTATTATTCCACCCCTATTCTCAACGAATATCTTTCCGAGTGGGGAATACAGGTAACCGAAGGATATGTCTGCGAGACCAAGGATAACTTTTACAACGTTCAGTTGCCGGTTTACGTAGCTCCGGTATCGGCGGGCTCCTCCTATACCGAGGATCTTGATAACAATACCAAGCTCAGCTACCCGTACGGATTGTTTTCCGCCATGAAGCTTTCGAGCGAGGAGAAGGATTATTACACTACCGAATCAATCCTCAAATCGAGCGATACGGCAACCTATCTGCCCTATTCGGCTCCGGAGGACTGGTCGATTGATACCTCTCCAATAACCGGTCCGTACGACTATGTTATGCAAAGCACCCTTGTTAACACCCAGTCGGTCGAATCGCATGTCGTGGCCTTTGCCGGCGATACCTTCTTCGGTTTTAAGTGGTTTGAAGATAACCTTTACCAGACCAATTATCTCAATGCGGCGACCTTTGCGAACGCACCGCTGACCCTTAATATATTCAACACCTTAACCGGTGCCGACGAGCAGGAGACGGTGGAGATAACCACCAAGACCATAAACACCACCAGCTTTTATGACAAGGTGTCCGAAAGCGGCTGGCCGAGGGCCGTGCGCTGGGTATTTATCATTGTGCTTCCGCTTGTAATGATTGTCGCCGGTATAACAGTATTTGTTGTGAGGAAGAGAAAATGAGCCATCCCGACGAAAAAAACCTGAGCTCTGAGATTATTGAGAACAATACCGGCGACGGCAACACCGGCAATACCGATAGTGCCGATGCGCCGGCTGCCGGGGCGAGTGCCGATATAAATAAAAATGAACCGCCGGCCGGGGAGACTTTTGAAAAGAATAATGCGCCGGCCGCCGGAGGCGATTCCGAAAAGGCCGAATCACTCGCTGGAAACGACGGCTATACCAGCATTTTTGACGCTCCGGCTCCCAAGGAGAAAAAGACGGACGATAAAAATGCGGCGACCGGCAAAAAAAAGCATAAACCTTCACGCCAATTAAGCCTTATTCTCGTGACGGTGCTTGTATGCGTCGCTTTAGTGGGCGGAATATTTGCGGTAATCCGCTTTACCGATTCGCCGGACGATACGGGATCCGACGCATCGTCATCTTCGGGAGTTCAGTGCATATACGATTATACCGAATATCTTTCATCGGCGGATGATACCGAATATCTTAACATCGGCGGTATAACCGGAATATCGGTTAAAAACCGCAAGACGAGCTATAAATGCGCCCCCGTTAAGGAAATAAGCACCACGACCGACGAATCGACCGGGGAGACCAAGACCACCGAGATTCTTAAATGGCACATAACCGAGCTTGAGGGGGTCGATATAGAGGGGATAAATTTCGATCCGTCGCTTCTTAAATATGTGCTTGTCGATATAGTAAAAACTCCTTATTCCGGTATTTATGCACAGGATATAAACGCCGAGATTCCGTCGGGCGGTATGACCTATTTTGAGGAATGCGGATTTGACGATCCCGAGGGCGAGTTCAATATTGAATTTGCCGACGGCTCGGCCATAACCTATTATATAGGCGACGCAACGCCGACTAAAGACGGGTATTTCACCTATGCCGACTGCCGTCCGAACGAGAACACGGTCGAGAGCGTTACTGCCGACGGCGAGGTCGTTCCGATCTTGGGTCGTCCCGTGCGCGACACAAAGGTCTACAAGGCGACCGAGGATGCCGTTTCGTACCTGTTTAACGACGCGACGGTGGTCGTAAGCCGCGATGTAGTAAATAAATTTACCGAAAGCGGCGGCGCGGACTATTATTCATCGGGCACACTTATAAAGTACGACAGCATCGAGCTTTACAGTCAGACTCTCGGAAAAACTCTGCATTTTTCCTGTGTTGAGGCAGGAAGTCCGGCGTCGAGCAGCATTTATTTTGTTGACGCACCGGAAAATTTCAGTCCCGATACAAAGAAGATCGACGATCTTTTAAGTCCGCTTGCAGACGGACTCAGAAGCGCCGGTTGTTACGAACTGAGGGACGATTCCGAGAAAAGTCTGAAATACGGCTTTGATTCGCCTATCGGACGTGTTGTTTACAAGGTCGGCGATAAAACGGTCGGAATCACCGTTGCAAAGGGTATAGAGGTCGATTACTATGCCGTTAAGGTCGACGGGGACGTAAGCATTTACAAGGTGGCGATGGATAAGCTCGGCTTTATGCATGTTGCTCTTAATGACTGGAGAAATCCGCTGCTTTATGCCAACAACATTATAAATGTCGATTCTATCGAAATGCGGGTTAAAGATTCTTCCGGAAATGTTTCGGTGACGAATTTTGTTCTTGAGCACACGAGCGACGATGAGGGCGACGACCAGATAACCGTTACTGCCAACGGAAAGACGGTTGATACCGAGGCCTTCAGAAGCATGTACAGCAGCATAATTTCAACCTCTATTGAGGGCGAATATGTTACCGACGGTAAGGAAAGCGCCTCCCCCGAGCTACAGATAACCGTACGTTATATAGGGTATGACGGATATGACGTATTAAAATACTCCGATTATTCGGCCCGCCGTTATTACTTTACCCTCAACGGTAAGGACGGCGCACCGGTGCTTTCGACCCTTGTCGAGACCATAAAGGATAAGTATTTTAAGGTTATCGGGTAATCGGCCGGCGAAGCGGCGCCGGCTTTTTGCACGGCGATTTACGGTTTTACGCGATAAAACATTTTCCCGTCCCGGAGCTTTTGTTCCGGGGCGGTTTTGCTTGTGTTTTGGCGGTTTTAAAATGCTGCCGATATAAAAATTCCGCTTTCATACGGTTTTTTGTCGTCGGCGAAGAGGTAATATCCGTCTAAAGCGGAAAAGCACCTGTTTTGAGCCACACTTTGTTAACAAAATCCGAGATTAAAGTAGTATAATAAAATTGTTATTCTGAATTTTTACGGCGGATCCTTTTTTTAAAAGCGAAACTGACGTTTTATAAATTCTAACCATTTGAAACACAAGGACGGAAGGCTTACAATGAACGGATATTTTTCAAACGAGAATAGGCAATACAGCGAACACTACGAGATAATGCCCTTTGAATGCGGCGAAAACCGGGCGCTTACCCTCGCTTATGCGCTCAGGATCATTGAGCATGCGGTTGGCTGCCATCTTGATAATTTTGATCTTTCCTATGATGAGCTTGTGCGGCACGATGCCGTGTTTTTGCTCTCGGGAATACAGCTGGAATTTTTAAGGCCGATTAAGGTAGGCGAGGAGGTTACCATTTGCACATGGCAGCGAAAAATAGAAAAGGTGCGATATATACGCGACGCTGAAATTCTCGGCAAAAACGGAGAAAAGCTCGCCGCCTGTGTGCAAAACTGGTTTATTGCAAGCGTCGGTCAGCACAGAATAAAACGGCCTAATGAGCTGCCGGAGTATAATGTAATTTTGCCCTTTGATAAGGCGTCTTTGCCGGATGTATCGGTCGTTCAGATACATATGCCGGAAAAAACCGAATACGCGGCACTTCATGAGGTTACATATTCCGATCTTGATTACAACGGACACATGAATAACACACGGTATGCCGAGCTGGCTACTGATTGTGCAAGTAAGCTGCTTAAAAAGGGCAATCGGGTCAAGGGGATAAAGCTGATTTTTAAAAGCGAAGCCATGCTGTCGGACACTTTAAAGCTTTATGCAGCCGAAAAGGACGGACGGCTTTATGTGCTCGGCGAGCATGAAAGAGGCCGCTGCTTTGAGGCGGAGCTTTGTTTTTTCGATTAAGAATAACATTTATATGTTCGCCTTGACTTAAAGCGGCGATTGAATTCGGTAAAGCTTTGATGTATAATATCACTGAGGCTCGGCCGGATTTCGTATGTGTGGCAAATATAAAGTCCGGGCCCGTAAAAAAGGCGTTTGACGCCTTGAAAGATACATGCAATATTATATTGAGTAAATACCGGGATTGAAGGGTAGTTTTATGAATAACGAGATAATCGAAGATGTAAAAAACGACGCGGCGGCAGCGGCGACCGAGGTGGTCGAGCGTTCGCGGCTTGAAAAGGGACAAATACTGGTTGTCGGCTGTTCGTCGAGCGAGATTTTGGGCGAATGCATGGGCACCGAATCCTCTCCCGAGGTGGGAAAGGCGGTTTTCGACGGAATCATGAGCGTTTTAAAGCCTCGAGGTATATTCCTTGCCGCACAGTGCTGCGAGCATTTGAACCGTGCAATAATAATTGAGCGCGAGGCGGTAAAGGGAGCCGATATCGTAAGCGTTATACCGAAACCCAAGGCCGGCGGCTCCTTTGCAACGGCGGCATATTGCGGATTTGAGCATCCGGTGGCGGTAGAGGAGATAAAGGCCGACGCCGGCATGGACATAGGCGGAACCCTTATAGGCATGCACCTGAAAAGGGTGGCGGTGCCGCTTCATCTCAACCTTAAAAGGGTCGGCGAGGCGGTCTTGACGGCGGCCAGAACCCGTCCAAAGCTCATAGGCGGAGTCCGCGCCGTGTATGACGAGAATTTAGAATAATTTTACCGAGGAAACATACCGTACCTACAGGCTTTTCGGTGCGGCATAGTGCGGCGTTCGCTGTCCGTCGGCAGACTAACGGATTTTTATTTTTGGTTTTATATCCTCCGTTAAATCGGTGTGGTGCATCGTATTATATTATATTATATTACGCTATGTCGTATCACAGCATATCGCGACGTGTAGTATTATGCCGCGCCGCAATAAATCATATTTAATCAAATAAAACTGCATCGTGGAATGACCCGTTATTTTTCGCAGCGTTATGTTACATCTCATGATGAGACCCGGTATGCTGCATTACATAAAACCACACCGTGCTATGTCGAATCGGTTTTGTGCATTGTACCGTGCGGAGGCTTTTGTTGCCGGATCGGCAACGGGATTTTAATGCTTTTGCGAAAATCGGTGTAAGATTCTGCAGGTGACGTCGTGGCAGGAGAGCATCCCGGCGTTTTAAAAGCCATATAAAATCCGTCCGGAAAGGAGGAAAACAAAATTCTTCACATAATAACCGGTTTGCCGGGCAGCGGAAAAACCTTTTTCGCTCGGAAAATCGCTTCCGATTCGGTCAAAAAAAAGGACAGCAATATTCTGTTTATAGTGCCCGAGCAGTTTACGTTCGAGACCGAGCGCGCGCTTGTAAAAAGCGGGGTTCGCTGTCCCGAGGCAAATCTTGAGGTGTTTTCCTTTACGTCGCTTTGCCGACGGATATTTGAAGAGACCGGAGGTATGCCCGGCAGAATTGCCGACAAGGGAATAAAAACCGCCGCAATGGCCCTTGCGATGAGTACGGCGGGGGACGAAAAATACTTCGGACGTATGCGCTCGCTTGCTCAAGCGGCGCCGGGGTTTGTTTCTCTTTATTCCGAATTCAGGCAAAACGGCGTTTCGGGGGACGAGCTTTTTGCCGTGTCGCAAAGACTTGAAAACGGTTCGCTAAGGGATAAAACTGCCGCAATAGCGACGGTTTTTTCGGTGTACGAGAATATAGTAAGAAAAGGCTTTTCGGATTCGGACAGACTTATAGGCGAGGCCTTGAAAAAATCGGAAACGGGAGCCTTCTTTGGCGGTAAAACGGTGATCTTAGACGGTTTTAAGGGCTTTACCGGCGACCAGATGAAGCTTATAGAAATTATTGTTTCCCATTGCGACGACATATACATAACCTTTTGCACCGACACAATTGATCGGGCGGATTCGGATTTTCTGCCATTCGGGAACATTAAAAAAACCATAGCCCGTCTTATTGTGCTTGCAAAACGGAATTCGGTTGAGGTGGCCGGCATAAAGCACCTGAATGAAAATTTCAGATTTGAAAACAGCGCTCTGCAGGCGGCAGGAGAGGTCTTGCGCCGACCGCTTAATGTCGAGGAAATATCCGGAATACTTGCCGAAAAAAAGGCCGAAAGGTTACAAAACGGCGAAAAAGAGAGGGGCGGAGTGACGGTCGAGTGCTGTGCCGATATTTACGATGAAGCCGATAGAACGGCCTGCCTTATATGCAAGGAGCTAAGCTTAGACCAAACGCTCAGATGCCGCGATATAGCCGTTATTGTGCGCTCAGCGGACGAGTATGCCTGTGCGCTTACAGCCGCCTTCGAAAAATACGGTATTCCCTGTTATATTGACAGAAGACGTCCGCTTTATAAAGAGCCGCTTGCCGTATTCTTGCTCGGTGCGCTTTGCGCATGCGTAACGGGATTTGACACGCCGGCCATTTTTTCGGCTTTAAAAAGCACGGCGGCCGACTGCACGGCCGAAGATGCGGCCGAGCTTGAAAACTACGTCAGGCTGTGGCAGGTCACAAAGATCAGTCTTTGCGAGGAATTCGTGCGCAATCCCGACGGCGTTTGCGAGGGCTTTTCGCCCGAGCAAAGGGCAAAGCTCGAAAGACTCAACGACACAAGAAAAAGGGTCATAGAACCGGTAATTGCCCTTAGGAATAATCTTAAGGCTCACAGCGACGGCGGCGAGAAAATACGGGATATATACGAATTTTTAAAGCTGAGCGGAGCGCAAAAAGCGAGCGTGCGGCTGAGAGAATCGGCCGAAAAGGACGGACGGTTTGACGATGCGGCGGCGGCCGTAGGCGCATATAATGCCGTTATAAATCTGCTTGACGGCATGTTTTATATGCTTTCGGGCAGGAATATATCCTTGTCGGAGCTTTACTCGATTCTCCTTGAGGCGATACGCCAAAGCGACATGGGGCAGATCCCAAGGGGACTTGACGAGGTGTCGGTCGGATCGGCCGACCGTATCCGCCCGGGCGAGCCGAAGGTAGTGTTTTTGCTCGGAGCGAACGATTCGAGATTTCCGCGCAATGTTTCAAAGGGCGGCGTGCTGTCCGACCGCGAAAGGCGTTCGTTGAAGCTTATAGGGCTTGATGTAAGCGACAGGAGCTTTGAGGAAATATGCGACGAAGAGTTTTTGTTTTATTCGTCCGCTCTGGCCCCGTCGCAAAGGCTTTATGTGAGTTATCTTGCGTCGGGAGCAGGCAATAAAGAGGATCTGATTCCGAGCGAAAATGCGAAAAGGCTTGCCGTACTTGCTGCATTGTCAGCCGGAAAGAGCGAAAATAACATCGACAATAATAACAATGACAATAGCAATAACGATAACAACGATGCCGGCATAGGCGGCATAAATGCAGAGCATTCCCTTTACGGCGATAATACGGCGGCAAAATACGCCGACGAATATTTTGAAATGTCGCGCTGTCCGCTTGCCCTTGCCGGAGATATATTAAAGATAATAAAAAGCGGAGACGAAGCGCCGCAAACGGTCAAAAATGCGGCCGGGCTGCTGCTTGAGAGCGATAGCCTCACACCCCAGCTTAAAAATGCCGTAAAATACGGTGCGGAGAATTCTCCCGAAAAAATAAGCAGCCAATCGGCCGAGGCGCTGTTCGGAAAAAATATGCGCCTTTCTCCAAGCGGCGTTGAGGTCTTTCATAAATGCCGTTTTCAGTATTTTTGCCGATTCGGGCTCAGGGTGTACGATGTAAGACCGGTTGATTTCGATTCACTGCTTACGGGAACGGTTGTACACTATGTTTTGGAGCAGGTGTTTTCCCCGAAAAATGCAAAGCGGTTTATAGGTGCCGATGAGCAGTCGGTCAAAAAGGCGGTTTATCAGCTTGCCGACGATTATGTGCTTTCGCATATGGGCGGAATGGGGGATAAAACGGCGACGTTTTTTTATGCTTTTAAGCGGATAAAGGAGCACACCGCTTCGACGGCGATAAGGCTTTTAAGGGAGCTGTCCCTGGGCGAATTTCATGTGCTTTGTTGCGAAAAACGCATCGGTAAGGGCGAAAACAGCATAAAGCCGAGGGTCCTTTCGCTTAAAAACGGGGCCAGCATTTGTGTTGAGGGCGTCGTGGACAGAATAGACGTGTGTGAGGAGCAGGGCAAATGCTTTGTACGGGTGCTCGATTACAAAACCGGACGAAGGGTGCTTGATCTTGACGATGTGCAAAACGGCCTCGGGCTGCAAATGCTGATATATCTTTTTTCGGTTGGCGACGTTCTTTCCGAAAAAGGAAAAAACGTTGTGCCGACAGGGGTTTTATACGTTCCGGCAAGGAGCGAGGCGGTACGTTCGGATGAGGTGTTGTCCGGACGGGAAATGGAAGAAAAATCGGATAAGCAGGCGGCCTTTAAGGGACTTATTCTTGACGATCCGGAGGTTATCCGGGTGCTCGGCGGCGGTAATAACCGTTTTATGCCGTATGGGTTTAAAAAGGACGGCAGCTTTAAAAAAGGCTCGAGTGTTGCCTCGGGCGAATATTTTAAAGAGCTTAAAGAGGTTACCGATTCGGCCCTTATAAATATGGGGGACAGGCTGCTTTGCGGAGATATCGCCTGCGATGTGCTCGATTCCAAGGAGCAGGACGGATGTAAATGGTGCGATTATTCGAGCGTATGCAAAACCGCCGGGAGCCTGCCGCATAGGAGCGTAAAGGAAATAACAAGGCTTAAAAGTCTTGAACATCCCGAAGGATAAAAGCTTTTAAAAATCACGGGAGAAAAGCTTTAATTGGGTCAGGATCGCTGATTGATCGGCTTATTTCCCTTTTTTAAAACCAAAAAACAAAAAGCGGCTGATAACCCGCAAAAAAAGCGGCAAGGCCGTTAAAGACTTTAAAAAGGAGGCGAAGGACGTGGCGTTTTGTCCGACAAAGGAACAGCTTTCGGCAATACTTGCCGAACATACAAAGGATGTACGGGACGATAAAAAGGCCGGATTTATTACCGTTTCGGCGGCGGCCGGCTCGGGTAAGACGGCCGTTGTTACCGAAAGGGTCATTCGCCTTATAACCGAGTGTTCGGTAGATGTCGACAGGCTGTTGGTGGTAACCTTTACAAATGCGGCGGCGGCCGAAATGCGCGCGCGTATTTCGGCGGCGCTCGATTTAAAAATCGCCGAGAGCAGCGACCCGACCAGGCTCATACGGCAGAAAATGCTCCTTTCAAAGGCCGATATATGTACGGTGGATGCCTTTTGCCGGAAGATAGTGTCCGAGCATTTTGAGGAGGCTGACATGCCGCCGTCGCTTAATATGATAAGCGCGCCGCAGCTCGAGTTTTTTACCCTTAGGGCTTTGGATTTCGCCTTTGAGCATTGCTACAGCGAGTATAAGGACGAATTTTACCGCGTTATAAGCAGTATCGGCAGCGATTTTGCCGCGCGGGATGCCGTGCGTAAAATATATTCGTTTTTAAGAACGCTTGCCTATCCGGACGAATGGATGGATTATGCGATATCGCTATACGGCGATTTTTCGCGGTATGACAGCATTAAGGATACCTTTTACGGCAAAACCCTTATAAAAAACGGGATCGATGAGGCCGAGCTGGTTTTGCACCGGCTTGAGTCGGCGAATGAAGAAATGCTCCGCTGCGAGGAAACGGCGAGAACGAGGGGCGGCGTGGTAGAGTACTGTCTTAAACACGCAAAGGCCGTTTTATCCGCCCTTTATTCGGGCGATTGGGATAAGGTGTATGAGCTTGTTTTATCCTTCGAAAAGCCGTCGGTAAAGGGCAGGGTTTCAAAGCAGCACGATCCCGAGGTTAAGGAGCGTGTGGACGCGGCCGCTTCGGCCTATGCGAAGTTTATAGAGAACACGAAAAAGGGCTTTTTCATGCGCGAGAGCGAGTGTTTTGAGACGGCCAAAAGGCTAAAGGGCGATATAGAGCTTCTTATTTACTGCGTAAAGGTGTTTTCCGATCAGCTCGAAATATACAAGAAAAATGCGGCGGTGGTGGATTTTGCCGATATCGAATATGCGGCGCTCAGACTCCTTGTAAAGCGCGAAAATTCGGTTTCTTCGCCGACCGGGACGGCCAAAAGATTCTGCAGAGATGTTTTTGAGGTTTTAATCGACGAATATCAGGATACAAACGACCTGCAAAATGCGATTTTTCTCGCCGTTTCTCAAAACGGCAGCAAGCTTTTTACCGTCGGCGACGTAAAGCAGAGTATATACGGCTTTCGAAAGGCCGAGCCCTCGCTTTTTCTTTCCATGCTTGAAAGCTCGTCTTATGGGGACGATCCTTCAAGCCCCGATACAAAGGTTATTCTCTCAAACAATTTCCGCAGCCGCAAGGGGATTTGCGACGGCGTGAATTTCATTTTTTCGCTGCTTATGAGCGGAGACACCTCCGGGATAGTATACGACGAGACCCACGCTTTAAAAGCGGCCGGGAGCTTCCCTGAGCGGCCGTCGGTAAATAACGACTGCACCTTTTGCCTTATTGAGTCCAAAAGCGACGAAAGCTGTGAACGCGAGGCCGGGTACATAGCCGGAAAAATAAAGAGCATGATGGGTCGGAAATGTATAACCGACTCCAAAACCGGCGGACTTCGTTTTCCGAAATACGGCGATTTTGCGGTGTTGCTTCGTTCGGTTAAGAATACGGCCGAAAAATACGCGGCGGTTTTGCGAAAAAAAGGCATTCCGGTTTATCTTGAGGGCGGCAGCGGATTTTTCGGGTCGCCCCATGTAAAAAAAATAACGGCGCTGCTTCGCCTTATAAACGACCCGTTTGACGATATCGCCCTGCTTTCGTGCATGGTGTCGCCGATGTTCGGTTTTTCGTACGATTTTATGGCGAGGCTTAGGGCGCGTTTTCGCGGCGTTCCGCTTTATACGGCGGTTTTGCAGGGTAAGAGTGAGGATGACCGCCTTGCCGATTTTGTTTGCAAAATAGATGCTCTTCGCCGTGCGGCGGTGTTTTTAACGCCGCTTGAGCTTATCGATCGCATTCTTTACGATACCGGCTACGCCGTTTTTGCCGCCGGAGAGGGGCAGGAGGCGTCAGCTGCCGTAAAGGCGCTTAAGGATTTGGCGCTGCAATATCCGTCGAGCGGCTACAACGGGCTTTCGGGATTTTTAAGAAGCCTTTCGGCGGCCGAGGAGAGCGGTACCGATATAAAAATGCCGTCGAGCGAGACTTCGAATAACAGCGTTAAAATAATATCGGTGCATAGCTCAAAGGGCCTGCAGTTCCCGGTTTGCTTTTGCGCCGGGCTGTCAAACGAATTCAATATGTCGGATGTAAATGCGTCGATACTGCTTGACAAAACGGCCGGAATAGGTATGATGTATACCGAAAACGGCCGTCGGACGGGGAGCATTATGCGCCGTGCCGTTTCCCGCAGCAAGAAAAACGAGCTTGTAAGCGAGGAGTTGCGGATATTTTACGTTTCGGCGACCCGTGCTTCGGACAGTCTTTATCTTATCGGCTCGTGCGAGAGCGCCGAGAAGGCCGTGCTTGCGGCCGACGGGCTTATTGACCGTTTTTCGGCGAAGGGTGCGCCCCTTTCATCGGCGGCGGTTATGAGCTCATCGAGTATAATGAAGGCGCTTACAACCGCCATGCTGCTTCATCCGTCGGCCGGCATTCTTCGTAGCGAGGGGTCGCTTTGCTACAATTGCGAAACGACCGATTCGCGGTTTGATTTTGAGGTTATTCATGCGGATGAAGCGCCGGACAAGGCTTACGGAGAATCGCCGGATGCCGAAAACTACGGAAAAGAGAAAACGGATACTGAATCCGTGGACGAAATCAGTAAAAAACCGGCGACACAAGACAGGGAAAAAGCGTCTCAAGCAGCCGAGGAGAGTGATGCCGGAAAAAATACGGCCGAGGAACACGATTTTAACTCCGACAATTATTCCGGCGATGATATGACGGATGACCCGAATGCCGAGCGGATATTTGAAGAGGTCTCAAAACGTGTGAATTTTAAATACAGATACAGGGCCCTTTCTAGCGTTGCGGCAAAATACGGCGTTACGGCCCTTATATCCGATAGCACGCCCTTCGACGAGGATCCGGCGGTGCCCTCTTTTGCGGCAAAGGAGGACGGCGGTGTCGCTGTTTCTTCAAGGGATGTCGGTACCGCGGTTCATCAGTTCTTGCGGTTTGTAAAAATGGGGCTTGATGAAAATGCGGTTGACAGCGAGACCGAAAGACTGGTAAATAAAGGACTTATAAGTAAGGATTACGCACGGATTTTGCCGGCGGAGCATCTGGCCGCATTTATGAGGTCGCCGCTTTATAAAAGAATGTCGGAAAGCACATCTCTAAAGCGCGAATGGCGTTTTCTTTACGAGGTAAGCGCGTCGCGTCTTGATAAAAGCATACCGCCGCAATCGGATGAACAGGTGGTTATTCAGGGAATAGCCGACTGCGTTTTTGCCGAGGGTGACGGATTTGTACTGGTGGATTACAAGACCTCGAGGGAGAGCGCCGAAAGGCTTGCGGCGAGGTACAAGATGCAGCTTGACATATATGCCGAGGCGATAGAAAATATATACGGAATACCGGTAAAGGAGAAGATTATTTATTCTCTCGGCACCGATACACAGGTGATTTTACCGTAATAAGGTTGGATATTATTTTATAAGATACAAGTGATACCAAGGGGCGTTTCGCCGCTTTTGCAAAGGATTAATTTTTTGATTATATACCGAGTGGACGGCCGCCGTTTTGGAAGGGTTTTTACACATCCGGCAGGCTTTCGGTTCTGTATTGTCGAGCGATTGGTCAATCGGTCGGTAAATCGGCCGGTCGGTCAGACGTATGGCCAATCGAGCAACGGATCAATCAATTAACTAAATAAATATAAACAACATGATCTGGAAACACAGAGAAAACAAAGCAACTCTAAAAATCAAGTAGGAGATAATAAAAATGGCACATATTTCGGTACTCGGAGCCGGTGCGTGGGGCACGGCGCTTGCCCTTGCGGCAAGACAGGGCGGACACACGGTCGATATCTGGTCTCCGTTTGAAAGGGAAATCGATACGATAAAAACCGACAGGGTGAATCCCTTGCTGCCGGGAGTTGTTATTCCGCGCGACGTAAATCTTACGAACGATATATCCTGCTCGGATGACAGCGACCTTATAATAACGGCGGTACCGTCTTTTGCTGTTTCGGAGACGGCGGCGCTGCTGGCAGGCCGGGCAAAGGGCAAAAAAAGGGTTATCGCCAATGCCGCAAAGGGCTTTTGTCCCAAAACCGGACGGAGATTTTCCGAGGTTATAGCCGAGGCTTCCTCCGATTTTATTCCGGTTGCGCTGTCGGGGCCTTCCCATGCGGAGGAGGTATCCCGCGGAGTCGCTACGAGCATTGTAAGTGCATGCGAGGATTCATCGGCGGCCGAATATGTCCAGGATCTTATGATGACCGACTATCTTCGCATATACGTTAACCGGGACATTGTAGGGGTCGAGCTCGGCGGAGCGCTTAAAAACATAATCGCACTTTGCGCCGGAATATGCGACGGTATGAGGGCAGGCGACAATACAAAGGCGGCCCTTATAACAAGAGGGCTTTCGGAGATCGCACGGCTCGGCGTTAAAATGGGAGCCAAAAGCGAGACCTTTGCAGGACTCTCGGGACTCGGAGATCTTATTGTTACATGCGACAGCATGCATTCGAGAAACCGCCGTGCCGGAATACTTATAGGACAGGGAAAATCGGCTGACGAGGCGGTTGCCGATGTCGGTACGGTCGAGGGATATTACGCCGTAAGGGCGGCGCACGAGCTTTGCGGAAAATACTCGGTCGAAATGCCGATAACCGAGAGCTGTTACAGCATTTGTTTTGAGGGTTTAAGTCCCGAGGCAGCACTCAAAAGGCTTATGACCCGTCCTAAAAAGCATGAATATGAGGCCGCAACATGGCTTGAGGTAAAGTAAGCGTTTTTTAAAACGCTCGGTCGGCCGGCTTTAATCAAATTGCCGACCGTTTGTTCAATTGATCGGTCGGTTATTCAGGCGGAATCGGGGAAAAATTCGATTTAAAAACGAAATTAAAATTGCTTTGCGAAAAAGAAACAGCTATAAGCAAAAAACCTCAAGCAAAAAATATTATTGTGACGGTAAAGAAAATGCCGGGTGCGCGCCGGCGCAAAAGAAGGAAGGACTATGAAGAAAAGATTTATCGAGACCGGGGAGATAGTATCGACCCACGGAATAAAGGGTGAGGTAAAGGTTTATCCTTGGAGCGATTCGCCGGAATTTTTGACCGGATTCAAAAAATTTTATACCGACGGCGAGGGGGGCGGTCTTTTAAAGGCGAGCTCGGTAAGGGCTCACAAAAGTATGGTGCTTATACAGTTCGAGGGGATCGACGACGTGGCCGCTGCCGCCGCTATGCGCGGTAAGGTGCTGTATATAGACCGTGAGGATGTCCGCTTGCAAAATGGCAGGTATTTTGTGCAGGATATGATCGGCTGCAGCGTTTACGACGACGAAACCGGGGTCCTTTACGGCAAGATAAGCGAAATATTCAAAACCGGGGCCAATGATGTCTGGCGTATTAAAAAGGATAAAAAAGAGTATCTTTTTCCGGCGGTTTCGGTTTTTATAAAAGAAATTGACACCGAGAACGAGACGGCAAAAATAGTTCCGCCGAAAGGAGTATTCGATGAGCCTGATGAGGTTTGATTTTTTGACCCTTTTCCCCGAGATGTGCGCGACGGTGATGAATGAGAGCATAATCGGCAGGGCGGCGGCGGCCGGAATAATAGAATCGCATTTTTTCAACATACGGGATTATACCGAAAACCGCCAAAAACAGGTGGACGACGCTCCGTTTGGCGGAGGAATGGGAATGGTTATGCAGGCTCAGCCCATATATGACTGCTTTATTGCGGCGAGGGATGAGGACGAAAGAAAGCCGTACGTTATATATATGTCGCCTCAGGGAAAGGTTTTTAACCAGCAAAAGGCCGTCGAGCTTTCAAAAAAAGATCGCATAGTGTTTTTGTGCGGCCATTATGAGGGTGTGGACGAACGGGTCATACAGGCCATTGCCGACGAGGAAATATCGGTGGGCGATTACGTGCTTACAGGCGGAGAGCTGCCGGCCATGATCGTGGCGGATGCGGTGTCGAGAATGATCCCCGGTGTATTGGCCGACGAGGAGTGCTATACCGACGAGAGCATTTATTCCGGATTGCTCGAATATCCTCAGTATTCGAGGCCGCGTGTGTGGCGAGGCATGGAGGTGCCCGAGGTGCTGCTGTCGGGACATCACGAGAATATCCGCCGCTGGCGACATGAGCAAAAGCTTATAAGAACCCTTAAAAAACGGCCCGATCTTTTAAAAAAAGCCGCGCTTGATAAAAAAGACAGGGATTTTTTAGCATCGATAAAAAACAGGGTGGAGTAATAAAAGCTTTCGTAGATCTATGGCTTTTGCCTGTTTATCATTGGAGAATAAAGCTGTATTGCGCCCGGTTTTTAATATCGGGTGCAGCGGTTTTTTCTCATAAAAAGCAAAAGACCGTATCATAAAATCGATACGGTGTCCGGCGGGCGATATAAATATTATTTCGGCTTTAAAACGCCGAGGCGTCTTTGCCTTACGGCAAAGAAAAAACAATCGCCGAGGAAAACGGGAAAAACAATTCCGATGATTTTTGCGATTGATTTTGCCGGCAGAGCCGGCGCCTCGGCGCCCGGTTAATCCTGTGGTTTTATTTTGAAAAACGTTGTGCCGAGTGCATGTGTTTTGTTTTTCGGACGGTTTTTCTTCATCCGCGGCGACAAAAGAAAAATGCAAAAATATAAAAACTTAGAATTTAAAAACGTCGATGTAGTAACTAAAGCATAATATAGATGAGTGCAAGTCGCAAAAGCGGATCATTATCGTCTCTTGATATAAGCAATAATACGGCCGCTATAAGGGCGGTGTCGCTGTCTTTTAAAAGGTCGCCGAAGTTAAGCTTATCAAGAAAGGACATGGGTCCCGAAAGCAGTCTTGAGAGCACGCCTGACGGGTGGCTGTCGTCGCGGTGTTCCGGCGGATTCCGGCAGATATTAGGCGGCTCCGGATTTGTGCTTTCATTGAAATCGGCGCCCTGTCCCGACCCGGGAGTGGGCGGCGAGGAGGTCTCCTGACGGGGAGAAAATCCCCGGGTGTTCTGATTTTTAGAAGAGGAATAAGGATTATTTCGGCCGTTTTTTTCGGTGGCAGAGCCGAAATTCTCCCAGTTGAGGTTTTTGCGTGCGCGCTGCTGCATTTCGGCGACCCGTCTTTCCGCCTCGCGCTGCATGTTTTCAAGTTCCGCACGGGAGTATTCGGCCATACTTAAAAGTTCTCCTTAAAATTTTACCGTTTGTTTTTTTAGTTTTTTTCGGATGTAGCGCCGGCGAGACGATCGGATTTTGCGCTTGTGTTTAATCCGCGATATAAGTGTTGTCTTTTGTCCGGTGTGATGTAAATGTTCCGCCGTACATCGGGCGAAAAAGCGCAAAAAGTGTTCTTTCGATATATGCGACTGAAAATTCAGGAATTAAGGTAAATACTAAAACAGATTGCCTCCCGAAATAAAGGGGAGCACCCGGGCGAGCTTTAAAAGCTTTACGGCTGAGTCTACCTTCTCGCGGCGTTTTTCACTTAAATAGGGCTTCAGCGATATCAGCAGCGCGGTCCTCTCGTCGCGCTCATTTGAGGTGACCGCCTTCATAATCTTCATCATTCGCCCCATATCTTCGGCAGAAAAATTAAAGCCGGAGTCCGGTTCGTCCGGCTTGCACGGCGGCGCGTTTGTTTGGGGCGTTGGATTTTGCGGAGGATCAACGCTGCCGGAAAGCAGTCCCTCGGCCAGCATTTTTAGCTTATTCATGCTTTGAGGGTCGGACGAAATGCTGTTTATAAGCTCGCTTAAATCATCCATCAACGGCGCACCTCCTTTGTGGACGGAAAATAAATAACAAATCTGTTCGCAACGGGCGGCGGTCCGGCCGCATCCGTAAGCTTACCGGTGTCTTAATCCGGAAGGTAAATCGGTGTGTGATTCCGATGCGCGCTTATTTGTTTTTATAGTTTTTTATCAGCTTTTTTGCAAGCGGACTGTTGAGTATCTCGCGCTGCTTTTCCGGATTGTTGAGTATATCGGCGAGCCTTCGCTGTTCGTCCGGCGACAGACGCGAAACTATTCCCGATATGTCGTTTTGCGGTGTGCCGGAGGCGCTTTGTCCGCTTAGCATACCGAGCAGCTGCGATTTTATTGCCTCATTATTGTTTTTGTTGCTTGAGTTGTTGCCGTTCATGCGGTCATCCCCTTTGAGAATTTAAGCGTTTTTATCATTGTATGAAAAGGAGAGTTCCGACGTGCGTATTCTTGTAATTTCGGATGTTCATTCCGATTCGGAAAATCTTATAAAGGCGCTCGACCGCAATCGGGGTGCCGACAGGGTAATATTTTTGGGCGATATAGGGACGGCCGACGGTATAATAGAGGAAAAATTCAAAAACCGCGCCTTTGTCCTTTCGGGAAATTGCGACTGGTCGCTCCCGAATCCCGAGCAGCTTTTTGCAGTGTTTGAGGGCAAAAAGGTTTTTGCCTGCCACGGTCACCGTTATTCGGTAAAATCCGGACTCGGAGGGCTGATCGCCGAGGCAAAACGACGGGAGGCCGATATAGTGCTTTTCGGGCATACTCATGTCCCGTTTGAGCAGTATATTGACGGAGCTTATTACCTTAATCCCGGAAGTCTTTGCAGAAAGGGCGGCTCTCCCTCGTACGGGATCGTGGACATAACAAAGGCCGGAATCGTTACGAACGTTATTTACATCTGACCCTTTGCCTGTGTAGGATTGTTTATTTTGTTTTTTTGCGCTCGAGATACTTCTTTTTGGTCGCCATTCCGCCCCGTATATGTCGCTGGGCCTTATTGGTTTCGAGCACCTTTTTCACCTCGGTGTACAGCTGGGGATCTATGTATTTAAGCCTGTATGCCACATCCTTGTGTACCGTGGATTTCGATATTCCGAAGCTTTTGGCTGTCGCGCGGACGGTCGAGCGGTTTTCAACTATATATTCGCCGAGCACGACGGTCATTTTGTCGACCGAATCTTTCAAGTGATATCCCACCTTTTCTTGAAGGTGTCCTATCGCTTAAAACGGCAAAACACCTTGTTTGTAAAACCATATGTCAAAGCGCGCGTTTTTATTCTCGGTGGGCATTAATTGTTTTTCGGCTGCCGATACTATGCAATTGAATATTTGCAGGCGATGTGATATAATAACCTGCAAGGCCGATGCATCGAGCAGGTAAAAAGGTTGTAACAAACGGTGGTGTTTGGTTTATTCCTGTCGGGCAGGTCGCCGGAATAACAAAAAAGTTTTTCATATATTAAAACATTCAAAGCGAAAGCATTAAGCTTTTAAATAGGTAATGAACAGGAGCATCGGTTTACGGATGAATGAGGTTTCATTTAAAAGAACATGGGCCGAAATTGACCTTGACGCGTTGGCGGATAATTTCGACACAGTAAGATCAAGGATCAAAAAGGGCACAAAGATAATGTCGGTAGTAAAGGCCGACGCTTACGGACACGGGGTCGAGAATGTAGCAAGGCGGCTCGAGGAGGCAGGGACCGACTGGTTTGCCGTATCGTCGTTTGATGAGGGACGTCAGCTAAGGAGGCTCGGAATTACCCGTCCGGTGCTGATTTTAGGCTACACTCCGCCTCAGCTTGCCGGGGAGCTCGGCAAGTATTCGCTTACCCAGACGGTGTACAGCCTTTCTTACGCCGAAAGTCTTTCGGCGGTTGCCGTGGAAAAGGGCATCGGGATCGATTGCCATTTGAAAATAGATACCGGAATGGGACGGATCGGCTTTGATGCCTTCAGCCCCGAAAGTATAGCCGAGATGCATTCGGCGTGCAGCATGAAGGGTCTTATGTTCAGCGGCGTTTTCACGCATTTCCCGTCGGCCGATCTTGACGGCGACGGCGACGGTACTTATACAAGGGGAGCCTTCGCCGCTTTTTTAAGATGCATAGAGGAACTCAAGAGCCGGGGAATTTGTTTTTCTCTTCGCCATTGCTGCAATTCGGCGGCGACCATTGAATATCCCGATATGCAGCTTGATATGGTTAGAGAAGGAATAGTGCTTTACGGACTTTGCCCGTCGGACGGCGTCGGCGGCGATACGGGGCTTAAGCCCGTAATGCAGCTGAGAACGGTCGTAAGCATGGTAAAGGATGTTCCGCCGGGCAGGACGGTAAGCTACGGGCGGACATATACGACCGATAAAAAAACCAGAATAGCAACGGTTTGCATAGGATACGCCGACGGCTATCAGCGCTGCCTTTCCGGACGTGCATATATGCTTATAAGGGGCAAAAAAGCTCCCATTATCGGGCGAATATGTATGGATCAGCTCATGCTCGACGTAAGCGGAATTCCAGATGTTGTCCCCGGCGACGAGGCAACGGTTTTCGGTAAAAGCGAGAATGCATTTTTGCCGGTGGATACCTTGGCGTCGATGGCCGGTACGATAAATTACGAATTTGTATGCATGCTCGGCAAGCGTGTTCCGAGGGTGTATTTCGAAAACGGTTTTCCGGTTTCGGTAACAAATTATATTGACGTTTAATTCGGCAGGAATCGGATGGGGCAAAATATCGGATATAAAGCGGACGTGACAGCCTATCAAGCCTTATTCGTTCGATAATTTTGAATATAAGCAAAACCCCGGTTAAGAGCTTTTTATACTCTTAACCGGGGTTATTGGTTTTTAAAAAACGGCTTTAAACGGTCGGAATATCCGATCTATCCGATCAGCGATCAGCCGTTAAAACGGCTCATTGCGCCGTCGATATCGCCCGAGACCATTACCTCGGCGGCATCGCATGCCCTCTCGAGAACCTCGGACAAAAGCTCGGTTTCGCCTTTTGTAAAACGCGAAAGCACCCAGTCTGCCAAATCGTACTCGGGGTTGGGCTTTGCGCCGACGCCGATTTTAATGCGCGGAAAATCCTCGCTGTCAAGCATGGCGATTATTGATTTTATTCCGTTGTGACCGCCGTCGGAGCCCTTGCGGCGAATCCTCATGTGCCCGGGCTCGAGCGATATATCGTCAAAAACGACGATTATTCTTTCGGGCGGAACCTTGTAAAACCTCGCCGCTTCGGCAACGCTCAGTCCCGAATCGTTCATAAAGGTCTGCGGCCGTAAAATGAGGCATTTGCTCCCCTTCACGTCGCAAAGCGAATAGAGCGCGCGGAATTTTAACTTTTCGGTCGGGGAGCCGCACCTTTTAAGCAGGCGGTCAAGGAACATAAAGCCGGCGTTATGACGGGTGGAGGAATACTTGTTTCCCGGATTGCCGAGCCCGACGATCATGTATTCCACATTGCCTCCCGGCCTTTTAAAAAACACTGTTACTTCACTCCGAACATGGTGGACATCGGTTTGTCCTCGTAAATGCGCTCAATAGCCTCGGCAAAGACGGGGGCTACCGGCAAAAGGGTTATTTTATCGGTCTTTTTGCTCTCTTCAAGACAAATGGTGTCAAGCAAAACGAGCTGCTTTATGGGGCTTGCCGTAATGCGCTCCATGGCCGGGCCCGAAAGCACGCCGTGGGTCGCGCAGGCGTAAACCTCATTTGCTCCGCCCTTTTCGATTATGGCGGCGGCCGCATTGCAGAGGGTTCCGGCGGTATCTATCATGTCATCGACAAGAATAACCGTCTTGTCCTTGACATCGCCGATTATATTCATAACCTCGCTGACATTTGCGCGCTGACGGCGTTTATCGACTATGGCGATGGGCACGTCGAGCCTCTGGGCGAAGTTCCTCGCTCTTGTAACCGAGCCGAGGTCGGGGGATACAACCACAAGATTCTCTTTATTCTCGCCGGCAAATTTTTTCTGGAAGTAGGGGGCGAGCACCGGCACGCCGAGCAGATGATCCACCGGGATGTTAAAAAAGCCCTGTATCTGCGCCGCATGAAGATCCATTGTAAGCACCCTGTCGGCACCGGCCGTGGTTATAAGGTCGGCGACAAGCTTGGCCGAGATGGGGTCTCTCGCCTTGGCCTTGCGGTCCTGACGGGCATAACCGAAATAGGGGATAACGGCGGTTATGCGGGCGGCCGACGCACGCTTTAATGCGTCGATCATTATCAGCAACTCCATTATGTTGTCGTTGACGGGGTAGCTGGTCGACTGGATAATAAAAACATCCGAGCCGCGCACCGATTCGTTTATGGAGACCGATATCTCTCCGTCGCTGAAGGTGCGTACCTCGGATTTACTTAGGGGCAGCCCGAGTGAGTCAGCAATCTGCTCGGCCACCTGTCGGTTGGAATTGGCAGTGAATATCTTTATATCCTTGCCGTGAAAATTCATAAATTCTTCGTCCTTCCGTAACGCTTTTGCACGTTCTTATATCTATACTTATTATGCTATTTTACGAGTTATTTTGCAAGTGCAAATTGATGTATAATATTTAATTGTAATTATTGCCTAATTTTGCACTTATAAACGGGCGATATTTTCTGAATTTCATAGTAGAAAAGTGAAAAACCCTTTGTTATAATATATTTTGAGACCTTTAAACGAGTATAAAAACTAAGGTTAGAATAAATTTCAGGAGGATTTAAGCAAATGAGTCACAAGTATGTTTACCTGTTTTCCGAAGGCGACGAGCACATGCGCGAGCTGCTCGGAGGCAAGGGCGCTAACCTCGCTCAGATGACCAGACTCGGTATGCCTGTTCCGCAGGGATTTACCGTTTCTACCGAGGCATGCACCCGTTATTATGAGGACGGCCGCAAGATTTCTGCCGATATTGAGGAGCAGATCTACGCCGCACTTGCAAAGGTTGAGGAGTTAAACGGCAAGCAGTTCGGAAATCCGGAGAAGCCTCTTCTTGTTTCGGTTCGTTCGGGTGCCAGAGCTTCAATGCCCGGCATGATGGACACCATACTTAACCTCGGTATAAACGACGAGGTTGCCGCCGGTATGATAAAGGGCAACCCCACCCCTGAATTCGAGCGTTTTGTTTACGATTCGTATCGCCGCTTCATCCAGATGTTCTCGGATGTTGTTATGGAGATTTCCAAGAAGACCTTTGAGGTAATAATCGACGAGCTCAAGGAGAAAAAGGGCGTCAAGAACGATATAGACCTTGATGTTAACGATATGAAGGAGCTTGTTGCCCGCTTCAAGGAGTACTACAAGCAGGAGAAGGGAACCGACTTCCCGAGCGATCCTAAGGAGCAGATGATGGAGGCCGTAAAGGCTGTTTTCCGTTCCTGGGACAACCCCCGTGCAAATGTTTACCGCCGCATGAACGATATCCCCTACAGCTGGGGTACCGCGGTAAACGTACAGCCCATGGTTTTCGGTAACCTTAACGAGAATTCCGGTACCGGCGTTGCCTTTACCCGCGACCCCGCCACCGGTGAGAAGGCTTTGTTCGGCGAGTATCTT
This sequence comes from uncultured Eubacteriales bacterium, assembly GCA_934444365.1. Lineage (GTDB taxonomy): Bacteria > Bacillota > Clostridia > Oscillospirales > Acutalibacteraceae > CAKSCM01. The sequence goes on along the minus strand of CAKSCM010000008.1, from coordinate 59,876 downwards.
ATAAATGCTCAGGGCGAGGATGTCGTTGCGGGCGTTCGTACCCCCAGCCCCATTGCAAAGCTTCACGAGGATATGCCGGCTGTTTACGAGCAGTTTGCCGAGATAGCCTCTAACCTCGAGAATCACTATAAAGATATGCAGGATATGGAGTTCACCATCGAAAACGGTAAGCTTTATATGCTTCAGACCCGTAACGGCAAGCGTACCGCTGCCGCCGCTTTGAAGATCGCCGTTGATCTTGTTGATGAGGGCATGATCGATGAGGACGAGGCCGTTCTCCGCGTCGATCCCAAGCAGCTTGACGCTTTGCTTCATCCCCAGTTTGACGCCAAGGCTCTTAAGGCTGCTACCGTAATCGGTTCCGGTCTTGCCGCTTCTCCGGGCGCTGCCTGCGGTCGTGTGGTATTTACCGCTGACGACGCTAAGGAATGGGCTGCAAGGGGCGAGAAGGTTGTTCTTGTTCGTCTTGAGACCTCCCCCGAGGACATCGAGGGTATGGCGGCCGCTCAGGGCATACTTACCGTTCGCGGCGGTATGACCTCCCACGCTGCAGTTGTTGCCCGCGGAATGGGTACCTGCTGCGTTTCCGGCTGCGGCGATATCACCATGCATGCCGACAAGGGCTACTTCACCCTTTCGGGCAAGGATTATAAAGAGGGCGATTACATTTCGCTCGACGGCTCCACCGGTAAGATTTACGGCGAGGCTGTTCCCACCGTTGAGGCCACCATTTCGGGCGACTTCGGCCGCTTCATGGCATGGGCCGATCAGCGCAGGAGACTTAAGGTCCGCACCAATGCCGACACTCCGCGCGACACCGAGCAGGCCGTTAAGTTCGGCGCCGAGGGTATAGGCCTTTGCCGTACCGAGCACATGTTCTTCGAGGGCGACCGCATAAAGGCCGTCCGCGAGATGATTGTTGCCAAGACGGTTGAAGCCAGAAAGGCTGCTCTTGCCAAGATTCTTCCCTATCAGAAGGGCGACTTCACCGCCATGTACGAGGCATTAAAAGGACTTCCCATGACGGTTCGTTTCCTCGATCCGCCGCTTCACGAGTTCCTCCCCCAGAAGGAAGAGGATATAATCGATCTTGCAAAGGATCTTGAGATTTCGGTTGAGGAGCTCAAATCGGTTATCGATTCGCTCCACGAGTTCAACCCCATGATGGGTCACCGCGGCTGCCGTCTGGCCGTTACCTATCCCGAAATCGCCGAGATGCAGACCGTTGCGGTTATAACCGCTGCTCTTGACGTTATGAAGAAGCATCCCGAGTACAACATCGAGCCCGAAATAATGATCCCCCTCGTAGGCGAGATCAAGGAGCTCAAATACGTAAAGGATGTTGTCTGCGCCACAGCCGACAAGCTTATAAAAGAGGCCGGCTCGAACATGAAGTATCATATCGGTACCATGATTGAAATTCCGCGTGCCGCTCTTACCGCCGACGAGATTGCCACCGTTGCCGAGTTCTTCAGCTTCGGCACCAATGATCTTACCCAGATGACCTTCGGATTCAGCCGTGACGACGCCGGTAAGTTCCTCGATTCTTATTACGAGACCAAGATCTATGAGTCCGATCCCTTTGCAAAGCTTGACCAGAAGGGTGTCGGCAAGCTCATAAAGATGGCTGCCGAGCTCGGTCGCAAGACCCGTCCGGACATCCATCTCGGAATATGCGGTGAACACGGCGGAGATCCCTCCTCGGTTGAGTTCTGCAACAACATAGGCCTTGACTATGTTTCCTGCTCACCCTACCGTGTACCTATCGCTCGCCTTGCCGCCGCGCAGGCTGCAATAAAAGAGCAGAAAAATAAGTAATTTTTCAGCTTTCCTATTGCCGGTTTGACACATTGCCGGAGCCGACGGTCGTTTTTTGAAGAAAAAACGGGACGTCCGGGCTTTTAGTCCCCGGTTTCTAAGGTGTTAAATTGCGGCTTTACGGCACGATTAAATCCCCCTTATGTCGGATATCCGGCGCAAGGGGGATTTTATGTATTTGTGCTTGGTTGAAGAAATTTTAGCGGTGTGATATAATCGGCTTGGCAAGAGTAATCTTAAAAAGTGTCTGAAATGACGGTGGAACAGCAAAAAATCATAAAAAGCTTTTTGAACGATGAGTCAGGAGAACCCGGGGGCAAAGAATTATTTGCCGCTCAGGAGGAAATGCTTATCACCCTTATTAATAACATCGAAAACAGATCACAAAATCGGATGAAGACGCCGGTTCAGACCATCCTCCCCGTATAGCGCTGTATAAGGCGCTTTTAAATGACGGCGGTTTTAGGAGGAGGACGTATACGGCTCTATGCGCAAATACATAATCGACAAGGCAGCGGCGAAAAAGCATTCGTCCACGGCCAAAATGGAAGCGGTACCGGGTTTTTATAAAATTTACAGCAGTGTATTTCTTAAAATTATGCGAACGACCGACCTGCAGGAGAGCACACAGACGCACAGCAAGGATTATTTTGATGTTACCATCAAAAAATGTCTTTGGCATACGGCATGCGTAGAAAACGGATGCGAGGAGCAGTAAAGGCTGTTTTGCGACGTTGACGACGTAACCTACGGCGATCTTAAAAAATCGGATTTACCCGTACTAAAACCTTGGGCTACGGCGGCGATTGCTGCGATTTTCACTTGTTCAAAAAATAAACTGACGGCGCAGGCTTTGCGGCGGCCATGATGTGCGGCATTATAAACGGGTCGGAATTTTTACGTGTTCGGCGGACGAATCTGTCGGATATATGCTTTAAAAAGCGAGGCGGAAAGAATGGAACAAATTATAAGGCAAAGGCTATACGAAATAGAAAAAACTCAGAACGTCAGAATACTGTTTGCGGTCGAATCCGGCAGCAGGGCATGGGGAATCGCCTCGCCTGACAGCGATTACGACGTGCGCTTTATCTACGTAAGGCCAAAAAACGATTATTTAAGACTTGACGAATTCCGCGACGTTATCGAGCTTCCCATTGATGATGAGCTTGACATAAACGGTTGGGATCTTAAAAAGGCCCTGGCGTTGCTTTACAGGTCGAACCCGACATTGTTTGAGTGGCTTTCATCCCCTGTTATTTACCTGAAAACGCGGTTTGCCGAGGATTTTAAAAGGCTGGCGGCGGATTATTTTTCCAAAAAGAAAAGTCTGTATCATTATGTCAGCATGGCCCGGGGGAATTACCGCGAATATCTAAAGGGCGATATCGTAAAGGCCAAAAAATATTTTTATGTATTAAGGCCGGTTTTGGCTTGCCGGTGGATAATTGATAAAAACACTCCGCCGCCGATGCTTTTTTCCGAGCTTGAAGAGCATGAGCTCCCCGTTGCACTGAAAAAAGAGGTTGAAACTCTGCTGGATATAAAAATAAACTCTCCCGAAATTAAAGAAATTCCAAGGATCGACGCTTTAAATGAATTTTTGGATGAGGAGATTTCCTCTGTCAAATCGAAAATCGATACGATGAAAGAGGAGCAAAATAACGACTGGGGAAGACTTAACGAGTTTTTTCTTGGCGCTCTGGCTGATAACGAAGTATAATTTTTACGATAAATCCCCGTATCGCTTTTGCCGGTACGGGGATTTTATGTTGAAGAAGCAATGTAAAAGCAGTATAATTAAAAAGGTAAAAGTATGGCCGGGATCAAAACGAAATGACTAAAACCGAAGCGGAGGAAAATGGTATGCCGTCGAGTAAGGATTATCTCTTGTTTTTGTTGGATCAGCTGTCCGATTTGGACGATATTTCCTACCGTGCGATGATGGGGGAATACATAATTTATTACCGTGGTAGGATTGTAGGCGGAATTTATGACGACCGATTGCTTGTAAAGCCGACAAAATCGGCGGTGTCATATATGCCGAAGGCCGTTTATGAGCTGCCTTACGACGGGGCAAAGGAAATGCTGCTTGTAGAGAATGTCGATGATAAAGAATTCCTGACCGGACTGTTTGACGCCATGTATGACGAGCTGCCGGAGCAAAAACCCAAAAAGAAAAAACAGCGGACCTGAGGACTGATGCAATGAGCATGGCGTTAAACGACGATTTAGCTTATCAGATACTTTCGGTCGTGGAGGAGATCCCCTACGGACGTGTCGCAACCTACGGGCAGATAGCAAGGCTTATAGGTATGGACAGTTATTCGAGGCTTGTAGGCCGGGTGCTTGGCAGAGCGGAGCATTACGGGAATTATCCGTGTCACAGGGTTGTAAATTCAGCCGGCCGTACGGCCCCGGGTTGGGACGAGCAAAAATGGCTTTTATTACGGGAAGGCGTTTTGTTTAAAGAAAACGGATGTGTGGATTTAAAGCTTTGTCAGTGGGATATTTGAATTTATATAGAAAAACACGGTACGAAACGGTAAAATTACTGCCAAATCGTGCCGTGTTTTTTTACTTTCAGCCGTCGGTTTAGCCGGCGGTTATATTTTTTCTTGCCATAGCGGCTTATGGTTTTAAAAAAGTCAATTCGTTTGCCGGTGTTCGCCCTTTAAACACCGAATTTTACAGTATCGATATTGCGACCGATTTTTTATCCGGAACTGTTTTTGTACTTTAAGCGACGGTGTCGAACTGGCTGTTGTAAAGCTCGGCATAAAATCCGCCGCGAAGCATCAGCTCCTCATGGGTTCCGCTCTCAATCACATCGCCGTCGCGCATAACGAGAATCAAATCGGCATTTTTGATTGTGGACAGGCGGTGAGCTATCACAAAGCTGGTGCGCCCCTTTGTAAGCTCGTCCATTGCCCGCTGGATCAAAAGCTCGGTACGGGTGTCGACCGACGATGTGGCTTCGTCGAGAATGAGCATCGGGGCGTTTTGCAGCATGGCACGGGCAATGGTCAAAAGCTGCTTTTGACCGGCAGAGATGCTTGCGCCCTCGGATAAAACGGTGTCAAGGCCTTCGGGCAGGGTATGGACGAATTTGTCAAGTCCGCATGCGCGGCAGACCTCTTCGATTTGGTCGTCGGTGATACCATCCATGTTGTAGACGAGGTTTTCCCGGAGTGTTCCCTCAAACAACCAGGTGTCCTGCAAAACCATGCTGAACAGTTTGTGTACATTTTTTCGGCTTATCTGAGAGATTGGGACGCCGTCAATTTTAATTGAGCCGCTGTTTATTTCAAAGAATCGCATAAGCAGATTAACCATGGTGGTCTTTCCGGCGCCGGTCGGGCCGACGATTGCGACCTTCTGGCCGGGGTGCACCTCGGCGGAAAAATCCTTGATGACTATTTTGTCGGGGGTATCCGGGTAGCTGAAACGTACATGCTCAAAGCTGACCGTTCCGCGAACATCGGTAAGAACGGTCGTTTTTTCGCTCTCGTTTGACATTTCCTCGCTTTCGAGAAGGTCGAAAATGCGGTGAGCGGAGGCGGAGGCCGTCTGCATGTTGGTAAGCCCCTGGGCGATTTGGGTAAGCGGCGAGGTGAACAGCCGTACATAAAGAATGAATGAGACGATCACGCCGAACTCTATTGTTCCGTTTATCGCGAGGATCGAGCCGAAAACACAGACGGCGACATATGCGATATTGCCGATAATGTTCATAAGCGGCTGCATTATTCCCGAGAGAAATTGCGACTTCCAGTTTGCGTCGTAAACGGCGGAGTTAAGCCTGTCAAACTGTTGTCCGATTTTTTGTCCGGCGCGGCTGATTCTTACGACCTCATGTCCGGAATACATTTCTTCGACATATCCGCTGAGCTTACCGAGACTTTTTTGCCGTGCGGAGAAAAAGCGCTGCGATCTTGACATTATTACAACGGTTAAAAGCATGCCGATGACGGTTACGCCGACCGAAAGTAGGGCGAGGTGCCATTCGGTGACGAACATCATGACAAGGCAGCCTATAAACTGTGTTGTGGCGCTGATGATCATGGGAAGGCTGTTGGTAAGTCCCTGCTGCAATGTGGATACGTCGTTTGTAATCCGGCTGAGAATATCGCCCTGAGAGGTGGTGTTAAAAAATTTTTGAGGGAGCCGGTTTATTTTATCGGAAAGCTCGCCGCGCATACGGTAGGACATTTTCAGTGTAACGACGGCCATTGTATAGTGCTGAATAAAGCTAAAAACCGCACTTAGAATGTAAATAACCGCAAGGAAAATGCCGATTTTTGCGATGGCCGCAAGATCGATGCTGCCGGTGAGTCCGTCCGACATCAGCGTGGCGATCTGCCCTATTTTATCGGGCCCTATAATTGTCATGACGGCGCTTAAAGCCGCGAGAACCAATGCGGCAATAATAATTCCGATGCTCGAACGCATATACGAGGAGATTCTTGCGATGGCTCTGCCCATGCCGTTATTGGCGTCTTTTTTTCGATTCATTTTATCCCTCCTATGCCAAGCTCCGAGGCGCTAAGCTGAGATGTGGCGATCTCGCGGTATACGTCGCATGAACGCATAAGATCTTCATGGGTTCCCATTCCGACCGTTTCTCCGCGATCCAGAACAAGTATCTTGTCGGCGTGCCGGATCGTGCTGATACGCTGTGCAACAATGATTTTTGTCGTACCGTCGAGCTGTTTGCTCAGTCCCTCGCGAAGCTTTGCGTCGGTACGGTAATCAAGGGCCGAAAAGGAATCGTCAAATATCAGTATCTCGGGTTTTCTTGCGAGTGCCCTGGCGATGGAAAGGCGCTGCTTTTGTCCGCCCGATACGTTTCGGCCGAGCTGTGCAATTTCGTGTTCTGTGCCCTCGGGCAGCTTATCGACAAATTCCTTCGCCTGGGAAAGCTCTATTGCGCTGTCGAGAGTATTGTCGTCAGCCCCGGCGGCGCTCTCTCCGAAAAGCACATTGTCCCGTATGGTTCCCGAGAACAAAACCGCCTTTTGGGTGACGTATCCGAGCTTATCATACAGTGCATCAAATGCGTAGTCTTTGACATTTACACCGTCCACCAATACCTCGCCGGCTGTTGCGTCATAAAAACGGGGTATAAGGCTTATAAGGGTGGTCTTGCCGCTGCCGGTAGCGCCGATGATTGCCAAGGTTTCGCCTTTGTTTACCTTGAAATTAATATTGCTCAGCTCGTCTGCCGAGGCGTGGGGATAGCGGAAGGAGACATTTTTAAATTCCACCGTTCCGGTTTCTTTTCCGCTTTTAAGGGTGCCCTCGGTAATTGAAGCCTTTCGGTCTAAAACCTGATTTATACGTTCGGCCGATACCTGCGCTTGCGGCAGCAGCATAAAGATCATCGCCAGCATCATAAAGGCCATTACGATATAGGTCGCATAGGTGCTGAATACGAGCACCTCGCTGAACATCGTAAGCCTGGCGCCCATATCGGTGACGGCTATATTGCTCACCAGCGCCGCGCCGACCCAGTATATCGCCAAAGCAAGACCGTTCATGCCAAGCGTCATTGTCGGCTGCACAAGGGCAAACAGCTTTTGGTTTTTCATCTGCAGGTTCATCATGTCAAGGCTCGGGCCGTCAAATTTTTTGTTTTGAAATTCTTCGGCATTAAAAGCGTGTACAACGTTTATTCCGGTCAGATTTTCGCGGGCTACACGGTTTATTTTATCCGTCATCTTCTGAACAAGACGGAATCGCGGAATGCATGAGCCCATTATCAGCATTGCCGCTGCAAAAAGGACGACGACAAAAGCTGCTGTAACGGCAGACAGCTCCCGGCTTTTCCCGAGGATTTTAATTATCGCCCAGACCGCCATTATGGGCGCCTTTATCATCATTTGCAGTCCCATTGCGATTATCATTTGTATCTGTGTAATATCATTTGTCGTTCTGGTTATAAGGCTGGGAACGGAGAAATCCTGCATTTCCTCGCTGCCGATGTCCATTACATGATGAAACAGCTTATCCCTGACGGTAAAGCTGAATCCGGCTGCGGTTTTGGCGGCAAGAAAGCCGCAGGCAATGGCAAGCACCGCGCTCGCTATCGTACAGCCGAGCATTTTCAGTCCGACATTCACAATATCTGCTGTTGTGCCGGAGGTCTTGATCAGCACCGTCAGCTCGGTCATGTAATCCGGCAGGCGCAGATCGAAATATATCTGTACCACAATAAATAAAAGACAAACAAACGCCATCAGCTTTTCTTTTCTTTCCATATTTTTAAGCAGCTTTATCATGGCTATTCTTTATCCTCCTGTTTTTTGGGGTTTTCGTTATTATTTGTCGAAGCTTCGCTTTTGCGGATTTTTTCAATGTTTTTGCCGATCACCGCAAGGCAGTTGCGGAATACAGCTATATCCTCGTCGGACAGTCCTATAAGCAGTCTTTCGGCAAAGCTTTTTTGCAGCTCGCGGCCCTTTTCGATGATATTGCCGGCCGTATCCGTGCAAACAAGCCGTGTTTTTCTCCGGTCTCCGGCAACGCTCTTCCTTAAAAGCAATCCCTCATTTACAAGCCGGTCAACATGGACGGACACAATGCCGGATTTAAAACCTCTGCACCGACAAATGTCCTTGGCCGTACCGTTTTGAGGATTGTTTGCAACAAACATCAAAATATCGGCGGCCATGGGCGGCAGTCCTGTTTTTTTGCAAATCGGCTGCAGCGCGGTATGATAGGCCTCGATAAACCGGTTCGCGTTACCGAATATTTTAGCGGCGGTATAATTCCACTGGTACATGGCAATCCTCCTCAGATATTAAAAGTCTAATATTAGAATATCTATTATTATAACTATATCTTTGTAAAGGTCAATAGATTTCGAGCAAAAATTATTCTCTTTAAAATCATGCCATATAGTACAATACGACAAATTTTATTGAATAAATGTCACGATTTTCGTATTGCAAAAAACGACGATATGAATTAAAATAGGAGATAAGGGAAATGCCGACGGCGTTTTCCTTATCTTTTGCAGCTTACACTTATTACAAGGGGGACTTTTAACATTATGAAGCTGAAGTATATAGCGCTTACACTGTGCATTGCGCTGTGTTTGGCTCTTGTTCCGGCATTTGTCATCGCCGATAACGTGGCGGTTCCTACCGGTAACTGGGCCGATTACGCGGCCGGCAGCATTGCCGCCGGCGACGGCAGCGAAGAAAATCCGTACATTATAACAACGCCCGAGGAGCTCGCCGGTGTGGCGGTCGCCTTTAACAGCGGAATATATCCAAATCCGTACAGCGGAAAGTATTTTAAATTAGGTAATAATCTGGATTTGTCGGCTCACCGCTGGACTCCTATCGGAAACGGAAGTCAGCTTGAGTCGTTCCATTCATTCAACGGCTATTTTGCGGGCGACGGCAAAACCATCACCGGTTTATATGTTGACGAAAGTGAAAACAAGTATACGGCCGGCCTTTTCGGAAACTTTTCGAACGGCACTATAAGCAATCTTATTGTAAAGGATGCTTATGTAAAGACCGAAGCCAATACTAATGAGGACGATGAAATCTACGATTCGGCCGGCGTTATTGTCGGCGGAGCGGTCGAGGGATACGGCGGCAGCATAGCCATTACCGGCTGCAGTGCAAGCGGAACGGTTGCAAGCGGCAGCGCCATAACCGGCGGTCTGGTAGGATATTCCTCGTATGCGAATATAGCGGACTGCTCCGCTTCCACTACTGTAAAAGGCGCTTCAAATGCCGGCGGCTTTATCGGACGTGCCTTCCTGGGCAGTGTAAGCCGGTGTGTGGCCAATGGCGATGTGAGCGGCTCGTGGTGCGTAGGCGGATTTGCAGGAATCGCTTTTTATGAGACCAAAATTGAAAAATGCGCAAGCTACGGCGACGTTCAGGTAAACGACTGGAATGTCGGCGGTTTCATCGGCTTTATAAGCCAGGATGTAACAATATCGAACTGCGTATCTTACAGCAAGGTTACTACAACATTGAGTCTGGATCAGCCCTTAAGAACCGGCGGATTTGTCGGAACCAACTACGGCTGTACCATTAAAAATTCCCACGCTGCCGGTACCGTTTCGGCCACACAAGCCGGTAATATCATTGGCGGATTTGTGGGCTATGATGTTTCCGGCACCACCGAAAAATGCTCTTTCGATGCCGATAAAAACACCGAAATGAACGCTGTCGGAGGAACCGGATCAGAAGGTACCAACGACATATCGGCCGAGACCACGAAGAAGGTAATGGCGAATATATGCGTTGATTATTACGGCTCGCATGATTATAACACCGACGAATACGTTGTGGATTCACAGCCCGACTGTACTAACGACGGCAGTAAATCGTATCATTGCAAGCGTTGTGATTCGCCGGATGAGACCTCCAGTGTTGCAATTGACAAGACCGGCCATTCGCTTAAGAAGACCGAGAAAAAAGACGCAACCTGCACCGAGGACGGCTATGAGGCCTACTGGACCTGCGAGAATTGCGAAAAGACATTCTCGGACGAGGCGGCCGAAAACGAAATAGAAAACCCGACCGTAATAAACAAGACCGGCCATTCGCTCAAGAAGACCGAGAAAAAGGACGCGACCTGCACCGAAGACGGTTATGAGGCCTACTGGACCTGCGAGAATTGCGAAAAGACATTCTCGGACGAGGCGGCCGAAAACGAAATAGAAAACCCGACCGTAATAAACAAGACCGGCCATTCGCTCAAGAAGACCGAGAAAAAGGACGCGACCTGCACCGAAGACGGTTATGAGGCTTACTGGACTTGCGAGAATTGCGAGAAGATATTCTCGGATGAGGCAGTTGAAAACGAAATAGAAAACCCGACCGTAATAAACAAGACCGGTCACTCGCTTAAGAAGACCGAAAAGAAAGACGCGACCTGCACCGAGGACGGCTATGAGGCCTACTGGACCTGCGAGAATTGCGAGAAGATATTCTCGGACGAGGCGGCCGAAAACGAGATAGAGAACCCGACCGTAATAAACAAGACCGGCCATTCTCTTAAAAAGACCGAGAAAAAAGACGCGACCGGTACCGAGAACGGTTATGAGGCCTACTGGACCTGCGAAGACTGCGGAAAAATGTTCTCCGATGAGGCTGGTAAAAATGAAATAACCGCACCGGTCGTAATACCGGCCACCGGTGAGTCGAGCGGCGGAACGTCTTCGGATAATACGCCCGATACCCCGTCGGATTCGTCGAATACCGGCTCCGATAATAACGGCACGGCAAGTTCGGAAAATTCCGGCGAGTCGCAGGGTGAAAACGGTAATGCCGACCGTAACACGCCTCCCAAAACGGCCGACGGTACCGACATTGCTTTGATGTTTGCCCTGGCAATCATAAGCGGTCTGGCCTTTGCCGCCGTATTGGTTGTTTTACGCAAAAGAGAGAATGCGTAAAAATCGTTTTTAAAGCTGTAGCTGTAAAGGTAAATTGAATTAAAATAAAGCGCTGCAACATTTGGAGTATAAGCTTTAAATGTTGCGGCGCTTTTGTTTTTGGCGAAATTCGTATCGTTTTTCAGCTTGGTTTAGCACAAAGCCTACGAAAAGTCCTATGGTATAAAAGACGTATGGATGTGAGCAAAAAAGCCCGGGGAAAACCGACATCGTAGAATATAATTTACCGTAAAATTTATCAGAGGCCTGTAAATTTAAATGCCGCACATGCATAATTGTAGCTTTTTTGCATGTGTTTGTTAAAAACAATAACAATTTCTTTGTTTTTTAGTCATTCAGCTAAAATAAATTGTTACTTTTTTAACAATCGCTATTGACTTAAAGGTCTTGCGCGAATATAATGGAATACAAGATGACATATCGCGCAAAAGCAAAACAGGGCGAAATTAAAACCGGGTAAAGGCAAAACCTGTGTTGCCGGTTAGTTTTTTCATCCGGACGAAAACGTTAAAAATCCGGTTTGCGGCCAGAGGGCATTTGTTTTGGCCTTCGGATTGTCGCTGATTGCTTGGCGCGAAGCACAAAAGCCGAGGGCTTAGGTGATTATATCAGCAAAGGAGAAAAGTCAATGTCAAGAGTTTACAATTTTTCCGCCGGTCCGTCCATGCTCGATGAGGGGGTTCTCAGACGAGCCGCTGCCGAAATGCTCGATTACAACGGATCGGGTCAGTCGGTAATGGAGATGTCCCATCGCTCAAAGGTTTATCAGGGAATAATCGACGGAGCCGAGGCGGCCATGCGCGAGGTCATGAATATTCCCGACAACTACAAGGTTCTGTTTTTGCAGGGCGGAGCTTCGTCGCAGTTTGCGATGGTGCCGCTTAATCTTATGACCGGATCAGGCAAGGCCGATTATATAATCACCGGACAGTGGGCCAACAAGGCCTATAAGGAGGCTGCACGTTACGGTGCGGCGCGCGAGGTTGCTTCATCGAAGGACAAAACCTTTTCCTATATTCCCAAAACAACCGCGGCGGATTTTGACAAGGAGGCCGATTACGTTCATATATGCGTAAACAATACCATATACGGCACCAAGTACCACACCCTGCCCGATACCGGAAATGTTACCCTTGTTGGCGATATATCGTCCTGCATAGTCTCCGAGCCCATAGACGTTAGCCGTTTCGGACTGCTTTACGCCGGAGCGCAGAAGAACCTCGCACCCGCCGGTCTTACCGTTGTTATAATCCGCGAGGATCTTATCGGCCACGCACAGGAAATGACCCCGACCATGTTCAATTACAAGACACATGCCGACGCCGGTTCGATGTTCAATACTCCGCCGTGCTGGTGCATATATATCTGCAAGCTCGTGCTTGAGTGGCTGCGCGACGAGATCGGCGGTCTTGAAAACATGAAGAAGATCAACGAGAACAAGGCGGCTATGATATACGATTTTCTTGATTCGAGCAAGCTGTTTAAGGGCACGGTGGTAAAGGAAGACCGCTCGCTTATGAATATTCCCTTTATAACCGGCAATGAGGAGCTTGACGCCAAATTCGTCAGCGAAGCCGCTGCCGCCGGATTTGTCAATCTTAAGGGGCATCGCTCGGTCGGCGGAATGAGGGCTTCGGTATATAACGCCATGCCCACCGTCGGAGTGGAAAAGCTGGTTGACTTTATGAAGGCCTTTGAAAAGGCCAACGGTTAAAAGTTTAAGGGGGAGCTTTCATGTTCAAGATAAAAACACTCAATAAAATATCCCAAAAGGGGCTTAAAAGGCTTTCTCCCGAAAGCTATATTTATGCCGACGATATCGAAAATCCCGATGCGGTGCTTGTGCGCTCGGCCTCAATGCACGACACGGTAATGGGCGACAATCTGCTTGCCATCGCCAGGGCCGGCGCCGGGGTTAACAATATTCCGGTTGAGACATGCGGCGAAAAGGGAATAGTAGTCTTTAATACTCCCGGAGCCAACGCCAACGCGGTTAAGGAGCTTGTGCTTGCAGGACTGTTTTTGTCCTCGAGAAAAATTGTTGCCGGTATAGAGTGGGCAAGGACCCTTAAGGGCGGCGACGATGTTAAAAAGGCCGTCGAAAAGGGCAAGGGCGCTTTTGCCGGCCCCGAAATAAGCGGTAAAAAGCTCGGCGTTATCGGTCTCGGCGCGATAGGTGCGAATGTTGCCAACTGTGCCGTTGCCCTGGGTATGGAGGTTTACGGCTACGATCCGTTTATGTCGGTCGATACGGCGTGGCATTTGTCAAGCTCAATAAAGCATGCGCTTGATATAAAGGAAATATTCGCTGAGTGCGATTATATTACCCTTCATGTTCCGCTTAACGATTCAACCCGCAACACCGTTTGCGCCGATACCCTCGCCGTAATGAAGGACGGGGTAAGAATTCTTAACTTCGCGCGCGGAGAGCTGGTTAATTCGGCCGATATCATCTCGGCGCTCGAAAGCGGAAAGGTCGCGTCCTACGTTACCGATTTCCCGAGCGATGAGCTTTTAGGTGTTGACGGAATTATCGCCATTCCCCATCTTGGAGCATCCACCCCCGAATCGGAGGATAATTGCGCCCGCATGGCGGTCAGACAGCTTAAGGATTACCTTGAAAACGGCAATATAGTAAATTCGGTTAATCTGCCTTCGGTCAGCGCTCTTCGCAGCAGCGCCTGCCGTATATGCCTTATTCACCGCAACATCCCGAATATGCTGACCCAGATATCGGGCATTGTTTCGGCTGAGAACGTAAATATAGACAACATGCTCAACAAATCGCGCGGAGAGCTTGCCTACACGATGATAGACGTCCCGGCGGCGGGAGACAGCGTGATAGAAAAGCTTACCGGCATTGAGGGAATGATAAAGGTAAGGGTCATAAAATAATCCGGTCTTTGCCATAAACGACCGTTATTTTCCGTAGAATAAAAAGGCGGCTATCCTCTTAAAATAAGGGGAAAGCCGTCTTTTTTAATTGTTGTTTTTTTCGCAATTTACCGCAAGAATTGTCTTTGAAAAACCGACATCAAAGAGCGCTCGCGCCGATGCAGGGATCAAGCCCGTGTCTTGACTTGCAGTACTTCGCTATAAGATCAAAATAGGTGTACGGATCGACCGCTTCGATGGTTAAATGGGGATTAAGCTTTTTAAGCTCGTAATACACGTCGAACATTTCGCCCGGATCGCGGTAGCATATCCTGTAATAAAGGAATTCGGGACGATTGGCGCTCATCCTGCCGACGTAGCATTCGGTGAGCAGCTCGGCCATTTTTTCAGCGGAGCCGAGCCAGTCGCATCCGGCAATGGTCATGTGCGATACCGGCATTCCGTCGAATATCTGACGGGCCGGACGGATATTTCGTCCGCCGTGATAGCCCGATACAAGGGAGCAGAATCCGTCGGGGGAGAATTTTGCATAAGAGGACAAAACCTTTTTAGTCGGATGGTCGCCGTCGAGAACCATACCGGATATGGTCATGTCGGTCTCATCGTACCAGTATTTGCAGTGCTTTATAACGGTGTCCCAGTGCTCATCCGGAATTCTTGACGCGTTAAAATATCCTGCCGCACCGGCATCGGCGCAAAAATAATCGTTGTCGCTCCTTGTGGAGTAAAAATACTCAAATAAATCGGGATATGTTTCGGCTAAATTCGGATTTATACCCCAAGCCAAAGGCAGCTCGCCCCGTCTTTCGTCGTGCCAGAGCTGAACCATGGTATCGTAAAGCGGAGTAGCCGAGTCCATGTCGCAAATCTGAATACATAAATAGAGCTTGTTTTCGAGCTCCTTTTCATCAAAGGGACGGCCCTGCTTTAAAGGCCCTCTCGGAGCCCATTTATGGAAGGACTGATTGTAAACGTCGTTTACAACTGTATTTTGATAAATGTTATACGGCGACATAAGATGTACCTGTTCCCATTCGGTCAGTACGCCGTTTTCCTGTCCGTCCTCAAGCTTTTCGATGTTGAAAAAGCCGAAAAATTCGGTCATGTTATTACCTTTTGAATTTTTGCAGACCGTTTCAAAAATTTTCAGCATGGTCGCTTTTTCAAGGCCCAACGGCTCATCCGGCTCGTCCTTGGGATTAAAATACTCCCAGGGCGACAGCTCAAAGCAAAAAGCCTTTTCGGCTATAATTCTGTCGCGCTCGAGGCAGTAGGTGGTCCAGCCGAATTGCCTTGTGTGCCAGGCGTCGTTTAAATTGGCGATAAGCCGGTTTGAGCACAGCTCCTTTTCGAGATAATTCTCGATCGCCCAGTTATATGCATCCACCTTGGCGGAACCGGTAATTCGGCCGTCGAATTTGCCCCGTAGGTCGCATTTTATTTCAAGGCCGTGGCGTTTGCCAAAGTCCTCAAAAAACTCTTCGCTCATGACAATCAGACCCTCGACGCCGGCAACCGTTGTTGCAACGTTTACGGTGGAGGGAACCTCGGTGTCCCATATAACGGCACCGTTTATATGTTCCTTTGTTATTTCAAAAAGCTCGTCAATGCTGCAAAGCTTTTTGTATTCGCGGCCGTTTAGCCACCGTCCCTCCTCGCGCATTTTGTCAAGCCAGAACCAAGGTGTTGCCCTCGGCCTGGTTATTCTGGAACCGAACCGGTCGTAGCCCGGGGCGCCTGTACGGTGTTTCTCGTCGTCTTCGCAAACAAGATATATGTTTGCCGAGTCGCGGTTGGCAAGACCCTGCATACATGCGGCGGCTATTGCCTCGTCGTACGAACGGGCGGTGCCGTCCTCGCGCAATTGATAAATGTAAAACGGGTTCATGATATACGAACCTCCCCATTACAGGTATTTTATAAAAGGAGGATGTCAAACGTCACAGCCGTAATTATCGTGTTGTTGTATCGGCGGAGATGTCCGAATTTCCTTTTGCTCGCATTGTACAAGGGTGAGGGGATTTAGTCAATATGACTTTTTGACCGAATTTTGGTTTTATATTTTGTGCGTTTTGCTGTTGCCGGTTTGAAAACAGAATTTTGGAAAACACGTATAATTCGCCTATTGCAGACCGGTCAGAAGTTTAAAAAATATTTTCTTAAAATAAGCGGTCGTATCGTCGCTTTTGCCATTGTGCAAAAAGCCGCTTTTTTGTGGTGGGAGAGCGCTTTCTCCGGCGAAAATACACGAGCGCGCAATCTCGCGGCCGAATATGTAGTAAACTATCTGTCCTATGGTGTTGCCTTCGTATACGGGGGCCTCTAAAGTGCCGTTTATTACCGTTTCACGGTGGATGTCGGCGTCGTCAATGTCCGGCAGGTAGAGGGTTATTTGCTCGGCAACGGCGGAAATTTCCTTTTTATCCGATCCCGAAACCGGCAGGCGAAGCCCCTCGCACGATGAATCGAGCGCCTTTTTTTGCATTACGGTTATCGCATAATCGTACATTTTCATATGGTCGTTCCAGTCGTCAGGTGCATTCAGGGTGACGGCAATTATATAATTCTGCCCGAACTTTACGGCCGAAACAAGGCACCGCCCGGCCTTTTTTGTAAAGCCGGTTTTAATGCCGCACACGCCCGGATACATTTTCAAAAGCCGGTTGTGGTTTGAAATATTACGTATCTCGTTTTGCTCGCCGACATGAATACGGGCTGTCTGGGCCGAGGCGAGGGTGCAAAAGCTGTAATTTTTCATAGCTGTTGCCGCAAGCAGGCTCATATCGCGGGCGGTGGAGCAGTGTCCTTCGGCATCGAGGCCGGAGGGGGTTACAAAGTTGGTGCTTTTCATCCCTATTGCCTTTGCCCGGGCGTTCATCATGCCGGCGAATTTTGGAATGTCGTTATCCGAAAGATACAGCGCCGCCGCTTGCGCTGCGTCGTTTCCGGAGGAGAGCATCATGCCGGCGCACAGGTCGTAAAGGGAGATTTTATCCCCAGCGCTAAGGCCGAGCGAGGAGCCCTCTATCCCGGCAGCTTCAGATGTGACGGTTACCGTTTCGGCCGTTTTCTGGCTTTCAAGGGCCAACAGCACCGTCATTATTTTGGTCGTACTGGCCATAGGGAGCTGCTCGTCGGCGTTTTTTTCGTAAAGGACCGACATGCTCAACGAGTCTATGAGGATGGCGCTCTCGGCCGATATCGATCCGGTAAAGCTTTTTGTCTCGGCGGAAATTATGGCCGGCTTAAAGGAGAAAATTCCGGTTACAATGCCAAGCGTGATAAAAGCCGTAATAAGCGGCTTTAGCCGGATATACGGCGATGGCTTTTTGCTTTTGCCACCGGAGCTTATATTGATTTTGTTTTTGGATTTTAATTTGTTCTTGCCGTTTTCTGCAAAAATGCAGGATTTTATTAAATTCCTCATTGTTGTCCCCCGTGCGAAAAAGTAATACACAATAAAGTATGCCGAAAATCCGGCGGATATCCGAGGTTTTAATTTTACGGGTATTTGACAGGGAATAAAGAACAGGTAAATTCCTTAATACCGACCGAGTATTTGTCCCGTACAACTCCGGACAAAATGAGAAAACAACCGGTAAACGTCTGGCGAAACGGGGGAGCACTTAAAACGGCTTGTGCCTTGGAGAAAAAGTGGTCGCTTTGGCCTTGCTTGCAGCGGATATTCCATGCCTGAATGTTAAAAATCACGGAAAACCTTTTTATGACTTATTGACTCAAACCCATGCGGCGGCTATAATTATGGTTGAACATAGGGTTTGAGCACACTGTGATGATTAAAAAATCAAGGGGAATGTTTGTGTCCGCAAAAAAATACAATGCAGGAAAAAGAGCGACGGTTTTGTGCCTTTGCGCCGCTGTTTTAATGACGCTTAGTTGTCTGTTGCTCTATTTTTCCACCAGACCGACAGTAAACGCCTCAGAAAAAACAATAGGAATAACGGTCAGTTTAAAGGGCGAGAATACCGAGCTTTCGATACATACCGAGCGCGAATATTTAGGAGATGCCCTTCGGGATGAGGAGCTTATATCGGGCAACGATACGGTATACGGCATGTTTGTTACATGTGTAAACGGCTATACGGCCGATGATTCGCGCGAGGAATGGTGGTGCTTTACAAGGAATAATCAGACTCTTTTTACCGGGGTGGATTCGACCGCCATTGCAAACGGTGAACATTACGAGATAACCCTGCTTACCGGTTATGACACCTTACAGCAGCCAACCGATTAAAGGATGAAAACAAAGCACGAATAAGTTGTCCTTATCGGGCAGCACAGCATAAAAAAATCGGCATATGATAAAGCTTTGTTCATAAAAATGCCGACGGAGGAAAGGACGCTTTAAGAATTTGAATTTCAGCGATACAATAGCCGCGATATCCACCGCTCATTCGCCGGGCGGAATAGGGATTGTAAGAATTTCGGGCCAAAAAGCAAGACAGATCGCCGACGCCGTTTTTAAAAGCAAAAAGGGAACGGTCGCTCGGCTTCTCGGTTATACCGCCCTTTACGGAGGGGTGTACGACGGGGAGGAGAAAATTGACGAGGCGGTGGCTTTGATGTTCGCCTCTCCAAAAAGCTATACCGGCGAGGATGTTGTGGAGCTGTCGTGCCACGGCGGTACCGCCGTTATGAAAAGGGTGCTCCGTGCGGTGCTGTCAGCGGGTGCGCGTCAGGCGCTGCCCGGCGAGTTTACCCGGCGCGCCTTTGAAAACGGTAAGGTGACCCTTACCGAGGCCGAGGCGGTAATGGCGCTTGTGTCGGCCGCCGGAATGCAGGCCGAGCGCGTGGCGTCGGCGGCTAAAGGAGGCGCCCTTTACAGGAGAATATCGAATATAAAGGATGAGCTGACCGATATTACGGCTTGGCTTGCCGCATGGTCGGATTTTCCCGAGGAGGATATTCCGGATGTCGAGCCGGAGGCTCTTGCAAAACGGCTTGGCATGGTGGGGGAAAACATAAAGGAGTTAATCGACGGATTTGATACCGGAAGAATTCAGCGCGAGGGGATAAAAACGGTTATTGCCGGACGGCCGAATGTCGGGAAATCGACCCTTATGAATCTTATTACCGGTCACGAAAGCTCGATTATCACCGATATTCCAGGTACAACAAGGGATGTAGTAAGCGAGCAGGTGACCCTTTTCGATGTTCCGCTTATTTTGTCGGATACCGCCGGCTTGCGCTCGTCATGCGATACAGTCGAGCAGATAGGGGTTCGCCGCGCAAGAGAAATGCTTGAGGGCGCACAGCTGATAATTGCGGTTTTTGACTCATCGAAGGAGTTAACCCACGAGGATACCGAGCTTTTGGAGTATTGCAGCGGACGGTCCTGTGTTGCCGTTATAAACAAGAGCGATCTTGAAAATAAGCTGTCAAAGGAAGCGGTTGAGCGGTATATAAAGCATACCGTGACCTTTTCCGCCAAAAACGCCGACAGCGCCGACGAACTCGGACGTGAAATAGTAAAGGCGGTAAATTTGCGCGAGCTCGACCCCGATATGGGCATACTCTTCAACGAAAGACAGCTCGATTGCGCAAAACGCGCATACTCGGAGCTTGAAAATGCGATCTCGGCCACTAAAAACGGAGTTACCCTCGACGCCGTTACGGTCATGTGCGAAAGTTCTCTAGACGCACTGCTCGAATTAAGCGGCGAGCGCATAACCGACGCGGTTGCCGACGCGGTGTTCTCGCATTTTTGCGTCGGAAAATAAACGTAATATCATATCGGATTGCACCCGACGGATAAAGCAGGAAAGTGCAAATTAACGGAAAAACAAAAGTGTATATCAGGCAGTATGGTTTGGTGTCTTCCGACTCGAAAAAATGTTTTTAAAGCTAAAAGACACTGTAATAAAAACAAAAAACGAACGCAAGGTGATATCGGAGTTATTCTCCGGTCGTGCGTTCGTTTTATTTTTGTTTTTACAAATCTCGTTTTCGCCCCGGCGATTTTTAAGCTTTAACCCCGATTTTTCATCCTGCCGGGCGGCTGGTCCTTTAATTCTGCCATTATTGTTATGTCGGTACCGCCTACACTTTCGGCTTTGATGGTGCCGGAGTGCCCTTCGGCCACGCTTTTAGCCAGCGACAGGCCTATTCCAAAGCCCCCTTTGCCCCCCGAACGAGCCTTATCGGCACGCCAGAAGCGGTCGAACATTTTGGGCAGATCCTCTTTTTTTATTTCCTGCTCGCTTGTGTTTTCGGTCTTTATAATAACACCCTTTTTGGATTTTTTAAGAGAAAAACATATCGGAGTACCGGGGGATGAATACTTTATAGCGTTGTCTATAAGCACCGAAATGAGCCGCCTTACGGCGTATTCGTCGCCGCAGAAGGTTATGTCGCTGTTGATGTCGGATATAAGCGAGTGTTGTCTGTCGCTTGCGTAATCGACAAATGAATCGGCTATTTCCTCCGCCGCAAGGCCTATTTTAAAGGGTGAAGCATTAAGAGGGGATTCGTCCTCATCCATGCGCGAAAGGGTGACAAGGGAGTTTACAAGCTCGCTTAACCGTTCGGTCTGGGTCAGCGCCTTGTCTATCCATTCGGATTCTCCCTTTTCGAGCTCTAAAACCTTCAGGGTGGTCGAAATGACCGTTATGGGGGTTTTAAGCTCGTGTCCGGCGTCGGTTATAAACTGCTTTTGACGGTTCGAGGCCGCAACAAGCGGATCGATGGCCCGTCTTGAGCAAAGCAGAACTATTACGTAAACAAGAGATACGCACATTACCATCGCCGCCGCCGACAGCACCGCCGTTCGGACGACCGACCTTAATTCGTCACGGCAGTCGAGGAAAACGGCCATGTAGCGGTCCTCGCCGGTTTTTACAACGTAATATTTATAAAATCCCGTTTTGCCGAAGCCTTCTCCGTGAGTTAAAGCAACCGAAAGATAGGTGTCGGTATCGTCGGCCGTTACGGCGGCAATGCGGTCAAGATCGGCCTTTACAAGCTCGCCGGAGGGTGTGTATCTCAGCACAAAATATCTTGTCGAAAAGGGGGTCTCCTCATTAAAACGGTCGTCTGGCTTTTTGTCGTCCGGCCGTTTTATATCGGGGAGAGAGGGCATGGTTCCGCGGTTGTCGGCTATGGCCGTCAGTTTGTCATTTATTCCGGAGTTGACCGAAACGTAGTTTGCAATATTGACAATAAGACACAAAAGGGTTAAAACCAGCGTAACGGCCGAAACCGTAATAATTATAAACCGGCGGCGAAGCTTTTTGATCATTTTTCATTCTCCGTTTCGAGCGCATATCCGAGTCCTCGGTTGGCGCGAATGCTGACCGATGAGCCTATCGATGAAAGCTTTTTCCTTAGATTTGAAATATGAACCCATACAACGCTGGTTTCGGCGTCGCTGTCCCAGCCCCATATGCGCTCCATGATCCGGTCGGCCGATATAACCGTATGGGGCGAGCGCATAAACAGCTCCATTAAGCGGTATTCTCTGGCGCTGAGCTTTACTTGGCGGTTATTGCATTTTAAGGTCCCGTCGCCGGTGTCGAGGCTTATATCGCCGAAGCGGAGGATGTCGGGCGTGTATGAGCTTGAGCGTCTTAAAAGAGCCCGTACCCTTGCTATAAGCTCGTCGGGATCAAAGGGCTTTGGCAAATAATCGTCGGCGCCGGAATTAAATCCGAGTATCCTATCGTCCTTTTGTCCCTTTGCCGTAAGCATCATGACCGGCGTTGATACCGAGTCCTCTCTGAGCCTTTTCAAAACGTCGATCCCGTTTAATTTCGGCATCATTACATCAAGAATAATGGCGTCGTATTCCCCCGACGAGGCATATTCGTAGGCCGAAAATCCGTCGCCGACAGTATCAACCGAAAACTGATTTTTTTCAAAAAGGACGCAAAGTGCATCGGCGAGATCCTTTTCGTCCTCAGCTATAAGCAGCCTCATTCTGACACCTTCTTTTTGTTTTTAATTCGTTTTTGAAACAACGTATCAGCTATATTCCGTGCGATACATAAATTAAAATCCGCTGTTTTCATCCTAATTTTACAACCAAAACGGCTCTCGTGCAAGCCTTTAAAGGGAATCGGCGGCAATCTTGCGCGAGCACACTATGTTTAAATTGCCGTTTCGGCAGCGAATTGTGTCTATAAAGGGCTTTTGCTTTTGTTCATCCTTTAAAATTACCGAGTATTCAAGCTCGTAAAGGGTGCCCATGTTGGTGGTTTTTACCTTTTCGAGGGTCGCTGACGAGGTGTAGGTTTTAAAAATATCGTCGAATATGCCCTCGTAATCAAGATCCTCGGGTATGGTTATTTTGAGAATACGTCTTTTTTTACTTTGAGAGCAAAAATCAACACGGGTGAGCAGCAGCATAAATGCGGCGGTTATTATAAAAAACAGGGTCGCCGGTCCCACATAGCCCATTCCGTTCGCAAGACCTATTGTCATCGCGAGGAAAATCACCCCTATTTCCTTGGCCGTGCCGGCGACCGAGCGAAAGCGAACCAGCGAAAAGGCTCCGGCCACGGCGACGCCCGCTCCGATGTTTCCGTTTACGAGCATTATTACGACCTGAACAATGGCAGGGAGCACCGCAATGGTTACGGCGAATCCTCCGCTCGAGCGCGAACGGTAGGTGCCTATCGCGGCGGCAAGGGTGCCAAGAACAAGCGATACGGCCGTACATATCAGAAATGACGTTAATGTCAGGCTTTCACCTATTATAGAATTAAAAATATCAAGCACTTTCAAGAACCTCCTTGTTTTTTTCGCTTGCGGTTTTGTTTTTTAATGACGGGGCGAGAATATGGTCGCGGTAGCATGTTCCGTATTTTGAGAATGATATC
This sequence comes from uncultured Eubacteriales bacterium, assembly GCA_934444365.1. Taxonomy (GTDB): domain Bacteria; phylum Bacillota; class Clostridia; order Oscillospirales; family Acutalibacteraceae; genus CAKSCM01. The sequence goes on along the minus strand of CAKSCM010000008.1, from coordinate 36,902 downwards.
GGAAAGGCCCGGCTTTCGCTTAAAAGCCGGCTAAGCCATATCGGACAGGCGCCCGGAATCTTGATTTCGCAAAGAATACCGTCGTTTTTGAGTATCGGGCTTCCGTTGTCGCCGCACCTTAGATCGAGCCGATCGGTGCGAAAACGCATATTTGTGTCGAAGGTTATGCGAAGTCCGGAATTGTTAATTCCCGAGTAAGCCTCCCGGTCGTAGCCTATGAACATCCGGGGATAGGCATTATAAAGCCTTAAAAACCATTCGATCTCGTTTTCTGTTTGTATCGATTTAACGTCCGCCAGCTTTTCATCCTTAATATTAAGCGGAAAGCCGTCTTCGGCCGGCAAGGCTATCCGCCGTTTGTAAACAACTCCGGAATATTTTTTCTTAAGTTCAACGAACACCTTATCGCCGTTTTTAGGAACCCCGTAGGAGCGGATCCTCAGTTTTTCCTTGAAAACCGGCTTTTCTATGGATTTTCTTATAAGACGCCAGTCGTCGGTATCATAATATATGTTGCAAAGGGAATAGCGCGGATGTTCGTCCGCTATGATGTAATTCTTCATGCCGTTTTTAATAAATTCGTACTGCTCATCCGACAATAGATACTTTTTTTCGTACCTTTTAAAGCTGTATATAATGTCCGGCATTTTTTGCACCTGCCTTTCCTGTATTGTAGGCGTTGCATCCCACGGCGGAAAATGCGCCCGGGCAGCGTCTCCTATACGGTACAACACAAGAATAAACCGCCGACCTTAATTAAACCTAAAGAAATTTTATTCCTTTCCTTTAGGTTTAATTAAGGCGGAGGTATTATCATTTGGACATAAAAGCTTGAAACCTCTTCGGGGAAACCTTCCTTCCCGACCGGTCGGCGGATAAACTCCCGGTTCGGAGTTTTAAGCTTGAAAATTCAAAAGGAGAGCGAAAAACATGAAGGCAATGAATATGAATAAACGTATTTTAAGAATACTTGCAATTACACAGTGTTTGCTGCTTTTAATATGGGCGGTGCCGGCGGCATCGGCAAGCTCGGGCAGCTACGAAAATGCAACCTACCTTACATTTTCGGATGATTCGGTAACCGCGAGCGGTAATTTTTCATCGGATTATGAAATCGACGGTACCGATCTTACGATAAAGGGCGAAGGAACCTTTGTGCTTTCGGGCAGCTGCTCAGACGGTACGGTTACGGTTAAAAAGGGTGTGACAGGAGTTAATCTTGTACTTGACGGACTTGATCTTACAAGTCTTGACTCCGCGCCCGTTACCTTTAATAAATCGAGCGGAGTCAATCTTATTGCGGCCGACGGCAGCGAAAACACCCTTACGGACGGCGAGAAAAACAACGACGACAATTATCCCGACAATCAGGATGCGGAAAATGCCGTTTTAAAATGCAAGGACGGCTCGACCGTTACCATTTCCGGCTCAGGTGTGCTTAATATAAACGCCAAGGGCAAAAACGGAATAAAATCCGGTGCTACTACAGACGAAGAGGGCGAGGCGTGGCTCCTTATACAGGATGTTACCCTAAATATAACCGCCGAGGTTAACGACGCCGTAAACGCCGAGAGTAAGCTGGTTGTAAAAAGCGGTAAAATAATCGTTTCGGCGGCGGATGACGGACTGCACAGCGACTATATAATGGATATCGGCGCCGATGGTACCGACGGACCCGAAATTACAATTAACAAATGCTGCGAAGGACTTGAGGCGGCGACCCTTAATATCTATTCCGGCAACATTAATATCTACGCCGAGGACGATTGTATCAACGCCGCCAATTCCGATCTTTCGGATTATGATTTTTCCGTAAATATTTCGGGCGGTACAATGTATATGCAAACATCAAACGGCGACGGCATAGACTCAAACGGCACTCTTGATATCTCAGGCGGCTGTGTTACGGTGTTTTCTCAAAGCGCCGCCGATAATCAGCCGCTTGACGCCGACGGAAAAATAACCATAACGGGAGGCACGGTTTTTGCGGCCGGCAACAGCGCCGGCACGGGAATGAACCTTTCGGCAAGCCAGGCCTATGTCATATACGGTTCGTCCGGTATGATGGGCGCCGCCGCCGGCAGAGGTGATTTTAATGGGAACGGAGGACACACTCCTCCGGACAATAATACGGATACCGGAAACACCGACAATCCTCCGGAACTGACGTCAAATGCCGAAAATACCGGTGCGCCGCAAGGCGGCAGCGGTGAAAAAAGTGCCGACAGCGGAAATTCGCCTATGACGGTACAAAGCGGTAAAGAGTCGCCGCAAATGCCCTCGGACGGTGCCGGTTTCGGCAACGGGAATTCCGACAATACACCTCCCGAAATGCCGTCGGATATGCCGTCCGGCATGCAGCCGGGGCGCCCGGGAGCTTTTGATGACTCGGGAGAAAACGGCGAAGCGCCGGGCGAAGGGGTTAACCCCGGAGAGGGCGGACAGTCTCCGAACGGCCGGACGACGTCGGCTGTACAGATAAGTGCCGGCAGCACCGTTTCTATAAAGGATTCATCCTCAAACACCGTTTTTTCGGTGACGGCACCGTATAACCTTTCCTATGTGTTCTTTTCCTCGCCGGAGCTTGTTTCGGCTGAGAGCTACACCCTTTATTCGGGCGAAAGCGAATGCGGCGTATGCGTTGCCGCAACCGAGGGCGTACAGGGCGCGGCGATGACCGGCGGCACTTCGTCGGCAGACGATGAAAGCACAAATGACAATCAGGTCGCGGTCTCAACAGGGGATAATGTTACGGAAATAGTGCTTATAAGCGCTGGATTGCTCATATTGCTTGCCGTTGTAACGACAATTATAGTTTTAAAGGGCAAGAAAGCGCCGGATGATGGCGCCGGGCGGTAAAAACCCGGGGGAATAGCTTTAAAAACCGAAACCGGTTATATAGGTAACGCACAAAACCGCCTGATTTCCTTGCGCTTGCTTATCAAGTGTGATAAAATACAATCAGCAGATATTTTCAGCTCCGGCCGAAGGGGAAAACGTCAAGACTCTGATCCGACCGGAGCTTTTTACGGCTTTACAGAGCGGTTTATAAAGCGAGAAAGGGTGATGCGGTATGGATAAACACGCATATCTTATAATGGCATACAGACAGTTTGATATCCTTGAAAAAATTCTTCGTATTCTGGATGACGAACGCAACGATTTTTATATTCATATAGATAAAAAGACCGCCGGTTTTGATCCGGAGGTTATAAAGGGCACGGTCAAAAAATCCGAGATTCACTTTTTGCCGAGAAGGAATATTTCGTGGGGGGCTTATAACTCTATAAAATGCGAGGTTGATCTGCTTAGATTTGCAAGGGAAAACCGCAAGTATGCATATTATCACCTTATTTCCGGCGCCGATATGCCCATTAAAACTCCCGATGAAATATACAGCTTTTTTGAGGAACAGTCACAGGGCAGAGAGCTTGTTCATTTTTGCACCGATGAGGCGGACGATTTTACAATGCTCCGTATAAAGCATTATCATCCTTTCAGAAACAAACCGCGCGACAGCCGTTTTTACGGAATTTTACGATCCGCTGCTTCGCGGATTCAGACCGTTATGAGGGTCGATCGGACGAAAAAGGCGAATTTACGCTTTGGCTTTGGTGCAAACTGGTTCAGCATTACCGATCAATTGGCTGAATATGTTGTAAATAACGAGGCGTTTATAGAAAAGCATTTCAAATCGTCCTCATGTGCCGATGAAATGTTTTTGCAGACCATGGTGCTTAATTCTGAGTTTGTCGACAGGCTTTACCAGAGCGATCTTAAAAACCCGGATTGTTCGTCGATAATGCGGCTTATCGACTGGAAGCGCGGCGAACCGTACACCTTTAAAAAGGAAGATTTCGACGAGCTCGTTTCCTCTAAAATGCTTTTTGCAAGGAAGTTTGACAGCGAGCTGTATCCCGAAATCATCGATATGATCTTTGAGACTGTTATGAAGAAAAAGGAACATAGCGATGCTGTCCGGACTCGGTAAAATTTAATATTAAAGCCAAGCGAAAAGATCCGCCGGTAAAAAATACCGACGGACCTTTTTATTGTATAAAAAACGCCCTCTGCCTTTTTGTGAAAAAAGCAGAGGGCTTAGATATTTTACTTTTCTTCAGAAAAGCACCGGTTTAACCGTTAGTTTATAGACTGGGCCTGGCCGGATTCTTTTATGAGCCTGAAGAAGGTGTATGGATCGACCAGCTTTACAGTCTTGCCGCGGGTCGCTTCATACTCGATGAAGGCCTGAGCAAGCTTATAGGTCTGGGTCGGCGAAGCACAAACCGTACGGTAAGCGCCGAAGTTGTACTGTCTCATGGTACCGCTCATGTACTGATGCATGGTAAGTACGGAGTTTTCTCTTTCGGCTGCTGTAAAGCCTACACCGTTTTGCAGGTACACATAGGGGGTTCCGTCACGCTCAACAAGCTTCATGGCCGTCGAGTTGCTGAACGAGCCGACAGGCGAGAACCGGTTGTATGCGCTCATTATTCTCGAATCTATCTGAGAACGTCCGTTGATTATGAAGCCGGTTATATCCATATCGAAGGTCTTGTAAAACGGCTTCGAATACTCGATCCATGCCTTCATTCCGTCGGGATTGGTACGCTTGGTAAAATCATAAATGTTATAATCCTTGTAAAGCGCCGAGGGAATAACATATCCTGCACCCTCGCCGGTTACAAAGTAGTCGTTCGCGGAGGCGTTCTCGTAAACATAGTCAAACACCATGGGTACACGATAGCTGAGGTTGGGGTTGAATGCCCACATCATGGGGATTGAACCGCGTTTCTCATCGCCCCAGAAGTTGGCAACATGGGTTTTAAGCCATGCGGACGAATCGTAGTCGCCGAGATAGAAAAGGAAGTAATAGGTGTTGCTGTCGAATTTCTCGGTGGAGGTGGCGTCGTTGTTTTTAAACTCCTTGGTAGTGCTTACGTATTTGTAGTAAGCCGAGCCGTTGGTCATTGAGCAGGGCTGAGCCGCGTCGGCTTCCTTGGCGCAGTTGTAAGCGGTCATAACCTCAACGGTCATCCACTCAAGGGTGGTGGGGACCTGTGAACCGAGGTTGCCGTGGGTGGTGTATTTAAGCCACCATGGCGGGAAGCCCATCATCTGGATTATCTGGTTTCCGTTGTTGCGGTCATAAATAGCCTGGAGTATTTTGTTCATGGTTGCGGCGTCGGTGCCGAGCTCCTGATTCGGATCGTCACAGGGGGTCTCGTTGGGGAAGCAGGTGAGATCGAAGAAGAAGCAGCGACGTGCAAGCAGGTAATCGAGGTTGGGCAGGCAGGTGCTTCCGGGGGAAGCAGCGTCGCCTCTTTGTGAAAGAGCGTTGCCGTCAACCGATACAGCGCCGTCAACAATGTAGGCGATGTATTTGGAGGAGCATCTGTCCATGTATTTATCAAGAGCCCAGATATACGGATCGCACTTGACCGAACCGGTGGAAACAAGGTTGGTGTCGGCAATCTTCTGTCCCTTTACAGCGTTTGTGAACATTCCGCAAAGGTTCTGTTTAACGGTAAGCTTATATCCGCCGTTGTCCGCTTCCTTATAAGCCATGAGCTTGGTGTAGAAGCTTCTTGTGCCGGTGTCATATTTTACCGGGAGGTATCCGTCAAGACCGCATATGGTCTGGGCAACGTTGGCGGTGGAGGGAGCCTGGGGATCCCAAAGCACTATTCCGCACTGCTCTATCTGAGCCTTGAAGGTGCTCATAAAGACGTCAAATTTCTTGATTTCGACTATATTGTAGCCGTTGAAGAAATTACCGTCCTCCATCATGTACTCAAGCCAGCTGTCAATCGTTCCGGAATAAAGTATCGCGGTGTGGGATATACCGAAATCGCGGTTGATTAATCCCTGAAGGCTGTAGACGAATCTGGCGGTATCCTTTTTAACGTTGGCGTTGGCGGCGTTAAATGTACCGTCTGAGAAGACATAAATTGTTTTCTCGGCAAGACCCTCGCCGGTTATTATAAAGGAATTGTCGGCGGTGGTGTCATAGGTGTAAGCGCCGTTATGAATGAGGGTATCGGGAAGGTCGAACAAAAGCTCGCGATCCTCCAGCTCAAAGGTCGGCAGCTTTTCGATTTTGCCTACGACGAACTGAAGAATAAGCAATGCGTCGGTGGAGGTTATTCCGCCGACACCGTCGACGTCAGCATATTTCTGGAGGTTTTCGGCAATGGTCGTTTTTCCTACAACATGCTGTAAAACAATCAACGCGTCATTCGACTTTACATCTTTGTCGCCGTTTACATCGCCGTAGACATTGCTGCCGGCGGCAGAAGCAGAAACCGCGATAACCGATAAGAGCATAATTGCGGCAAGAATCAGACTGAGGATTCTTTTCATGTTTTTTTCTCTCCTTTTCTTATGTTTTTAAGGTTATAAAAGCCATGTTTTTATATTAAAACCGAACAATGACCCTTTTAACAGCTTTTATTGTACAATATCAACTAAAAAAAATCAATATAAAAAAGCAAAAAAGCATAAATTGTTATTTTGTTTTACCGCTAAATCCGCTTCAAACGGCAAAAGCATTGGTTTGCAATAATTTGTTTGAGTGGGCTAAAGCAGTGTTGTTTTAAGTTTAGTTTTACTAAAAATAAAACTAAAAGCTGCCGTACGGCTTTTGCATTAACGGTACGACAGCTTGGCTTTATTGATTATAAAAACCGGTAATCGGCAACAGATTAGTTGCAGATGGTCTTTTCGGTTTCTTTATCAAAGAGGTGGATCTTTGTGGGATCGATGGTTATATCGATCTCATCGCCCGACTGAGCGGTGGTGGAGGGGGAAACACGGGCGGTAAAGCCGTGGCCCTCGCAGGTGATGTAAAGGTAGGTCTCAGCGCCCATAAGCTCGGTAACATCAACATGAGCCTTGATAAGTCCGTCGGGCATCATGGAGATGTACATTTCCTCATCATGCATATGCTCGGGACGGATACCCATTATAACTTCCTTATCGATGTAAGGAACAAGGCAATCCTTCGCATTCTTCTCGGCGGGGAGCTTTATCTGATACTTGACACCCTTGCGGCGTTTGGTATCCTCAGAGCCGAACTCAACAAAGAAGTCGTCGCCGACCTTGCGAAGAACGCTGTCGACAAAGTTCATCTGCGGAGAACCGATAAAGCCGGCAACGAAGGCGTTGCAGGGAGTGTCGTAAAGATGCTGAGGAGTATCGACCTGCTGAATATAACCGTCCTTCATAACGACTATACGGTCGGCCATGGTCATAGCTTCGGTCTGGTCATGGGTAACATAAATGAAGGTGGTCTTCAGTTTCTGATGGAGAAGAGAGAGCTCGGTGCGCATCTGTGCGCGGAGCTTAGCATCGAGGTTTGAAAGAGGTTCGTCAAGCAGGAAGACCATAGGATTACGGACTATTGCACGACCCAAAGCAACACGCTGACGCTGACCGCCCGAAAGAGCCTTCGGCTTACGCTCAAGAAGGTGGGATATGTCAAGTATACGTGCGGCCTCTTCAACTCTGCGTTTAATTTCCTCCTTGGGAACCTTGCGGAGCTTAAGTCCGAAAGCCATGTTGCCGAAAACGGTCATGTGCGGATAAAGAGCGTAGTTCTGGAAAACCATCGCGATGTCGCGGTCCTTCGGAGCGACGTCGTTAACAAGACGGTCGCCTATGTAAAGCTCGCCGTCGGTTATTTCTTCAAGTCCGGCTATCATACGAAGGGTGGTGGACTTACCGCAACCGGACGGACCGACCAAGATTATAAACTCGGTGTCCTTTATTTCAAGGTTGAAATCGATTACGGCCTTTACTCCGCCGGCGTATGTTTTGCCTATATTGCGCAGTGATAAGCTTGCCATTTGAAAGTTTCCTCCTAAAAATCTAACAAAGGTATCCGCCGATACGGATACCGACAGTACCCTAATACTATAACAAATCCCGAGTAAAAAAGCAATTAGGCGATTAACCAAACCTTGAAAAAGGTTTTTATGTGAAATAACGAACGAAATGTCAATTTAACTAAAAAAGTTTTTCGCGACTCGATTATGTGTTATAAAAAGCGCACAGTACATTACAACGGCTGATTTTACGGCATCGGACAAGCCGTAAAAATTAAAAGGTTATGCTATAGGCATGAAAAGACCTATTATCGACCGCCGAGGATCTTTACAGGTGTGTTTTAAGCCGTTTTCCTTTTTGCTTTTTGAACCGGCGAGGTTACCATATATGATGAATTACAAACCGGAAGGTATTGCCGGCGGGTAATTTTGGGCGTGCTCTGATATTTGCATTATGATTAGACAAACCGCCCGAAGCGGCAGGTTTGTCGGTTTTGACGTATAGAACACACAAGAGGGCGTTTTGCTGCATGTGTTGTATTTACCGTTATACCTGTTTTACTGCTTTTACTGTAATCCGCTTGCGATTTCGGCTGCGCGGAGTTTAAGTTTATCGGGCTTATTTTCGGTTTTTTCGTCTATTACCTCGGCGAGCAGCTTGTTTAAAATCCGTGATATCATAAACCGTTTATCCGGCGGCACGAGATTTTTTACCTCATTGCCGCTGATTTTAAGATCCGAGAGGGTAAAGCACTCGTTTTTTTCGATTGCCTCATCCAGCAGTTTTATGCATTTAAGACTGTTTTCAAGCCTCGGCTGGGTGTGGCCGGGGGAGTGGGCGGCGGCGTCGGCCGATTGCAGAATAAAAAGCTTTCGCAAAAAATCCGCGCCGAATTTGCTCGCCGCGTGTAGCACGGCGGCCCTTTCGGGTTTTACAAAATTCTCGTGATTTTCTATAAGGGCAAAAACGTCGTCGGCTGTTTTGCGGCTGCTTTTAAGACGCAAAAGTATCTCCCTTGCCATTTTTGCTCCCGTTTCGGCATGTCCCATAAAGTGGCGTCTGCCGCTTTCATCCTCCGTAAAGCAAACCGGCTTTGCTATATCGTGCAAAAAAAGCGCCAGCCGGACGGTGGTATCATTTTTCGGCGCAAAATCAACGGACCGTAAAATGTGGGTGTAAACGTCGGCGTCGTGAAAGGGGCTTTTCTGATCGAATCCGAAGCATTTCTTAATTTCGGGAATAAACACCGCGATAACGTCGCGATACCGGTCAAGAGCATTTTTTGCATTTGCTCCGCCGAGGGTTTTGCAAAGCTCCGAAAAGATCCTTTCGACCGATATTTTCCCGATGTTTGAGCAAAGACGGTGAATGCTTTCGTCGGTTTTGAGCTCGATCTCAAAGGAGAGCTGCGACGAAAAACGCACCGCCCTCATAATTCTTAAAGCATCCTCGCCGAAACGGTCGTCGGGATTCCCTACGGTGCGGATAATGCCTTTTTTAAGATCGCTTTTTCCGCCAAACGGATCGATAAGCCCCTCTTTCGGGGAATAGGCCATGGCGTTTACCGTAAAATCGCGCCTTTTAAGATCCTCGTAAATATTGCGCGTGAAGCTTACCTCGCACGGATGGCGCGAGTCGAGATATTCACCGTCGCACCGGAAGGTCGTTATCTCGCAAAGACCAAAGGTGAGTTTTACGGTTACGGTGCCGTGCTTTATGCCGGTGGGAATGGTGTTTTCCTCGCCGAAGACCGATATTATCTGCTCGGGCAATGCGTCGGTACACATATCGTAATCCGAGACCGTACGGCCGAGCATGCTGTCCCGTACACTTCCGCCGACGCAAAAGGCCGAAAAACCGTTTTCCTTAAGCCTTTCGATTGCGTTTTGTATGTCGCCCGGCAGCTGCATTTTAAATTCGGTATCGGATTCATACATCTTCATAATTTTCCCTTGGATATAAATTCTGTAGTGGCTTTGTTTTTGGTGTTTTTGTCTTGAGCGGATTTTGTGTCGGCCGGGTTTATTGCCCGGGTCCGGTAAAATGCTTTTAAATTCAAGTTTTAGCGGATTTTGCCCGCAAAGGAGCGCTTAATTTAAAAATTAAAAATCTGTTTTTTCCGGTTTTTCAGATTTTTCCGACTCTCTCAAAAAGCCGATGAATTCGTCGTGTGTATACAGAATATTTATCGCCTGCAAAAAGCCTCTGGAGGACAGCGAGCTCGGCAATCCGAGCCGTTTTTTCAGCGAGTTTCGCCTCGCGGATGCCATAGCGCCGCCGTAAAGCCCGAGCTCCATAAGATCGGCCGGGGTTATTTTATCCGAACTGTCATTTTTACGAGCGGCTTTGTCCTGTGTTTTTTTACCTCCGCCGGAATTACAGGCACAGGTACCGCTTTCACTCTCGTTTTTGCTCTTATTTTTACTGCTTTTATAATCGGCCCGTTCTTTTGCCGTATCGGTTTTTTCGGGAGATATTCCGGCTCTTTCAAGGGCGGATAAAATAACCTCTTCGCTCATTCCCTCAACGCCGAGGAGCCCTGACTTTGAGGCTGAGGTCTTTCTTTTTTCCTTGCCCTTTATCTCGGGTACATATACATTAATGATGTTTTCGTTCGGTACGGCCGAGGCGAGATGCCCCCGTATCATAAATCCGGCACTGTCGCTGTCTGTCATTATTATTATTCCGCGCTTTTTAGCAATTTGTCTTATAAATGAGAGCTTTTCGCGGTCCTTAAATATTCTAAAGCCTTCGGTGGTGATTATTTCGGCGTCAAGCACCGAGGAAAGCCGTATTTTGTCGTATTTTCCTTCGACAATAACGGCCTGAGACAGCTTTATCACGGGATATCACCTTACCTTACCCTTTGTGCATACTATAAGCTCGGTTACCGCCCGTTCGAGGATGCTTCTTTGCGGTATAGAGGAGCTTTTCATGTCGCTGTCGGCACGGGTGAGTATCTCGATGCATTTTGCAAGGGTCGTCATTTTATATTTTGAGCATTCGCGCTGTGATACGGCGAGTTGCTTTTCGCTTCGTTTTTTGTTGCAAAGAGAGGACACGCGCGAGGCCGACAATCCGTCCTTTGCCGCAGATTTCATCAGGTACATCGCCGTGTAGCTTGAGGATATTGCCGCAAGTATTCTTATCGGCTCTTCGTGCAATGTCATAAGTGTGTCAATGACCGAAAAGGCCTTATCGGCGTTGCCGGCGGAAACGGCGTTATTTATATCGAATACCCTTGCCTGCAGGCTTTTTGCGCAAAGCAGGGAGATGTCGTCGGGGGTTATTTCTCCGCCTGATTTATAGGCTGACAGCTTTTCGATCTCGTTTATAAGGGAGGCAAGCTCGTCCCCGACCGAATCTATAAGATAAGCGGCGGAGGATACCTGCATTGTACAGCCCATTTCGGCCGCTTTAAGACAAAGGATTTTTTGCAGCTCCTGTCTTGTATATCTTGTGAAATTGACCGTATCTCCGTATAATGCGGCCGCTTTTATCAGCTTTTTAAAACCGGAATCTGCAAAAACCGCCTTTTTTGAAAAACGCATAAGCAGCACGCAGGAGTCGTTTTTCTGAGAAAAATAATCGCAAAGCAGTTTTATTCCGTCGGAATCGAGGCCGGATGAGGAAAGCGAAGGATCGCTTACATAAACGCATCGGCGGCCGAACATACAAAGGGTATCGGCTGCGGCAATAATATCGGGGGCTTTTGCCGAGTCGTTTTCAAAAACGCTTAAGTTAAGGTCGCCGCCCGAGGTGACGGCTTTAATTATCCTTTCGGCGTATTTTTGGGACAGATAATCCTCCTCCCCCCAGAGTATCAACGTGGAGGCAAGCTGTCCGCTTTTAATCATTGATGAAAGGATTTTTTCATTTATCTCAGGCATCCTTAAGTCTCCTTATTGATATATCCTTGGTGCCGCGCGTTGATATCAGCAGCGAGCCGGCTCCGCCGGTATAATAGGTTTCATTGCCGAATTCGGACAGCGTTGAGCAGGCGGCCGCCGAATGAACCGAATCGGCAGATACTACAAAAACCCCGTAGTTATTATCGGTCGGAATTTTTGCGGCTCCTCCCGATGTCGTTATCACAACATCCTCGGGGGTTTGTCCGCCGGGCTTGCTGTTATAATCGGTTATTATGTATGTCGAAAGGCCGATTGACAGGTGTACCGCGCTTTCGGCTTTGTTGTATTCAATGGTGAAATTCTCCCATGGCGACAGGGATATCTCGTCCCTCATAAATGATACCGTTTCTTTGATATTACACAGCTTTTTCATCCGTTTGGATTTTTCGGGGGTTGTATCCGAGCCGGTTATAAGCAATGAGGTTTCGGATATTCCGCGCGCTTTAAGCAGCGAGGATACCTTCGAGGCGCCGGAATTCTCGTTGTTGTCGATTATTACCGCATCGGAACCTTTTCGCACCGCAACGCAGTAGCCCTGGCCTACGTCGCATACTATAATTTCGGTTATACGGTCGCTGAAAACGGCATGCGATAAAACTCCGCTTACCAAAACGGCCAGGCAGCAGATAATACTGCAAACTACACAAAAGTGCCGTCTGCCGTTTTTGTAAAAAAGCCATACTGCTCCGGCGATTATAAAAAAGCACATTCCGCACCAGACGGTAATGTATTCGTAGCTTACATTAAGGTCCGCAAAGGGGACATAGCTTAAAACCGTGGCTATTGCACGGCAAGCCTTGGCACAGAATCCGCTTATAAGGTAAGAAAATGAACTAAGTCCGCTGAAAATCCCTCCTATCGTGCCGAACAGACAGCCGGCAACCGAGCAGAAAAGCAGGGGATATGAGATCGGAATAAGCAGCAGATTGGCTATCGGCGACAGCAGTGACAGCGAACCGAAAAATATCACCGAGCAGGGAAGTATTCCTACGGTTGCTGCTATGGTGGTGGAGACCGAGGATACGACAAAAAACACCAGCTTGCCGTACCCTGGTTTAAGCTTTGAAAGTATGAATGCCCTTATGGGTTTTGCAAAAACAAGAATTCCGAGACAGCTCGACAACGAACTCAAAAGTCCGACGTCAAGCGCCGCAAAGGGCGATACCAGCGTAACCAGAAGTGCCGAAAGGCCGAGCGAATTGAGTGCATCGGCATTTTTGAAGATTATCATACCGAGGGTGTACACGGTAAACATCACGGCGGCTCTTTGGGCCGAAAACGGGAAGCCGATTATTGTCATAAACACCCAGACGCCGACGGCTGAAAAAAGAGCCGCAAACCGCTTTTTCACCCCGAAAAAGCCAAGCAGCAGCATGGTGGTCTGTCCTATTACGCCTACATGCAGTCCGCTTACCGAAAACAGATGGGAAACCCCGATATATTCGAACAAGGCATAAAGCTCGTTGTTCAAAAAATCACTGCCGAAGGTAATCGCGTTTACAATAGAACCCTCATCATCGGGCAAAATGCCCGTGACCCTTGCGGCGACCTCGTGTCTGAAACGGGTCGCCTTGTGAATAAGCGACGGATTTTCGTTACGGGTCACGGTCACCGAGTCGTTTTTTATGGTGCCGAAAAGGAATATGCCGGACGGATAAAAGCGTTTGGGGGTTTCGTGTTCTTTAAGGTGTGAAGTGACCGTTATTGTATCTCCCGGAAGGCAATCGATGTATTCAAGGGAGCTTAGCATTATCCTTGTGCTTTTATCGAGCTCGCCCGAAAGGTCCGTTTTAACTGTGTATTTAAGCGGCAGCGTGGTGGGATCGGCCGGTATTTCCTCAACCGTCGCCTCAAAGGTCACGTTTTTGTCCCTGAACGGAATTGTGGGGTTTACCGATATAATCGTCGCAAGACAGTAAATCACACAGGCGCAAAAGGCCATAAAGGGAAATATGCCGACCGACAACTTTGCTTGCGGTTTTAAAAATATAAGCAGAGCGATGGTCGTAAGAAGGCATATTGCGGCGGCGCCGACCGCAAAGTTGAATCCGAAAACACCGGCAGCAACGAGGGAGAGAAAAAAGCCGAATCCGGCGGCGCCGAGCAATCGTCTCATTTTTTCTTTACGCCTCCGTTTCTGTCCTTTGCACCTGTGAAAGAATAAAGCTTTAAATTCCTTTTAAGCTTTTAAGCTATTTTGTGATTTTATTCATAACCATGCCGGTTATAAGCTTAGGATAAAAATAGGTCGATTTCTGCGGCATTTTTTCCGAGGCGGCCGCAACATCGCGTATTTCGTCCACACGGGTGGGATTTATAATTATCGAACAGTTAACGCCGTCGAGTCCGACGGAATTTACAGCCTCATCGAAATCCCTTGTATAAGTCAGATTCTTTTGCGAGGCCATGTTGGCCTTGTCTATTCCGAAGGCCTTTTCGAGTACCATCGAATGCAGTATGCTTACGTCAAGTCCTCTTAATGCCCTGCTGCCAGACAGGGTCTCCTCGGGCACAAGGGCGCCCTTGTAGGTCATGAGGGTGAATTTTCTGTTTTCTTTATCACCATGAACCACCGCAAAGACGGTTTTTTCGGATTTGTAGCCCTCGTCAAGGGCCTTTTGGGCTTCGGCAGCGTCGAAAACGGGAGTAATATCAAAATTATCTCCGCATTTTTCAAAAACCGAATTTACATCGAAGTTCTCTATTCCCCTTACTATACGGTGGGTCGGGAATACAACAAGCCCGGGATGATCCATCCTTACAAGCATCATCATTATATAGTCGCAGTCGTCGCCGGGGGCGGCCTTTTTGGTCTCGTAAAGATAATTACGATAGTTAATGGCCGTTTCGTAGCGATGATGGCCGTCGGCAATGTAAAGCTTACGGCTTGCAAACTGTTTTGTGATAAGTGCGGTTAAATTCTCGTCGTCAATAATCCAAAGGCGGTGAATAAGCCCGTCGGGTCCGTTTATAATCTGTTTGGGGGCATTTACGGCGACAAAACGGTCTATAATGTCGGCCGTTTCAAGGTTTGTATCATTATAAAGGGAGTATATCTGGCTGAAATTTGAACCGGTTGCCTTCATTAAATTTAAGCGGTCGGCCTTGGCCTTGGTCAGGGTTTCCTCGTGGGGCAAAACTATGCCCTTTGAGAATTCCTCAAGCCTTACACGGCAGATGATTCCGCTTATCTTTTTGGTTTCGTTGCCTGCCTTGAATTCTATTTCATAAACATATACGGCCGGCTTTTTGTCGATTTTAAGAATTCCGTCGCTTAGCCACTTGGCCTGCAATTGTCCGGCGACAAGATACGGATCCTCACCCTCGCGCGGAAGCTCAAGACGTATTATGTTGTGTTCGTTTTCGGCAAGATAGCCGAGCCGCTCCTCCTCGCTTATTATATCGTACGGAGGACAAACGAGCTTTTCGGGATTTCCGGCGTCCGGGCCGAAACGCATTGCGCAAAAGGGTACTACAACTGCCATTCCTGAATATCAACCTTTCGAAACAAAAATTAGTTTTTTGAAAATATGCGGCGAGAAAAACGCATTGAAAAGCACGAAAAAAGTCGCATTTTGCCGAAGCCTTTTCTCACTGAATATATATACTGTTATTTTAACAGAATAAGCCTCTGCTTGTCAATATACGGGGGGGCAAGTTCCGGTGGTTATAGCAAGAGCGGTATTTTGTCCTGTAATCCGTCAATTTTGCAGACGGCATTTTATCGTCGGAAAGGGGAAAGCAGTGAAAATTCATAAAATATTCCCGTAAAAGACAAATAAAACACTTGACAAAACCCTCGTTATGCCATATAATTTTTAGGCTTTGAAAAAACGGGGTGTGGCGAAGTTTGGTATCGCGCTTGGTTCGGGACCAAGAGGCCCCGGGTTCGAATCCCGGCACTCCGACCATAAATAAAAGGAATGACAGTTTTCATCAGAAGATTGTCATTCCTTTTTTATTCTTTGGTTATCTGTCGGTTTGTCGGATTTTTTCGCCAAAATCGGGTTCGGATGAGTATTCTATGCTTAAGGTTAAGATCTGATTGATTTGGGATCGCGTTTTGCTTTATTTTTATACTTTGTTTTTTGGCCGCCGGGTGGTTTTTTCATCTGCCGGCCGTTTATTTTACGACGAATTTACGGCTTTGCCGGATGTAAACAAAGTATTTCTCCGGAAACAAGGCCGGTCAAAAAGCGTATTGTCCGGCAAGATTTTAACATGACGGTAATTGCTTTTAAAAAAACTATCTGTTATAATGGCCCAAAATGCAAGATGTGGGTATTTACGGCGGAAAATGCGTCGTTTTAGGAATGCTTTAAGGGATGTGTTACGCCTTCGAAAAGCCGGATTTTTCGGCAAAGTACCTTTTGGCCCGAACGGATTGCAATATGGGTCGATTTTAAGCGCCCGGGCAAAAATCCGGGCGGTTTTCCCCCGGGAAAAGCATAATTGCCCCCAAGCATTAAGCATTAAAACCGACGAAAACGAGAGGAGAAACCTTAAATGCCGCTTTCAAACTATCCTGTATACTGCTGGACCTATTTGCCTATGAAGGAGACTTATCCCGGTATGGTGAAAAACTGGGCCGATCTCGGGATCAACCATCCGCTGACCCCGATAATCCGGGAGGATGACGGTAAAGAGGCGGTTCTCGCTTTGTTGGATGAATGTCAGGAGTATGGAATAAGCCCTATTCTTAACATCGAGAGCATTTCCGGCGTGGCGATATATAAAACCGGAAGGGAAAACGACTGGGAGAATTACCGCCGGAAGGTGCGCCGCGCCGTAAAGGATTACGGCGGACATCCTGCCGCGTTCGGAGTTTTTGTTACGGACGAGCCGGACGCCGGGGACGCCGAAGCCTCGTTTAAAGCGGCGAGAATAATAAGGGACGAAGCGCCGGAGTGGTTCGCATATCTTAATTTGCTGCCGTGGTTTGACTGGATCGGCGAGCGCATGGGAACCGATACGCTGGCAAATTATCTGGATCGCTGTATTGCGCAAAGCGGTTTGAGCGAGATAGGATACGACTGCTATACCCAGGGGCGAAAGGACGACACCGGCTGGAACGATTATTTTTGCAATCTTTATGAATACATGCAGCTTAAATTACGCAGCGGTGTAAATTACAATACGACCCTCCTTTGCCAGAATCATTATAAATACGAATGTAAGAGTCAGGCGGACTACCGTTGGCAGATATCCACGGCGGCGGCCATGGGAGCTAAAGGAATCGGCTGGTTTTTCCCGGACGGACATGCGGTGTCGGGGGACAACTACCGCGAAGCGCCGATAAATCAGTTCGGCGACCGTACGGCGAGCTTCGGCTGGATGAGTGACGAAATGCGGATATTTCATCATCAGTTCGGCGAGCTTATGATGAGCCTTGATATTGAAGGTGCATATTTCACCGAAAAAAGCTATGGCGGAATCCCTGTTTTTGAGGGGGATAATGATCTTACGGGCATTTCTTCGGAAAATGAAAATGTTTTGCTTTCGTTTTTTAAGGATAAAACCGGCACGAGGTATCTTGCGGCGGTCAATACCTCCCGTGGTGAGAATGTCGCGCTGTCCTTTACCTTTGCCGGCGGCGTAAGACCCAAGAGGAAAGAGTGGGACGGCTGGAAGGCCTTCGGCAATTACACCGACGCCGTCGGACAAAACTCGGCCGGCGGCAGCGAACACACGGTGTGCAGCATTTTCAGTGCAGGGCAGCTGGCCGTCATCAGGTTTGACAAACAGTGAATAAACAGGTAATAATTATTTTGTTATAATTTATCCGTCATCGGCGGTAGGCGAAGAGTTCGGCTTTTTGACCTGCAGATTGCAAAAAGGCTGAAAACCGGATTGCCGGAAGCGATAAGGTGAAAAAACAAACTAAAAGAACAGTGGATTTAAGGAGAAATGTTATGCCGATTATTTACGACATCGAACACCGAACCTTTAAGCTTGATACTTCCGATTCAAGCTACATAATTAAAATCTACGAAGAAAATTACATTCTTAATTTGTACTACGGTCCTAAAATTCCAGATACATATGTGCCCGACAGGGAATGCGTGTGGCCCAACGCCTCCTTCAGTCCGGCGAATCCGGTAATAGGTGAGCACGGCTTTTCGCCCGATACGGCGCCCATGGAATACGGGACCTTCGGTGCCGGGGATTTTCGCATATCGGCGCTGTCTGTAAAAAATGAAAACGGCGACAATGTAACCGATATCCGTTATACCGGACATAAAATATACGGCGGTAAGCCGGGAATTCCGGGACTTCCGTCGACCTACTCGGTTGACGGCGACGGGGCAGAGAGCCTCGAAATTTACGCCGAGGATATTGTTACGGGGCTGAAAATAACCCTTTATTATTCGGTTTTTGAAAATACCGGCGTTATGACGCGCAGAGTAAAAGCCGAGAATTGCGGCAAGGATCCCCTTGTTATCGAGCGGATATTCAGCCTTTGTCTTAATCTGCCGGGAATGGATTATGATTTTTTGAGTCTGTACGGACGGCACTGCAAGGAGAGAAGCGTCGAAAGACGTCCCCTTTCGCACGGGGTTCAAGGGGTGGAAAGCATGCGTGGCGCTTCGGGTCATTGCCAGAATCCCTTTGCGGCCATAGTCGGAAAAAACGCCGACGAGAACGGCGGCGAGGTGTACGGCTTTAATTTTGTCTATTCGGGCAATTTTTCCGCACTTGCCGAGTGCGACCACAACCACACGACCCGGTTTTTAATGGGGATTTGTCCGGAAAATTTCGGCTGGACCCTTTTGCCGGGCGAAAAATTCGATGCGCCCGAGGTAGTAATGGTTTTTACAACCGGCGGAATCGGCGAGATGAGCAGAATTTTCCACCGTTTTTACAATAACCATCTTATAAGGGGCAAATATAAAGACGAAAAGCGTCCTTTGCTTATAAACAGCTGGGAGGCTGCCTATTTTGATTTTAACGCCGATAAACTGGTCGCTTTTGCAAAAGAGGCCAAAAAGCTCGGCATTGAGCTGCTTGTCATGGATGACGGATGGTTCGGACACAGGAATAACGATCGTTCTTCTCTCGGAGATTGGTATGTAAATAAAGAAAAGCTGCCCGGCGGCATAGAGGCGCTTGCCGACAGGGTAAACGCCGAGGGACTTAAATTCGGAATATGGTATGAGCCCGAAATGATCTCGCCCGACTCCGAGCTGTTCAGAGAGCATCCCGACTGGCATGTCCACGTAAAGGGGCGCGAGCCTATGCTCGGGAGGAACCAGTATGTGCTCGATTTTTCCCGAAAGGACGTACGGGAGAATATCTGGGAGCAGATGGACAAGGTTTTATCGACCGGCCGTATTGATTATTTAAAATGGGATTTTAACCGCAATATAGCCGACGCCGGCTCGGCACACTTGCCGCCCGACCGCCAAAAAGAATTTTTACACCGCTTTATTCTCGGAACATACGAGATTATGGAACGGCTTGTTACAAAATATCCCGACATTCTTTTCGAGAGCTGTTCTGGCGGCGGCGGCCGGTTTGATCCGGGAATGCTTTACTATTCGCCCCAGATATGGGCAAGCGACAATACCGATCCGATCGAGCGGCTCGGAATACAGTTCGGAACGTCGGTTTGTTACCCTGCATCGAGCGTCGGCGCGCATGTATCGGCCTGCCCGAGGACGGGGTATAAAACTAAGGGCAACGTTGCGCTTTGGGGTACATTCGGTTATGAACTCGACCCATGCAAGCTGAGTGATGACGACAAAGACGAAATTAAAAGACAGATTAAGCTGTATCACGAGACCTATGATCTTGTAAGAAGGGGCGACCTTTACCGCCTTGTTTCTCCGTTTGAAAATCCGTATCGCGCCGTGTGGCAGATAGTATCGGAAAGCAGGGACTGTGCGATGGTGAGCGTCGTTACAATGCGCCATGAGGAATACCCTCATTTAATTGTACGGCTTAAGGGATTAAAGGAAGATTCGCTTTACCGCGAGAGGGAAAGCGGCAGGGTGTATTCGGGCGCACTTCTTATGAATGCCGGAATAAACCTTACCTATACCGCCAATTCCGACGGCGACAGCGTGGTGATGTTTTTCGACGAGGAAAGATCCGTAAGGCGGGAGTAATCTTAAATTTATTCGTTGCCAAAACAAAAAACGGCAGGGGACACCGGGGAATTCTCCGGTGAACCCTGCCGTTTTCGGGTTTTATTGATATATTAAAAACTATTACGGATCGAAAGTATGATTTATCGGCCGTGCTTTTTAAAATAATCCGTATGTCAACGGTATGCTTTGCAGATTACAGGCTTATCCCTTGGCCTTTTTGCTGAGATTAAACAGAATTCCGAGGGCCTCTATCGGGGTAAGAGAGTTTACGTCAATGCGCTTTAATTCCTCGGTTATTTCGTTTGATACGGTATCCGTAAAGGATATCTGGGACGGCTCGTCCCGTGATATACGGTAGTCCGGCTTTTGGGGTGTGTCCTTAGAGGGCTTTCCGCTTTCGAGCTCTTTTAAAATCTCCTTAGCCCTGCTTACTACCGACGGATTTATCCCGGCGAGCCGTGCGACCTCTATTCCGTAGCTCCGGTCTGCTCCGCCCCTGACTATGCGGTGTAAAAAGGTTATATCGTCGCCGCGTTTTTTAATCGCGACATTGTAGTTGACTACCCCGTCGAGCTGGCCTTCGAGGGCGGTCAGCTCATGGTAATGGGTGGCGAAAAGGGTTCTCGCTCCGAGCTTTCTACGCGATATGACATACTCAAGAACCGCTTTTGCTATGGCCATTCCGTCGTAGGTAGAGGTTCCGCGTCCTATCTCGTCAAGCAGAATAAGCGAATCCTTGGTTGCGTTTTCAAGAATGTTTGCAACCTCGCTCATCTCCACCATAAAGGTCGACTGTCCCGACGACAGATCGTCGGATGCTCCTATCCGGGTGAATACCGCGTCTACTATTCCTATATGGGCCGATCTTGCCGGGACAAACGAGCCCATCTGAGCGAGCACGCATATAAGCGCTGCCTGCCGCATATAGGTCGATTTACCGGCCATGTTCGGTCCGGTTATTATGCAGCAGCGGTTATCCGTCGTATCTATGAGCACATCGTTCGGAACAAAGGGCGAATCGGTAAGTTTTTCAACCACCGGATGGCGTGAATCGGTGACCTTTATTATGCCGTCGGTAGCTATTTCCGGGCAGATATAGCCGCCCCTTACGGCGTTTGAGGCAAACGAGCAAATTACGTCAAGGGTCGCGACCCCCTCGGCGGCGCTCTGTATTTTTAAGTATTCATTCGCCACGGCGGTTC
This sequence comes from uncultured Eubacteriales bacterium, assembly GCA_934444365.1. Taxonomy (GTDB): domain Bacteria; phylum Bacillota; class Clostridia; order Oscillospirales; family Acutalibacteraceae; genus CAKSCM01. The sequence goes on along the minus strand of CAKSCM010000008.1, from coordinate 15,872 downwards.
TTATTTCGCAAAAAAGCTCGTATTCAAGGGCAATGCTTTTATCGCGTGCGCCTAAAAGGCGGTTTTCAACCTTTTTGAGCTCTTCGGTTATGTAGCGCTCACAGTTTGAAAGGGTCTGCTTGCGTATCCACCCCTCGGGAACGAGGGATTTATACGAGTTTGTAACCTCAATGTAATAACCGAATACCCGGTTGTATCCTATTTTAAGGTTTTTGATTCCGGTGGCATCCTTCTCGCGCTGTTCTATTTCGGCGATTATATCCTTGGCGCCGCCGACGTCGCCGCGTACGCTGTCAAGATCCTCGCTGTACCCCTCTTTTATAATTCCGCCGTCGCGCACCTGCAAGGGGGCGTCCTCGCGTATTCCTCTTTTTACAAGGTCGCATATTTCGGAAAAATCATCGAGCTTATCGGCCGTTTCGCACAGCAGCTGGCTTTTGGAGTTCTTTAAAAGCTCCTTTACGGCCGGCAGCTTTTCGAGTGCAAAGGCGAGGGATAAAAGCTCCTGAGGGTTGGCCGAAGCGTATATCACACGGGTAATAAGCCGTTCAAGATCGTGTATTCCGGTTAAATGCTCGCGAAGATCGCTGCAAAGCGGCATATCGGAAAAAAGCTCTCCGACGGCGTTTTGCCTTGCAAGTATCGGCACCGGATTTACAAGCGGATGCTCAAGCCACGAGCGCAACAGCCGCTTTCCCATTGCCGTTACTGTATTGTCTATCGCCCAGAAAAGCGATCCGCGCTTGTTTTTGTTGCGTATGGTTTCGAATATCTCAAGATTTCTGACGCTTGCAAGATCCAGTCTCATAAACTGGGTGTTGCTGTATTTTTCAAGCTTGTTTATGTTCTGCAGGTTGGTTTTTCTCGTATCGGTAAGGTAGGACAGCGCTCCCCCGAGGGCGCACATGTCGGCCGCTCCCTCGCAAAGGTCAAGCTGTGCCAGACTTGTGTCAAAGTGACCCTTTACAACCGTTTCGGCCATTACGGGATCAAACCTCATTCCGTCCTCAAGCGAGCACATAACCGAAAGCTTTTCCTTTACAAATTCCTCTATTTTTTTAAGCTCGGAGGCTTCGCGGTTCAAAATAACCTCCCGGGGCAAAAAGGTGCCGAGCTCGGTGTTGATTTTTTCTATAAGATTCGGGCTTTTAAGCTCGGTTAAATACAGCTTGCCGGTAGATGCGTCCACAAAGCAGACCCCGGCCGAATTCCCTATAACGCATACCGCCGCAAGATAGTTGTTTGAGGTTTCGTCAAGCATGCTGCTCTCGGTCACCGTTCCGGGCGTTATGACCCGTATAACGTCGCGGTTTACAAGACCCTTTGCGTTCGCCGGATCCTCGGTCTGCTCGCATATCGATACCTTGTAGCCCTTTTCAACAAGACGGGCTATGTAGGCCTCGCAGCTGTGATACGGAACGCCGCACATCGGCGCGCGCTCATCCTGCCCGCAATCCCTGCCGGTCAAAGTAAGATCAAGCTCGCGAGAGGCGAGCTTTGCGTCGTCGTAAAACATCTCGTAAAAATCACCGAGACGGAAAAACAGAATACTGCCCGGGTTTTGTTCCTTTATTTTGAAATATTGCTTCATCATAGGAGAAAGCTCAGCCATATAATTACTCCCAAAAATGCAGATTTTAAGGTTTTACGGCCGGAATTCCGCTCATTCGTCGGGCGGCTTTAAAAAAGCTGTCTCTCTGTTGCGGTATTGCGGGTTATAAAGGGCGGGATTCGTGCGGCTGTAAAATATACACTGACATAATAACACATATTTCACCTTAAAACAACATTTTTCAGAGTTATTTGTATTACGTTTTTTTGAAAAACGGATTTAAAAGCCGGGTTGTGGATTTTTTAATAATGTGCTATAATTACGGCAATAAAATTATTGCTGAAAGCATAAGAGGCACGGCCGGGGAAACCCGGCGGATTACAGATTACAATATTTTGTATTTAAGGAGAAGAAAAAATGAGAATCAGCGGCGATATAAAATACGTCGGCGTAAACGACCGTGATATCGACCTTTTTGAAGGACAGTTTAAGGTGCCCGACGGAATGGCATACAATTCCTACGTTATACTTGACGAAAAAACGGCCGTTATGGATACCGTGGACGTTAATTTTAAGGACGAATGGCTGGCGAATGTTGAAAAGGCCCTTGAAAAAAGGCAGCCCGATTATCTTATTGTTCATCATATGGAGCCGGATCATTCGGCCAATATAAAGGCCTTTACGCAAAAGTACAAAGACGTTAAGATTGTTGCCACCGCCAAAGCCTTTGATATGATGAGAAGCTATTTCGGCGACGGATATGAGGACAGGAGAATAGTCGTATCCGAGGGCGATACGCTGTCGCTTGGGGCAAATACCCTTACGTTCGTTACGGCCCCGATGGTGCATTGGCCGGAGGTTATGCTGTCGTATCTGTCGGGCGAAAAGGTGCTTTTCTCGGCCGACGCTTTCGGTAAATTCGGCGCGAACGACGGCGATGAGGACGACTGGGCGTGCGAAGCAAGGCGGTATTATTTCGGTATTGTGGGAAAATTCGGCGCTCAGGTGCAGTCGCTGCTTAAAAAGGCGGCCGCTCTTGATATAAAAACCATTTGTCCGCTTCACGGGCCGGTGCTTACCGGCGATGTAAAGCAGTACGTCGATCTGTACAACACATGGTCGTCCTACGGGGTCGAAAGCGAGGGTGTGGTTATCGCCTACACATCGGTTTACGGACACACAAAGCAGGCTGTAAACCTTTTGGCCCGGGAGCTTTTAAAAAACGGCTGCAAAAAGGTGGCCGTAAACGACCTTGCAAGGTGCGATATGTACGAGGCGGTCGAGGATGCCTTCAGATACGGCACCTTAGTGCTTGCAACAACCACATATAACGGCGGAATATTCCCCTTTATGCGTGAGTTTATAGATCATCTTACCGAGCGGAACTTCAAAAACAGACGGGTGGCCTTTATGGAAAACGGCTCGTGGGCGCCGGTCGCCGCCAAGGTCATGAAAGTAAAGCTTGAAGCATGCAAGGATATTGATTTTTGTGAAAACACCGTTACGGTAAAGGCTGCCGTAAATGACCAAACGCGCGAGCAGATAACCGCCCTTGCGAGGGAGCTTTGCGCGAAATAGGTTTTCGGATAGCAAGACCTGATACAAAAAAATAAAACGAAAAGGAAAACGACCGGGCGGCACCTTTAATTTTCGCCGCTTCGGTCGTTTTTTGATTTTTTTGAAAGAGAATCCCGACGGAAACTTGTTTTTTTAATGGATTATTGTCGGAAGACTTGTTTCAGGTGAATTGTCGTAGGAAAATCGGCTTTGATGAACCAGACCGGATTGGGGGAGAAATGCCATTTGATTGCCGTTTATCCTATTATTTTGTAGGTAATTTCGGTTTCTCCCGGGCCGGCCGTTACAAGGGTGTGTTCCTTTCCGGCAATATCTTTTCGTTCGGTTAAGCCGCCGTTTGAGACTTTTACGTCCGACACACCAAACGGGAGCACCGCGGTTACGTTTTCTTCGGTCGGGTTGCAAAGGGTGAATCCGCCTTTGGTAATGCTTTTTATAATGCATTTTGCGCGGTCGTGCCACCAGCAGGCGAGCCTTTCGGGGGCGAAGTACAGCACCCTCCAGCCGGGCTTGGATTTTACGTATTCTATAGCAAAATCGAGGGCTTTAAGGGCGGGGGAGGCGTCGGTGACAACTCCGGAAATATAGTGCGGATGGGTGAAAAGCTGCGACGTGCGTTTGTAATAATAGCTGTCGTCGAGATAATCGCTTATCTTTCTTTTTTCCTCATCGGTGCCGTCGTATATTCGCGGCTCATAGTAGGAGCCGGGTATCTCGCAAAAATCAAGAGGCATATTTGAATGCTCGGCATCGTCGGTTACAAAGCGCGGAAATGCCGAGCCGAAGGCAAAGCCCTTAAGATTAAATGCGTTTATATCGCTTGGGTCAAGCTCGTTTTGAAAACGGTTATTGTCGCTTTTTGCGCCGTTTTGCACCTGCATATGGTAGCGCTTATTCGGCGATCCGACCTGAATAAGGCAGTGGTTTACCGGAGATATACTTTCCTCCCCGAAGGCGCGTTTATACATCTCGGACTGTATACGGTGGCCCTCCTCGCTGTAGGGGAAAGACAAAAAGTTGTAGTGCAGCGCCGTTTCGCAGCCGATCGAATGAAGATAATCGAAATCCTTTTTATCAATTACAAAGGAGCCCTTATCGTCGGCCGGCATTAAATTCAGGTGATAGGGAAGTCCGCGCTTGTGCATAGCCTCGGCTGCGGCAAGGTCGTTTTCACGGCTGCCAGCGTCGTCGTCTCCGGCGAAGAATAGTACCATGTCGCTGGCGTTTTTTTCTGATGCCGGCAGCGCGTAAATGTGCGCAAAGCCCATTTCGGACAAAATGCCGTCGAGTATTCTCATGTAGCTGTCAAGGCAGGCTATGTCAAGGTTATAGCCCTTTTCGATTATCCTGCCGTCGGGCACTCTGCCGAGCGGAAAGGGAGGTATTCCTTCGTTTGTCGGCTTTCCCTCGGCGATATACAAAAGCACGGCGGCGAGGTCGAACGAAAAGCAGTATGTTTTTTTATCCTCCGAGTTCCATAGGGCAGGCAGCGTATTCCCGTTTTTGTCGGTTATATATCCTGCCGTTTTGCCCTCTTTTGAGATTATTTTTCCGGCGTAATAAATTACCGGGAGGGGTTCGTCGGAGCCGTAAAGGCGGAAATATCCGACCGTTTTGTATTTTTCGTCTTCGTCCTTCGGTTTTTGGCCCTGCTCGATCGGGAAAACCCGCTTTGCGTCGGTGCCGAGACCGATTGCACGCGCGCCCGAGTCTACGGCTTTGCCCAGGGCAATCGATGAGGCATCACTGAGCGTGTCGGCGCCGAATATTACGGCGTCGTCCGGCTCCAAAACTCCCCCTTCGAGTGCGTCGGTGTCGAGCTCATATGCCGTAAATCCCATGTTTTTAAGCATTACCGGAAGGTAAGCGGCGGTGTAGTCCTTTTTCGAATCGTTGAGCGATTTATGTGCGGTTTTGTCGTGGTAATAATAAAGCTTCATTTTTATCTGCCTTCTTTATTTAAAGGGTTACGGCTCCGCCGGGCAGGCCTTTTAAAAAGGCTTAAACCGACGGAGCTTTTTTAGTTCGATGGGACCAAAAATAAGATCCCTATGTGGCTTTTGAAATCGTTTGTTCTATCGGACGATCGGTCTTTTAAAATCGGACTTTTTCGGGTCGGACGTTCTAAAACCGGCCTTTCGGTCAGAGAGTATCGGAGAGTTTTTAGTGCCCTTTTCGACCGGGTGTTTTTTATCGCTTTTTCCCAAACGTTTTTAAAACCGGCTTTGCGGTCAGGGGGTAAGATTAAAGTACTGGCAGGCTATTGCGGCCGCACAGAATAAAAGGCACAGCAGCTCTCTCGGCTTTATCCGCTCATGAGAGAAAACGAACCCTGCAACAAGCGAGATTATTATGGAAAGCGAGGTTATAAGGGTGAATTGCGCTGCCGCGTTCATTTTGTCGGCAAGCAAACTTACCCCTAAAAAGCACAGGCCGTTGCATATCGCTATCATCGGGGCGTATATGAGCACGGTTTTACGAAGGGATTTTGCGTCGTCGTCTTTTCGCTTTTGGCCGGAATATACGCCGCCGGATGACACGACGGGTGCGACCGGCGTATTTTCGCCCGGGATTTTGCTGTCGACCGACGTGGTGGGTATGTCATTGTCCGAAGCAGCGTTTCCCTTCGATAAGGCGGCTGTGTATTCGTTCGGAATTCCGCCGTTATCTAATGAGGCTAAACGTCTCTTTTTAAACGGCCTTACCGCACCGTAGGCCGCAATGCTCAGTATCGCGGCGATAAGGTATGTAAAAAAGAAAAAGGTTGCCTCCCCCTCGCCCGGAGTTTTGTGTTGCTGGAGCTTTATGGCGAAATCTATTCCTCCGTTGCCGAGGGAAGAAACCACGGCAAGTATCATGGCTGTAATTGCGGTTTTTGCGCCCTTTCCCGAGGTTCCGAGAATGACGACTGCCGCTACCGTTACAAGCATTCCGGCCAGCTGCAGCATATGAGCCTTTTCCCCTAAAAATATCATGGACAGAATAACGGGGAATATAAAGCTTAAATTTACTATTATAACGGCTACCGGAAAGGAATTCTGCTTCATGCTTTCAAGCAGCGAAAAGGCGCATGCGGCGGCCGATATACCGGCGAGCAATGATGTGAAAATCATATTGCCCGAAAAAACAAACTCTCCCTTTATAAGCGCCGTAACACCGAAAATCACAGCGAGCGGCAAAAACCATGCTGCCGGTATTATAAGAGACATGGCCGGATTTTTTGAAACTCCGGAAATTTTCTTATAAACCGGACTGCTTAAGCCCGATGTAACGACCGCCATTGCCAAATATAAATATTCCATTGTCTTTATCTCTTGTTATCTCTTGCGGAAATCGGGGACCTCAAGGAGCGCCCCGCCCTTTCTTGCGGATTCGGCTGCCATTATTGCCGGAGCGGCAGTCTCCACCGCGGTGTAGACGTCAACGGCAGGGGTCTTGTCGTTTATTATCGCGTCAATGAAGTGCATTATGGGATAATAATCGGCTCCGCCGTGGGTCGAATTCCTTATATATTCGGGCTGGTCGGGATCGGCCGTGCCCCAATGCATTTCTTCCCACTCGCCTCCGGCACGGTAGAGCTTCATGGTGTCGAGTGTGCTTCTTGAGGTCTCGACGGTGGCCTTTGAGCCCTTTATCTGGTACCAATGGGCGCCGAGCTCGTTTTTGGGACCGTAGGGAGACGAAAAGCCTGCTCTGAGCGAGAAAATAACGTCGTTATCGGTATACATAAGGGCGGTTTGCAGGTCGCACAGATCAAAGTGGGGTGCAGTGTTGCTTCCCAAGGGGAGTCCCATGCAGCTTACCTTGGTTATTCTGCCTCCGGTTATTGAGAGCAGTGGGGACAGCTCGTGCGGCATATAGAATATCGGCTCTTTAAAGCAGTAGTATCTCCACGAGGGAACACAGTCGGGATTGTTGAATTCCTCTAAGGTTTTGGGGTAGACCTGATAATTGGTCTTTTTGTCGCGGAGGATATCCCAATACGGCTCGTAATGCAGATATTCGCCCTCGGCGTAGTATATTTTTCCGAAATCGCCCTTTTTGGCCATCTCGCGCCACTGCTTGATAAAATTCCAGTAACGGGTCTGCTCGCCGAGCTGATATTTTACGCCGGTTTTCTCTACGGCGTCGACAAGCTTTCTGCACTGATCGATGGTGAAGGCGGCGGGGACCTCGGTCATTACATGAAGTCCGCGGTGCATTGCGTCGACGGCGTAATCGACCTGCTTGTCGGGATCCGAAGCGATGAGCAAAGCGTCAAGGTTTTCGTTGTTTATCATATCCTCATAGCAGGTGTAGGCTTTGACATCGGTACCGTGAGCCTTGTTGAATATGGCGGCCACGTCGGCAGCCCGGCTTTCGGCTATATCGGCAAAGGCTACAAATTCCGCCTGGGGATGCATTGCATAGCAATCAAGCAGAACCTGAGCGCGCGGACCTACTCCGAGATATCCTATACGTATTTTTTTCATTTATTTTACCTCATTTCTGACATGTATTACACCGAAATTCAGCTTTTCCCTTGCATGGTCGCTTTTTTGCGAGTGCAATTATCGTGCCGAATAAATATGCTGATTAAAACCGGACAAAGGCAATTTTTCATCTTGTCCGAAGAATATTGCGGCAGGGGATAATGTCAATTTCTATTACGATATTGACAGCTTGCTTTTCGATTGGTATAATCATTATATTCGTATTAAATGCCGTTACAATAGGAATTCGGGCGCAAATAATACGAAATCGGGCGAAAACGGAGGGCGTTATGAGCTTTACTCCCGTAAACATTTATTCCCTGCTTTCGGTAAGACGGCTTTTTTCGATATACCATTTAAGCTTTTCGGACGGCTATCGCTTTTCCGGCGAGACCCATCCCTTTTGGGAGATCGGATATATAATAAGAGGTACGTGCGGCATTACGTCGGGCGACAGCGTTTATATGTGCGCTCCGGGAGATATGCTTGTGCATGAGCCCGATCGCTTTCATAATATATGGGTCGAGGATTCCGCCGAGTGCGAAATGTTTATAATCTCCTTTGACGGCTACGGCTTTGAGGGAAGACTTGAATCGGGTAAATACACCCTTTCGGAAGAGGAGCGCCGGTGTATTGAAATGATCCTTTGCGAGCTGCCGCGGCTTTTCGGAGGGTATGACAAAACCGAGTATACCCAGCTGCTTCTTACCTCCTCGCCGGACAATGCAGGATATCAGCTTATAAAAAGCTATCTTGAAATTCTGTGTCTTTCAATAATAAGACGGGGTAAAAACGCGAGGGAAAACGCTCTCGGAGATACGCGGTCGCTTTGTTACGCGAAAATAACGGCTTTTTTGCGCGATAACGTGGAAAAACCGCTTACCGTCGGGGATATAAGCCGTGAGGTTTTTGAGTCGACGGGTAAAATAAAGGAAATATTCCGTCTGTTTACGGGCGGCGGAGTTATGCAGTATTTTAACCGTTTAAGGTGCGAATATATAATGCGCCGGATATCAAAGGGCGATACCGTAAGGGCGATATCGGCCGACATGGGCTTTTCCTCGCCGGCGTATCTTTCGTATTTTTTTAAACGGGAGACCGGCATGACGGTGCGTGAATACCAAAAGGCAAACAGCCGTACCGGCGGATAAAAGAAAAATGTTTTTGAGTTTTACCTGCCGAAAAACCGTTATAAACGGGATCAGAGCGTAATAAAAACAGGTATTTAATGAGAATCGGCGGTGTTTTCCCGCATTTTCGGGGCGTTATTTTTTAAAAGCATGTAATATTTGCATTTTGATATATTCAGGATATATTTTTTGCTTGACAAACGGCGAGTGTGTATATATAATATACTTTGTCGCTTTGGGAGGTGGCAGGACATGGTCATGGATCTTTCGGCGCTTTTTGCGGCCGACGGCGTAAAGCAGTTTGATGTACGGTTTGATCTGTCCGATGTCAGCTTTTTCGGAAACTCTCCCTTTAAAACGGTTTCGGCCGCCGGGGAGATAACAGGGCGTTCGGGTGTGGTTGAAATGGTCGGCACGGCCGATTTTGATTATACCCGTAAGTGTGATCGCTGCGCCAAAGAGGTAACAAGGCATTTTTCGGTGCCCGTTCGCCATACTTTGGTTACCGAGTGTTCGGATGAAGCGAGCAGCGGCTACACGGTAATCGGCGACATGAAGCTCGACGTTGACGAGGTCGTGCGCGAGGATGTGCTTTTAAGCGTACCCGGCAGATATTTATGCCGGGAGGATTGTAAGGGTCTTTGCAGCAGATGCGGCAAGGATCTTAACGAGGGAGCATGCTCGTGCAAAAAGGATGAAACGGATCCGCGGCTTGCGGCCTTGGCCGAGTTGCTTGATTAGTTTGTATTATATTCTGTATAGAGTTTAAGGAGGTGCTGGTAATGGCGGTACCCGCAAGAAGAATTTCCAAAACAAGAAAGAACAAGAGGCGTTCCAACGTATGGAGAATGGACGCTCCGGCTTTGGTCAAGTGCCCGAACTGCGGCGACTATAAGCGTCCCCATAGGGTTTGTGCGAGCTGCGGTTTTTATAACGGCAGAGAAGTGATCAAAAAGGAAGGCTAAGGTCTTAAAAGCATTCAAGTGTGATGTTTTGTTTAAGATTTTGGCGTTTCGGTTGTGTTTTGGTATCCGAAAAACGGTGGGCTTTGTGCTCCCGGATAAGCTTATAAGCTGCCTTTGTGATTTTTGTTACAGGGACGGCTTTTGCTTTTTTCTTAAAAAACCAACCGTACAAACCGGAAATTATCGGTTTATCGCGTTATCTTATTCTAATTAAAAAGCAAAAGTTTTTTGAGGGGAGGGTGCCGAATGTCGGTTACGGTCAGTCTTGTGGACAAAAAAAGCCCGGCCAAACACGCCGGTATACGCCCGGGCGATGTGCTTTTAAGCATAAACGGGAATACAATAGAGGACGTGCTTGACTACAGGTTTTACATGATAGAAAAAAAGCTGACTGTCGAGATAAATCGCTCGGGTAAAATTCTTAAAAAGAAGATAAAGAAAAAGGACGAATATGAGGAGCTGGGACTCGAATTCGAGACCTACCTCATGGACAAGCAGCATTCCTGTCGCAATAAGTGCATTTTTTGTTTTATAGACCAGCTGCCCAAGGGCCTTCGCCCCAGCCTTTATTTTAAGGACGACGATTCACGACTTTCCTTCCTTTTCGGCAATTATATTACCCTTACAAACCTTTCGGAGCACGAGGCGGACCGTATTGTAAAAATGCACATAAGTCCGATAAATATTTCGGTGCATACGACCGATCCCGAGCTTCGCTGCCGTATGATGAAGAACAGGTTTGCCGGAGAAAGCCTTAAATATCTTTACCGCTTTGCCGAAAGCGGAATTAAAATAAACTGCCAGCTGGTGCTTTGTCCCGGATTTAACGACGGCGAATCCCTTGTAAAAACAATGGAGGATCTGGGAGCCTTATATCCGTCGGTGCAAAGCGTTGCCGCTGTGCCGGTCGGACTTTCGAAGCATCGCGAGGGACTTGAAAAGCTGGAGCCTTTTAACAAGGAGACTGCCGCCGCCGTTATTGACGCCATGGAGAAAAAGGGCGACGAGTTTTTAAAGGAGCACGGGACGAGGCTGTTTTTCGCGTCGGACGAGTTTTATCTTACGGCATCAAGAGAGCTTCCGGGTTATGATTTTTACGAGGATTTTTCTCAGCTTGAAAACGGGGTCGGCATGTATGCCATGACAAGACATACATTTTACGAAACCCTTGAGGATCACCCCGATACCGACGCTAAGGCCGCCAAAAAGCTGATAGTTACCGGCCGTGCGGCAAAGGGGCTTTTAGACGAGCTTGTAAGCGCGGCGAAGAAGCGTTTTCCCCAGATAGATTGCGAGGTTTTTGCCGTGCGCAACGACCTTTTCGGAGAGAGAATAACGGTTGCCGGTCTTGTGGTCGGCGGCGATATAATAAATCAGCTTTCGGGCAAAACCGACGGACGCCAGCTGATAATACCGAGCTCAATGCTCGATTCCGAGGGCAGAGTTTTCCTCGACGATACAAGCGTTGAGGACGTGGAAAAGGCCCTTTCGACCGAGGTTTTTGTGAGCGATTGTTCGGCCGAAAAGCTGCTTGATATTCTGCTTATGTAAATGGCGATGTCAGGGCCCGGCAGAACAGGAAAACCGCTGAAAAACCGCGGACTTGAAATTTTTCGCCGAATGTGGTAATATAAATTGGTTTATCGGTATCCGTTTTGTGTGTACGGCAGGCTGAGGTTTGCCCTTTGTTGCGGCGTTTGCCGCGGCCTTCGGTGCCGAGTAATAAAATAAAAACTTCGGTATTATATTATTTTTGAATGGAGAATAAGCTTATGTCCGGCCATTCCAAATGGAATAACATTAAAAGAAAGAAAGAAAAGACCGACGCCCAGAAGGCTAAGGTGTTTACCAAAATCGGCCGCGAGATGGCCGTTATCGTAAGGGAGGGCGGTCCTGATCCCAACGCCAACGCACGGCTTCGCGACTGCATTGCCAAGGCCAAGGCCAACAACGTCCCCAACGATAATATCGAGCGTATAATCAAAAAGGCTGCCGGCGACAACGACGGAAAGACCTATGAGAATCTCACCTACGAAGGTTACGGCCCGAACGGTGTGGCGGTCATTGTTGAGGCTCTTACCGACAACCGCAACCGCACCGCCGGCGATTTGAGACATTATTTTGACAAAAACGGCGGCAATCTCGGTCAGGCAGGTTCGGTAATGTTCATGTTCAACCATCTCGGTATGCTCAGAATCGAGGCCGAGGGTCTTGACGAGAACACCGTTATGGAGGACGCGCTCGAAGCCGGCGCCGAGGATTTTGCGCTTGTGGGAAGCGTATTTGAAATATCCACCCAGCCGAACGATCTCGGTGCGGTGCGCGACGCTTTGGACCAAAAGGGCTACAAATTTGTTTCGGCCGAGGTGGAGTACATCCCCACCACCCTTACCTCGCTTGACGAGGAGTCGGCCGTTAAGATGAACAAGCTTATCGATATGCTCGAGGATAACGACGACGTTCAGGATGTGTGGCATAACTGGGACGCTCCTGACGAGGAATAAGCGATTTTTGCGCGTTTTGTATTCGTGTTGACGTCTTTGGCCGGTATCGGATTTTAATATACGTCCGGCAAGATATTTGTCCGCCTGACATCGGCTTTACCGTGGTGAAAATCCGGCGAAAATGCGGCCGGAAAAACCTGTTTTTCGGGTTTAGGCGCTAATGTCAAGCCTTGCAGGGGGCGTATTTACGGCGTTACATGAATTTTAAATATCCACAGTCTGTTTTAAAAGACGGAGGTGCTTGAATTCAATGCAAAATACCAATAATCTTTGTATGGGTTGTATGAAGGATATGGGCGAGGGCAAGGATATATGCCCCTATTGCGGACATCATGACGACGGATTGCAGACCGCCCCTTATCTTAAGCTCAGAACATGGCTTAAAGACCGCTATATGGTCGGAAAGCTTGTGTCCTCAAACAGCGAGGGTAACACCTATATCGGCTGGGACAACGTGTCTCAGTTCCCGGTTTATATCCGCGAGTTTATGCCGCTGGACGTTTGCGTCCGTGCGGATGACGGGACGACCGTGGTTCCCAAAAACGGGCTTGAGACGGTGTACGATACCTGTCTGCAAAGCTTTTTGGAGCTTGCGCGGTCGCTTGCACGTATGCGCGATCTTTCGGCGCTGCTTCCGGTTTACGATATTTTCGAGCTTGGCGGAACGGCCTATTATGTAAGCGAATACATCGTTAATATTACCCTTGAAAACTTCCTTGTGAAAAACGGTAACAAGCTTAACTGGGAGCAGACAAAGGCCCTTATGATGCCGGTGCTCGGTACTTTGCGTTCGCTTCATTCGGCCGATATTATACATCGCGGAATTTCGCCCGAGACAATAATTGTCGGCCGCGACGGGAAATTAAGGCTTATCGGCTTTTGCATACCCGAAATTCGTACCTCGCGCGGCGAGCTTTCGTCCGAGCTGTTTTCGGGCTATTCGCCGGTTGAGCAGTACGGATTTGAGGGTCAGGTGGGCAGCCCCTCCGATATTTATGCCTTCGCAGCGGTCATTTTCAGAATGCTTACCGGTATGCGGCCGCCCGATTCTACCTCCAGAGTCACCAACGATTTGCTTATAATCCCGAATGAGATATCCGAGGAGCTGCCGAAATACGTTTTGTCGGCTCTTGCCAATGCGCTGCAGATACTCCCCGAGGACCGCACAAAAACGGTCGACGAGCTGCACAGCGAGCTGGCCAACGTTTCTGCTATGATAAGCAAGCAGCCGAAGAATTCGGGAGAGAGTGCCGAAAAAGAGCTTTCGGCCAAGAAGAATAATCTTAAAACCGTGCTTATTTCCCTCGGCTGCACAATGATAGTTCTGGGACTGGCGGTATGGCTTTTGTACAGCAATTTCATCGCATCGCCTGACGATACATCGTCAACGCCGGTATTTTCCGCCCCGTCGGAGGAGTCGGCAGCGTCGGTCGTCAGCGATTATGTGGAAAACGAAGTGGTTCCTGATCTTAAAAACAAGACCTATCAGGAGGCCACACTTATTTGCACCAACAAGTTTGACCTCAAGGTTGTGGGCAAGCGTTACAGCGACACCATAGCCAAGGGGAAAATAGTTTCTCAGACGCCGGAAGGCAACGCCAATATTCCGGGCAATGAGGACGGCACCCGTAATACAATAGAGGTTTACATTTCTCTGGGAAAAAGCTCGGGCACAATGCCGGATGTATCGAATAAGACCTACGAAGAGGCATTTATCGAGCTTGTCAAGGCAGGCTTTGCCCCCGAAAACATTACCAGAGCGGAAAAATACAGTGTAAGCGCACAGCCCCAGCATGTTGTTGATACAAATCCCATAGCCGGCACAAAGAGCGTCAGCTATGACTCGATGGTGACGATTTACGTTAACACAAGAACCGCCGAGACGTCGTCGGTCGGCGGCGAGGTTCCTTCGATTGCGGATATTCCGCTTGACGAGCCGGAAAGCTCAGATGAATCGGTAAATTCATCGAGGTAAAATCGGCGGCTCATGTATTGTGTGATATGCGCGATATTTATGATTCTGATGTAAGTTCCGACCGGGCTTTCGAGCAGGGCAGATCAAACAGATTTACCCCACGGGAAAGACAGGTTGCACGTCTTGTGGCAAACGGACTTACAAATTTGCAGATATCCGAAGAATTATTTATAACCGAAGGAACCGTTAAAAAGACGGTATACAATATTTATCAGAAGCTGGGTGTGCACACAAGGGTGCAGTTTTTGCTGAAATTCATTGAGCTTTCGAAAAACAACCCCCAAACTCACGACGACTGATTTTTTTATGCCGGGCAAGCTTTGATAATGGTAACATTATTGTACCGTGCAGCCGGAGTTTCGGGGAGATCGGTAGCTGGGAGTTTAATGCCGGGCAGGCCTTGCGAAAGGCAACATCTCCGTGCCGTATAGACTCGGAGTTGTAGGACGATCGGCATCCGGGAGTTTGATTCCGGGGTAGCTTTGATAATGGGTAATATTATCGTGCCGTATAGACTCGAAGTTGCAGGACGATCGGCGGTGAAAATTCGGCGCCGGGCGGCCGTTGCAAAAAGCGCTATTATGCCGTACGGCATGAACCCTTAGAAAAAGCGGCTTGCCGGGTTTATCGGGGCAGGGCGGATTTTGCGAAAAATTCTGTGCGGATGCGTTTTGGTTGGTTTTAAAAGAATAAAAATGACGGCGGTTTGTCACCACTCCGCCGTCATTTTTTGCTGTGTTACGAATGTGTTGCTAAATCCGTTCTGTTTTTATCGGATCAGGGTTTTAAGATATGCCTTTTTGTTATCGCTCACTCGGAAGCTTTCGCGAGCCTTCTGAATGGATTTTTTATGTACAAAATCCGTAAGCTCTCTGTGCTCGATGTATTTTACGGCGTGATCGTACTGCTTTGCGAGTGCTGTCGCGAAATACCAGGCGACCATCATGTCTACATAGTATTCGCCCGATTGAGCCGATGCGGCAAGCGCAAGATATTCCGGGGAGAATTTGTCATCAAGGAACATACGCATAAGAATCCCCACGCCGTAACGTACGGTATAGCATTTTTTTGAGGCGATGCAGCGTTTTGCAAACTTCAGGGCCTCTTCCGGTGCCCTTTTTAAGGCTTTCGGGAACATGCAGTCGCAGGTTGCCCAGTTATCGACGTAGGGTAAAAAAACGCCGATAGCCTTTATAGCGGCATGCGGATCCTTGATTTTTTCAATAATAAAGGCGTGGAGATTGTTTTCCTCGTAGTATTTGTGAGGAAGTTCTCTTAAAAAACTTTCCGTTTTTTCGGGATGATCGGCGCAAAGGCTTGCGGCCGTTTTCCTGAGAACCGGGGTCCGTACCCCGATTACCGTTTCGGGGTCTACCGTCGGCATAAGCGAGCACTGAAATAAACGGTATTTTTCGTCCTTCATTTTAAAAAGCTGTTTTTGTATATCGGTCATAAAATTCATCCTTTGCTAATCATTTCAGCGGCGATAACCGTGCTTTTCAGCCCGGCTGTTTTGCGATATATGGGCTGCTTTCACAAAAGAAAAACCGGTTTTTAAAGAATTATAATCGGTCGGCTTCGAAGTGTCAATCGCGGCAGAAAAATCATTGAGAAAAAGACTGTAGGTTTACAATAGAAGTGTTACAAAGGAGAAAAAAATAGTAGCGAATAGGAGGAACCTGCTGTACAGTTAAGT
>CAKSCM010000007.1 GCA_934444365.1 uncultured Eubacteriales bacterium | reverse complement strand
TAGATCTCACTGTGGAGGATGCTCAGCTCGCCCTCCGAATAGTTATCAAAATCAATTGAGCTGTCGCCGTGCAGAACATGATTGACATCGGCTGCAAGAGAGGCTATCCTCCGATACCTTTTATATGTGCCTATGCAGTATATCATCATAAGCAGCATAGAAAGAACGACAGCCGTCAGTCCGGCACGGAGGTCGAACCAAAAGCAGACAGAACAGGCAATTACGGCAACGGAAAGCTGCCACAGCAGTGCCCTTCGGACCTCCTTGTTTTTCAGCAGCTTTATCATGCGTCCACCTTATATCCGATTCCGCGAACCGTCTGAATGATTTTAGGCGCGGCAGGGTCATCCTCGATCTTCTCACGCAGACGCTTGATGTATACCGTCAGCGTATTGTCGTTTACATAGGTGCCCGCAACATCCCACATTGAGTCAAGCAGTCGCTCGCGGGTAAGCACAGTCCCCCGATTGTTGATGAAAGCCAGCAAAAGACGGTATTCCAGCGCAGAAAGAAACAGATCCTTGTTGTTCTTCATTGCCGTGCCCTTTTCGGTATCAACTACCACATTGCCGAGTTTTACGGTTTTTCCCGTGCTGCCTGTAAGCCGGAGAACATTTTTGATACGGGAAAGAAGCTCTCGCGGGCGAAATGGCTTCGGAATATAATCGTCGGCACCCAGGTCAAAGCCCGTAACGGTGCTGTACTCGTCGCCCGATGCCGTGAGAAAAATGACGGGAACGTTAAATTCGGATTTTATGGCACTGCACGCGGAAAAGCCGTTGCCCTCGGCGAGGGAAACATCCAACAGCACAAGATCGGCTTTTTCCTCCGCAAGCTGACGCAAAGCGGCCGTTTGTCCGGAAACACTGTAAACAATATATCCTGCACCGTTCAGGTATTCGGTTAAATTGGCGACGATTGTCTTATCGTCTTCCACCAACAGTATTTTAATCATATTTAAACCTCTGTCTTGTTGAATGTGTGAAAACGAAAAAACGCACCGAATCTTTTAAACAGAATGATCCTATATTCGATGCCGGGTGTATAGCCGAAAGCAGCGTCACAGAGCTCCCCGCAAAATATTCCGGACGGTATGAGCGTACAAATTACCTTTATCATGTATCACACTGTATTATACTATAAGAGCAGCGAAAAAACAAGGCGACACATTCCGGTGCCGGCATCAGGCGGCTTCTGATCCGAAAGGACGTTTTTTGCCGTACTGCCCGGCCGCTTTACGATACTTGGGCGGTGGCATATTCCCTTTAAAGCGCGGGGACGGCGGTTGCCTTGTGTCGGACGAGCCAGGCGGTCATATCCCGCAAGGTCTCCTCGATCGGGCGCGGTCGATATGAAAAACGCTTCGATGCGGCATCGTGGCAGAACTGCCCGTTTGAGCCAAGGACTGCAATGGAATACGGTGTAAAAAACAGCGGCTTTTTCTCTTTTAGACAACGGCGTTCACAGTAGGGCGCCGCAAGTTTTGCAAGCCCCAGGGGTAAACAAATGGGACGGTACAATAGCCTGGCTGCTTTTCCGACCAATTGCAGCATCCTGCGAATGGTGATGTAATGTCCGGACAGAATATAGCCTTTGCCTGATTCTCCGTTTTCCGAGCAGGCCAAAATGCCTTTTGCAACATCCCGTACATCTACAAAATCATACCCGCCGCGCACGGCAAAGGGCAGTTTTCCGGCGAGAAAGGACTTTGCCATTGACGTAAAGCTTCCACCGGACACATCGCCGGGACCGATAATTCCGGAAGGAAAAACAATGCTGACATTAAGTCCTTGATGCGCTGCGGAAAATACCATTTCCGTTGCAGCCGCCTTACTTTTGGCATAATCGCCGTCTACAAGTCCGGGGGAGAACTCGCAATCCTCCGTAATGATAAAATTTTTGGGCTTTTCCGGTATGGCGTGGACAGAGCTGACATATATCATTTTTCCCACATGATGTTTCAGGCACTGTCTCACAACCTTATGGGTTCCGCCTACATTGACCTGATAGAGCCTTGAGCCGGATCTGGTGGCGACGGAGACAATACCCGCACAGTGAATTACGCAGGTGTTGCTGTCAGCGTCTGCAAAAAAATGCTCGAGCGAACTGTCCGAACATATGTCGCCGATGACCGTATTAATTTCTTTCGGGAGTAAATCGATGTAAGGGTCGTTACGCAACACCAACGCGTCCACCCGTGCATTGCGGCGTACCAGCTCCTCAACGACTGCCCGACCGAGAAAACCGGTAGCTCCGGTGATTAAATATCTGTTAAACATTCAAAAAAACCTCCTTGAGATAGCCGTACGAGTGTTGATTATCTTTCACAATTATAGTATACTGAATAACAGGAATAAAAGCAATCGGCACTCACGGTCTATCTGAAAGAAAAGCAACATTTTCTTTGGAAGTGTTGCAAAACTTTGTAAACTTTTTTCGGAGGAATTTTGAATGCAGAAAATGGATGCAAGAAAACGATATACACAGACGGTGCTTAAGCAGTCATTGCTGAAGCTGCTCAAAGAAAAACCGGTCAATAAAATTACCGTAAAAGAGGTGTGCGAGCTGGCGCAACTGAACCGGGCGACCTTCTACGCTCATTACAGCGATTGCTTTGCACTGCTGGGGAGTATTGAAAACGAGCTTATCGGAGCGTTTGAGAGGTCTCTTCGTTATGTCAACTCCTTCGATGTTACGGCGCTGATTGAAGCGATTTACGAATTGATTGATCAAAACCAGGAGGCTTGCAGAGTCTTGATCTTTGGGAATACGGGTTCAACGCTTCTTAAGCAAATGATCATGCTGGCAAAGAAAAACAGTATTGATTACTGGCGGGAAAAATTGCCGATGGCCGGGGAGACGGAGCTTGAAATGATGTACACACATCTCTCAAACGGGCTGATGCATGTTGTTGTGGAGGGCTATGACAAGTATGGAAAAGAGGAGATCATCCGTTTTGTCAGTCGAGTTGTGAAGGTTAGCCTTTCGCTGTTTAAAAAGCCCGCAGAGTCTTTTGCGTAACTCAAAGAAGATCAGAAAGAGGAATAGTTATTATGAAAGAAAACAGAAAGCTGTTAAGAGAAGTATTAAACGATATCCGCCGCGATATGACCGATGAGGAGGTATTAAATCTGCTGGCAGACAGCAAGATTTCGGTTTGTCCCGAAAGCGGAAAGGAAAAATATACGCTCGGACAGCGTGCCGCCGATACCATTGCAAAATTTGCCGGAAGCTGGGCATTTATCTTTTCTTTCAGCGGGGTTCTTGTTCTGTGGATGGTTGTCAATGTTGTGCTGGCAGCCGGAGCATTTGACCCGTATCCGTTTATTCTGTTGAATTTGGTATTATCCTGTGTGGCGGCTATCCAGGCACCGCTCATAATGATGAGCCAGAACCGTCAGGAGGAGAAGGATCGCCGCCGAGCCGAAAATGATTATAAAGTCAACTTAAAAACCGAGATAATGATTGAGGATCTATACGATAAGGTGAACGCCATTCTCGCTAAGCAGTCGGCGCTTGAACGGCAGCTTCGGGAGGATCACAAAGAAGAGCAGGAAAAAGCCGAATAGTTTAAGGCGAGGGCTATCTGCCCTCGCCTTTTTGAAAATATGTGTTATTGAGTTTATGCCGAGATATTGATACCCATCAGCCCTTACTGTTTGCAATGGCCTGATCGATGAGCTTTTGCAGCGTATCTGCCTGTTTCTTGGCGGTTATTGCACCGACGATCGGTTCGCCTACAATATTGCCGTTTTTGTCAACGACATATGTTGTGGGGTAGGAGTACAGTCCGGAGGTGAATTTTCCGGCTTCGCTTTTTGAATCGAACCAAATGTTTTTATAAGATACGCCCTTCTTTGCCAGAATATCCTTTGCATCGGATATTGCCGTTTTGTCGCCGTCAAGGGTAAAGGAGTTGATTCCGACTACCGCGCCGCCTTTTTCGGCAAGTTGTTTGTTCAGCGCTTCAAGATCGGCAAGCTCACCCACACATGGGCTGCAGGTGGTAAACCAGAAATTTACTACGGTAACGGTGTTGCCGGCGAACAGTGTGCTGCTCTTCACTTCGTTTCCGTCAAGATCCTTGCCGTCAAATGCGGGGAACTTCATCACATCTCCGCTTCCGATAGGCTTTCCGTCCTGCGCCGGAACGTTCATATCTCCGTCTGACGGTTTTTTTCCGCAGCCGGGGAATTTCTGTTCAAGAACCGCCAGCTTTCCTTCAATCTCACGGATCTGCTCGGCACCTTCGTTAAGAAGCTTCAGCTCGTCGGCCTTGAACTTGTCCTTGGCGCCGTCAATCGTTTTGAGAAGGAAATCGCCATAATTGCCGCCGTCCTCGATCATCGCCATGCCTTTATTGGCAGAGAGAAACACCTTCTCCCAGAGAGCACTGTTTTCGGAAAGAATTGCATTTTCCTGCGCCATCAGTTTTTGGTGCAGGTCGGCAGCCTCATCCTTCGTGCCCGGCTCAATTGCCATAAGTGCAGCAATTTCGGACTTTTTGTTTTTGTCGTTAGTCTTATTGTCTTTGTTCGTGCCGCAGGCGGCAAGGCTGAATATCAGCAGGAATGCGGTCAGAACGGTTAAAAATCTCTTTATTTTCATAGTGTTTACTCCTTTTCCGTATCGGATATTTGTTTTGATGTTTTCGCCTTTTCGGCGGGACAATTACTTTCTTTTTCCTTGCCGAAGCCGTAGCGGAAGCTTACGGCATTGGTGGGGCAGGCACGGATACACATTCCGCATCGGATGCATTCGGTGTGGTCGGGTGCTTTGGTTACGTCCACATCCATCTTGCACGCCTTTGCACATTTTCCGCAGGAGATACATTTGTGCTTATCGACTTTCATTCCGAAAAGCGACACCTTGTTAAGCAGCGCATAAAAGGCGCCCAGCGGACACAGCCATTTGCAAAACGGACGATAGAAAAGCACGCTCAGCACGAATACCGTAATCAGTATACCGAGCTTCCACGAAAAGAGTGCGCCGAGTGCGGCGCGTATGCCGGAATTGACGGTGGCGAGAGGTATTGCTCCCTCAAATACTCCTTGCGGACAAAGGTACTTGCAGAAAAACGGATCTCCCATGCCAACATCGTTTGTGATAAGCATCGGCAGCAGAACCACCATAAAAAGCAAAACAGCGTATTTTATGTAGGTCAGCGGCTTTAGCTTTTTTGTTGACAGCTTTTTGGTCGGAATCTTGTGCAGCAGCTCCTGAAACCATCCGAACGGACACAGAAAACCGCAGATAAAGCGACCAAGCAGCACACCGAGCAGTATAAGAAATCCTGTGATGTAATAGGAAAAGCTGAATTTTGAAGAGCCGACCACCGCCTGGAACGAGCCGATCGGACAGGCACCCGATGCCGCCGGGCAGGAATAACAGTTGAGTCCCGGTACGCAAACGGCTTTTCCTTTTCCCTGATAAATTCCGCCTTTCAGAAAATTCGGCAAATGAAGGTTTGTAAGCAGTGCTGCTCCCGCTTGTATCAATCCTCGAAAGCGTGAGAGAATCAGCGATACGCCGCCATTTTTCTTCTTCGGTTTTCTGTCATCCAATTCCCACACACTCCAAACACAGTCGAATCGCCTTGCTTAAGACGGTTTCTGCCTCTCCGCGAAGAGCTCCGTAGCACAGCATCGCGGCTCCGCAGATGAGCAGCGCAACCTGAAATACGGCTTTTTTTGATCGAATCAATTCAGTCACCCCTTTCTTTTGCGCTCTCATTGTAGCACGGAGGATATAAAATTCCTGTTAAGAACGAAAACTTAACAAAAATCTTATTTCTGTGTGGTATAATAAAGTCGAAAAATCGGAAAAACAAAGTGAGGGAACTCTCTATGCATATTTTAGTAGTTGAAGATGAGCGCGCATTATGTGAGACGATTGTCCGCAGTCTCAGACGGCTCGCTTACAGCGTGGATTTTTGTTATGACGGAAACAAAGCGATCGAGCTGCTCGGTGCCGAGCGGTACGATCTTGTACTGCTGGATCTGAATCTGCCGGGTGCGGACGGAATGACGGTACTCACAACGCTACGGCAAGCCGACAGAGATACAAAGGTGCTAATTCTTTCGGCACGCAGTGAGGTTCACGATAAGGTGGACGGACTGGATGCCGGGGCGAATGATTATCTGGCAAAGCCTTTTCATTTGGAGGAACTGGAAGCAAGGATACGCAGTCTGACACGCCGTCAATTTACACAGAACGATGTCATTCTGACCTGCGGCAGACTTTCCTTTGATACAAAATCCCGTACCGCCGCGGCTGACGGGCAGGAGCTGTTACTTACCCGAAAAGAAATCGGCATCCTTGAATACCTGCTGCTGAATCAGGGGCGGCCGGTCAGTCAGGAGGAGCTTATCGACCATGTATGGGATAACAGTGTGGATAATTTCAGCAATTCGATCCGGGTGCATATTTCTGCACTGCGCAAGAAGCTGCGTGCGGCACTTGACTTTGACCCGATTCGCAATCGCATCGGGGAAGGATATGTTATGGAGGAAGAAAAATCGTGAAAAAGCTGTCCTTGCAATGGCGTATTACTCTGATGACCGCAATTCTTATCGGTGCTACCTGTATTTTTATGAATGTCCTCATCGGTTATTCCGGCAAACATTATATGGATTCCATAGGCTCCTACATTACGGGTTACGGAGATGCGGACAGAGCAGAACCGGATTTTTTTGATCCGGAGCGCGAAAAGCTTGATCAGGACCTGACTATCGTTATTCACGGAGCGCAGGAGTCCTATATTGCCACCAACTGGTATATCACGGTTGCGGTAACACTGCTCGGTGGCCTACTTGCGTATTTTTTAAGCGGACATGCGCTGAAGCCTTTGCGTACTTTTACTGCCCGAGTAGAAAAGGTTCAGCCGAACAATCTGACGGATATGAAGATTACCGAAGCCGTTCTGCCGGAGTTCCGACAGTTCAGCAGATCGTTCAATCGGATGCTTGAGCGTCTTGATGAGGGTTTTACCGCGCAGCGGCAGTTTACCGGAAATGCCGCCCACGAGCTGCGAACGCCGCTTTCGTTGATGCAGGCACAGCTTGAACTGTTTTCCGCGGAGCACCCCGATGTACTGCCGGAAACGGCGGATTTTCTCCGCCTGCTGCGTGAGCAGACCGAACGGATGACCCAGATGACAAAAACTCTGCTTGAAATGAGCGAGCTTAGAACCGTATCATGTGACGAGCGTATAGAGCTAGCACCCATGGCGGAGGAGATCTTTGCTGACCTTGCACCGCTTGCGGATAAAAACGGCATAATCCTTGAAAGCACGGGTGACGGAGTGATGACCGGCAGTGATACGCTGATTTATCGTATGCTTTTTAATCTGACCGAAAATGCCATACGCTACAATCGCCGGGACGGAACGGTGCGTATTATGATTACCAATGAAAAAGATCGGCTGGTAATTCGGGTTGCAGATACCGGCTGCGGCATACCCGAGCAATACAAAGAGAGTATTTTTCAGCCCTTTTTCCGGGTGGATAAATCACGAAGCCGGGAAAACGGCGGCGTTGGATTGGGACTGTCGCTGGTGTGGGAGATTGTCGCACTGCACGGCGGTGAGATTCGGGTAGAGGAAAGCTCGCAAAAGGGGACGACAATAGCCGTAAGGTTCCCTGTAAATACTGTTACGAATCGGGAAGAATGATTTTCACCTTTCAGCTGACGGTCGTACAAGAACGGGAAAAGTCTCATTTTACCGCTGCACACCCGACGGTTTTACGAAAAAAACGACGGCAAGGTATGCTCCGTGCCGCCGATTATATGCTTTTTGCCGATGTGTCACTTTTAGTATGGATTACTGCGTCAGTTTACGGATAATGCCGTTTAGAAATACAGCCATCTTTTTAGGGGATTGGCGATCGTCGCGATTCAGCCATTCACGTATCACCGCATATCCGCCCTGATAGAAGAAAAGACAAAGCTCATTTCGTTCTTCTTCGGTAAAGGTTTCGGGAATCGCCATGTCAAGCTGCTTCCGAATGGTGGGCAGGTCAAACAGCTTGGTTGAAAAATCCTTATCGGGAAGTGAATTGATAAGAACCTTGAAATGCTCCTCATCGTCGAGCAGCGCCTCCAGCATTCGGAACAGGCAATCTTCACCGTCCGAGCCGTTGTCTGACAATATCTCCTCCAGCTTGCGAAAACAGTCGTTTTCAATATCCGTAAGGAGGTCGTACTGACTGCCGTAGTATTTGTAAAATGTAACTCGGTTAAGCTGGGCTTCTGCGCATAACTCATAAATTGTTATTTTTTCAAGTGGCTTTTCTTTCAGAAGCTTTATCAATGCGTTTTTCAGCAGCAGCTTACTCAGCCGTACTCTTTGATTTTCCATATGCTCTCCTTCTATTTAACAAATGCTCCGGATTTGTTTATTTCAAAACACAAACACTAAGTTATGTTTGCGTCGTATTTTTTTGAAATAAACAGTCTGTTGACTTTATATCCAAGTGTAATTATACTGTAAACACAAAGATTTGTCAACAGAAACCCGGGAGGTGTGCCTATGAAAAGGCTGACACATTTTATTGTAAACAAACGGATATTCATTCTTGCAGTTATGCTGATACTGACTGCCGCCGCCGTTTTTCTTATACCGAAGGTAAAAGTAAACTCTGACATGACCAAATATCTGCCGGACGATTCCTCGATGAGGCAGGGCATTTCTCTTATGGAAAAAGAGTTCCCAAAGGAGGAAGAGTCCTATACGATTCGGGTGATGTTTAAGGGACTGAGCAGTGAGGAAAGAACCGAAATTAAAGATAAGCTTTCCTCTATTGAAAATGTTGAAAGCGTAACTTATGACAAAAGCGACAGTGATTATAACAGCGGAGAATATACCCTTTACATTCTCAATACCAAGTACGGGTATGATACCGAGGAGGAAGCAGCCATTGAAAAACAGGCCGCAGAAGGTTTTTCCGGATATGACGTTACGGTAAAGAACGACGACACCTCTCCGCCGGATATTCCGCTTTCGGTATATATTGCGGCATTCGGTATTATTCTTGTTGTTTTGCTCATCTCCTGCGGCTCGTATTTTGAACCGTTACTGTTTCTTATCACAATCGGTATTGCCGTTGTGCTTAATCTCGGCACGAATTTCTTTCTGGGAGAGATTTCGGACGTCAGTTTCGGTATTGCGGCGGTGCTGCAGCTTGCGTTGTCGATGGACTATTCCATCATTTTGATGAACCGCTACCGACAGGAGCTGAACAGGACGGACGACCGCAAGGAAGCAATGGCAAATGCTTTGCGTGGCGCCTTCGGTTCAATTACGGGCAGTGCAGTGACCACTATCGTAGGATTGCTGGTTTTGGTGTTTATGAGCTTTAAAATCGGTGCGGATATCGGTATCGTGTTGGCAAAGGGCGTTGCGTTAAGCATGCTGTGCGTGTTTACCATACTGCCGGCGCTCATCCTGTTGTCGCATAAGCTGATTGAAAAGACACAGAAAAAAAGTCAAATAAAAAAACGGTTTAAGAAGGGCCCGTCGGCAGTGCTGGGTATTTTCAGTTATCGTTTCCGCAGTGTTATAGCGGTGCTGTTCGTTGTGATGTTTATCGGCACCGGTTACCTGCAGTCCGGAACAAAAACCGTCTATACGTTGTCCGAGAAGGACCCGATTGCCGAAGTTTTTACGAAAGACAACACCCTTTTACTGCTGTATGACAATTCGGATGAGGATAAAATAGCGGATATTGTGTCGGCATTGGAGAAAAAAGACGGCGTAAAAAGCGTTATTTCCTATCCTACAACCATAGGCAGGCAACGTACGGTCAAAGAGATGGCCGAAATGCTTAAGGATACGGAAAGCGATTTGCAGGTTGATGAAAAGCTGCTGAATCTTGTCTATTACCATTATTACGCAAAAGGTATGACAGAGCCTATGACTTTGTCTGAATTTGTCGGTTTTCTTTCGGACACGGCTTCAGCCGATCCGATGCTCTTTGCCTATGTTGACGAAGCCTCTTTGGCACAGCTTACGGCGCTGAAATCACTGACCGATAAAAACAAACTGACCTCTCCTTTGTCGTCCGATGCCCTCGCGCGGACACTCGGTATGGATGCGGGACAGACGTCGCAGCTATTTATGCTGCGCTACGGCGTGGAGTACACTCCGGACAAAGCCATGTCGCTTTATGAGTTTGTTTCCTTCTTAACGGAGAATGTTCTTACCGACCCTCAATATGCCTCTATGTTTGACAATGCCGCAAAATCAAAGCTTTATCAGACGAAGACGGTTGCCGACGCCGCTTTAAGCGACAAGGAATTCACGGCTGATGAAATGGCCGGATTTCTCGGCAAAACGAGCGATAAATTTGACGAGAGCACGGTGGAGCTGCTCTATCTGTACAATGCAAGCCTTAAACAGGAAGATGCACAGGGCACCATGTCTTTGGAAGCTTTTATAACGCATATTGAAAAACTGGTTTCCGAGCCCTCGTTTTCGTCTCTGCTTACCGACGAACAGAAAAACGGTATTGTAAAGGCGAGAGAGCAGCTCGACGACGGAACGCGACAACTTAAAGGCGAAAAGCATTCCCGTATGACTGTCACGACCAAATTACCGGTTGAGTCGGAAAAAACCTCGGCGTTTGTAAAGGATACGACCGAGATGTGCGATGAAAAGCTCTCCGGTGAATATCATCTTATAGGCAACAGCGCGATGGTGGACGAAATGGAGTCCGGCTTCAGCCGCGAACTGCTGCTTATTACGCTGCTTACCGCCGTATCCATTTTCATCGTGGTCGCAGTGACCTTCCGTTCGCTTGCAATACCTGCAATTCTCGTACTGATTGTCCAGTGCGGTGTATTTATTACTGTCTCGGCATTAGGCGCGATAGGCGGTTCGATGTACTATCTGGCGCTGCTGATTGTGGAGTGTATTCTGATGGGCGCAACCATCGACTACGGAATTCTGTTTACAAGCTATTATCGTGAGATGAGGGCAACACTTTCCGTGAAAGAGGCAATCATTGCAGCATATAAGGGAAGCACCCATACTATTCTGACCTCCGGCACAATTATGGTGTTGATCACTGCCGTGATAGGGCCTTTGTTCGGCAATCCCACCATTGAGCAGATTGTTCGTACCCTATCGGTCGGCTGTGCTTCTGCCATGTTCCTTATACTGTTCGTACTGCCAGGTATTCTTGTTTTGTGTGACAGGGTCGTAGTCGGAAAACAAAAAGATAAAGATAAAGATTCGTAAGCTTAAAGTGCTTTCTGTAACATCCGAGATAAATAAAGAGGCGGGTTTATACGGATTATTTAGAAATTTCGTGTTTCCCGGAAAGCGAACAACTTACCGATAAAGTGCCGTCGGACTCACACGTTATTGCGGGTCGGCGGCACAGACGACAGGGTTCGGATTTATTCATGAGTGTCATTGACATAAAAGGTCTTAAAAAAAGTCATGCAGCGGTTTTTTGTGAAGCCTTGAAGAAAGGGGAGACATTTTCGTGACGCTTAAAACAACACGTCCCAGGACGGCTTTCTTTGCCGGACACAGAAAACTGCCGTCGGATACGGAATCAATAGCAGCGGCACTGAAAAATGAACTGATAATGCTGATCGAATCAGGGTATCGTTTTTTCGGGGCCGGAGGTGCAACCGGATTTGATACGGTTGCCGCTTTGGCGGTCCTGGAGCTAAGAGAAATATATCCTCATATACGGCTTATTCTTGTCCTGCCGCACCGCGCACAGGCGAAGCATTGGAGCAAAAAGAATATTGCGGTGTATGAGGACACCAAAAGCCGTGCGGATAAGGTGGTGTATATCTCCGATGAGTTTACAAAAGACTGTGTATACCGCCGCAATCGGCATTTTATAAACGAAAGCAGCGTGTGTATCTGTTATCTTTCAAGAGAGGACAGCGGAACCGAGAAAACCGTACGCGCTGCCCGAAAAGAAGGCCTTCAAATAATCAACATTGCCGAAAAAGCCGGACTGCAAATTAAAGTGAAAAGGTTTACATGATATTACTGAGTCTGGTTATCAGGCTCACTTTTTTATGATAAATAACAAAAAATTTCGGTTATCCACTTGACATCTTCTACTGTAACTATTATAATTACAGTAGAAGATGTAACTAAAAATATTACAGAAAGATTTCGTGTACCGAGGAGGTAATCGTTACGAACAGTTCATTCAGCATTGCCGTCCATGCGTTGGTCTATCTCAATCACATGGAAAGGGTACTCAGCAGCGAGGAGCTGGCACAGAATGTCTGTACCAATCCCGTGCTGATACGCAAGGTCATGTCCAAGCTGAAAAAAGCAGGCTTTGTGGATACCAAGGGCGGCAATAACGGAGGGTATTTATTTATAGCTGATGCCGATAAACTCACGCTGGAGCAGATCGCCGAGGCGATCGACGCAAAATTTGTCGCTTCACCGTGGAGAAGCGGTGATATGGATAAGGCGTGCTTGATCTCCTCGGGAATGGGTGAGATCATGCAGAATATTTACCGACAGCTTGATGAGAATTGTAAAAAAAGTCTGCACGGTATTACTGTGGCGGATATTGACCGAAAGATACTGAAGCATGGAATTGAGCCGACTGTCAATGAAGAAAAATAGCTGAAAATCGGTGCGGTTCTCATTTTTACCGCCACTTATTGCGAGTGCTGTTGTAGTTTGTTTGTCTTATGCTGTACGGTGGCGT
Organism: uncultured Eubacteriales bacterium; assembly: GCA_934444365.1. Lineage (GTDB taxonomy): Bacteria > Bacillota > Clostridia > Oscillospirales > Acutalibacteraceae > CAKSCM01. Next base: position 95,782 of record CAKSCM010000007.1, on the reverse strand, counting down.
ACGGGAAACCGTGCCGTCGGCGGAAATGCTTTTCTCTGTGCCGAAGCCGGAGCGATGTTTCTTCTTCTGACGGCAACTCTTTTTGTACAAGCAAGATACAAAAAATCAATCGGACGGAGCTCCGATCGTAATTCATAAAGGAGGCGAAAATATGGAACGAATCATACGGGTTTCAGTTCTTCTTTGGGCTGCGGTCCTTCTTTTTACCGGATGCGGAATCGGCAATGATACAAACAATACGGATTTAGAAGGCATGCCAAAGGAGGCAGAACAAATGGATTTTTCAAAAGAAAAGCAGAATGTGATCTATCTTGCCGGCGGCTGTTTCTGGGGATTGGAACATCTGATGCAGTCGATCCCCGGCGTTATCGATGCCCAAAGCGGCTATGCCAACGGCACGTGCAAAGCGGATGCCGACTATAAAACGGTTTGTGCGGGCAGCACCGGTTTTCGTGAGACGGTGCGCGTAGAGTATGATTCCGAAAAGGTCAGCCTTGACGCTTTGCTGCTTGCATATTTCTATGTAATAGATCCGACGGTGCAGAATCGGCAGGGAAACGATGTGGGAAGTCAGTATCAGACCGGAATTTATTACACAAACGAAGCTGCAAGAGAAACGGTGCAGCGGATATATGACCTTGAAAAGAGTCGCAGGACGAAGTTTTTTGTAGAATGCGGTCCGCTTCTCAATTTCTATCCGGCTGAGGAATACCATCAGGATTATCTGCAAAAGAATCCGGGCGGTTATTGCCATATCCCGCGAGAGGAAATCGAACTGTTTTCAAAACTGAGGATCGATCCGGGTGACTACAGAAAGCCTGCTGCCGAGTCAATACGCGAAAAGCTTACGGCAGAGCAATATCGTGTCACACAGGAAAATGAAACCGAACGCCCATTCCAAAATGAGCTTTGGAATAAATTTGAAAAAGGTATCTATGTGGATGTAGTGACCGGCGAACCGCTGTTTTCTTCAACCGATAAATTTGAAAGCGGCTGTGGCTGGCCGGCATTTTCAAAGCCGATAGAAGCCCCTGCAGTCATTAAACGGCAGGACGACAGTCACGGAATGCGCAGAACTGAGGTGCGCAGCCGAGCCGGAGACTCCCACCTCGGTCATGTGTTTGAGGACGATCCCGATTCGCCGAACGGTGTGCGCTATTGTATCAACAGTGCGGCGCTGCGTTTTATCCCATTTGAAAAAATGGAAGCCGAGGGATACGGATATCTTTTGTCCCTCTTTGACTGACAAACAAAGGAGACCGACATGGAGGTTGTGATTACCTTTTTTGGAAGGCTTTATTTCCTTCATTTCCCCCTGTATGCTGCCGCTTTTGCCACTGTATATCTCATATTTTGCAGGAGGATCGGATAAAAAAGCATAAAGTTTTTTTTGAGAGCGCTTAGTTTTGTGCTTGGCTTTACCGTCGTATTCAGCGCGCTCGGACTGTTGGCCGGCACAATCGGAGCTTTTTTGAGGGAATATAAGATTGTTGTAAACATTATCGGAGGAATATTGATCGTTGTGTTCGGTCTGTCTTAATGAAAAATATACATATTGCACACTCCGGTGCTATGAATAAAAAAGCGCCTGAAAAACTTTAAAAATCACTGACGGAGGTAAAAACAGATGCTGAATATCACAAAAAGCAATTTTGAAAAAGAGGTTATTTTCTCTGAAATTCCCGTTGTTCTTGATTTTTGGGCGACGTGGTGCGGTCCTTGTAAAATGCTTTCTCCCGTTCTCGATGGGCTTGCCGCGGAATACAGCGACAGGGTACGCTTTTGTAAGGTCAATGTGGACGATGAACCGGAGCTTTCCGCCCGTTTCGGTATTGCAAGCGTTCCAACGCTGATCTTCTTAAAAAACGGAGAAATTCTAAAAAAGACCGTCGGGTACCGTGAAAAAGACGAGCTCGAGGGGATGCTGAAGGAACTTCTCTGAGGTTGTTACTGCGGGCTGAAAACGATGATTATGCACGATTTTCCATTCTTACGGTTTTATGACAATTTTCAAGCGTTTTTACGGTGAATGGGCTTCTTATCTTTGCTACACTTATGTTGCGGAAAGGAAAACCGCAAATAAAATTTAAGGAGCAAATGCTATGAAAAACAAAAAAACCGTATTTACAACAGTTCTCACATTAGTGCTTGCACTGAGCATTGTTACTGTATCGGCTGCAGCTTCGACAAACGTAAAGAAGTCCGACGGCCCGGAGATGAAACCATGCGTGGCTGTAGCAGATGTTGTCGGTGACTGTGCAGGACAACCCCTTGAAGGCTTTGTCAAAGGCCTGAGTTCTTTAACAAAGCAGGAAAAAGAAACGCTGCTTGCGGACCTTGACGAGATCGAAGCACTGGAGAAGCAAATCGACGAGCTTTACGACCGTATGACCGACGAGAATGCAGACCGACTCTATGATGAGGTTGACGCGCTCTACGAAAAGCTTGATTCGGTTCTTGATAAAAATGCAGAGCTTTGGGACCGCGTCGATGCCGAGTATGACGAAAAGATAGCGGCAAACGAGCCGGATATAACATTCGAACTGAACGAAGACGACCTTGCAATCTGCGAAAAAAGCAGATAAACCGTATGCACAGAGCCGTGTCTGAGCGGCACGGCTCTGTGTCTGTTTTTTGGAGGTGCTATGAAACAGCTTATCTATATCGCCGAGGACGAAAAGAACATAAGAGAAACGCTTCAGCGCTTTCTTGAAAACGACGGATATGAGGTGCGTGCGTTTGAAACAGGCGACGCACTTTTAGACGCGTTTTTTAAAAGACGCTCCGATCTTGTTATTTTGGATATTATGATGCCCGGCACCGACGGACTTACCTGCTGTCGCCGTATTCGGGAAAAAGATAATGTACCGATTATTCTTTTGACGGCAAAGGATACCGAATACGACTACGTCAACGGTATTCTGCAGGGCGGTGACGACTATCTGACCAAGCCGTTTCGTCCGACGGTTCTTCTGATGCGTGTTAAATCTCTTCTTCGCCGCGTGGAGATGGAGAGAGGAGGCGACCCGACGGACAGAGATATTACCGTCGGAGACCTGCGCTTTTCGGGTGATGAGAAGCAGCTTTTCTGCAAAGAAAAGCCCGTTGCGCTTTCCCCGAACGAGCTGAAGATGCTCCTCTTTTTGATGCGAGGCGAGGGCAAAGCTTTTTCACGTGACGAGCTGCTTGAGCACATCTGGGGCTACAACGACGAAGTGGAAACCAGAGTAACCGATGAAACACTGCGCCGCATACGCAGCAAGCTTTCCTCGGCAGACAGCAAGGTGCAGATTGAGACGGTCTGGGGTTACGGCTACCGCCTGCGATCGGACGGAGGCGGGAAATGAAACATATAAGAAGAAAAATCACCGTATCCGTTCTCGGTACGATGCTGTTTGTTTTTGCGGTGCTGCTTGCTACCGTTAATATCTTTATTCCGGAATATCTGACGTCAGAGGCGCAGAAGGCGATACTTTTGGAGGATGAGCGCAAGGCTCCTATCCCGCTTGCCGGAAGAATTGATGACGGGGAGGAGCATTTTCTTTCATCGAGCGTCCGGTATCTCGAAGTTGAAGAGGAACTTACAGAGTCCGAACACATTTCAAAGGCCGAATATCAATTGCGGGAACACTGCCGGAGAGAAAAGCCGTCTGCCGGTGAATTTCACACACTGAAAACCGGCGGCAGTCGATTTGTTTTCCGTATATCACAGGTAGAAGCCGATGAATATGAGGACGCATATTCGTATATCCTTTATGTTGATGTCGGAGCGGTTATGCAGTATTCGGTTTATCTGAATGCCGTTTTTTTCGCGGTGCTGGCAGTGCTCAGCGTGCTGGTCTGTCTGTTCGGATGGAAGCTCGGCGGTTATGTTGAAAAAGCACACGAATCCCAAAAATGGTTTTTTCAGAATGTGTCGCACGAGCTGAAAACGCCGATGATGGCGGTTCAGGGCTGTGCGGAGGGTATCCACACCGGGGTTTTGGATCCTGTAGAAGCATCCGGGGTGATTCTGGAAGAGACCGAACGGGTGTCCGAAATGGTAGAAGAGCTGCTTGCACTCTCCCGGCTGGAGTCGGGACAGGCTAATGCGGAGTTCCATACGGCGGATGTCCGTGAGGTTTTATATGACTGCCTGCGCAGTACGGAACAACTGGCGGAACAGAGAAAACTGCACTTTTTACCTTGCTTTGACGAAAACCCCGTTTTGGTGAACTGTGATGAAATCCAGCTTCGCCGTGCGTTTACAAATATTATTACCAATGCTTTGCGTTATGCAAAAGCCAATATACAAATTGATTGCAAGGCTGACAAAGGAAAAGCAGTTGTATGTATCCGTGACGATGGGGAAGGCGTTGCGCCGGAACTGCTGCCGCATATTTTCGACCGCTTTTTCAGCACCCGCAAGGGCGGGGCCGGAATCGGGCTTTCGCTCACAAAAGAAATCGTGTCACTGCACAAGGGCACAATATGTGCCGCAAACGACAGCGGTGCAGTGTTTGAGATCCGTCTGCCCCTGAAATAAATAACGGGTGCAGCGCGGTGCCCGATTCACAGATACGACTTTAACGATTAAAAATTACAGCGAAAGGAAATCATACTATGAAGAAGATTATTGCACTTGCACTCGCTGCCGTTATGGTTCTCTCATTTGCCGCTTGCGCAAAACAAAACGGTACAGCCGCGCCTTCCGGCGCCCAAAAGGGACAGCCGCAAAACGCTTTGGAAATCCTTGAAAAGCTCTGGAGCAAGTATTCAACCGACGAAAAATTCTCCGCAACAGGCGGTTCCGGAAAGCATATGAAGGACGGTATGCCCGGAAAATTGGATGTTTCAGATGCAGATGCTCTTGATTTTGAGCTTGGCTTTCCTAAGGCGCTGGCGTCCGAGATAGACGATGCAGCATCGCTTATGCATATGCTGAATCAGAACAACTTCTCATGCGGCGTATATCATGTTAAAAGCTCCGGCAACGCCGAAACACTTGCCGGTAAAATTAAAGAAAACATTCTTGCACGCCAATGGATGTGCGGATTTCCCGAAAAGCTTGTTATTCTGACCGTCGGCGATTATATCGTTTCCGTGTTCGGTGCCGCCGAACTGATAAACACCTTTACAGAAAAACTGACCTCCGAATACAGTTCGGCAAAACAGCTTTTCGATATGCCTATCGCATCATAAAACAGAGCCATGCTGTTTTCAAGTATAACGTTTCTGTATTGCTTTTTGCCGTGCGTTCTGCTTGTGTATTTCGTTGTTCCCGACCGTATGAAGAATCTTGTGCTTTTGTTGGCAAGCCTGCTCTTTTACGGTTGGGGAGAGCCGAAATATCTTGTTTTTATGCTTGCGGCGGTTACGCAGTCATATGTTGCTGCGCTTTTGGTCGAACGCTTTCGCGGGAAAAAGATCGCAAAGCTTGCGCTTGCCGTTTCGGCAGTTGCCAGCCTCGGGCTGCTTGCATACTGCAAATATGCGGATTTTTTTATCGGGAACTTCAATGCGGTAACGGGCCTGAGTGTTCCGCTGCTGAAGGTAGCTCTGCCTGTCGGCATCAGCTTTTATACATTTCAGATCCTGAGCTATGTCATAGATGTTTATCGCGGCGACGTGCCGGCACAGCGTAATTTTATCGATCTTGCCATGTATGTAGCGATGTTCCCCCAGCTGATAGCCGGTCCCATTGTCCGCTATTCGGATATTGCCGGGAGCCTGAAAAACCGGAAAACCACCCTTGCCGATGCGTCGGAGGGAATCACGCGCTTTTCCGTCGGACTTGCAAAGAAGATACTTCTTGCAAATTCGGCGGCGCTTATCGTGTCTGAATTTAAGGCTTACGGCGAGAAAACCGTGCTGTTTTATTGGCTGTACGCCGCGGCATATATGCTGCACATATATTTCGACTTTTCCGGATATTCCGATATGGCGATAGGACTCGGACGAATATTCGGATTCCGGTTTTCCGAAAACTTTAACTATCCGTATATTTCCGCGAGCATTACGGAGTTCTGGCGCCGCTGGCATATTTCTTTGGGCGGATGGTTTCGCGACTATCTTTACATTCCCCTCGGCGGAAACCGTGTAAAACCGGCACGCCATATTTTCAATATCCTTGTTGTATGGGCAGCCACCGGCTTTTGGCACGGCGCGTCGTGGAATTACATTCTTTGGGGGCTCCTTTATGCGGCGCTTTTGCTGTTTGAAAAATACGTTCTGCGCCCGAAAAGACGGCATGCCGTGCCCATGCACATCTACACGATGCTGTTTGTCATGCTCGGATTCGTACTGTTCGATTCGGGAAGTATTGCCGATGCATTTATCAGCGTTAAAGCCCTGCTCGGGTTTGCCGGAATTCCCGTCGCGAATACGGCTTCGCTTTATTATCTGAAAAGCAACCTCGTGTTGCTTATTGTAGCCGCCGTCGGTGCGACGCCCTTGCCCAAAAGGATTTATGAGCGGATCGGAAAGACGGCAGGCGGCAGCCGGGTTCTTGCCGTTTTTACGCCGATAGCGACGGCGGCTTCAATTGCCGTATGCACGGCGTATCTGATCGACGGTTCATTCAATCCGTTTGTCTATTTCCGCTTCTGATTTGCAGCTTTAAACCTTTCCCCGGAGGAGTATTATGAAGAAAACCCAACAAATACTTACATTGGTTTTGTCATTCGGCTTCATTGCGGTTTTTGCCGCTTGGTTTTGGGCTTTGCCGGATGCCGAAGAATCTATAACAGAAAGACGGCATTTGGCGAAATGTCCTACGCTGTCGGTTTCGTCCGTCTCAAGCGGCAGTTTTATGAGCGGCTTTGAAAAATATATGTTAGACCAGTTTCCGTTGCGAGACGGCTTTCGAACGCTCAAAGCCGCCGTAAATGCAAAGGTGTTTATACAAAAAGATAACAACGGACTTTATTCCGTCGGACAGCATATTTCAAAGCTTGATTTTCCGACGGACTTCGACTCATGCGACCGTGCCGCAAAGCGTTTTCGGTATGTGTATGATACTTATCTTCGGAACAGCGGAACAAAGACATACCTGTCGGTGATACCGGACAAAAATGTTTTTACAGCATCGCCAAACGGCTATCCCGACAAGGATTACAAGGCTCTTGTCGAATGCCTGAGAAACGGATTTCCGGAGGCGAAGTATATTGATATTTCCGGGCTTCTGTCTGCTGATGATTTTTATTACACCGATTCGCACTGGCGCCAGGAAAGAATACTGAAGGTTGCCGACGAAATTGCGGATAAAATGGGCGCGGAGCGGATAGGGAAGTGTGAAAAGCATGACGCAGGTGTTTCTTTTTACGGCGTTTATTACGGTCAGGCGGCCCTCCCGCATGCACCGGAGCGTTTTTTCTATCTCGATAATGCGGTGACACGGGGACTTAAGGTGTACAATGCCGAAGCATCGTCCGATATCCCGGTTTATGACCTTAGTGCCGCCGCAGGCAGGGATCCTTATGAAATGTTTCTAGGCGGCGCGCGTTCGATCATCAGGATCACAAATCCAAATGCCGCGAAAGAACGCCGGCTCATTATTTTCCGCGATTCGTTCGGCAGCAGTATAGCGCCGCTTCTAGCAGCGGGCTATTCCGAAATAACGCTTGTTGATATCCGCTATATCTCGCCTTCCGCTCTCGGAAAGCTGATTGACTTTACGAAAGCAGACGATGTGCTGTTTCTTTATTCCGCATCGGTCATCAACAACAGCGAGACAATAAAATAATTTAAAACTACATACATGATTATGATAATGCTGCGGTGTTCTATTACAGCAAAAACGAGCAAAACGTCTTTTACGCCGTACACCATATGCTGCCAAAAACCGATGCTGCAGGAGAAAATCTCACGCAGGATGAAAACGGCAGCACGGTGTATCAGGTTATTGAGGTTATTGCCGAGGCCGTTCAGGCTGAACCGATATCTGCCGCGCAGGAAGCGTGGGGAGTAGCAGTTACAAACAATTATAATCACGATTGCTCCGTGAAATCCTCCTGTTCGGTACATCGCACCCGGCAGGAGGCTTTCGTATGCCTCTGTTGCACAGAAAAGAGTGAACAGATAAAAGAATAAAAATATAAAATATAAAAATATAATTAGGAATTTATCCTATTTTTCCTTGCCGACTATTGACTTTATTCGGAATTTCGCCTATAATATTATTAGGAACTTATCCTAATAATATTAAGAAAGAGGGCAGCAATTATGAATGGCAGAAACAAGTATGCAGGAACACAGACCGAGCAGAACCTTTGGGAAGCGTTTGCCGGGGAGTCGCAGGCCGGAAACGAGTACAGTTTCTTTGCTTCTGCCGCAAAAAAGCAGGGTTTCGAACAGATTGCCGCCCTGTTTTTAAAAACGGCGGAAAACGAGAAGGCTCATGCCAAGCTCTGGTTTAAGGAGCTCGGCGAACTCGGCGGGACGGAAAGGAATCTCGGCACTGCCGCCGAGGGAGAAAACTATGAGTGGACGGATATGTATGCAGAGTTTGCAGCAACAGCGGAGGATGAAGGCTTTCCGGAGCTCGCAAAGAAGTTTCGCCTTGTTGCAGAGATAGAAAAGCAGCATGAAGAGCGTTTTCGCGCATTGCTTCGCAATATCGAGACCGAAAAGGTTTTCGCAAAAAGTGAAGTAAAAATGTGGGAATGCCGAAACTGCGGACACATTACAGTCGATACACAAGCTCCGGAGGTCTGTCCGACCTGCAGCCATCCGCAAAGCTACTTTGAGATCCATGCAGAGAATTTTTGAGGAAAGCGAAAAGCTTTGAAAGGAGATATGCCTATGGAACAAAGATTTTTCATCTGTGATCACTGCGGAAATATGATTGCGTTCGTCAATGACAGCGGAGTTCCGATTGTCTGTTGCGGGGAGTTGATGCAAGAGGTGATACCGGGTGCAATTGACGCATCAATTGAAAAGCATGTTCCTGTTTATTCCGTAAAGGACGGTATAGTTCATGTGGATGTCGGGTCAATCCTTCATCCGATGAACGAGGATCACCATATTGAATGGATTTCCCTTCAAACAAAGTTCGGAAATCAGCGCAAGGAACTGTGTCCGACCGGCGAGCCGTCGATCAGCTTTGCCGTTTGCGACGGAGACGAAGTTGAAGCCGTATACGCTTATTGCAATCTGCACGGTCTTTGGGTGACAGATGCCGATTTATCTTAAATAATGTCTATTGCTTATTCCAATAAGAACAGCGGCTGATGTTCAGCCTGTTACAGCTGCTGCCCGTCCTGTGCCGGACAGGCAGGGCGGGCAGCAAATTACGGAGATGAAAACCTATGATTATACGAAGAGAAACAAAACAACGGCAAATGGTTTTACAGGCGGTAAAGGCAAGGAAAGACCACCCGACGGCTGACCAAATATTCAATGATGTGCATAAGCTGGATCCGAAAATCAGCCACGGAACCGTATACCGTAATTTGAACCTTCTTTGCGAGGACGGTCTGATCTGCCATGTGCGAGTGCCGGGAGCGGACCGATACGACCTGCGAACCGATCTGCACTACCACATGTTCTGCGTTAAGTGCAAAAAAGTCAGCGACGCACCGCATCCTTACAAGCCGTGTTTGGATGAAGAGATTGCCAGACAGTCGGGCTATAAGATTATTCGGCATCGTCTGATTTTTGAGGGAGTGTGCCCGGAATGTCAAAGCAAAGAAATCAGACCCCTTACTGAGCCGGTATTCGTTCATTGTCCGGTAAAACCGGCGCCTCAGATGCCGGTGCCTGCCTTTGCCGAAGTGAAAAAGCCGAACAGGAGAAAATGATTAAGTGACAGTGCGGCTGTTATTTCCGAATTTTCCAATGCGAAGGACGGCTTAAGAAATATCACGGCAGAAAGAAAAATATACGGGAATATCATACTTGCAAAGATAAACTAAAACATATTTCGGCAGAGGCGAATCGCAGTAAAATGCGGTTCGCTTTTTTCTGCAGCGGGGTAACCGAAAAACGAAATAAATAAAGCTATCGCTTTATAAACCGTTGCGTTTTTGCAAGAAATATGCTATTGTATTCTCAACACTAAGACCGGCTGTTCACATTTTCGGTGTAACTCCTGTTTGAATCGAAGCTGACGGTATGGATATAAGCTATAAAAGGCTTTGGAAGCTGCTGATCGACAGGGATATAAAAAAGAAGGATCCGGAAAAGGCTGCGGGTATCAGCAACTATGTCATTTCCAAAATGACCGGGAATGAAAATATCACGCTTGAAACCGTGGGCAAGATCTGCAAAGCGCTGAATTGTACGCCGAATGACATGATGGAATTCGTGTCCGACAGTGAGTAAGAGGTTTGAGTATGAACAGCATTTTGAAAAAAATCAGGCAAAGCGATGCCTTTAATCAGGAAAACAGAATTTCCTACACAAAGGCTGTCCTGCTGATGAGCCTGTTTACCTTTACCTTTTTAGGGGCGGAGTTTTTATTTGTCGATATGATTTCCAATACCGCTTCGGGCAGTCAATCGGTGGCCGCCCAAAACTATGCGCTTGGCATCAGCGTGATCGGTTTTGTTCTGTATCCTCTTTTCTGCCGTGTCTGCAAGGGACGGCTGCAATCGGCGGTTACCGTGGGTGCGGCGATCCTATCCGCCGTATGCATGTTTCTGATATGCCGCCACAGTTCTTATGTGCTTACACTGTGCATGGGGCTTTTGTTGTTCCTGATTCTCGGTGCGTTCGGAAGCGCCGTATTTTACAAATCCCTGTGCCTGTTGGAGGACAACACCTATATCGCACGATTGGTGGGCATTTCCTATATGCTTGGAATTCTGCTCCAGATTGCAAACAGCAATCTGGTACACAGCGCTGCTTTTGAGGCGGTTATACTTTCCGCCTTTGTCCTGCTGCTGGCGGTAATGCTGATGCGGGCAGAGAAAAACAGTATCGTTCCTGCTTTTTCACAGGAAACCTCGATGACTCTCCGCAGACAGGCGATACCTCAAATATTCCGCTGTGGGCGGTGCTTGCAGCCTGCTCAGGCAGTATGATGATCCTCCTGCTTGTTACCCGTAGGCGTAAGGAGGATGAGGAAAATGTCTGAAACCAAAACCGCTAAACGACTGACGGGCGGCATTATCGCTATCATCGTCCTTGCCGTTTGTCTTTGCATCACCACCTTTGCCCTTGTGTATGCTTCCGTTTCCGTGGAGAATAACCTGTTCCACACGGGCGAGGTAAAAATCAACCTCAACGACGGCAAACCCGTGATTCAGGAACACGAATTCATCTTTGAGCCGGGAATGACCGTTATAAAGGATTTCTTTATTGAAAACGACAGCACTTGGGATGTGTATTACCGCCTATATCTCGATAATGTTTCGGGCGGTCTTGCCGATGTGCTGACCGTGACGATAAAGGACGGCGATAAGACGCTCTACTCCGGCACGGCAAACGAGTTGACAAAGCAGAATGTTGTCGCCGCCGATGATACCCTTAAAATCGGTCAGCGCCGCAATTTAACCGTTGTGTTCCACTACCCCGAAAACAGCGGCAACGAAACGCAGAACCTCGACCTCACCTTTACGCTGTGCGCCGAGGCAACGCAGACCAAGAATAATCCGAACAAATTGTTCGATTAAAAAAGGAAAGAACCAAGCAATGCAAACACCCAACAAAGAAACCGACAAATGCGCTTGCTGCGGATGTGATACGGGTATCCCGAAAGACACGCCTATATCCAATCGCAAATATTACATCCAAGGCAGCGGACAGCTCTGCGACAAATGTTATATGGAATTGTATATTCATAAATCCGGGGCTGAAAACGCCGTTTCTCTCGATGAGATGAACGAGCTGATTCGGATGAGCCGGGAATAAGCCGTAAGGAGTGAGCAAATGAAAGCATTAAAGGTAATAGGGAATATATTGGTATGGCTGATAGTTACGGCTGCCGTTTGCATGATGATTTTCACCGTTGTTTCGGTATCCACCTTTGACCGAACCGACCGCAGCTTATTCGGCTATAAGGCGTTTATCGTTTTGTCCGACTCAATGAGCAAGACCGACTTTGGTGCCGGTGATTTGGTGCTGATTAAAGAGGTTGACCCCTCCACCTTAAAAGAGGGCGACATCATCGCCTATACCTCGCAGAATACATCCAATTACGGCGAAACCGTAACCCATAAAATCCGCAAGCTCACCACCGATGCAAACGGCGAACCGGGCTTTGTCACCTACGGTACAACAACAGATACCGACGACGAAACCGTCGTTACCTACCCGTATGTGCTGGGTAAATACAGCAGCCACATCCCGAAGCTCGGTACATTCTTTCGGTTTCTTAAAAGCAACCCGGCTATATCGTCTGCATCCTCGTGCCTTTCTTGGCGCTGATAGAGGGTATCCGCTGCATCCGTCTGTTCCGCAAATATAAGGCAGAACAGCAGGCGGAGCTGCAAGCCGAGCGAGATAAGATTGAAGCCGAACGTGCCGAGACCCAGCGTATGATGCAGGAGCTGCTGCAAATGAAAGCGCAGATGGCGCAAAACGGCGGCGAAACGCCGAAAACGGACGAAACACCGTCCGACACCACTACGGTGTAATCACGGGAAATCCGTGTTTACATATTGCCATTGAAAATACAATAAGGAGGTAAAACACAATGACAAATAGCAAATCTACCAAACGGGCATTGATTACCAGCGCACTTGCAATCCTTATGTGCGTGGCAATGCTCATCGGCACCACATTCGCGTGGTTCACCGACACCGCAAGTACAGCGGTGAACAAGATTCAGGCAGGTAATTTGAAGGTTGATATTATAGGTGAAAACAGTGAAGCTCATGTTGATACGCTGAACTTTACAAAAGCCGCCGGTGCGGAAGAAGGCGAACAGCTTCTTTGGGAGCCGGGCTGCCGCTATCTGACCGAGGGCTTCAGAATTACCAACAATGGCAATCTGGCGCTGAAATGGAAGGCACAGGTCAACAAGGGAACAACCGCTGCCAATGAGGGCAATTTCGATCTTTTGGATGTTATCGATTTTTATCTGGTAACAAGTAAAGATGTTGACGATATGGGAACAGCGCTTGATGAGTTTTCCGGTAAGCTGAAGAAGAGTGAAACCAGCGGAGCATATTACATTAAGGGCGTAATGAAAACCACTGCCGGTAACGACTATCAGGGTCTGACGCTGGACGGCATTACAATCACCGTTGTTGCTACTCAGGACACTGTTGAAAATGACAGCTTTAACGACCAGTACGATAAGGATGCTACTTATCCCGTAACGGATGCCGCATCCATTGCGAGCGCTGTTGCCGATCTTGCTAACGCAGGTAATAAGAATGTCGTTGTAACTGTTGCCAATAATATGGATAACACCAGCGGCATCAAAACCGCCAAAGGCAACACTCTCACCATGGATTTGAACGGCAACTCCGTTGGCGTTTCTTACGGTCAGGGTTCTACTAACACTACCACCAATGGTATGCAGCTTCTGCAAGGCTCCACCGTTACACTGAAGAACGGCACCTACAAGGCCAACCACGGTAATGATGCTGACCACAATATCGCTATCCTCATTCAGAATTACAGCAATTTGACGATTGAAAACTGTACGCTGGATATGCGTGAAGCGAACGACACCGCCGGAAATAGCAGAGGTACGAGCTATGCTCTGTCTACGAACTGCGGCAAGGTGGTCATTAAGGGCGATACCAATATCTATGCAAGAAAAAATACCGAGTATGCGCTGGATGTAATGCACTGGGAGAACACCGGATACGCGGACGAGGGAACTTCGGTTACATTTGACGAGACCATGACTGGTATTGTGGATGGCAAAATCGATGTTTACTGCTACCGTAACGGCACAACTGTCAAGCCTGTTGATGATGGTGGTGCGGTACTGACCATTATGGGCGGCACTTTTGTAAACAGTGGCTTGACGCTTGAGCAGTTCAAAGCATTTGTTCCGACAGGATACACTGTCACCACAAATACCGATGGCAGCTTTACTGTTAGCAAATAATATGTAACTAAGGTAAGCAACATTCTGCTTTCAAGTCCTCTCCACCTATCATGGTGGAGGGGCAATCAAAGGGCATATTTATCCGGGGGCCCCGGCAAAACAAGCGAAGCGGTTTTGTTGGGGAGAGGAGACACAGCGCCGTGATTGACGCCTGCCGCTTGCGGCGGGAGGAACGCTACAGAGCTTGTGTCGACGATGTGCCTTTTGATTGCCTGCATAAATCCCATCGAAAGGAGATACATCATTATGGATGGCGACATCGGCGCTTTGATACTTTTGATTATTTTGATCCTATCTGCCCTTTTGCTGATCGTATTAAAACTCGCGCAATTTGTCAGGAATTTCAGCCGAAAAAAGCAGTATCTCCTAAATGAGATGAACCGTGCGGCAGATTACAATGAATACCGCTATTGGCACAGAGAGCTCCGCTGCCTCTACCTTTGCCTTATTCCGTTTGTAACAAAGCGCAATGTAATGCGGGTGTACCCCGTATTCTTCCACAGGGCAAAGCACGCTACAAAGGAAAAGCGTTCGGACGGTTTTATGCACATCCTCGCCCCCTCAATGCTTGCTATCTGCATCTGCGCCATCTGCCTTTGCGGTGCAAGCTGGGCGTGGTTTACCGCTTCAACCTCAACGGGAACAACGACAATTCAAAGCTCGTCCTATAAGCTGTTGTATCAGGTCGGTGAAGATACCGCCTCGACCGAGCTTGGCGAAGCCGGAACAGCTTATACGCTGACGGCGGATACCCGTGTGATAAAGCTGAAAGCCAACGGAACACCGGGTGCAGCCGGCTATTGCAGCATAAAAATCGGTGACAAAATCTATTACACCGAGCAGATTTTTGTGAATGATACGTCGGTATTTACCTTTACCGTAAATGCAGCCGCCGGCACAAAAATCATCCTCACTTCCAAGTGGGGAATATACTCCGGCACCGCCACAATTCAAAACGGCGGAGAAATCACCGCCACCGGCTCACAGCCAAGCAGCGCCCGAACGCCGGACAATGCCGTGGCTGATGATTTTACCGTACCGACAACACCGAACGGCTCCCCGGCAGGGAATGAATCCGCCACACCCGACGCGACGGCCGCTGCACCAAGCGCATCGACAACACCGAACGGCTCCCCGGCAGGGAATGAATCCGCCACAGCCGACGCGACGGCTGCCGCCCCAAGCGCACCGACAACACCGAACGGCTCCCCGGCAGAGAATGAATCCGCCACAGCCGACGCGACGGCTGCCGCCCCAAGCGCACCGACAACACCGAACGGCTCCCCGGCAGAGAATGAATCCGCCACATCCGACGCGACGGCTACCACCCCAAGCGCATCCGAAACCACCGCTGACACGGAACCGGTTGTTTCAGCCTGTAATAAATGCCTTTATCCAATTTAAGGATGAAGAAATTCTGATTATTTGACTTTAAAATTCTTTACTTTTTAGTATTCATATGTTAAAATGACTGTAATTATAGATATTTATGTTAATTTTAGTCGTAAATTCTTTGCGAGTAAGGCTCTGACAAACCGAACCGTGAGCCTGAAAGGTAAAATCTTTGGGGAAAATCTTTACTGTATAGGATGAATGACTGTGGCAGCATTTATGTATCTGGAACTGAATATCCTGTGTGTGTTAATACTGACAGCCATCGTAATAAAGGCGCTGACCGGCGAGTTTGACTGGAACGAGAAGGAAAAGGCCTTTTGTTCGGCTATATGGCTGGCGATTTATTGCGGTGTTTTGGATATTTTAAGGGCCGTTTTTACGATGAAACAGTTTGCTGTGCCGGAGGTTCTTAATTACCTCGTGCATTTCTTGCTTTTTGCATCGCTGGCGGCCTTTTCTTATTTATGGTTCACCTATTCGCAGCTTATTGATAATAAAAGATTTTTTCAAAACAGGGCACATCGGATCCTTTCGCTGGCTCCGTTTTTATTACAGCTTATATTGCTTATTATTTCCTGCTTTAACGGCCTTGTATTTTATTGGGGCGAGGACGGAAATTACCACGGCGGACCGCTTTTGTTGCTTTATTTCGGGATAAGCTACGGATATCTGGTTTTTTCCACTGTAAAGGGACTTATTACGGTTATTCGCAACCGATCTGCCCTTAAAAGACACGACAAGCTGCTGGTTTTTGCGTTTTCAAATCTGTTTGTTATTATTTGCGGCGTTTTGCAGGTGTTCTGGTACGAATATCCCATTTTTATCGCCGGATATACCGTGGCTGCCTTGAGAATATACATAAATTCGCTTGAGGTTATGGTGTCGCTCGATCCGCTCACCGCTTTGCCGAACAGACGCGAGCTGATAAGCCATCTTTATTACAAGACAGGTTCCCTTAAAACCGGCGACAGCCTCTATTTTATATTCATTGATGTCGACCATTTTAAATGTATTAACGACACCTACGGCCATAATGAGGGCGACAAGGTTTTAAGACAGCTGTCGTCGGCCATAAAGAAGTTCTGTAAGGAAAATATGGGGTACTGTGCGCGCTACGGCGGCGACGAATTTGCAATCGTAAGAAGCTTGGACGGGTCGGAGGATATAAGTGACATCTGTTTAAGACTTGAAAAATTTATAAACGATAGGCATATAACTGTCGGTGAAAGCGCGGTTACGGTCAGTATAGGTCATTCGGAATTCGCGGGAGATGACGATATAAGCGACTTTATAGGTCGCGCCGACGAAGCGATGTACATAGCGAAGAAAAATAAGAATTTGCGGGTTAAGTCCGATAAATACGGTGAATAAAGAGTGTGATTGTTTGGATGCAAGGAGCGACGCTTTTAAACGTATAAGCGGCGATGTGCTTATAAAAAGAATAACCGAGTATTTTGACGAGGTTATTCTTATAGAATGTGCTACCGGAAAGGTTTTGAACATTTCGGACAGAATTCGTACGAATAAAACAGCAAAGTTATATGCAGGTCTTTCTTACGACGAGCAGTTAGCAGGGATAATGGCCGACGTTTTGCCGGAGACGGAAAGAATATCCTATGAAAAGGCAATGTTGCTTTCTACCGTTATTAAGCGTTTAAAGCTTAATAACAGGTACGAAATCGAGCTTTTTTCTCACGAGAAGGAAAACGGCAAAACCATTTGTAAAAGGATTACATACAGCTTTTACGACGAGCAGCAGGATATGGTGGTAATGGTGTGTCAGGATGTAACGAGCATTATCTCCGGCGATATTGACCCTCTTACAGAACTTTACAATTCTTCGGGACTTTATAAACGGGTCAACAAGTGGATCAAGGAAAATCCAAACAGGAAATACCGTGTACAAAGATACGATATCGACCATTTCCGAGATATCAACGGTATTTACGGCTTTGATACCGGCAATCGGCTTTTAAGCGATTTCGGAAAACACATGAAATCTTTTGACTCTCCCGACAGCTTCAGCGGTCATATCAGCGCCGATCATTTTGTCCGTTTCTGTGCTGATGATGTGGTCACGGCGGAGGAGTGCTACGATAATTTCAGTTCATGCTTTGACGATTATGACCTTAGCATTCCGATAAAGCTGCATATCGGCGTGTACGATCTGTGCGAGCCTGATTGCGATTTGTTTGCGATGACATATAAAGCCTTGCTTGCGCTGCAGTCAATAAAAGGCGATTTTTCAAGAAGAATAGCCTATTATGAAAAGGGCATGGCGGCGGTTGAAGCAGGACAGCAGGAGCTGCTTGCCGATGTTCAAAGCGCTATAGATAACGAACAGTTTGAGGTCTGGTTCCAGCCGCAGGTCAATTACAAAAAGTGCTGTATTGTTGGGGTTGAAGCGCTTTTGCGTTGGCGTCATCCTCAAAAGGGACTCATCTCCCCGGCGGAGTTTATTCCCCTTATGGAGAAAAGCGGTTATGTGGAACAACTTGACGAATATGTTATTGAGAAGGTCTGCGATTACATAAGGGATTGGAAATCGAGGGATAAAAACGGCGTTACAGTCCCGGTTTCGGTTAATATTTCGAGAAGAGATATCTATAATACCGATTTATGCGAACGGATACTCGGAATACTGGAAAAGCACGATGTGGACGTTTCGGATATAAGTCTCGAAATCACCGAAAGCGCATATATGGACAATCAAAAGCTGTTTTTGGAAATGATTAACAGCTTTCGCGAGTCGGGATTCAGGGTTGAGATGGACGATTTCGGCTCGGGATATTCCTCTTTGAATTCGCTTAAGGATATTGATATAGATAAGCTTAAAATTGATATGAAATTCCTTGTAAACATGTGCGACGGCAAGCGGAGCGAAATTATCATATCAGCCGTTATAAATATGGCAAAGAAGCTGAAGCTCCCGGTTATTGCCGAGGGGGTGGAGGACAAGCAGACGGCCGAAATGCTTTTGAAATTCGGATGTGAGGAAATGCAGGGATATTATTTCAGTAAACCGGTTCCGTCTGCTGAATACGAGAAAATGCTCGGTCTTGAGTAAAAGGGAAACGATCGAAACAAGAACATAAAATTGCCTCCGGCTTCGCGGATATCCGTGAAGCCGGAGGTTTTATGTTTTGTTTTGTTTTGTTTTGTTTGAGTTTTGTTTTTAATATTCTATACTTTATTTTTATACTTTTTTATTTAAATTATACTTCGCCTTGTCGGGCGTTTTTGTACTCGGCGGTAAACTGCGTGAATACCTTTTCTGCCGCGCCGAGTACAGCATTGTATTCGCTTTCCTCCGGCTTTTTAAACCCGACAAGGTGAGGATGTCCCCATATGCCTAAAATCCGCGGACAGCTCCACCAAAAGCCGTTTTTACCATTGACGATAGCATGGATAATATTTTGCGCCGCATTTTCGGGGGTTATGAATATCAGCTTCATAGGCCATTTTACAAGACGTCGGATGAACGGCTTGTAGCCCGATAAAATGCCGGTATAGCTTATGCCCGGATGGGCCATCGCCAATGTGAAGAATGTAGGATAGTGTGACGACAGGCCGTACATCGCGAGGGTAAGGATTCTTTTTGAATTCGCATAAGTCTTTATATCCGAAGTCGAGAAGACGAGCTGAGGGTCGTTTGGCCTGAACCTTACAAAATCCGCCGAAAGGCTTGAGGTTACGGCTATAATCGGTTTGTAGCCGTCAGTGCAGCTTGTAATAAGCGAACGGGCAAGGCAGTATTGCGAGGCAAAATTGACCTGAAATATACTGTCGTTGCCGTTTTTGCAGGCGGTTCGTCTGACATGATATATTCCGGCGCAAAGGATAAGAATATCCGGCCGGCGCTTTTTTAAAACTTCGGCCGCCTTTAAAACCGAGTCCGGATCCTCAAGATCGGCCGGAATACGGCTGACTTTTAGGCGCGGAGATTTTTTTAGCAGCTTATTTTTTAGTCGGTCTGATTTATCCTCGTTTCGGTCGAGAAGAATTATTTCCTTTGCAAAATCGGCGAGAAAAAGACAAAGCTCACTGCCGATGCCGCCGGTCGGGCCGGTTACGGCAACCGTTTTGCCGGTTAATTTTTCGGCAAGCGCATTTTCTTTTTCCATTTTGCTTTTCCTCCGATAATCGTTACAATAAATTGAAAATCCGTATTTATATTTCATCTTTGTATTTTGCCCTTATTGCGGAAAAACCTTAAGTATAAATACGGCCGCCGCCATTATAATGAGTATAATCGCCGCAAAAATAAGGGAGACTATGCGCCCTGCCGTCCGGCGGTTTTCGTAAGCTTCCGGTTCGTTTTTTGAGCTGCCGCCGGATTTATCTTGCCCGGAGGAAGACGACGAACGTCTCCTTTGCGTTTGCTTTTTATAACTGTTAAGGCAGGAGATAGGGTCCCGTCCTTCACTCAGCGCACGACCAAATGCTTTAAGGGAGTTTAGATCGTTTTTAGTGCAGGAAACGGGCGAGGTATCGTGGGCAATGCTGTTTCTTATATGACGTAAATGAACAAGGGTCTTAATTGCGGTCGACCAGCTGCCGGGCAGGTCCTCGCCGCTTATTGCCGCCTTTTTCATTAGCTCTATGTAAGCGGTAATGCCGCAGGGATCGCCGAGCATGTCGGAGCATATTTTGTCGACCCTTTTGTATTCGTCTATATATTTGCTGTCTGAATCGAGCATAATATCCTCCGCGCTTTGAATTTGTATTTTGTGTTTTTTAATATCTGATGTGCTTTACTTGAAAATTGTATCACATTTTCGTGCAGCCGGCAACTCTTAAAGGGTTTGTGGGTTGTTCGGGCATAAAAATATCCCCCGTAAAGCGTCGCCGGATTAAAGAATCAGGCGAATTTTAAGCGGCCTTACGGGGAAAAAGTAAAATATTATAACTCGATAATTCGCCGGCTGATTAGAACTTGCCGGTCGATAGGACGTAACGGAGGATTATAGTTTACCGGCTTATTTTAATTTGCCGGCTTTATCCTTAATAATTCTCGGCGTGAACCTCAAAAAAACTTTGGGGATGATTGCAGGCAGGACATACCTCCGGCGCACCGACGCCGACTACAATGTGGCCGCAATTCCTGCATTCCCAGACCTTGACCTCGCTCTTTTTAAATACCTCGGCCGTTTCTACGTTTTTAAGCAGTGCACGGTAGCGCTCTTCATGGTGCTTTTCAATTTCGCCTACCAGACGGAAGCGCTGTGCAAGCTCGGGAAAGCCTTCCTCGTCGGCCGTTTTGGCAAAGCCCTCGTACATGTCGGTCCATTCGTAGTTCTCGCCGTCGGCCGCAGCTGCTAAATTTTCGGCGGTGTCACCTATGCCGCACAGCTCTTTAAACCAGAGTTTTGCATGCTCCTTTTCGTTATCGGCCGTTTTTAAAAACAAGGCCGCAATTTGCTCAAAGCCCTGTTTTTTGGCGACCGATGCGAAATAGGTGTATTTATTTCTTGCCTGGGATTCGCCGGCAAACGCCTCAAGCAGGTTTTTCTCGGTCTTTGTGCCTGAATATTTATTCGTTTTGCTCATTTTTATCAGCCTTTCCTTATTTTTTAACGGGCAATAATCCAATGTAATGTACCGGATAAGTAACATCACACAAAGATTATAAATCCGTTATGATACAAAAGTCAACCGTACATGTATTTAAAACACATCTGCGCTTTAAATGCTTTACCTAAAAATCGAGACAGACACTACCCGTTATATCCCGTCCGGAAAGACCCTTTACCCATACAAAGGTGGAGTTTATGCCTTTTTCAACCGACATATTGTTTTCCAATACAACGTTGCACAAATAGGGGAAGGGGCCTATTCTGATGTCGATATCTTCGAGCTCGTCGTCAGAATGAAGGGAGTATGTACAGCAGCGCTGCTCGCGGTGATGCGAGATGAAAAAATCAAGCTTTTTAAGACGTCCGCCGCGGTCTATAAAGGGATAATTCTTAACGGTGATGCCGTCAAAATCCCACGGCAGGCGGGGGACCAGCCTTAATTTTCCGTCGGATGTGTTTTCGACTCCTATTATAAGGGCTATGACCTTTACCGCTTCGGCTTCCTGGACCAGATTCCCCTCGTCGCCGGGATTGTCGCTTACATGCGGCCTCGAATTCTTCAAAACGCCGAAGGTGTGATCAAGTCCCTGCTCAAAATTATCGTAATTAAAGCATTCATGGAATATAAATGGACTCAGGTCGTTTGTAAGGGGTATTACGACATCCCCGTCGTATGCAAGCCGGCACATGCCGCTTATGAGCTTTGTAGCAGATGCCGTATCGTCGGCGAGAAGGGCGGCCTGGGTGAAAAAGCTTTGCCCGTAGCCGCACATGGTCTCGTCGTGGCGTCCGCCCGCTCCGTGAAAGCAGTTGACCCCGACAAAACCGTATTTCCGGTAATACGGGCTTTTGGCCATTTCCCGATTTATGTAATCGAAGGTTTTGCGGTGGATTTTTTCGAACGAATCCGAAAGGCCGTACTCGGCAACATCGCTTAAAAGTATTCCGCAAAGCTGTCTGGTCGAGCAATAAGCGTCAAAATGCAGCTCCTCCCAGTCGGCCGTGTCAAAAGCGGCTCCGTTTTCGTCAATTCCGTTTATAAAGGCTCCCTGTTCGGTTTTGCTTTCAGTCTTACCCGAGATGAGCTTTTCTTCAATACCTTTTGCGAGGCGTTTTTCGAGGGCGTTAAGGTAGCTTAACTTATCGATGTCACCAAGGTCATCCGCCAAATTTTCGAAGGCGGCAATCGCACACAAAGCGGCAAAGTTCGGATATATACCGTAGACAACGTAGGGTGTGTTGGGGTTGCCCGAAAGCTCGGATTCGCAGGGGATAAGATCGCCCGACTTACATTCGTTCATCCCTTTTTCGAAGTAGTGAAACACCGGGAAAAGCCGTTCGAGCAATGCTTTTCCGAATTCTTCGTCCTTTTCGTTTATAAGATAAGCACGCCAGCAGCCTATCAGGATCAGGGCGTTTCCGTCGGTTTCAAAGTGCTTGGGATATTCGTTTTCCACCGTGGTTCGGCCGAAATGATCGCCGTGGGTTATGTGTGTGCTGAAATATTCGGCCACGGCGCGGGCCCTTACCGAATCGCCGAAACGTGCAAGCTCAATAAGTCCGCGGCCGCCGTCCCTCGTCCAGGCCTGATTGTAATAGTTTGTGAATTCGTGGCGGATGGTAGAGGTGTGTATAAAGCCTTTCGGAAATTCGCCGTTTTCCATTTCGACCTTTCGCGCTATGTCGATAAGGTTTTCGGGGAAAATACGGGTCAACATTTTTGCGTTGTCGCTGCCCGAAAATGTGACTATGGGGAAATTATAAGCGGGATTTATGCGTTCCATAAAATGTCCGGCGATTTCTGTTTCGCCTGCCGCCTTTCTTATTTGGTTTCGGAATTCTATACCGATTTTTCGCCTAAAAATTCAGTGCCGCTTTTTAGCCTTTTAAGTCCGTCTTCGAGGGATGATCTCGGGCAGGCGATATTCATTCTTAAAAAATACTCTCCGCCCTTGCCGTACTGCTCGCCGGCGCAAAGGTACAGTCCGGTTTTTTTGCGTATTATTTCGGCAACGTCGGACGATTTTCCGAAATTTTTGTCGTACCCGAGCCATAAAAGATATGTGGCGTCGGAAATTACCGCTTTTATTTCCGGGATCTCATTTTTTATATATTCGTAAGCATAAAGCTTGTTTGAATAAATATAATTTCTTAATTCATCGAGCCAGTCTTCTCCCTTTGTAAAGGCGGCGACGGCGGCATCCACCGCAAAAACGTTCGGCTCGGCGACCTCGTCGGTGTTAAGTCCCCGCCGGACCTTGTGGCGTAATACCGGGTCGGGGACATATACAGCCGCGGTTTGTATTCCGGCTATATTGAAGGCCTTGGTCGGAGCAATGCAGGTAATGCTGTTTTTTAAAGCTTTTTCTGAAACCGAGGCGAAGGGAACATAGCTTTTACCGGGCGAGGTTATATCGCAATGGATTTCGTCGGATATTACCGTAACGCCGTATTTAAAGCACATTTCGCCGATTTTTATAAGTGTCTCTTTATCCCAGATGTTGCCGGTGGGGTTTTGGGGATTGCAAAGAATCAGCATGGAGGTTTGATTGTCGGCGAGTTTTCTTTCCAGATCCTCGAAATCGATGTGATAAGAGCCGTTTTTGTATCTTAGCTCGCATTGCAGGGGATTGCGGCCGTTATTTAAAATTGAATTGAAAAATATATTGTAGACCGGCGTCATTAAAACAACCTTTTCGGCCGGGGTTGTAAGCTTTCTTACAATGCTCGATATAGCCGGAACAACGCCGGTGCAAAAAATCAGCCAGTCCTTTTTTATCTCAAAATTATGGCGTTTTTTCCACCAGCCTATATAGGCGTCGTACCATTCATCGGTTACATCGGTGTAGCCGAAAACACCGTGCTTTGCGCGGCTTTCTATAATTTCGGTGATTTGGGGCGCTGTTTTAAAGTCCATGTCGGCGACCCACATCGGAAGCTCATTTTCGCCGACATCCCATTTAATCGAGCCGGTTCCCCGGCGCTCTACCGGTAAATCAAAATTATACACGGGTATTCTCCTTAATTCTATTGCAGTTAAATATTTCCGACCGTCACGATAATATGGCGACAACCGTTTTTTGTCCGACCGGTACGATGTTTGCCTAAAAGCAGGAAAGAGGCGGTTATTTATTTTACGAGGATCGCCGGTTTATTTGCAGATGATTTTGGTTTTTGAAGGATCAACCTTGTCGCGCTCAATAATCAGTTCGCCTATTTCGTCGGCCTTTATCGTTCCGGATTTCGGATTTAAAACGCTGTCGATTTTGCCCTTAATTTCGGCATCGACCGAGGAATACTCGAAAGCGAGGGTGGTATTAAGCAAACGGCAGTTTTTCATTACAAGATTTTCGATGTAGCACAGACCCTGCAAACTTTCTATCGTGCAGTTTATAAGGGTGAGATTCTTTGAATTCCAACCGAGATATTCTCCCGAAATAAAGCAGCCTTTAGCCGTTATATCGCTGCTGTTCCAAAAGGCGTCCTTTGATAAAAGCCGCGAGTTTTCTATCAGCGCATTTTTGACCCCGTCGAAGGAATAATTGCCGTAAAGGGTAAGATCATTTACGGTTAAATTTGTGCTGTTCATGGCAAAATAATCGCCTCTTGCGGTTATTCTGTCAAGGGATACCTTATCGCAGCTCCAGAGGGTTTCGGCAGCGTTTGCAAAGGAAACATCGCTAAGTGTTACATTCCGGCAGCGGCGAAAGTTTTTCGGCGCTTCTATAGCGCTTTTTTCAACCGTGACAAAATTCGAATACCACACGCCGGCTCGCGCCATTTCGAACCAGGTGCTGTTTTGAACCGATATATTATCAGAATACCACAACGGATATTTCCATTTGAACATGCAGCCGTCAAGCTCGATATTTGCACTTTCTTTAAGAGGAGATTCGCCGTCGGCAAAGGTGCTGTAGGTTATATGTGCGTTTTTCTCATGAAAAAGGGCTCGTTCTCCCGTGAAAAATCTGCCCGATATCTCTTTTTTGGTTTCTGCCATTTTAATGCTCCCATTAGTTTAAGTATGGTTTTATGTCCGCGCCGGGTGCAAAAAATATTTAAAGTTATTTGCGCCTTTTCGGTTAAAAAAGGTTAAAATTATCCTTTTGTTAAGAAGAATTATACCTTTACAATTATATATTAAAAAAACAGACGGGTCAATACGGCTTTTAAAAAAGACCGAAAGAACAAAAAACGGCGGCTGCTGATAAAAAACACAGCCGACCGCCGGTATTTAAAAATTCCGTTTATTCAAAGCGGGCCGAATTCGCCCATTCGGATATCTGCTCGGTATACCGAGCAAATGCTTCCTCGCGAGCCGTAAATCTTACCTGCCAAAAAGCGTCGCCGGTTTTGTATATGTAGTCGAACGAACGGAACTTTGTGCCCGAATCGCCGGCTGACAAGAAATCTATGTATTTAAGACCGCTGTCGTTTTTAAGCTCGGTGGAATCATCGTAATAATAATTCTGAATTTCAACATTATATTTCATGTATTCCGGTAAAAAGTCAATATTGCTACAAGAATGGGCAATAGATGTAATTGACGATATTTTTATTGATTGTATAATTGTTATCGGTATTAAAAAGGGAGAGATGTATTATGAAAATCAAGGTATTCGACACTTATGAAAAAATGTCTGAGGAAGCTGCGAAGATTGTTGCAAGTCAGGTCATTTTAAAGCCCGACAGCGTTATAGGCCTTGCTACCGGTTCGACTCCGCTGGGAATGTACGGACGTCTCGCACAGCTGTGCGAAAGCGGCTATGTCGATTTCAGCGAGGCAAAAACCTTCAACCTCGACGAGTATTACCCCATTGATCCGAAAAACGATCAGAGCTATCGTTATTTTATGAACAAAAACCTTTTTGATAAGATAAACATTAAAAAGGAAAATACTCACGTTCCGGACGGACAGACCGATGATCCTGCCGCTTTCGGTAAGGAATACGATAAGGCCATAGGCCTTGCCGGCGGGGTTGATCTTCAGGTCCTCGGAATAGGCCGCAACGGCCATATAGGCTTTAATGAACCGGGCGACGTGCTTTATGCCGGCACCCATATGACCGATCTTACGGCTGATACCATCGACGCGAATTCGCGTTTTTTTGAAAGTGCCGATTTAGTGCCGAAAAAAGCCATAACAATGGGCATGGGAACCATACTTAAAGCCAAGATGATACTTATGCTTATATCCGGCAAGAATAAACACAGTGCGCTCTCCCGGCTGCTTGACGATTCTATAGTCACCTCAAATCCGGCTACCCTTATAAAGACCCATGAGAATGTAGTTGTCCTTTGCGATAAGGACGCTTACGAGGGCTAACGTAATCCGGGCGGTACATTAGATAAGTACAGTAGAACAGAGTATAAATCGAGAATCGTCCGTATCCGGCGCAGCAAAAAAAATAAAAACCGAATGGCAGTGCCGATTTAATGCTTTCGGCGGCTTATTCCCTGATATTTAAAGTGACGGTAGCCGATATTCACCGTTGATGAAGAACAGGGGAGAAGCCGCCTTTTTATTAGCATTTACATTTTGTAAAATACAAGTTTTTACAAATTTATGAAGCAGATGCTAAAACCATGCATTTCCGGTTTGTTTTTCACTTTTTATACGGCAAAAATCTGCCGGACGCTGCATATCGGTTGCATTAATTTATTGTGTTATTGTGCAAGACAAAAAATAAGCTTTAAGAAAATCGGAATTTGTTATGCTACAATTGATGGGTGACAAATAAAAAACTGAAAAACAACTCAAAAGTGGTAAGATGAAAGATGCAAAACCAACATCGAGCCACAAAGGAGTTGTTTTTCAATGAATAGTATAACATCAACAGCTAAGTTTCGTCAACGGGTAATACGGTATTCCGAAAAGAACGGAGTGTACAAGTGTCACCCATCATTGACACTTGTACAAAATAAGCTTTAAGAAAAATCGAAATTTTGCTTGACAAAACGGATTGGCTGTGGTAATATTATTTAAGTCACGAGGAATTATAACTTGTGTATATACCGCGGGGTGGAGCAGTTGGTAGCTCGTCGGGCTCATAACCCGAAGGTCGTTGGTTCAAGTCCTTCCCCCGCAACCAAATCCGTTACCGTTGTTGATACAATATCAACAACGGTAATTCTTTTTATACAAAAAGCGGGCCGTCGTTTTTTACGATGACCCGCTTTTTATTAAATTATTCTAGCGGTGTCCGGTGCGGCGTTCGGTTATTTAAAGCTTTTCGAGCTCGTTTAACCAAAGTGAGGCTACGGCGTCGCTCGGCATACGCCAGTCGCCCCTTGGAGAGAGGGTAAGACTGCCGACCTTAGGACCGTCGGGCAGGCATGAGCGTTTGAACTGCTGGGCGAAAAATCGCCTGTAAAAGTTTTTAAGCCATTTGAGAATAAATGTATCGTCATATTTCCCGGCAAAGGCATATCTTGCAATACGGTAGATTTTCTTGGGCTCAAATCCCCAGCGTATGGCATAGTAGAGGAAAAAGTCGTGCAACTCATATGGGCCGACAAGCTCTTCGGTCTTTTGGGAGATTTCTCCGTTTGACGGGCGCAACAGCTCGGGACTTACAGGAGTGTCGAGAATATCGTAAAGGGTTTTTGAAAAAATCTCGTTTTCGGATATTTCGGCCTCATGTGCTACAAGATAACGCACGAGGGTCTTGGGAATCGAAGCATTTACACCGTACATAGACATATGGTCGCCGTTGTAGGTGGCCCAGCCGAGAGCTAACTCGGATAAATCGCCCGTGCCGATAACAAGTCCTGAATTTTTGTTTGCTATATCCATAAGGACTTGGGTGCGTTCTCTGGCCTGAGAGTTTTCAAAGGTTATATCCTGTTTTTCTTCGTTTTGTCCTATGTCTGAAAAATGCTGCTTTACCGAATCGGTTATGTCAATAGTCAATAATTCGGTGCCGATACATTCGCATAACCGCTGTGCGTTTGAACGGGTTCGCTGTGTTGTGCCGAAGCAGGGCATGGTAACCGTTATTATGTCGCTCATAGGACGGGAGAGAGCCTTAAAGGCCCTTGCGCATACAAGCAGCGCGAGGGTGGAGTCGAGTCCGCCCGAAATGCCTATTACTGCTGATTTTGCATTGGTGTGAACAAGGCGTTTTTTAAGGCCCAATGCCTGAAGCGAAAGAATTTCTTCGCAGCGCTCGTGCCGGAGGTCAGCATTGCCCGGTACAAACGGAGCACACGGAATATCCCTTGTAAGTGCCGTATATTCGCAATGGGAATCAAAAAATATTTTGGTATATCCCTTGGAATTTTCGTCGGGGAAGGTCGTAATGCGGCGCCTTTCAAAGGCAAGCCGGCTGACGTCAATTTCGGAAATAAGCAGTTCGTCGGTAAATTTGCTTTGGTTGAGGATCGTTCCGTTTTCACAGATCATATTATGTGCCGTGAATACAAGGTCGGTCGTTGATTCCCCCTCGCCGGCGTCGGCATATATATAGCCG
Source organism: uncultured Eubacteriales bacterium (assembly GCA_934444365.1). GTDB lineage: Bacteria > Bacillota > Clostridia > Oscillospirales > Acutalibacteraceae > CAKSCM01. The sequence goes on along the minus strand of CAKSCM010000007.1, from coordinate 67,352 downwards.
CAAATAAGTCTTCCGGATTGTCCGCTTACAAGCTGTTGTCTGTAAAATGTCTTGCCGACCACCTCATCACTGGCGGAAGGATTGACTATTATTGTAGCGCCGGCGACGGCATGATCGCACGACGGAGGGCTGACCGACCAGAGATCCTCGCATATTTCGGCGGCGATTTTTAAATCGGGACATCTCGACGAGGCGAATATCAGCTTAGTGCCGAAGGGGACACTCGCACCGCAAATGTCTATTGTCGCATTTTCCTCCGGAGCGGAGCTGAAGTGGCGTTTCTCGTAAAATTCGCTGTAGTTCGGAATGTAGGTCTTGGGGACTATTCCGAGGATTTTCCCCTCGAAAAGTGCGGCGGTGGCGGAATAAAGCTTTCCGCCGTACAGCACCGGCAATCCGACAAAGACCAGTATATCACCGACCGACGAGGCAATCTCTTTAAGGGACGACGCCGCCGCCGAAATCAGGGTGTTTTGCAAAAATAAATCGCTGCAGGTGTATCCGGTTAAGCAAAGCTCGGGCAGTACAAGTACCTTGACGCCGCGTTTTGCCGCGCTTTGTATGGCGGAGTGTATCTGCTGAGAATTATAAACGCAATCGGCTACACGGATTTTCGGGGTCGCCGCCGCAACCTTTATAAAGCCATCGTACATTTTTGATCCTCCGTATTTTATCGTTTTACCTTGCCGTTTTAAATGAAAATTCAAGTTGACGGCTGACGGACAGCGGGTAAACCGTCCGTCAACCGGCTTTTTAATGTTTTGCAATCGGTTTTATTCTTTTAGCCTACCCCTTCGTCTTCGTCGGAACTGTCGTCCGGATTACTGCCTGAGGAGGGCTCATCCTTACTTTCTTCCTCGGATGATGGCTCGGGATCAGGCCGGGAGGGGGATGATTCCTCCTTTGAAGGCTCCGGATCGGTATTGCTCGGGATTATTACAATTTGATTTGATGAGGGTGACGGCTCGCTTTCGGGCGTTGATGACTCTTCCGTTGGTGCGCTTTCTTCGCCGGATGTGCTTTCGGACGAATCACTTGATTCCTCCGATACAGATTTTGGGGGTTCATATTCCGGCAAGAGACCTCCGGCATATATTTCGGCAAATTTTCCGCCGACAGGGGAGGGCTTGGTTACCTCGGCACGTATGGCTCCGCCGTGCTGTGAGCATACGGGCAGATAGCTGTTTTTATAGAAGCCGAGCGCTACATTGGAGCAGCGGTCGGTTGCAAGCTCACCGCTCGAGGTGCAATAATACCTGTAGCTTACCGAACCGGACTCGGCAAAATCGCAAAGCTCGAGTTTTTCATGTATCTTTTTCATTACCGGCTTCCAGAAATAAATACACGGGTTGTACGACGTTCCGCCCATTTCGGCAGGTGTATCAAAGCCGTACCAGCATGCGGCTACATAGTAAGGCGTTCCTGCGACCATCCAACGGTCATAGTTGTCGTTGGTTGTGCCGGTTTTTGCAAATATCGGCCATCCGCCGAAGGCAGCAGGACGAGCAGTGCCACCGCTGCCGGTAACGGCGGTTTGCATGATTTCATTCATAACGTTGGCCGTTTCCTGGGAAATGCTTTGGGTTCCTATCGTGTCCTGAGAAAGTATTTCGTCGCCGAATGTATTCACGATTTTCGTGTAAGTAGTGGGTTTCCAGTAAACCCCGAGGTTTCCGAAGCAGGCATATGCTGCGGCCATTTCCTTGGTTGTAACTCCGTTTACCATTCCTCCGAGAGCCATCGACGAAAGGGTATGATCGGTTAAAATAGTACCGTCATCGCGAGTGTAGCTTTCAACCAAGGTTGAAATATGATAGCGCTGTTCAACGAATTCGTAGCTTTTATCCACTCCGATTTTATTTACAAGCCGCACTGCAACGCAGTTAAGCGAGCGCGACAGCGCATTTTGCAGGGTAACATTGGCATACGAACCTCTATCGGGGTAGTTTTTGCCGTTAAATTTTATCGGAGCGTCCTCAATATAGGTAGAGTATGTGGCGAGGTTAAGCTCTATTGCCGGCGAATATGCAGCGAGGGGCTTTATGGATGAGCCGGGCTGCCTCTTTGAGGTGGTCGCGCGGTTGAGTATGCGGTTGGCCGTTTTTTCGCCGCGGCCGCCCATTATTCCGACGATATGGCCGTTATAATCCATAAGTGTCATTGCGGCTTGCGGTTGCTCTTCTTTTTTACCGACCTTTGCAAAATTGCTGTCGTCGGCAAATACCTCCTCCATAGTCCTTTGAACGTACGGATCGACAGTTGAATATATCTGAAGTCCACCGGAATAAAGCAGCCGCTGGGCTTCATCCTTGGGGTAGCCCTTGATGTTTACAAGATCGTCTATAACATCGTCGATAACGGTTTCGACAAAGAAATCGTAAACGTTGGATTTATCAAGCTTTTCGCCGTCGCTGTCATCATCGGTGCTGCTTTTGGAGGAGTGATCCACAACAACAAGCTCCTGACTCATTGCTTCATCGTACTGCTCCTTGGAAATGAGCTCCTGCTCAAGCATGAGCGCAAGACACGTCTCGCGGCGCTCCTTGTTTACCTCGGGTCCGTCGATCGGGTTCTTGGTCGCCGGAGTCTGTATGGTGGCTGCAAGAGAGGCGCACTCAAGAAGGGTAAGGTCTTTTGCGTCCTTGCCGAAATAATACTGAGCCGCAACCTGTACTCCGTCGCATCCGTTTCCGAAATGTACAATGTTTGCATAGCACTCTATAATGGTGGATTTAGCGTAGTTTTTCTCGATGTTGCGAGCGCGCATTATCTCCTGGATTTTACGCTGAGGGGTCTGTTCCTTGTCGCCGGTAAGGTTTTTGACCAGCTGCTGGGTTATGGTGGAGCCGCCCTGTGTACCGCCGTAAATATCGAAGAACATGTTGAGAAAAGCGCTGAAGGTACGCTTCCAGTCAACGCCCTCGTGCTGGTAAAAACGTTTATCCTCGATTGCTACAATGGCGTCGCAGATGTAAGGAGAAAACTCGCTCGAATCGACCCACACGCGGTTTTCCGATCCGTGCAGCCGGCAATATTCGCTGTATTCCTCGGTATCGCGGTTTTTAGCGTATATAACGGTGGAATAATTGACGCTGAGGTTGTTGAGGTTGTAACCGATATCGTCATCCACAACGGCAAAGACGTAAATACTGAAAGCGCTTACAATAAGACAGAATGTAATAAGCACTATCAGCACGGCAGAAAGCAGTATTTTTTTGGTTTTTGAAAACTTTTTCTTTGTTTTTTTTCTGCTTTTTGTGCGCGTATGGGAGGGGGCACCGCTTCTCAAATGGGCTTCCTCCTCCTTTTCGCTTGATGAATATATGACATCGCTGTCCTCGTTGTTTTCGCCGGTTTCGCTGCCGTGGGGCCTTTTTGATTCGGCGGTTACATAATCGGTCCACATATCGAGGTCGTAGTCCTTTTCATCCTGCCCTTCGCCGTCTATGGAAAATCCGTCCGACAGGATAAAATCATCGTCCCCGGTGTTTTGGAGGTGATTATTCTCGTTCTCAAACTCGTTACTCATACTTTTCTCCTTATGTTAGAGGATATGTGAAAATGTAAATAAGCTTTGGGTCGTACTGCCTTTTGAGATAAAAAGTGTTCGCGTACAGCCTATTATAACACGGCAACTGTTAAAAAACGGTTACATTTTTTTAACCATGCCGAAGGTTTGTCCGAAAGTGGCTTCAAAGCCGTATTTATCAAATAACCTTTGCTCCGGTAATGCCGGTGATACGGCGTTTGTATCAGAGATACACGAATTTATCAGCACATAAATGCATTGCCGTGTCAGTCGGTTATTTCATACATTAAGCCTGCGTCCTCTTTGCGTGCAAATTCATTTACCGCCAGAACACGGGCATTAAGGGGCATTTTGCCGAGGCGGACGGTTATTATGTCGCCGACCTTAACATCGTATGATGCGCGCGCCGGTTTGCCGTTTACGTCAATCCTTCCGGCGTCGCAGGCGTCGTTTGCGACGGTACGCCGCTTTATTATTCTTGAAACCTTAAGGTATTTGTCAAGTCTCATTAAAGTATCTCCCGGATTTTAAAAAATCATATGAAGCTCGGCCGCCGTTTTTAATCGTGAATTAAGCGGCTGAGCGAATTACAATTTACCGTTTTTACATTATACAGCAGATGATTTGATCGGTCAAGTAAAATGCCTAAACCTTATAATTATCGACCTGAAAACCGTGATTTTTTCGGTTGTAAAAGGCTGTTTGTCCGATTATTGCGGCGAATAAAATTCTTTCGGCCTCGGGGAGGCGCCGGCGGAGCCGGCCGTCAATAAACCGACCGACGAGAGATAAAACATGATTGCCTTTATACGGTTTATTGACGTTTTTGCCTTATAAATAAGGCAAAACGCCTCCCCTTAAAAGCTTTAATCGGTCCGCAAACGGTCGCATTGCGGCTAAGTGGTGTTTTTTTCGTAATTTATTATCCGGACTAAAAAGAATAAAGCGGACACACCCGGAATAACGGGCGCATCCGCATTTTTTTATTTTATTTTATTCTGTTTTGTTTTGTCCGAAAAACCTTTATCAGGAAAATTTAACGCCAAAGCCGGGGGCGCCGGTTTTGAGGTTTTTTGAAACCATGTTGACAACTATGCCTTTTTTGTAAAGAAGATCGGCGGTTTCCTGTAAAACGTCGGTGGTCAGCAGGGTTTCGATATCCTCAAACGAACGGAAAAATGTTCCCTCAACCGTTATTTCGATATATCCGTTTTCTTTGGTTATTATATCGGCAGCGATTTTCGGAAAACGTGCGGCTATATCATCTTTATCCTCAAAATGCAGACCGTTGCGGCGGAAATAGTTAAGATCCAGCGAGCTTGCGGTAGGGGCTGAGTAATTGAATGAGCCGGTAGCCGGAGCGCTGCCGTCGGAATTAATATCGTCCGCGCGTGTATGAGAACCGTTCATAACGGCGGTGGTCTGATTGTAAAACAGGTGGGAGATGCCGTTTGCCGAAGCGAGATCCCATGTTATGTCGCTTTCGTACCATTGTCCGGATATAAGGGATATGTTCCACATATGTCCGCCGCCGGCGGCGATTCCCGAAATAAGGGTGCTGTTTATACCGCACCTGTAAAGCAGGTACTGATAAGCACGGGAAAGTCCCTCGCATACTGCAAGCCCGTCTCCGACAAGAACGCTTGCGGCCGACCATGCCTCGGGATAGGCTTCGGGATCGTTTACGGCTTCGTAATGATATGATGCGTTTGAACATACCCAGTCGTGCAGTGCGAGGGCAATTTCATCCTCCCTCATACCGACTTTAGTTACACTGTCGATTATTTCATTAATGCGCTTGTTTATCAGGGGAGTCATTTCTTTGATCTGTTCGTCGGAGTAAATATACCCGGGTGCGCCGCCTTCGGTCAGGTTTATTGATATTTTTCTGTCCGATGAGTTGACAAGGTAGCCGTGCGGCATATAAAACAGATCGGGACGGTCCTTCTGAACGGCAAAATATGCGGCTCTGACATCGGAAAAGGTGATTTCGTCCGTGCTGCCGAGTTCAGATGATCCGTGCCGGACCTCCTCAACGATTTCGGTTATTTTGGAATAAACCTCTTTTTGTACCGATGAAAGGGTCGAGTACGACCAGTATTTATCGGCCGACAGGGCGGTAAATACCTCCGACGGCTTTTCGGTCGGTTTATCGGGAGTGTCGGGTTTATCCGGCTTGTCAGGCTTGTCGGGATTCTCGGTATCGTCTATTGTTATTATAATGTATTCTCCGGTAGGGAGCGATGCGGCGGAGATTTTGCCGACCGAAAGCTGAAGTATCAAAAGCGCGTCGGCCGCCGTACATGTGTCGCTGTTTTGTACCCGTGCAGCAGCCGAGGCGGTTTTCGAAAGGGTTACCTTGCCGACCGAAAATTGAAGAGCCAGCAATGCGTCGGTTGCCGTTATTTCTCCGTTGTTATCTACGTCGCCGGCCTTTATCTGTACCTCCTGTGCGGCGGATACCGTGACAAAATTAAATGACGACAAAGAAACAACAAAAACTATAAGCAGTATTAACAGACGACGCATTTGTTTCATGTGTATACCTCCGAATAAACCTATATGTAATGTGCCAATAATGTTATTGTTGTGCCTGCTAAAATATTTGCCCTTGCAGACGGTGCCGGTAAAGAGGGTATAGTCGGGTAATTAAACCGTATATAATAGACACTGTTTAGATAATAACACTATTCATTGTGAAAAACAAGACGGTTATAAAAGGATTTTTTACATAATCAGGATTTTCCGCAAAATAAGGAATCTTGAATTCTGTTTCGGCGACATTTATTTTCCGCTCGGTTTTGTGTTTATTTCCATCGTTGCCGCATTGGTTATTTAATTACTTAACCGACTGTTGATAAAAGAAATTTTGCATGGTATAATGTCAAAAAATGCTTTTGGAGAATATAAATATGCAGAGTTACGGTTTTTCCGGACTTGATGAAAGTGAAGTCAGAAGCCGAAAAGCAAACGGTCAGCAGAATATTGCCGAGACTTCCGTCTCAAAAAGCACAAAGGATATAATCATATCCAACGTTTTTACCTATTTCAATTTTATATTTATGGTAATAACGGTGCTTATATGTATTGTAGGATCTTTTAGGAATCTTACCTTTTTACCTATAGTTATAGGTAATACGCTTATAGGTATATATCAGGAATTGAAGGCGCGCAAGGTCATAGAAAAAATGAATCTTCTTAACGCGCCGCATGCGGTGGCGATTCGCGACGGCAGCGAAACGAGGGTGCGCGCACGCGATCTTGTTAAGGACGACGTGGTTATCTTTTCGTCCGGCGACCAGATATGCGCCGATGCACGGGTGCTTGAGGGGACGGTCGCGGTAAACGAGTCGATGCTTACGGGAGAAGAGGATGAAATCACCAAAAAAGCCGGCGATCCGCTTTTATCGGGAAGCTTTATCGTTTCGGGAGAGTGCTGTGCAGTGCTCGAAAAGGTGGGCAACGAATGCTATATACAAAAGCTTACCGCTCAGGCAAAAAAAATGCGCGACGGTGAGCAGTCCGAGATGATCCGTTCGATAAACAAGCTGGTAAAATGGATGGGAATCATACTTATTCCCATCGGCGGTGTGCTTTTTTATCAGGGGTATTATGTAAACCACGAAGGCTTTGCAGGCAGCGTTGTATCGACCGTTGCGGCGGTTATAGGAATGATACCCGAGGGGCTTTATCTGCTTACGACGGTGGCGTTGGCTCTCGGGACCATACGTCTTGCAAAGCGCAAGGTTCTGCTTAACGATATGAAGAGCATAGAAGCGCTTGCCCGTGTTGATGTGCTGTGCGTTGATAAGACCGGAACCATAACCGAGCCGAAAATGGAAGTCCGCAACGTGGTTCCGCTTGATAAGGACGAAACGGCAAGTATTGAGGATATGCTGTTTTGTTACGTCAGCGCTTCGCATGACCAGAACGCTACCATGTCGGCGCTTCGCGATATGTTCTGCCGCAACGGATTTTTAAACGAGCCCTTTGTCCCGTCGGATGTAGTGCCCTTTTCATCCTCGCTTAAATACGGTGTGATGAACTTCGAAAACGGGACATGGATACTCGGTGCTCCGGAATTCGTGCTTAAAGATAAAATAGACGCCGTTAAGGATGAAATGGCCGAATATGCAAAAAAGGGATATCGAGTTCTGGTCTTTGCAAGGCAGGAGGAGCCGGTGGATTCACAAAATGCAGCCCTTTCGGCAAATGTCGAGCCTAAGGCCCTTATCGTGCTGTCGAATTCCATCCGCAAAAACGCCAAGGCGACCTTTAAGTATTTTGAAAAACAGGACGTTACCGTAAAGGTTATATCGGGAGACAATCCCGAAACGGTCGCCGAAATAGCGCGGCTTGCCGGTATTAAAAATGCCGGAATTTACGTGGACGCATCCACCCTCGACACCGAGGAAAAGCTCTTTTCGGCCGCCGCAAAATACACGGTATTCGGACGAGTCACTCCAAAACAAAAGCAGTTTTTGGTAAGGGCCCTGAAAAAACAGGGGCATACGGTAGCCATGACGGGCGACGGCGTAAACGACATACTGGCCCTTAAGGATGCCGATTGCGGTATTGCCATGGCGTCGGGCAGCGAGGCGGTTTCTCAGGTGGCCGAGGTTGTGCTTATGGATTCGGACTTTGCCAGAATGCCGAAGGTTGTTTCCGAGGGCAGAAGGGTTGTAAACAATATTCAGCGCTCGGCGAGTCTGTTTCTTGTTAAAAATATTTTTTCGCTGCTGCTTTCAATAACGGCCGCTGTTTTCTCGCTGACGTACCCTCTCGAGCCGGCTCATATTTCGCTTATAAGCATGTTTACTATCGGAATCCCGGGATTTTTACTGGCCCTTGAAAGCAATAATTCCCGTATAAGCGGTAACTTTTTGAAGAAGGTTTTAAAGCAGGCCCTTCCGGCCGGTCTTACCGATGCATTCATTGTCGGCTCGCTTGCGATTTTCGGCGATGTTTTCGGTATGAGCAAGGGGGATGTCGCGACGTCGGCCACCCTTGTGCTTGCGGTTGTGGGATTTATGATTCTACGGAGAATAAGCCTGCCTATGAACACCTACCGTATTATAGTATTCATAATCAATATTGTCGGATTGCTGCTGTGCTTTTTCCTGCTGCCGGGACTTTTTTCGATCGTACAGCTGCCGGCGAGCATTGTACAGCTGACCGTCGTTTTCTCCTTTGCGGCCGAGTCGCTTTTGCGTATACTTACCCTTTTTACCGAGCGGTGGGCGGTAGGTATAAAACGCCGCTTTTTAAAACGTTCGGAGAAGAAAAATAAATAATACTGCGGTTCCGGGCAGCGCAATCAGCTGAAAATATTTGTGCTGCTCGGATTTTGTTTTTTTATTTTTAAGCCCTTTTACACCGTAAAAAAACGGTAATTATTATAGCGGCTGCGTAATGCTTTTAACGGTTTTGTGATTTTTATTCCGTCTTATTGTAAAATTATTCTTTCAAAGGTTGACAAAACTACGATAGTCGGTATGATAAAATTATTCCGCAATGCCGGTTACAGAATGTGTGATGTGTATTAAAGTTATTCGTGATCGGGAATACATATATTCCGAGCCGGTCTGAGTGGGTTTCAAAAGGGTGCAAACAGAGTAATGTAAATATGTTTTTTAAGGGATTGTTTTGCTTTAAAAAATTTCAGGAGGACCGAAAAAGCAATGCTGAGAATTGAGCATTTAACCAAGGAATACGGGGATAAAAAGGCGGTTGATGATTTAAGCCTTCATATTTCTCCGGGTGAAATTTACGGATTTATAGGACATAACGGCGCCGGAAAGACCACTACTTTAAAATCGGTAGTCGGTATTTTGCAGTTTGAAAAGGGCGAAATATACGTTGACGGAAAATCGATCAAAACAAACCCTCTCGAATGCAAGCGCGAGATAGCATATATTCCGGATAATCCCGATTTATATGACTATATGACCGGAATAAAGTATCTTAATTTTATTGCCGATATTTTCGGAATAAAGCCGGATGTCAGGATGGAGAAGATACGCAAATACGCCGAATTGTTAGTGCTTACAGACGATCTGGCTCAGCCGATTTCGGCCTATTCGCACGGCATGAAGCAAAAACTCGCCATTATTTCGGCCTGGCTGCATGACCCGAGGCTTGTTATTATGGACGAGCCCTTTGTGGGCCTTGATCCGGTGGCTTCTCATCAGCTAAAGGGAATGATGAGGGAGATTTGCCAAAACGGCGGCGCAATATTCTTTTCGACCCACGTTCTCGAGGTGGCCGAAAAGCTTTGCGATAAGGTTGCAATAATCAAGGGCGGCCGGCTTATACGCTGCGGTACCATGGAAGAGGTAAAGGGCGACGATTCGCTGGAAGAGGTCTTTTTGGAGCTGGAGGGCGAATCATGCTGAAGTTGCTTTTGAAAAAGCAGATGACTGAGATATTCCGCAGCTTTTTTTACAATGCCAAAAAAAATGAAGCCAGAACTACGGTGTCTACGGCGGTTTACATATCCTTGTTTGTTATACTGATGGTCTTTGTTGTCGGCGGTGTGTCGGCGGCTCTTTCGTTTTTTATTTGCGGTCCGCTGGTATCGGCCGGTATGGACTGGCTGTACTTTGCTCTTATGGGGCTTTTATCGATTGTTTTAGGTGCTTTCGGCAGTGTTTTCAACACCTTTTCAAGCCTGTATCTTTCAAAGGACAACGACCTTTTGCTGTCACTGCCGATACCGGTACATATAATTATGACCTCAAGGCTGCTCGGCGTGTATCTCATGGGGCTTATGTATTCGGGCACCTTTATATTGCCGCCGGTAATCGTTTATTGGCTGTCGGTTCCGATGAATGCTGCAGGGATTGTCGGCTCGCTGTGGTTTGTTTTTCTGATTTCGGTGTTTGTTTTCACCCTTTCGTGTGCACTCGGATGGGTTGTGGCGAGAATCAGTGTAAAGATAAAAAACAAGAGCTTTGTAACGGTTTTTGTCTCACTTTTATTTTTTGCGGTTTATTATCTTTGCTGTTTTAAGGCGCAAAGCCTTATCAGCGATTTCATCGCCAATGCGAGCAAATACGGCGATAAGATCAAAGGCTCGGTTTATCCGGTTTATCTGTTCGGCAGGGCAGGAACGGGGGAGACGGTAAGCCTGCTTGTCGTAACGGCGGTGTTTTTGCTGCTTTTGGGTATTGTGTGGTTCGGAATTTCAAAAAGCTTTTTAAAGATAGCGACTTCTCCCGCGAGTATTGCCAAAAAAGCCTACAAAGAGACCGATGCAAAGCAAAAAGGAATTTTCGGAGCGCTGCTTTCAAAAGAATTTTCCCGTTTTACCTCCAGCCCGAATTATATGCTTAATTGCGGATTCGGCATTGTCATGGCGGTTATTACAGGTATAGCTCTTATATGGAAAGGAAAGCTTTTTTTCGGTATTATCGGTGAGATTTTAGGCTCGAACGACAGCCTGCCGGCGGTTATATGTATTGTCGTTTGTCTTGTTTCGGCAATGAATAACATGGCGGCTCCGAGCGTTTCGCTTGAGGGCAGGAGTATCTGGCTTTTGCAGTCGCTGCCGGTACCGGTAATAAAAATTCTCACCGCAAAGCTTGCCGTGCAGCTGATATTGACCGGAGTACCCATGCTGTTTTGCATTGCCTGCTCGCTGTTTGCCTACGGGTATGCCGCTGCGGAGCTTTTGCTTGTGGTTCTTATGTGCCTTTCATATTGTGTTTACACCGCCGTTTTCGGCTTGTTTATGGGGCTTTTGATGCCGAATGTAAACTGGACGAATGAGACAACACCGATAAAGCAAAGCGGTTGTGTTGCATTTTCGCTGCTTAATAACGTCCTGTATACGGTTATAATGTTTGTTGTATTTATGGTGCTTCGTGCGGCAGGTGTCGGCTTTGTTGTTTTTGCGGCCGTATTTACGGCGTTGTCGCTGGCCCTTTCCTTTGCGATATATTCATGGATCAGAAAGAAAGGATGTAAGGTCTTTTCTTCACTGTGATTCTTAAATAAAACGGAGGTAACGTCAGATGAAAACCCTGAAAACTGTTCAAAAGCTTTATAAACTCGGCAAGGTGCTAAGCATCATCTTCTTTATTTTCAGCATAATAGCATTTTGCTCTTGTATTGTGAGGATGCTCGGTGTATCCTTCAAGGTTGATACGCTGGTTATAAACGGCGTTACTTACGGTGAGTCTTTAAACGAAAATTTAGGGGCTTTGGATAACGGGAATCAAGCGGAGTATGCGGTGATTTTAATGCAAATGGTGTTTTTTGCCGGCGAGGCCGTTTTAAGCAAATTCGCCCATTGTTACTTTAAACGTGAGCTTAAAATCGGAACTCCCTTTGATTTAGCCTCCGCAAGGGAGCTTATGAGACTGGGAATTCTTGCGGTGAGCATACCGGCGGCATGCAGCATAGTTTCTGGCATTATTGTCGGTATTTTTACACTTGCTTACGGAAGTATGTTTGATATGAATATTCAGGTGAATTTTGCACCATACGGCATCGGTACTATGTTTATGGTTATGTCGCGGATATGCAGACTCGGCGCACTTGAGCGCGAAGCCGCCGAAAACACACGGAATCCAATGCAGACAGAAAACACAAAGGCACTTTAACCGATGTCTTGTTTCCGGCGATTTTCTGTTTGATTTATAATACTGAAAGGAGAACGGTGGATGGAAAATATAATTGAGATACATCATCTTGAGAAGAGCTTTGGGGATTTAAAAGCCGTCTGCGACCTGAGTTTTCGGGTAAAAGAGGGGGAACTGTTTGCATTCTTAGGTGTTAACGGAGCCGGAAAATCGACCACAATAAACATTATGTGCGGCCGTTTGCAAAAGGATTCGGGCTCGGTTAATATTTGCGGACATGATCTTGACACCGAGCTCGGACATATAAAACGAAACCTCGGGGTCGTGTTCCAGAGTTCGGTGCTTGATAAGGAGCTTTCGGTAAAGGAAAATTTAGAAAACAGGGCAGCACTGTACGGAATAAGCGGAAACACCTTTAAAAAACGCCTCGATTACCTTGTGGAGCTGCTCGATTTCGGCGACTTTTTAAAGCGGCCGGTAGGTAAGCTTTCGGGAGGACAGCGTCGCCGGGCGGACATAGCGCGGGCGCTTATCCACGAGCCTAAGATTCTTATACTCGACGAGCCGACGACGGGACTCGATCCCCAGACGCGGAGCCTTTTGTGGAAGGTTGTCGGAGATTTGCGTAAAGAGAATAATATGACGGTATTTCTGACCACCCATTACATGGAGGAGGCGGCCGACGCCGATTATGTGGTTATTCTGGATCACGGAAAGATCTCGGCCGAGGGCACGCCATTATTGCTTAAAAATACATACACCGGCGATTTTATTACCCTTTACGGCGTTTGCGAGGAGGATGTAAAAAAGCTCGGTGGAGAGTATGAAAAGATTAAGGATGCCTTCAGGCTTCAAGTTGCAAATACAAAGGAGGCAACAAGGCTTATTGTAGAGCATCCGGAGTTGTTTTCGGATTACGAGATAACCAAGGGCAAAATGGACGATGTGTTCCTTGCGGTCACAGGTAAAAAGCTTATCGGGGGTGAAGAGAAATGACCGGACTTTATTCGCTTATAAAACGTAATACAAAGCTGTATTTCAAGGATAAGGGACTGTTTTTTTCTTCGCTTATAACCCCGATTATATTGCTTGTGCTTTACGTTACCTTTTTACGCAACGTTTTTTACGATTCCTTTTGCGCGTCGTTAAAGAGCGCCGGCGCGACGGTTGCCGAAGACGTTATAAACGGATATGTGGGCGGACAGCTTGTTTCCTCGCTGCTTGCAGTGAGCTGTGTTACGGTGGCGTTTTGCTCAAACCTTCTTATGATAAGAGATAAAACAAGCGGCGCAAAATACGATCTCGATATAGCTCCGGTAAAATTCTCGACAATAGCTATCGGCTACTACCTTGCAACATTGTTTTCGACCCTTATAATAAATGTTGCGGCGGCCGGTGTATGTATGGTTTATCTCGCTGCCACGGGCTGGTTTATGAGTGCGGGAGATGTGCTGCTTTTATTTCTAGACGTGTTTTTGCTTACAATGTTCGGCACGGCGCTTTCGTCATGCATTAATTTCTTTTTAAGCACCGACGGCCAGGCGTCGGCGGTAGGCACTATAGTCGGCGCCGGATACGGCTTTATATGCGGCGCATACATGCCGATTTCAAGCTTTTCGGATACGTTGCAAAAGGTGCTTTCCTTTTTGCCCGGAACCTACGGAACAAGCCTTATGAGAAATCATGCCTTGCGCGGTGTTTTTGAAGAAATGGCGGATGCCGGCTTTCCGGAAGAGATCATAAACGGAATAAAGGGCAGCGTTGACTGTAAACTCTACTTTTTCGGCAGCGAGTTAAGCATTCCGGCAATGTATGCAGTGCTTACCGGGAGCATTGTTCTGTTTATTTTCATTTATGTTTTTATAAATATTTCGGCAAACCGAAAGAGGGTCAAAAGCCGTCTTGCCGGCAAAAGCCATTAAATATTCAAGTGTACGGGCATTGCGTATTGCTGCAATGCCCATTGTTTTTTGCAGAGAATTGTTTTAAAATGCGGCATTTAAAGTGATGATCTGCATTTTATATCCTTACAATGCCGAAAATACTGTTGTATGGATGGCTTATTTATCGTTTGCTTTTGCCGAAAAGACATTCTGTGCGGTTGGTCGTGTCAATGACAATTTGCCGTATGCTGTCGATTTGCGTATCCTTTGACGTTGACACGGGGGGCGGTTTGTCGTATAATAACTTAAATATTTGAATTTTTACGGAAACGGAGTTTTTGGTTTGGAGCAGCCTTTATTGACTCTCAGCGTAATTGCATATAACGAGCATGATTATCTTGACGATATTTTATCCGATATATATTCACAGACCTATCCTAAGGACCGCATAGATCTTATTTTGGTGGACAGCTGTTCTAAGGACGACACCATGGACATCTTCAAGTGTTTTTGCAACAGTCACAGCGAGGAATACTATAACATAAGAATATTCGTAAACGAGAACGTTACGGTACAGCACGGGCTTAATATTGTGCTTGACAATGCGGCCGGAGAGCTTTTTTTGCGTATAGACGCGCATGCCAAGCTCCCGTGCGATTTTGTCGAAAAAGAGGTCGCCGCCGTAAAGGATCACGACGCCGCCGGGGGGAAACGTCCTTGTATCATAAAAAAGGATACAAAATGGGGCAATGTACTGCTTATGGCTGAGGAATCAATGTTCGGCAGCAGTATAGCCGGCTACAGGAAGGCCGAAAAGCCGTGTTTTGCAAAATCTCTTTTTCACGGCATTTACCGAATGGATATTCTTCGTAAAATCGGCTTTTACGACGAACGCCTTGCCCGCACCGAGGATAACGAGATGAGCTACCGTTTAAGGAGCAGCGGCTATAAGCTTTATTATGATCCGGATATTGTCTCTTACCAGTATATGAGACCGGATTTCAGGCGAATGGTAAAGCAGAAGTATTCAAACGGAAAATGGATAGGTATTACCTCCGGGATATGCCCAAAATGCCTTATGTATTACCACTTTGTGCCGTTTTTGTTTGTTATGGCAATAATTTTTTGCGCGGTGCTTTGCTGTTTTTCGGTTTTCTGGCCGATGATTACGCTGGCGGCGCTTTATACGGCGGCCGACCTGCTTATGACCCTTACGGCGGTCATCCCGAGCGGTAAAAAAAGCGCATATTGTCTGTTGCTGCCCTTTATTTTCCCGGTGCTGCACATCGCTTACGGAATCGGCACGCTGTGCGGATTTACAGCTCTTATTTTTCGGCGGAAAAAGTATGTCGGTAAGAGGGAGCATGTAAAATGAGCAAGAGTGATAAAAATAAGTATTTTAACGTATCTCCTGAGACTTTAAGGGCCTTGCAACTTAAAAGCCTTGAGATGATGGTTTATTTAAGGGATTTTTGCGACGAGCACGGACTGAGTGTCTTTTTTTGCGGCGGCTGCTGCATAGGGACCCTTAGGCACGGAGGATTCATCCCCTGGGATGATGATATCGACGTTTTTATGCCGCGCGAGGATTACGAAAGGCTGTTTGAGCTGTGGCCCGAATATGCCGATACAAGCCGTTATTCCTGCCTTAAAACCACAAAGGACAAATTCATCGGCAATATTTTTACCACAATAGTCGATAATAATACAACCTGTATAAAGCCCCCTCAAAAGGATCTGGATATTCCTCAGGGAATAGCGATAGACGTTTTTCCGCTTGACGGATGTCCTATCGGAATAAAGCGTAAAATGCAAAAGCTCAACGCCCTTATTTATTCGCTTTACATAGCGCAGGAGATACCGAAAAACCACGGTCCGCTTGTAACGGCCGTAGGCGCGCTGATGCTCGGAATAGTGCCGGTAAGAAGCTGGCGTGTGGCTATAGGCAAGGCGGCCGAAAAAAGAATGTCGAGGTATAAAATCGAGGACTGCGATTTTATTACCGAGCTTTGCGCCGGACCGCATTATATGCAAAACGAATATCCTAAGCGCTGCTTTGACGGGGTGGTAAGGAAGAATTTTGAAGGCTACGAAATGCCTCTTCCGGCGGGATACGACGAGTATCTGCATATAGCCTTCGGCGATTATATGCAGCCGCCGCCCAAGGAAAAACAGGTGGCCCATCACGACTTTATTTTTCTTGATACCGAGAATTCGTATAAAAAATACAAAGGTATAAAATACCTTACAAAGGGGAAGAAATAGATGATATTCGGAGCAATAATGGCCGGCGGAGTCGGCTCGCGTATGAAAATATCCGATTGTCCCAAGCAGTTTTTGCCGCTCGGCGACAAGCCGATTATTATTCACACTCTCGAAAAATTCCTGATGTGCCAGAGGTTCGACAGGGTGTATGTTGGGGTGCATCCCACATGGGTTCAGCACACCCATGAGCTTGTAAAAAAGCATCTTTCGCAGTTTGAAGAGAAAATCCGTCTTGTTCCGGGCGGCAACGACCGCAACGAGACCCTTATGAACGTTATCGATGCCATCGAGGGCGATAACGGTGTAAACGAAGAAAATATTATAGTTACTCATGACGCCGTTCGTCCCTTTGTTACCGCAAGGATAATCAATGATAATATCGACGCCGCTTTGGAATTTGATGCGTGCGACACCGTCTGTGAGGCGGTCGATACCATTGTAGAATCCAAAAACGCCGATGTTATAACCTCGATTCCGGAGAGAAAATACATGTATCAGGGACAAACTCCCCAGAGCTTTAAGATATCCCTTCTTAAAAGGCTGTATGGGGATCTTTCGGATGACGAACGAGCCATACTTACCGACGCCTGCAAAATATGCGTTATGAGGGATCAGCCGGTGAAGCTGGTGCGCGGCGAGGTCTCAAATCTTAAAATTACAACCGTAAACGATTATAAAATCGCCAAAATTATGGCGACAGGCTCTTTTGAATAAGGGCGGAAGGAGCAGGTAAGCTTGATTAATTACATTTATCAGCTTGTAAGTCCGCAGGTGCTGTCGGTCGAATATACCGATATTACTCCGTGTGAGGATAAAATAATACTTCGCCCGTTAAAAATGTCGGTGTGCCAGGCCGATATAAGGTATTATTTCGGGCTTCGTTCAAGGGCGTCATTGGCTAAAAAATTGCCGATGGCCCTTATACACGAGTGCTGTGCCGAGGTGGTCTACGACCCGACCGGAACATATAAACCGGGGCAGACGGTTATTCCGGTTCCGAATGTCCCGACCCACCCGGAAAGGGAGGGCTTCTTCGAAAATTACAGCGAGCAGCCGCATTTTCTCTCGAGCGGATACGACGGATTTATGCGTGAATACGTCGAAATGCCGGTTTCAAGGGTTGTCCCGGCTGATTGCATTAAAAATCATAATGTAGCGGCCTTTTGCGAGCTTGTAAGCGTTGCGGTACATGCCTTTGACAGGTTTGACCGGGCTTCCCATTCCGAAAGGAAGAACATCGGAATCTGGGGAGATGGCAGCGTTGCTTATTGCCTTGCATGCGTTATCAAATCGCTTATGCCCGAATGTAACCTGACCGTTATCGGTCGTAATCAGCAAAAGCTTGACATGTACACCTTTGCCGACAGAGTATACGCCGACTGCGATCTGCCGGATGATTTTTCGGTGGACCATGCCTTTGAGTGCTGCGGCGGCGAAGGCTCTGCCGACGCGATAGACGGAATAATTGCCCACATAAAACCCCAGGGTACGGTTATACTTATGGGTGTTTCCGAAAACAAAGTGGGGGTTTTGACCCGCATGGTACTTGAAAAGGGACTGACCCTTGTCGGGGTCAGCCGATCGGGCAAAAGGGATTTCGAGCGTGCCGTTGAGATAATCTCCGACGGCGTTACCGAGGGAAGACTTTCTCTTATTGCTGAAGATTACGGCAAGGTGTCGTCGATGGACGATATACATGCGGTCTTTAACAAGGCCCGCACCGGACTTTTCAAAACGGTTTTTGATTGGAATTTGTAAAAAGATAAAGCGGCGAGGTGGCCTTTGTAACTATGCCTAAAATCAGTGTTATAATCCCCGTTTATAAGGTTGAGGAGTATTTAAAGCGGTGCGTCGATTCGGTCATCGGACAGACCTTAAGAGATATTGAAATTATACTTGTGGACGACGGCTCGCCCGATAACTGCCCGGCGATATGCGACGAATATGCAAAAAAGGACGACCGCGTCCGTGTGATTCACAAGAAAAACGGAGGCCTCAGCGACGCGAGAAACGCAGGTATCGATATAGCAAAGGGCGATTTTCTCGGATTTGTCGATTCGGACGATTACATTGAAGCCGATATGTACGAGTATCTTTACGATCTTGCAAAAAAGGAAAACGCCGAAATTTCAATGTGCGAGTTCTTTCATTGCTATCAGGGGAAAGAACCTGAGAAAAATGAGAAAATAACAGTTGAGACGGTCAATTCCGAGACAGCCATATACTATGTTCTCGAATCGAAAAAAGCTTCGCTTACGGTGGCAAACAAAATATACCGGCGTGAGATATTCGGCAGCGATCTTCGTTTTCCGGTTGGAAAAATCCAGGAGGACGCATTTGTTATAGTCGATGTGCTCGACAGGGCAAAAAGGGTCGTAATATCAAACGAGCAGAAATACTACTATTTTCACCGTGCCGACAGTATAACGACGATCCGTTTTAATGAGCGGGATTTTGACCCGATAGAGGCCTTTGATTACGATTATAAGCGTTGTTGCGAGATAAACAGGGAATACCTTGAGCCGGTCGCAAGAATGCGGTGTTGCTGGGTGAGATTTTTCGTGCTTGACAAGATGGCTCTGGCAGGGGTTAAAAATACCGAGCAAAGAAGCAGGATTATTAAATATCTTAAAGCTAACAAAAGCTTTATTTTAAAAAATGACGTCCTGACAAGGGGACGAAAGCTGTCCTTTATAAGTTTGTACTTCGGTTTCGGAATATACAGGGCGCTTGTTAAACAAAATGTAAAGAGGAACAAAAAACGGTATGAATAAGGCTCAGGCTGACAAAAAACGCGTATGCATAGTGGTTTACGATATATCGGACATGGGTGGAACCAATCAGGTCGCAAGCTCGCTTGCGGCGGAGCTTGTAAAAAAATACGATCTTTATGTCCTGAGTATTCGTAAAAACCGCGAGGATATTCCTCATGCCTTTCCCGATGGAGTGCCGATAACGGTACTGCTTGACGGAACGAAAAACGTCAAGGATACGGTGCGGCGCTGTTTTTTGCCGGCAAAAAAGTATTTTCGCGAGAACAAAATAGACGTAGCGCTGCTTATAGGCCATTTTGCCGGATTTATCATGAGCGTACTTCGCCCGTTTGTAAAAACCAAGCTTGTTTTTTGCGATCACGGTGCGCTCTTAAATCAGCTTGACGACAAGCAGGAGACATTGATGCGCCGTATAGGGGTTAAGCTGTGCAACAAGCTTGTTGCACTGACCAAACGTACGAGGGACGATTATATAAGGCTTTTTCATTTGAAACCCTCGAAGGCGGATTATATATATAACTGGATTGATTATGACCCGAATGTAGCGAGCACCTACAGTGCCGACTATAAAAGGATAATGTGGGCCGGCCGATTTTCGCCCGAAAAAGGAAATGACATGATGTATGAGGTGGCGCTTGACGTTTTGAAGCGAAATACCGATTGGTCGTGGGACGTTTACGGCGACGGAGATACCCTTGAGTTTTACCGCGAAAAGGCCGAAAAAGACGGGATATCGGATCGGCTCATATTTCACGGCAGGGTAAGCGATCTTAAAAATCGCTATGCCGGGCACGGAATTTATGTTTTATCATCGTACCGCGAGGGACTTCCCCTTGTTTTGCTCGAGGCCAAGGCGAATTTTCTGCCGATTGTTTCGTTCGATGTCGTCACCGGGCCGGCCGAAATAGTCCGAAACGGAGTTGACGGATACCTTATTGAGCCGAAAAATACCGCTGCAATGGCGGAATGTCTGAATGATCTTATGAATGATCCCGAAAAACGGGAAAAATTGTCCGGTGAATCGCATTCCAACCTTGGACTTTTTTCAAAATCCGCCATATTTGAAAAATGGTGCTCGCTGATTGATGAGCTGGCTTGAACATTAACGCGGGTTTGCCTGTTTTACCTTTTTAATGCAAAGGTGAATGAACTCCGGCGTAGCTAAAAAGTGAAAAATTGATATAAAAACGATTAATTGACGGTAATTCCGGAAGATAAAAAATAGTTGACTATATAACCGGAAAATGGTATAATTCTCCGGTGAGAAAAAATCAAAAGCGCAAATATTCTGTCAGATCCGGTTGATATTTTTCGTTTTTCAGCCGCTTGTAGGTTGGTTTTAAGGCCAATTTTGCCGGCGGATGTTTTATTGTGATTTTTTATACAGAGATTATAAGCAATCCTTGAAGGAGAGAAAGGTTAGGTAATGGGAAAACAGAAATTTACAGATATTTTCTACTTTTTTCGTGATCTGTATACGGTTGTATATATTTCGTTTTTTGCAATCCTTTTTTTTATTCCGGTACAGAATCTGCTCGGGAATATAACTACGTATCTTTATCTTGCTATTGCAGGGGCAGGGGCAGCGTTGCTTGTCGTATCGGTATTTGTAAGTCCCAAGTCATTTTTTTCGCCGCAGAATATTTTGCTTACAGCCTTTGCGATAGCGGCGCTTTTGTCAACGGCCGTAAATTACAGATACCAGCCGGTTTCAAATATCAAGGAAATATGCTGGATGTGTATAATGTTTTTTCTTCTTCATACGGTTGATGCATCGCGCCCGAAGGAAAAGCTTTTATATCTTTTCAGATTGGTAACCGATATCTTTGTATTTTTGTGGTTTGTAGGTGTTTTTGTTTCGTTTTGTCAGTTCGTGTCCGGCTACGGCGAGTGGATCAGCACACCGTATAACGAAAACGAATTGCATCGTGTCGGATTTATAGAGGGCAGACTTTTCGGTGTCTTCGGTGACCCGAATTACGCCGCAATCGGCTCGTTTTTTGCGATTGTCCTGTCGATGTTCCACATGATCGGCAAGGGAGTAGGCAAGGGTGTAAGGGTATTTTATATTGTCTCAATGGTGTTTGAGTATTTTTATATTATACTTTCGGGCTCGCGCGCTGCCATGATAAGCGTTGCGGTGGCCGTATTCTTTGTTGTCTTTTTCCTTGTGCTCAAGGCTGCCTTTACTCAAAAAATACATCCTGCATTAAGGTGTATATGTGCGGTTTTGTCAGCCGGAGTTTCTGCCGTTTTGATAGTGATTATCAGCGATCTGATAAAGGAGGGCCTCGCTTACTTGCCTGAGCTTTACAGCAGTGTCGGCAATGCCTTCGGAATCAACGTCAAGCAAAATACCGTAGTTGATATACGTCGGCCGGATATTGATGATGGTAATGATTATTCCAACAATCGCTTTAGAATATGGGCCGATTCTATTGCCGTTTGGAAGACCACCCCGATTGTCGGCGCAACTCCGCGCGGGTATCTTGATTATACCTTTGAGCACCTCGGTAATATTTACATTGTGCAAAAGGGCTATGTTATTCACAATGCATATATTTCGGTAATACTTTTTACCGGTATTATAGGCTCGCTTATTGTAGTCGCGTGGATAGCGCGTACTGCTTATGCGATACTTAAGTTCCTTTTTACTCAAAAAATTTCCGATTGTCCGTCGTATAAGCGTGTACTCTTTCTCTCGGCGGCGATTGTGGCAGAGGCTGTGTCTTCAATGGCGCTTAGTCAGATGTTCTTTTCCCATATGGTGACCGATGCGCTGTTCTGGCTGATAGTAGGGTATACATTCTATTACATCGATCTTGAGAACAATAAGGCAAAGGAACCCGAGAAAATTGCCGGAAAAGCGGAGTAATATGCTTTTTTTAAAATTATAGCGAAACGGGTTGTTTGCCTCGATTGCGAAAGCCGTTTTTGGGGTGATTTCTCGTTTATCGTATGGGCTGTATACGGCTTTGCATAATCCGGCATATTAAAAAATATTGACAAAGGCGTCCGGTTGTGTTAATATAATCGGGCGTCTTACAGACGGTAAGACTCAAAAAACAGAATATTTACGGAGAGGTATCGAAGTGGTCATAACGAGGCGGTCTTGAAAACCGTTTGGGAGCAATCCCACAAGGGTTCGAATCCCTTCCTCTCCGCCAAAATGCCGAAAAACCGCTTGATTCAAGCGGTTTTTTGTTTTTTACCCACGAAAAATCTACGAATTTTTGTGAGTTTTATTCTGTTCAGAGAGCTTTTCAAGGACATTCAGCGCGCGATCTTGCTCGCCGGGGTACAAATGCGCGTATGTGTTGAGGGTCATTTTTATGTCGGAACGGCCGAGCCGGCGCTCGCCTCTTGAATGTTTATTCCTTAATGAATAAGCAGCGGCGCGTGCGAATGGCGGAAATGGTGAATCAGCGAGCCGAAACGCCTCATTTTATCGGCGATTTTTATTTTTTTACACATCCTGCCGTTAGTAATTAAAAAGCAAGATTTTTTGTCTTGTGCTGTCAGGGTTTTGATGATATACTGAATGTGTTTGTATATTACAAAGCGCATTCGATTTAAATACCGGAGTTTAAGCGGAGGGATTTTTTCTATGATTGAGGTTAGTAATCTTACAAAAATTTACGACGGCGCTGTGCCTGTTAAAGCTTTGGATGAAGTAAGGCTTGTCCTTCCGGATACCGGCATGGTGTTCCTTTTGGGTCGCTCGGGAAGCGGAAAAACAACCCTGCTTAATTTGCTCGGAGGGCTCGACGGCTTTCAAAGCGGAGCTATAACGGTCGACGGTATTTCCTTAAAGCAACTCGACGGTCGCCGTCTTGATGCTTATCGCAATTCATATATAGGATTTGTGTTTCAGGAATACAATTTGCTCGATGAGCTGAGTGTCAGCGAAAATATTGCTTTTGCGACGGAATTACAAAAAAAGGCCGTAGATCCCGAGGATGTAGAAAAGGTGCTTTCAGCCGTCGGAATGGACGGATATGAAGACCGAAAACCGTCGGAGCTCTCGGGTGGACAAAAGCAGCGCGTTGCCATTGCCCGTGCGCTTATAAAAAAACCGGTACTTCTGCTTGCGGATGAGCCGACCGGTGCGCTTGATACCGACAATTCACGACAAGTGTTTGATATTTTAAAATCTCTTTCCAAGGAACGGCTGGTGGTCGTGGTTACCCATGACAGGGATTATGCGGACGAATATGCCGACAGAATAATTGAGCTTGCCGACGGACGGGTTATTTCGGACAGCGCACCGATAAAATCGAATGGCAGCAGTGAGGATAATAATGCATCGGACGAAAAACCGGCCGGACTTCCACCGCGGATTGCGCGAAAAATGGCGCTTAATACCGTAAAATCCAAAAAGCTGAGATTTGCAATGGTGGTTTTGCTGTCGGTTACGGCCTTTCTTTTGGTCGGTCTTGCCGACACATTTTCCGGCTACAGTTATAATGATGCATTGTTGCGGTCATTGTACGAGGGAAGGCAAAAATCTGTAGCCTTATGCAAACAGCAGTTATGTGATTACGGCGAAGGGGAAGACTGGTACGGCGACGGATTTCGCATGAACGACGACGAAACGGCGGCCCTCTCGCAAAAGCTCGGCCGTAATGTAAAGGGCGTTTATGTACCGCCTAAGTCGCTTAATATTGAGGGGAATTATCGCTCAAAAGAGGTAAACAACCGGAATTTCAGCCGATATGTTGCCGAGCTGTCAGGATTTACGGAAATCGGTGAGAATGAGCTGTCTGACTTTGGTATAGAGCTGATAAGCGGAAGGATGCCAAATGCGACCAAGGACGAGGTGGCTTTGAGCCGTTATGTTCTTGAAAGCTTTGAAAATGCAGGGTATTCGGAGTATACCGGCCCGAGATATACCGTTTTTAACGACGACGGCAGCGAAAGTGAATATTCATTTGACGAATGGTTGGAGAAATTCGGTGAAGGCATGCCGTTTTTCAGCAATTACACGGTTGAGCAGTTAACCTACAAGGAAAAAGCGCCGGAATACACTATAAACGGTGCGGAGGATCTGATCGGTAAAACCGTGTTTATAGGAGACAGGAATTATACCGTTACCGGCATTGTGGACACCCATTTTGATTACGACAGGTACGCCGATACCAAAATGCTTGCTTCCGACGATAACGGCAGCAACGATCTCGGCGAATGGATCAAGTCGCGCCAGCTTGATACCGAGAGGACATACGGCCTTTGCTCGCTCGCCTTTGTCGGTAAGGGAAAGATAAAAGAGATAGCCGGGCGCTACCCGTCGACCGTTTATGTTCACGGCGGCAAAATAAAGCTTGAAAACGATTATCTTAAAATGACCACATCGGTTATTGCCGGACTCGGCGATTTGGGTGAGGCGGCAAAAGGGGTTTACTGTCAGGGGTTTGTTGATGAAAACGGATTTCCGCAGCAAAAATTGCCTGAAAGCTTAAAGGACGGAGAGTTTATTGCGCCATTTGAGCTTCGCAATCCCGCCGGCAAGGACACAAAAACGGTTGCCGCCATTAATTCGGGAAGGGCTTTTGAAGAATTTAAGATGAATTTTATCTCTGATGACGGAGAGAACTCGTGGTCGTCAGCCGGGTATAGCATGATAGGCAATCTTGATTGGTGGAATTATTACGGGAGCGAAATCTATGACGTGCAGGATTTACTGGTGGTTTCCGACAGTACACTTGAAAAGCTTTCCGAGGGCAGAGGAGGCATGTACGGCTTTGCCGTTGTTTCATTGCCGCAGAGTAAGGCCGAGCTGCGCGAGCTGATAAATAAATGCTCCGATTTCGGCGGCAATGTCCGCTATTCGGCGGTAAATGCGGCAACAAGCCAGATGGATGCCATGAACGGTACCATTGCAACCGCTACAGGACTTTTAAGGTATGTAGGACTGGCTTTGACGGTTTTTGCGGCTTTGCTGATGTTCCAGTTTATATCGGTCAGTATTGCCTCGCGTAAGCGGCAGATAGGTATTATGAGGGCGCTCGGTGCCGGAGGAAGAGACGTATTTCGCATATTTTTGTACGAGGGATTGCTTGTAGCGTCGGTCAATGCGGTCGTTTCATGCGCGGCGGTTTTTGCTTTTTCGCTGCTTGTTAACCGTATACTGGCTGCAAGGTATTCGCTTATGTTTTCTTTGCTTAATCCGGGGGTAAGGCAGATAGTGTTATTGGTTGTTTTGAGCTTTGCGGTGGCGTTTGTTTCCTGCTACGGACTGATACACCGCATTTCGAAACAGCGTCCGGTCGACGTTATACGTCAGTAATTAAACTATTATTAATGGAAAATCGAGGCATAAAATGAAATACTATCAGGAGATTAAATTAAAAAACGGAAAAACGGCGATTTTGAGAAACGGCGTCGGTGAAGACGGTCAGGCGTTGCTTGATATTTTTAATTTAACACATGGGGAAACCGATTTTTTGCTTTCGTATCCGGATGAAATCAGTTTATCAGCTGACGGGGAAGCGGATTTTTTGAAGAAAAAGACAGAAAGCGAAAATGAAATTGAAATTATAGCCATAGTCGACGGCGAGGTCGCCGGAACGGCCGGGATTAATGCCTTGGGAAATAAATACAAGGTAAAGCACCGGGCCAAATTCGGAATAGCGATTATGAAAGAATACTGGGGGTTAGGACTCGGCGGCGCTTTGACAAAGGCATGTATAGATTGCGCAAAAGAGGCAGGTTACACCCAGTTGGAGCTTGATGTTGTAGCCGAAAATGAAGGAGCAATCTCGCTGTACAAAAAAATGGGCTTTACGGAATACGGACGGAATCCGAAGGGCTTTAATTCGCGTATCGGCGGATATCAGGAGCTTGTATATATGCTGCTTGATCTGACCGACCTGTAATAAACTCAAAAAACAAAAAAGGGCGTAAACGGCGAAAAAACGTTTGCGTCCTGTTTTTTGTTCTGATTTTACCGTCAGCTGACGGTAACAATCGGTATTTAGAAAATGTCCGCACTGCTTAACCGAAGTGCGGCGGATACCGCTGCATTATCGGGTAGCGATTCTTTGTAATGTCGGTTGTTGATTGCGGGTCGGATATTTGTTTTTATCCTTAAATTTATTTGATTTCTATTCCGCCGAAGGAGCTTCTGGCGTTGATGTAAATAGTAAAGGGGTGGCCGGTGGATTTTACCGGTCGTTCATCCGTGACGCCGCCGAAAGCGGAATCGGACGTGATTACTATGTTAACATCCTTCGGAACCAGGATTTCTATTCCGCCGAAGGAAGCGTTGGCGTTAATGGTGCAGTCGCCGTTTATTATGGCGTTTGATATATCGCACTTGATCGAACCGAAGGAGGAGTTAAGCTCGACTCCGTCAAAAACCCGGTTGTCGTAGTTTATATTTTCGCTCGAAAAGGAGGTTTTTATCGATTTGCCAGAGGGAGCAGGCCGGCTTTCGTCCGGTTTATCGGAAGAATCGGAGAATGCTCTTTTTCTGAAAAACTCGGAAAATATTATCCGTACTCCGATAATGACCGCAATAACGGGAATAACAAGCTTCCACATCATGCTCCATACAAGAATCCCCCTTGCGCAAAGCAGTAAAACGACACCTATTACAAGGCCGATAATGCTTCCGGTCTTATCGCGGTCGGTAATTAAGCCGACGGTGCACGGGATTATTATAAACAGGGTCCACCAGCCTTTAAAAAGTATGTCAAATGTAATTACATTGCAGGCCTTAAGGGCAAAAAGCAGACCTAAAATCACAAGGGCTGCGCCGAATATTATTCTGTTTATTCTTCTCATTTTTATCACCCTGATATATTTATCTTGCAATAAAGTATACCACATTTTATTCCGCATTGCAATATAGGGCCGTTTTTAGAATACTTTCGAAAAAAATCCCGTGCACTGACAGTGACGCTGCATTGACGGTGCACGAGATGATATTTTAATGTTTTTAGCTTTAAATTTGCTGTTTTGGTGTTGCTTTACGGGTTTTTATTATTTTCAGTTGATAAGACCGGACTGCTTTATAAAGCCTGAGGGGCTTACGGCCTTGCCGTCGACCGATATTTCGAGATGAAGATGAATCTGCTCGACCGATTCGCACGGAACGCCGGCGAGCACACCGATTTGTGTCCCGGGGTCGACGCTGTCGCCTTCCTTTACGGTGGGTTCGGTATTAAGTCCGCAATACTTGGCCGTAATACCGGAAAAATGGTCGATAATTACGGTCGTTCCGTAAAGCTCGTCGTAGTATACCTCTTTCACCTCGCCCGAGCCGGCGGAGTAAACGGGAGAACCGGCGTCGCCTGCTATGTCGGTTCCGGTATGCAGCCGCCAGTCCTTGTAGGTTTCGGAGTATTGCAGGTCATCCTCGCTGAAGTCCTTTAAAATTTCCCCGGTTATGGGCATTACAAAAAAATCGGCATGTGCCGGGGATGAGGACTTATCGGTTGATTCTTTCTTTTCGCCGTCGGATGAAGGGGTACTGCTTTCATAGAAGGAGCTTTCTTCGGCCTCGCTTTCGGGATAGGGCATTCCGGAGACGTTTTTCCCGACCTCTGAGACGATAGAATATATCGACGAAGTCTTGTCTTCATCTTGGATGTTATCCTTAGAGCCGCTTACGGCGGCGTATGATGCGGCCCCGACCGCTATCAGACAGATTGCAAGTGCAATGTAAAAGCCTTTTCTTTCAAAAAATGATTGCTCTTTATCAAATTTAATTTTTGACATTTAGCTCTTCCTTTCGTAGTCTTGTGTTGTGTCTTTACGTTTGTTGCGCTACGATTATTGTTGACCCTAAAAGCCGAATTATTCCGATTAAAGCCATAACTCTGATTTTATATCATGCAAAACGGTATAATTTAAGCCGTCGGTCATGAAATGTTTCAAAAAACCGACGGCTTTAATTTTAAAGTTTTCAATTTTAAAGGGGAGCAACCGGTGAAAAATCCGAAATATCAAACGGGATTTCTGAAAAAAGCGCAATTGTTTTTTTGTCGTACGGATGGGGGAATTCAAGCCTTCGGCAGTGCAGCATAAAGTGCTTGCCGTCGACCTCATCCCCGTAAAGAAAATCGTATTTCAGCGGACAGCCGATATGCGCCATATGAACCCTTATCTGATGTGTCCGTCCGGTAATGAGATTTAAGTTTACAAGGGCGTCGCCGCACGCGTTTTTGCCGATGACGGTGTAATGCGTCTCGGCGTTTTTGCCATCGGCGGTCACACATCTTTTAATGGCGCTTTTATCACACCGGGCAATTCTCGCCTTTATAACGCCCGAAGGGGGAGAGGGAATTCCTTGCGTCACGGCGATATATTCCTTTAAAAATAAGCCGTTTTTCATGCTTTGGCCGAGCTTATAGCAGCAGTCGGCGTTTTTGGCGATTATTACCGGGCCGGAGGTGAATCGGTCGAGCCGGTTTACGGCACGAAAAACATAAGCTCCGAAATTATATGCCGTAACGGCATTGGCGAGGGTATAAAGCCGATCGTTCGGAGCCGGATGAACCGCCATACCGCTCGGTTTTACAACGCAAAGTATGCTTTCATCCTCGTAAAGAATATCAAGCGGCGTGTCCCACGGCTGCATGCTGCAATCGTCGGCGGATTCGGGCAATGTGAGAATATCGCCGTGGCAGAGCACTGCCCTGACCGTTACCGGGCGGCCGCAAAGGAGCATCGGCGAATCGGCATATTTAAGCCTTTTTATCTCGCTTGAGGACAGTGTAAGCCCGCATTTTAAATAATCGATAAGCTTTTTCCCGTTATATTCGTAAGGGATAATTATTTCGGCTATATTTATCACCCCGATTTTGTTGAAAATCCAAATTCTTTTGTCTTGCCGCCATGTCGCGCGTCCGTTTAATTAACTGATTATTATCGCCGAGTAACAGGCATTTCGGCGGCCATAAAGCACAAGAAGATTAAAGGCGGAAAAGGCGGAGAGAACTAAGCTCTCTCCGCCCGTTAAAATCCGAAAACCGGCTTTATCAGTCAAGTATCTTTATTTTGCCGATGATGGGCAGCTCTTTAGCCTTGCCGGTAGCGGCGTTGACAATACCGATTATCATGAGCGCCGTAAAGGCGAGCCATACAAGGCTGAGTATAGTAGTAAGTATGACATATACAACACTTCGTCCGGTAAAGAACGAGAAGGGGAATATTACGCCGAGGATCAAGGTTAAAACCCCCTGAACGACGCCGTATGCAACCCCTGTCAAAAAGAGAACAAGTCCCTGATTGACGTGATAACGGGCATATTTTGAATTGTTGGTGCAAAAAAGCGGAATGAGGAAAAGCAGACCGATATAAGAAAGCACCGAAATGCCCTTGTTGGAAGCTATGTCAGACGGGTCGAAGTCGGCGGTGGTGTCGGCGGTGTTGTTAAGATTCTGGACCTTGTCTGTAAAGCTTTCCTGATTTGCGGTGTTGCCCTGATTAGCCTGCTGGGAAGCGTCAGCGGCCGATACCGGACTTCCGCACCCCGGGCAGAATTTTTCGTCGTCGCCTATCTGGCGGCCGCATTTCGTGCAAAATGCCATAAATATTCCTCCTGAAAATAACGGATTTTAAACGGGATCCGGATGCGGCTGATAAACCGAACAGCCGCAATTTATACGGATAACCAGATACATTATAAAGCCGCAAAAGAAATATGTCAAATACTATTTTATATTATGTTTTTGATTGATAACAAAAAGCTTTTGTGGTAGAATAACACTGAAAAGTTGTATGTGAAGGAGAGGAGTATTACGGATATTATAAATCGCGCCGGTGCGGCCGTGCTTATAAAAAGGATCATTTCCCCGGGAAAGACCAAGGCGGTTATGAATTCGGCACCGCAAAAAACGAAAATGCTGCCGGACAGCTATTCGGATATAAGCGACCGGTGCGAGCGTGTACTGCCGGAAAGCGAGGGAGTCGATTCCGCCGACATAGCAAAACTGCTTCAGAAAATAAAGAATGACAGGTCGCTTAATATGCACAGCATGGTGATTATGCGCCATGGAAAGGTTTTGTTTGAGTGCGGCTTCGGCGATTACTCTCCGTGTATTCCCCAAATGACATATTCCGCCTGCAAAAGCATTGTATCGCTTGCAATCGGCATGCTTATAGATGACGGGAAAATAGCCCTTTCAGACCGGGCGGTTGATATTTTAGGGGTCAGGAATAAGCTTATTCCCCAGATAGTCCACCGCGACATAACGGTCGAAAATTTACTTACAATGTCCTCGGGCGTTGCTTTCAGCGAGGCCGATTCCGTAACCGAAAGCGATTGGGTAAAGGGCTTTTTTGAATCCACCAAAAAATTTGAGGCCGGTAAAAAATTCGAATATAACAGCATGAACACCTACATTCTTTCGGCCATAGTAAGGGCGGCGGCCAAAATGAGCCTTTCGGATTTTTTGAGACAAAGGCTGTTTTTACCGCTTGGAATACACGACTGGTTCTGGGAAAAAAGCCCCGACGGCATAGAAAAGGGCGGCTGGGGACTTTATATACGGCCGGAGGACATGGGTAAGATCGGCACGATGCTGCTTGACGGCGGCCTTTACAACGGCAAAAGAATACTGTCGTCGAGGTATATAAATGCGGCACTCTTGCCGAAAATGACGGCGCCGACATCTTACGGGGATTTTAATTACGGTTATCAGATATGGTGCTCAAGGGACGGCGGATCATTTCTTTTTAACGGTATGCTCGGGCAGAATATGCTTGCCTTTAAAAACTCCGGACTTATAATCATCACGACGGCAGGAGCGGCCGAGATGTTTCAGCAAAGCAACTATTTTAAATATGTTTTCTCCTGTTTTAATAAAGACTTGCCTCAAGGAGCTGTCGCTGCAAAGCGCGAGAGCGTCAGCTTTCTAAAGGATACGCTTTGCGAGCTTAAAAGACCGCCGGTAAATATTTTCGCCGGTACGGCAGTTAAAACTCATAAGACAAATCTTTTCTCGTTTTTGGCCGGGAGGGAGGATAAACGCGAGCTGCCCGAAATTTGCGACCTGTTTTCGGGAGAGTATTTTTTACAGCCGCAAAAGGCGCCCGATTTCGGTATAATGCCGCTTTTTTTGCAGGTGCTTCAGAATAATTACACTCCCGGAATAAGCGGAATTAAGCTTTTTAAAAAGGACGGCAGGCTGAGCGTCCGGGTTTCCCACGGGGACAGTATGACCTTTAATTTTACCGTCGATTTTAAATCGTGCACCCATACGGTATTTAAATTCGGCGGCGAGGTTTACCGGGTCGGTGTATCGGCTGCGGCTACAAGCGACGAGTACGGAAATCCCGTTTTACTTTTTAAAATTTCCTTTACCGAAACCCCGTTTGAACGGATAATTAAGCTGTATTACGACAACGCCGGTGCCTTAAAACTCAAAATGGACGAAAAACCCGGAGCCGATTTTTTAAGGGTGTATTTAAACGGAATATCGGCCGAGGAGAAAAACGCCGCATTATCCGGGCTTATTTCAAAGCTCGACAGCGGCTATGCCGAGTATAAGATCAATTCGATCTTTTCGCCAGAAGCGGTACTTTTTCCGGGAAAGCAGCCCCCTCGCAAGAATACGGCAAAGGTCTCCGGAGTACGTAAAAAACGTTTATAAAAAAGGATAATTGTGCTTTACCGTACGGGGGATGAGCCGCCTTGAAAATGTCATTTTCCTAAACCTGTTTGCGATACGCATTTGTCGCGCTTTAAAACCGATTTGAATAATATGGTTTTAAGGGGATGGTGTATTGTGAGAAACAGGCGCTCGGAGGTAAGGCGGGGGAAAAAGATACTGTTTGGGATTTTCCTTATGGTATGCGGTTTAGCGGCGATTTTTATATTGTTCGACAGCAGCTTCAGGCCCCTTATAAAAAATGTCGCCGGACAAAAAGCCGCATCGGTATGCGGCGTTATCGTCAACGACGCCGTGCTTGAAACGCTTGAAGAATCGGGACTCGGGTACGACTCTCTTGTTAATATAGAACGCATGTCGGACGGGAGCGTTACCTCGATAAATTCGAATATGGTAAATCTTAACCGATTCAAAGCCATGGTAGCCAATAACGTACAGCAAAAAATCAACGATTACGAAAAGCAGAAGGTAAGCATTCCGATAGGTACGGTAATCGGCGGCGATCTGTTTGTCGGAAGAGGGCCGAGCGTTACATTTACCCTTGATATGTCGTGCAGCGTTCGGTGCAGCGTTACAAATCAGTTTGACGACGCCGGAATAAACCAGACCCGTCACAGAATAACCCTTAGCACCATTACCGATGTTTACATAGTCATTCCGTGGTATAATACGGGGGAGACAATCGAAAACGATTTTGTAATAGCCGAAACCGTTATAGTCGGCGATGTGCCCGAATATTATACCAGCGTTACCGGCTCTGAGGATGTGGCCGGAGATATAAACGATTACGGCGCCGAGCCGGATGATTAAAAAGGATGTTAAAAGATGACAAAAGAGCAGGCATACAAGAAAATATCCGAGCTGAAGGAAGCTATCGAATATCATAACCGAAGATATTACGACCTTGATTCGCCCGAGATAAGCGATTATGAATACGACAGCCTTATGAGGCAGCTTAAAACCCTCGAATCGCTTTATCCGGAATTTAAGACCGATGATTCCCCGACGGTAAAGGTCGGCGGACACATAAGCAATCTTTTTGAGCCGGTTAAACACGAGGTCCCGATGGAAAGCCTGCAGGATGTATTTGATTTTTCCGAGATTGATGCCTTTGTTGAGCGGATAAAACAGGATTTTCCCGACGCCGAGTTTTGCGTCGAGCCGAAGATCGACGGGCTGTCGGTATCACTCGAATATAAGGATTCGGTGCTTGTTTGCGGCTCTACCAGAGGGGACGGGGTAACGGGTGAGAATGTTACCGAAAATTTACGGCAGATAGACAGCATCCCGGACGTTTTATCGGGCGATGCACCCGGTTTTATTGAGGTAAGAGGCGAGGTGTATATGCCTCACGACAGCTTTAAAAGGCTTATAAAGGAGCAGGAGATAACGTCAAAAAAACCGGCAAAAAATCCGCGCAATGCGGCCGCCGGGGCATTAAGGCAAAAAAATCCCGAAATAACGGCCTCGCGAGGGCTTGATATTTTCGTTTTCAATCTTCAGCGGTGCGATTACGAGGGAATTTCATGTCATTCCCGGTCGCTTGAATATATAAAAAGCCTCGGGCTTAACATCATACCGTTTTACAAGCTGTGCCGTTCGGCCGAGGAGATAAGGGCGGAAATTAAAAGAATAGGAGACATACGGGGAGAGCTTGCCTTCGATATAGACGGGGCGGTTGTAAAGGTCAATAGTTTTTCGCAAAGAAGCGAGATCGGCAGTACCTCGAAGTTTCCGAAATGGGCGGTGGCCTTTAAGTATCCTCCGGAGGAAAAGGATACCGTTTTGGAGGATATAGAGATAAATGTCGGACGCACCGGCGTTCTTACACCGACGGCGGTTTTTGAGCCGGTTACTTTAGCCGGTACAACCGTGTCGCGCGCGGTGCTGCACAACGCCGATTTTATAGCCGAAAAAAATATAAATATAGGCGATACAATAAGGGTACGCAAGGCCGGAGATATAATTCCGGAGGTTGTATCCCTTGTCAAAAAAGGCGAAAAAAGCGGATGCTACGTTATGCCGAAGGTTTGTCCGTCGTGCGGCGGAGAGGTGTTCAAAGACGAGGACGAAGCGGCCCATCGCTGTATAAATCCCGAATGTCCGGCGCAGCAGCTGAGGAATCTTATCCACTATGTTTCAAGGGACGCTATGGATATTGAGGGGCTTGGGGAAAGAATAATCGAGCAGCTGCTCGATGTCGGGCTGGTTAAGGATTGCGCCGATTTGTACAGACTTAAAATATCCGACATAGCGCCGCTTGACAAGCTTGGCGAACGTTCGGCCGAAAATCTTATATCAGCCATCGAAAAATCAAAGCATAACGATTTATGGCGGCTTATTTTCGGTCTCGGAATACGTCATACCGGACAAAAAGCGGCCAAGCTGTTAGACGGCCGTTTTAAAAGTCTTGAGGCGCTCATGCACGCCGATGTTGATTCGATTGCACTAATTGACGGAATAGGTCGGGTAACGGCCGAAAGCATTGTCGAATTCTTTTCGCTTGACGGAACAAAGAGGCTTATAAGCGAGCTTGAAGGGCTGGGGGTCAATACCGTTTCACTTAATACGGAGGATTTGTCATCCGGCGCCCTTTCCGGCAAGACCTTTGTTTTGACCGGGACGCTTCCTACCCTTAAAAGGAACGAGGCGGCCGAGCTTATAGAAAAGGCCGGGGGAAAGGTGTCGTCCTCGGTGTCGAAAAAAACCGATTATCTGGTGGCCGGAGAGGATGCCGGCAGCAAGCTTACAAAGGCACAGTCGCTCGGAATCAATATAATTTCGCAGGACGAGCTGTTGGCGCTTTTGCAGTGATTTTTGAGTGTTTTTTGCGGAAAGCGATCTTCATATTCGGGAGATTTAAGCCTTGTTATTGACCGGACTGACCGGACTATTCTATGCTATATTATGCATTAGGCGCTGTATTGTGCCGGGCGATCAGGTCGATGCGATACTATCCGGACCGATTAGCTATGCGAATATTATAAAATACCGTAAACTTTTAAATTATTGGAATTTTAACGTTTTAAGTAAAGGAAAAATCTATGTTTGTTGATGTTGTAAAAATCAAAATCAAGGCCGGAGACGGCGGCAACGGAGCCGTTTCGTTCAGAAGGGAAAAATACG
This sequence comes from uncultured Eubacteriales bacterium, assembly GCA_934444365.1. Lineage (GTDB taxonomy): Bacteria > Bacillota > Clostridia > Oscillospirales > Acutalibacteraceae > CAKSCM01. The sequence continues at coordinate 32,573 of CAKSCM010000007.1, read as the reverse complement.
TTGCGGCAGGAGGACCCGACGGCGGCGACGGCGGCAAAGGCGGCGACGTTTATTTTGCGGCCGACACCAATCTTTCCACCCTTGCCGATTTCCGTTTTAAACGGAAATTCATAGCGCAAAGCGGCGAGCCGGGTTCAGGCAAAAAATGCTTCGGCAAAAACGCTCCCGACCTTATAATCAAGGTGCCGCTCGGAACCCTTGTAAAGCATGCCGAGACCGGAAAGGTAATAGCCGACGTTTCGGATTTCGAGCCCAAACTGGTGGCCAAGGGCGGTCGCGGCGGATGGGGAAACAGCCATTTTGCCACCCCGACAAGACAGGCTCCGCGCTTTGCAAAGAGCGGAACACCGGGGCAGGAGCTTGACGTTACGCTGGAGTTAAAGCTTTTGGCCGATGTGGGGCTTATAGGCTTTCCGAATGTCGGGAAATCGACCCTTATATCGGTCGTATCGCAGGCGCGCCCGAAGATTGCAAATTATCATTTTACCACCTTAGAGCCGACCCTCGGGGTTGTCAGCATAGAAAAAGGGACCTCATTTGTCATGGCCGATATTCCGGGTATTATTGAGGGTGCGGCCGAGGGAATAGGCCTCGGACATCAGTTTTTACGGCATGTTGAGCGTTGCAGAATGCTTATACATGTTGTTGATGTTTCGGGCAGCGAGGGCAGGGATCCGATTGAGGATTACAACACCCTTAACCGCGAGTTAAAGCTTTTCAGCGAGGAATTATCCCTGTTGCCCCAGATTGTGGCGGCCAATAAATGCGATATTGCCGAAAAAGAGGATATAGAGCGTTTTAAGGCTTATATGAAGGAACGCTCGGTCGAGGTGCTCGAGATATCGGCGGCGACGGCTCAGGGGACAAGCGAGCTTATAAAACGTGCTGCTCAGCTGCTTTCGGAATTGCCGCCGGTCAAAAAGTACGAGCCTGAAATAACGGGCGACGAAGCAACATTTACCGCAAGCGGTTTTAACCTTGAGGTGATTGACGGGGTCTATACCGTTGACGCACCCTGGCTGCCGAAAATTATGTCGTCGGTCGATCCCGAGGATTATGAGTCGCTGCAATATTTCCAGCGCGTTCTTATATCAAGCGGTATAATTGAGGCGCTTAAAGATGCCGGCGTAAACGAGGGCGATACCGTAAATGTCTGCGGTATGGAGTTTGATTTTGTCAACTGATGACGGGCGGTTTGTAAGAATGAGATTTATTGATAAGGAATGCGATCCGAGGGTTTTAAGCCCCTTGACCCTTGCATTTGTCGGCGATGCAGTATTTGAGCTTATGGTAAGGGAAAGTGTGGTCTGCACGGCAAATCAGCCGGCAGGCAAGCTGCACTCGCTTAGTGTTAAAATGGTCAAGGCGAGCGCACAGGCAGCGGCCGCAAAGCGGATTTTGCCGCTGCTTACGGAGAGTGAACTCTCGGTATATAAAAGGGGGCGAAACGCGCACCCGTCCCATACTCCCAAAAATGCCGATGTGGCCGATTACAGGGCAGCGACAGGGCTTGAGGCTCTTTTCGGGTTTTTGTATTTAAAGGGCGAAAAACAGCGTTTATCGGAGCTTTTTAAGGCCTCGCGGGAGTAATGATGATAGCTTTATACTACATAGGTTTTTAAAACACGATAATCGGTTTTCGCTTTAATTTTATTTAAAGGTATAACAGGATTGCAGCACAGCTGATTCCGGCAGTAATATGGGTTTTTTATCCCCGACGGAGGCCGTTATGACTAAACCATACACTGAAAACGGCCGGGACAACGACGGGCGGGCGGAGCTTTTTACCGAGCTTTATTCGGGTGTTTATAAGGAGCTTTATCGTTTTGCTCTCGGTTATCTCGGCAACAGGGAGGACGCCGAAGACGCGGTACAGGATACCGCTGTCGAGGCGTTTAAGGGTATGGAAAAATTAAAGGATTTATCCGCGTTTAAAAGCTGGATCTTCGTCATTCTGGTAAGAAGGTGCAAATCGAAGCTGTCGGATAAGGTAAGGGCGAGAAACACCGTCGACATATCCGATGTAGAATATGAGCTCGAAGCCAAAGGCGATCGGCTGAGCGAATTCGAGGATGTAAACGCGGTGATGAGTGCTTTGTCCTCCCTTTCAAAAAGTAACCGCGATGTTATGCTTCTTTCGATAATAGGGGATATGCAAAGCGATCAAATTGCACAAATTCTCGGGATTCCGCCCACTACGGTGCGTTCAAGAATAACAAGATCGCTTAAATACCTTAAAAAAGCACTTTCAGGTGCAACAAAAAACAGCCCAGTCGGGCACTTATATAGTGAGTATGAGGAAAATGACAGTAAGGAGGGACGAAACGGTGAATTACCGGGACAAAAACAGGCTAAGGCCTGAGGATGAGCGTGATTTAAGTGTCATTAAAAAAATAGTCGAACCGTTTGAGTCCTTTGTACAGGTTCCCGATTCGCTTTCGCCGGAGAACATAAAAGCGCTTGTCTTATCGGAGAAGACCGATGATAGGAGCAACGTGAAGCCCATTATCGGGCTTAATCGCAATACCGTACGTAAGATAGTTGCCTCAGCCGCCTGTGCGGCGGTGGTTTTGTCGGTGCTGGCGGTGTCGCTCGGCAAAAAAGACGGTATAAATATCAATGATTTACCGTATGATGTAAGCTCAAACACCGGCAGTGTGTCAAATGTAAGTGCTCCCGAAAGCGAAATAAACCGTGTAAGCACAAGCGAAGATTCCGTTTCATGGGTGAGCGGAAATGATATTTCAGCCATGGAAAGCAGCGATGCTTCGTCAGGTTCGAATTATGATGATGTCTCCTCGGGCTCTGACAGTACTTCGGTTGCAGAGCCGCCGCTGTTTGTTTATCCGCTTCCCGGTAATGTCAAATACCTTGACCATGAACGTACGGTTTATTCTACATCGGCTGGTGATTACAGTGCGGTTATCGAACGTCTGAATTATATAAAAGAGCATTCCTCTGGTTATGCTCAGTCGGCCGACCGTCTTTATTCGTCTCCGAACGCAAAACAGCAGAGCTTTTCGGCCGTTTCCTTTAATTATACCGACGATTCCCGTTTCGGCGGAAACAGCGTTTCGGATGACGGGTATGTTTATTCCCTTTCGGAGGACGGAATAATTACGATATCGGATTATACCGCACTTTCTCCGGCTTTAAGGTCGACTATATCACTTGAAAACGAAATTGGCAGTGCCGATTATTATAAGCTTCTTATCTACGGAAACACACTTGTCGTGATTTACGGTGACAATGTTTCGAATGCGCCTTGCACCTTTGCTGCGTTTTTTGATGTTACAAGCCGTCGCGAGCCGAAAAAGGTGCGCACATTTATGCAGGAGGGTTACCTTTATTCGGCATTTTTAAGCGGCGGACAGGTCTGTCTTATAACCAACCGTGCTGCCGGCGAAATTAGCGGTTTCAATTCCCGGCTTTATAAAAACTTTATTCCTGCCACCGTTGATTCCAATTACTCTACCAGAACCCGTAAGCTTGTTGCGCCCTCAAACATAATAATACGCAGCAATGAGCTTAGTACTAACTATGTTGTAATATCGACCGTTAATATGAGGGATATGTCCAAAAATGCCGACACCTGTGCGATTTTAGACAGCGGACGTTGCATTAAGACATCGGACAGCGGAGTATACATTGCCGGAGTACGGCAGTCGGGATACGGTAAAAAGACCGATATTGTTTATGTGTCCGTTTCGTCGGGAATAGTGCTTAAGTCGTCGGCGGTTGTGTCGGGCGCAATAAAGAGCACATCCGACATTGACATCTACCGCGATTGTTGCCGTGTTGCGGTGACGGGAACGTCAAACGGCGCCGATGTTTATGTCTTTTCAAAGGAACTGAGGCAGCTTTCATGCGTCAGGGAAGTTTGCTCCGATACGGGATATTATAAAATTTCATTTTTCTCGGATTATGTATATGTTCTGCCCTCAAGGGACTCGCTTCCGGTTGTCGTAAAGGCGACGTCGGGTTCTTCGGCCAAGGTTGTCGGCAAAATGAGCGGTATAAATCTTACAAATCTTGCCTATGACGTTGACGGCAGATATTTTATCGGTGTGGCGAATAGGTATGATTCGTCCGACGGGAATACCGGATGTGTTGAGATAAATCTTTACGATAATTCAAATCCGCTTTCACCGAGGGTGGTCGGTAGCTATACGCTCGGCAGTACCGGGAGCTTTTGCCCGGCCGTTTCATCGTCTGCCGCAACGAGAACCGAAATATCTTTAAGTGCCGACAAAACGAAGTTTTCGGTGCCGCTTGTTCTTACCGACGAGAACGGCTGCATTTCATTCAGCGGTGCGTATATTTTCCGCTGCTTAGGCGGCAGATTACGCCTTATCGGAACCGTGAGCAATGCCATTGCCCTTGAAGGCGGCGAAAACGCCTATCTGACCCTTATACATGACCGTTATGTAAGAGCCTGCTTTTTTAAGGGGAACAGGGTCGTCGGCGTTTCGAGATACTTTATGATAAGCGCCGATATGTCGGATTTGAGCGACTGCAATACGAGTATTTTATGCGGAATTGATATGTTCAGAATACAGACCGATATTTATTACGGTTGGTATTTTAAAAACGACAGCGTCGATGCGTCGGCCCCGTCTTACGGAATACGGTTGTCGGATGATTATTCGAACCGTCTTAATATGTATAACAATGTTTTGCTCTGGTAGAGTATAAGGATACGCAATGGTCCTTGTGTTATCGGACGGTATTTTAAAAACCGTATAGATACGATTACCTTATGTCATGTGATGTTTTGAAACGATAGACACGAAATAAGCATAGTAAAAAACGACCCTTGAGCCTTTGACGGACAGAATGTTTTTTCTGCCTTTAAAAGGACAAAAGGGTCGTTTTATTTTTTAAAATTTGTTTACGATAGTCTTGCTGCCGGACAAAAGCGGCGGAAATAAGTTATCTCAGCTCGGCGATATCGTATATCAGACGTTCGGTCTTCTCCCAGCCGAGGCAGGGGTCGGTTATTGAACGGCCGTAGGTGTTTTCGCTTATACTCTGGCAGCCGTCCTCGAGGTATGACTCTATCATAAGTCCCTTTACAATTCCGAAAATATCCTTTGAGCAACGGGTGGAGTGGAGTATTTCCTTGGCGATACGGGGTTGTTGTTCGAAATGCTTTCCGGAATTCGAATGGTTGGTATCTATTATAACGGCCGGATTTGACAGCTCATGCTTGCTGTATATTTCGCAAAGGGTGCTTAGATCCTCGTAGTGATAGTTAGGATAGGTGCGTCCGTTTTTATCGACCGAGCCGCGAAGTACGGCGTGGGCGAAGGGATTGCCCTTGCTTGTGACCTCCCATCCGCCGTAATCGAAGGTATGGGCGCTTTGTGCGGCGGTTATGGCATTGACCATGACCGAAAGATCGCCGCTTGTGGGGTTTTTCATGCCGACCGGCAGATCAAGTCCGCTCGCGGTAAGGCGATGCTGCTGATTCTCGACCGATCTTGCCCCTATCGCAACGTAGGAAAGCACATCGTTTAAATAGCGGTGATTTTCGGGGTAGAGCATTTCGTCGGCACCCGACATTCCGGTCTCATCAATGACCTTTACGTGCAGCCGTCTTATGGCGAGCAGGCCCTTGAGCATATCCGGCCGTCCGTGCGGATCGCACTGATGAAGCATTCCTTTATAACCGGCGCCGGTGGTGCGCGGCTTATTGGTGTATATGCGCGGAATAAGCAAAAGCTTGTCCTTTACCTTCTCGTTTAATAGAGACAGCCTTGTTATATAGTCGAGCACCGCATCCTCCCGGTCGGCCGAGCAAGGTCCTATAATCAGCATCAGCCGGTCATCCTTACCCTCGAAAACGTCGCGCACGGCCTTGTCGTTTTCAGCTTTTTTTGCTTTAGCCGCGGGGGATAGAGGATACATATTTATAACCTCCTGAGGAAGAGGCAGCTTTTTGTTGAATTTCATATTCATGAATTTTTCTCCTTTAAGCGGGCGCGGATTATCAGATGTTTTTTAATAAATGTATCCTACGCCGATTTATCAAAAATATCGTAAATATTGCTGATTTGTTTTTTATTATCATTAAACGAAATGCAGTGGATGCTTTACCTTTCGGATTCCCGGTCAAAAGACTGCCGGCGTTTTGTCGAAAGGCTCATTATACTTTTAAGTGTATTGATGTCATCATCGCAAACGGCGTTTTTAATTACGGTCAACTGGTTTTCGAATTGCTCGATTTCCGATATAAGCGCCTTTTTGTTTGCTATAAACAGCTCGCTCCACATATCGGGATTTATTTTTGCTATACGGGTGAGCTCTCTGAACGAATCACCCGAAAATGCCGCCATATTTTCGGTGTCACGGCAGGTCATAAGGGCGACGGCGATGCAGTGGGTAAGCTGGGATAAAAAGCCTATCATTTCGTCGTGATATTCGGGCGTTACCCTGCTTATTTTTTTACAGCCGATAAGCCGTCCGAGCTCATTGCAGACCGATATCGCCTTGTCGGAATTGCGGAGTGTCGGGGTTATTATATAATTTGCCCCTTTAAAAATATCTCCGCTTGCAAACGCGATTCCCTGCGATTCCCGTCCGGCCATCGGGTGGGCCGATATGAATTCCGGCGCGTCGCCGAGAATATCTTGCGCCTCGTAAACATACGGGCATTTTACTCCGGTGACGTCGGTTATGACGGTATCTTTTCTAAGGTGCTTTCCGTAGAGCTTTAGCCAGTTTATCATCGCATGGGGATATACGGCAAATATGACAAGGTCGAATTCCGATAAAAACTCTTCATCCGGCGACGTTTTACCCTCGGTTATCCAGCCGTTTTCAAGGGCGGTATTTATCGAAGCTTCGTTTGGGTCGATTGCGGCGACGCTGCAGCCCTTACGGCTCAGTGCCTCGGCAATACTGCCGCCCATAAGGCCGAGACCTATTATGAGTATTTTTCTGACATGAATCGAAAAATCAGGGTCGGAAAGAGAAACGGTAAGGTTATTGTCATTCATAAATATCTACCTTTGCACCGAGTGTGCAAAGCCTTTCAAAAAAATCGGGGAAGCTTTTGTTTATCGCTTCGGCTCCCGTTATTGTGCCGCCGGTAATAGTCGAAAGGACGCTCAGCGACATGACTATCCTGTGATCGTTATGACCGCAAAGCTCGGTGTCGGGCCGGCGGATATTTCCCGGCAGTACCTTAAGCGAATTATCATCAATCTTGCATTTTATGCCGAATTTTAAAAGCTCCTCGGCCATGCAGTGAGCCCTATCGCTCTCCTTAATGGCGAGGCGTTTGATGCCGGTAAACAGCGCCCCGTTCTTTGCGGCGGCTACCGAAAAGAGGATAGGAGCGAGGTCGGGACATTCCGAAACGTCTATCGTCGCGTCCTTCTCATCAAGCCTTGAAAACAGCTCCTCGCACACCCTGTCGCTTTGCAGGCTGTTTTTATTCAAAGAGGTTACTTCAACATCGTTTCCAAGCGATTTTAAGGCAAGGAAAAAGGCGGCGTTTGACCAGTCGCCCTCGATTTGCACATTAGTCGGAGTGTAAGAATCTATCGGATGAACCGTAAACAGATTCTTTGACTTTTCTTCGACATACGCCGAAAAACGCCGCATAATATCGATTGTTATATCAATGTATTTACGGCTTTCTACCGGCGGAGTAATTTCGAGTGTGCTTGTAAAGCCGGTAAGCGGCAGGGCAAGCAGCATGCCGGTTGCAAACTGACTGCTTATGTTGCCCGGCATTTTGTAGCTTCCGCTTGTGAGGAGTCCGCTTATCTCTATTTTATCTTCAAAAAGCGAAATATCAACATTTTTTTTGCCTAAAAGCTCATTGTACACCCCAACGCCGCGCGAAATAAGTCGCTTTGTGCCGTAAAGGGTCGCTATGCCTTTTTTCAGGATCGATACCGGCATCATAAACCGCAAGGTGCTGCCGCTTTCGTGACAGTTATAAATGCCGTTTGGGTTAATGTTTTTACCGCGGCCGGTTATTATTAGGGTATTGTCGTTCTTGCGGCTGATATCGGCGCCGAGGGCTTTTATACATCTCTCGGTAGCGGCTATGTCGTCGCTGTCGCTGATTCCGCCGATCTTGCTTATCCCGTCTGAAAGCGCCGCGCATATAAGCGCCCGATGGGCAAAGCTTTTAGAAGGGGGAGCGCTTATACTGCCATGCAATTTTCCTTTTTTGATTTCAGCCCTCATTCTTTTTTTCTCCGATATGCTTTTTAAGAATATCTATTGCTTCATTATATCCGTCAAAGCCTTTCCCGGCAATGGTTTTTAAGGCTTTATCCTTTACATAGCTTATGCGGCGGAATTCCTCGCGGCTGTTTACATCCGAAATATGGACCTCGATGTAGGGAATAGCGACCGCTTTTAGTGCGTCGGCTATGGCAACGCTTGTGTGGGTAAAGGCGGCCGGATTGATTACTATTCCGTCGGTGCCGTCAAAATATGCTTTTTGTATGGCGTCGACTATGTCGCCCTCATGGTTGGACTGAAAAAATTCGGTCGTAACCCCAATATTCTCCGAATGCTCCTTTATCATACCGACAAGCTCGTCATAGGTGTTTTTGCCGTATATTGCAGGCTCCCGTATTCCGAGCATGTTTAAATTCGGGCCGTTTATTACAAGAATTTTCATATTTTAAGCGCCTCCAGTACCTTTTTGGCCGTCTCCTCGGAAGCTGTATCGGCCGTTATTTTAATGTCGCATATATCAGAGTAGATTTTATATCTTTCATCGTACAGACGATTAATTCTCTCTTTATTGCCGGCTAAGGGGCGATCATCCGTCGGGGTTAAAAGTTCAAGCGGACGATCGAGAAAAACGAGCACTCCGTTTTGCCGGAGATTGTCGACATTTTCGGGATCTATCACACTTCCGCCGCCGGTCGCAATGACCGAAGAGGAAAGGGGAGAAACCTCACCTATAGCCTTTTTTTCAAGCTCCCGAAAGGCTTTTTCACCCTCCCTTGAAAAAATCGTCGGAATGTCGGCGCCGTAATTATTTTGGATAATTATATCGGTATCGTAAAAGGGCCGGTTGGTCATATTTGCAACAATGCTGCCTACGGTTGATTTTCCGCTCGAGGGCATGCCGATAAGCACAATGTTGGTTTTATCGCGTTTTACGGCAGCGTAGACCTTATTTATAACAGCTTCGCCGAAGATCTTATCAAAAAACAGCTCGGCTGCCCGTACTCCCTGAGCCGCGAGCATGTAAAGTCCGCCCGACGCGGCAATGCCGAGTGACTTTGTCTCTTGTACAAGCTTTGAGCGAAGGGGATTGTATATAACGTCGATCACTCCGCAAAGGTCGGGAAAAAGCTTTATGTCTATGGGGGACGAATCATTTTTCGGGAACATTCCTACAGGGGTGGTGTTTATTATTACCTGTGTGTCGGGAAAGAGAGCGGAGGCTGCCTCGTAGCTTACGGGATCGCTGTTCAGGTCGCTTTTTCCGTGACGTGATACATGGGTTATCCGCCTTGCTCCCATGCTTTTTGCTACGGCCGACAGGGTAAGCGATGTGCCGCCAGTGCCGAGGATCAGCACATTTTTCCCTTTTAAATCAACCCCCGTTTTTTTTATAAGGGCCGACGCACCGAAAAAATCGGTATTGTAGCCGTAAAGCCTTCCGTTTTTGTTTATTATCGTGTTTACGGCGCCTATTGCCTTTGCCTCAGCCGATATCTCGTCGAGAAATGGAATTACCGCCTGCTTATACGGAATGGTTACATTAATGCCGGAAAAATTCTTGGCTTTTATAAAGGCTTCAAGATCATCCTTTGCGATTTCGGTTACCGAATAGTCGTAATCGCCTATATATGAATGAATTTCCTTTGAAAAGCTATGACCTAAGTGCTCGCCTATTACTCCGTACAGCATTATTTAAGCACCCCTTTTGTGAATACGTCGGTGCCGTAGCGAAGGGCTAAAAGGTCGCACAAAACGGCCGCCGTTATACTGTCGATAACGGGGCATATACGCCTTATTATCGCCGGGTCGTGCCTGCCCTTTATACAAAGCTCGGCATTTTCGCCGCTTAGCATATCGACCGTTTTCTGAGGCCTTGTGATTGAGGGCGTCGGTTTTACGGCACAGCGGAATATTACAGGCATGCCGTTTGAAATTCCGCCGTTTATACCGCCGTTATTATTGGTGGCGGTTTTGATCTTTCCATCGCTCACGAAAAATGCGTCGTTAAAATCTGAGCCGCGCATATCGGCCGACGAAAAGCCGGCGCCGAATTCTATGCCCTTTATTCCGCCTATAGAGAAAATCGCATGGGAGAGCATGCTCTCAATGCTGTCGAAAAACGGCTCGCCTACTCCGGCCGGAAGACCGGTAACTGCGGTTTCGGTTATTCCGCCAACGCTGTCGTGCTCCTTAGCGGCAGCCGCTATGGCCTTGTTCATTTTTTCTTCCTTTTTAGGGTCGATTACCGGGAATCCGGTGCGCGAAAGGCGCTCGATATCGGATTTTATATCCTCGCCGAAGGTATCGTCCGACACGCCGGCGCACCTTAAAACGTGTGAGCCGAGTGAAATATCAAGATTTTTAAGGGCGGACAAAAATATCGCTCCGGCGGCCGTCACGGCGGCGGTTATTCTGCCGGAAAAATGTCCCCCTCCGCGCCAGTCCTCAAATCCGTGATATTTTGAAAAGGCCGAATAATCGGCGTGCGACGGGCGTGCGAGCCACCTTGTGTCGGAGTAATCCGAGCTTCTTTGCTGTGAATTCGGGATGGTTATAAGTATCGGTGTTCCGGTAGTCTTATCATCAAAAACGCCGCTTAGTATTTTGAATTCGTCCTCCTCGCGGCGAGGGGTGTCGAGGGAGGTTTTGGGTCTCCGGCGCAAAAGCATTGCCGATATTTCTTCTTCATTTACCGGGATTCCGGGGCCTATTCCGTCTATAACGGCGCTTACCGCCGGGCCGTGGCTTTCTCCCGTAATTGTAAGTGTTACGCTGTTTCCGAAGGTGTTTTTCATTTTTATGCCTCCATTTAGCCGTATGTTTGCAGTGGTTATATTATTGATATTATAATAATACTTCCGCCGATAAATTTCAGGTGAATTGCAAATACTGTTTATCGATTGTTTGCGACGATGCGTTCTTTAATTTCATTAGCGGTCATTTTTCTGAATTCGAAGCTGCCGAGCCTTTCGACAAAAACCGTATTTATCACGCCGGACGATGCCTTTTTATCGTGGATTATATAGGGGATAAGCTCGTCGGCCGGGCAGTTATAATCGCTTGGTAAGTTATATTTCTTTATAAGGTTTAAGATTCTGCACCTTACCTCATCAGAGCACATAGGCAGCATTCCGAGGGCAACGCATTCGCCGTGTAAAAGTCCGCCCTTTGCGTGACTTTCGATGGCATGTCCCACCGTATGGCCGAAATTGAGCACCTTGCGTAAGCCCTTTTCGTTCGGGTCCTGCTCGACGACATCCCGTTTGATTTTAAGAGAGCCTTCGATCACGGTGTCGATGTCATCCTTTATGTTTTCGCTTTTTTCGATGAATTCAAAAAGTCCGGCGTTGCATGTGGCCGCCATTTTTATCGATTCGGCAAGACCGGCCGAGAATTGGCGGTCGCTTAGGGTGGAAAGTACGTCGGGGTCGATTATTACGGCCTTGGGCTGATAAAACGCACCGACCGAATTTTTAATGCCGCCGAAATCGATTGCCACCTTGCCGCCTATTGAGGAGTCGACCTGGGAAAGCAGTGTCGTCGGAATATTGTAAAAATCTATCGAGCGCATATAGGTCGCCGCCGCGAATCCGGCAAGGTCGCCCATTACGCCGCCGCCTACGGCTACAACGCAATCGTTGCGGGTGAAATTGTTTTTTAGCATATGTCCGAGTAATTGCCGGTAGCAGTCGAAGCTTTTGGTCGCTTCTCCGTGCGGCAGGGTTACAATATACGGGGATTCGCACGCTTTGGCGACCGTTTCGGCGTAGCGCTTCGGTACATTGTCGTCGGTGACTATAAGTACCTTTCGGTCAAGCTGTAGGTGCTCCTTTAGGTTGCCAAGAGCGCCGCGGGCGAGTACTATATCGTATCCGCCGTCCTTGTGCTTTACGGGAAGTATCATTTTTAAAATCTCCTTATTTAAAGGGTGTAGGTTCCGGCAAGCTTTAATCTTGCGCATACGGCCGAAAGCTCGCTTAGGCACTCCTCGCCGTTTTGGGTCAATATATTTCCCTCGGCCTCAATGTAAAAATAGTAGCTCCACAAAAGGTCCTTCATCGGGCGGCTGCGGAGATTTCGCATGTTGTAGCCGTGAGCTCCGATTATATTAAGGGTCTGGGCGAGGGCGCCGGCCTCGTTTTTGGTTGTAAAAACCAGTATAAAATGCTCGTTGCCGTTTTTGTCGGTTGGGGAGGGCAAACTCTGGGCCCTTGTAAATACGGCAAAACGGGTAGTGTTGCTTTTTACCGAGTTTATGCCCTTGTCGATAATTTCAAGGCCGTAAATGTCGGCCGCTTCGCATGATGCAATGGCCGCGACGCTTTTGTCGCCGAGCTTATTGATATATTCCGCCGCGACGGCCGTATTCGAAAAGCTCTCGCTTTCAAATCCGTGTTCGTTTATGTACGAATCGCATTGCGACAGCGCCTGCGGATGGCTTACGACCTTTTTTATATCATGAAGTTTAGCGCCCTTTATTCCGAGCAGATCATGGGTTACGTCAAGCTCAAATACTCTGTTTATGTAAAGACTGCCGGAAAAAATAAGATCCATAACGGCGCCTACATCGCCTGCATAGCTGTTTTCTATCGGTAAAACGGCGCAATCGTAAATGCCGTCTTCTACGGCTTTGTAAGCCTTTTCAAAGCTCTCGCATGAGCAAAGCGAGGCGCCGGGGAACATTTTTTTCGCGGCAATATAACCGAAAGCGCCGGGCACTCCGCTGTAAACCACCTTTACGCCGTTTACTATTCTCGACTGGTAGTCCTTTGAGACCTTCATAACATCTTTTAAAAATGAGGTGTAGTATTCGCGCAAATCGTCATTTTTTATAAGGGTGCAACGGTTTTTAAGCAGCTGTGCCTCGCGGTGCTTATCCTCGACCGGCAGGGCTCTTTCGCTTTTGTAGTGAGCAATTTTTTCGGCAGCCGCCATTCGCCGTTCAAAAAGGTCGGCCATTTCGCGGTCGACCGCGTCAATTTCTTTTCGGCATTCGTCAAGTGTGTTCATTTCCATTTTCTTTATTTACCCCTTAATGTAAGATGATATTATAAATAAAAAACGAGCGCCCTCCCGTTTTCAGGGGAGACCGCTCGCCTAAAGCCGATTTAAGCTTTTACAGCCCTTTAAAGTCTCAAGCCGTGCACCCCTGTTTTTTTGTAAAGCCCGTAAAGTAGAAATAATAGGCGCAAAAATAGCAGTACGCAAAAAAGCGCACTGCACCGCGAAAAACAAGGTTATTGTTGCAAAGGATGGCAGCACCGCCGGCAGAAGTATTGCTGATTATTGCGTTTTTTAAACAGGATACCGACATGTCTGTCACCTCGCTTGCTTATTTTTTATATATTTTACTCTCTTTGAGTTTTTGTGTCAAGAGGTGGAGACAATAAAAGTCAAAAGATAAGAATAAACAAGAAAAATCCAGTGTTTTTTATGCTCTATTTTCTAAAAAACTTACAAAATCAGTATAAGTGTTGCCCACGTATGGTACAACGCAAAAGAGACTGTAATAAAAGCGAAAGACTTGTAGATTTACCGCCTTATTAAAGAGCGATTGATGTATTTTTAATTTGAGATTTTATGGGCTTGCCGCAATAAATGCCGTAATGTTGCAAAAAGCTTTTCGGCATGATATTATAATATCATCCGTAATCGGTTTTATCCGATGAAACTTTACTTAATGGGAAAATCGGAAAAGGGGGACAAAAAATGGACGAGCTGGTCGGATATCTTAAAAGCCGAACATCCGGCAGGATTGTTACCGGGGATGAAACCGCAAGCCTTTTATTGCTCGGCGAAGCGACCGATACGTCTGCCGTTCCCCGCGTTTTGCTGCTTACTGTCGGGATCGATTGCGAAATCGGCGTTGACGCAATGGATTGCTTGCGTCATAAATACAAAAGCGATCCCGTTTTCAAACAGCTTTTTGATATAGGAAACGATCTGTCGCATAAAGCCTCGCTCGGGTATATTTTGGTGGGATATCATAAATGCCCTCCCGGAAAAATCGACGGCGATTATATCGGCAACATGAGATTTTTATGCGAGGTTATAAACATTTACGGAAAAGAATGCTCCGGCAAGGAGGAAAGAATCTTTGTCGGGGAGGAGTTTTGCAGGTTTTTATATGAATTCATGGATGTTGAATATAAGGATCACGGCGCCGTAAAGCAGGTAAATAAACACATAAGCGACGCTTTTCATGCCTGGAGCCGGGCGATGCTTTCGGGGAGAATTGTAAAGCAGGATTTTGACGCGATATTTATGTCCCGTAACGGATATGTAATAATCGAGATTAAACGGGCGCCGTCCGGCACGGTAGAAGGCTGGCAGCCTTATATTGAGGATGTTTTCAATTATGATATTGAAAAGCGCTTTTCTGAAAAAATAAGCGCGCCGTTTTTTACCCTTCACCACCGTGGCGGCAAGTGCGACGGCGATACCGATGTCGGCTGTTATTTAATAACCGATGTAAGTATTGTAAAGAACAAACGGGAAATAAAATACGAAAAAGCGGCAGTAAAGGCGAAAGATCTGATCGGTATTTTTGAAAAAGCGGCTTTGGATAGCTGATTGGCGCTTTTGTATGCAGTCGGATTTTTAAAACGGGAGAGATTTTCATTTATGCTTAACGAAGCGGATAAGCAAAAATTAATAGAGCTGATAAAAAACGGCGAGGACATTCCGGCCGAATTTAAAGATAAGCTGTTTCCGGCAAAGGGCAACGACTGCGAGCTTTGTTATACCGATAAAATGAGCCGTTCGGACATTCTTTCCGGAGAAAACGGTTTTTCGGATTTTAAAATCAAGGAGTACGCCGCATTTTCGGATGGCGATAAAAATGACGACGGCTGGAGAAATATGATAGTCTTCGGCGATAATCTTGCCTTTTTAAAGACGGTTTACGACAATAAGGATCCGCTTATTAAAGACAAAATCAAAGGTAAGGTAAAGCTTATTTATATTGATCCTCCCTTTTCGACCTTTGACGATTTTCAGAACAAAAACGGCGCCTTTGCTTACGCCGACAGAAAAAAAGGGGCGGAATTTGTCGAGTATTTGCGCCGCCGACTGATCGTCGCAAGGCAGGTTTTAGCTGATGACGGGACGATTTATCTGCATATCGACTCCAAAATGGGACATTATGTCAAGGTTATAATGGATGAGATATTCCCGTCGTTTGAGTTTGCCGAGATAATCTGGCTTTGCGGATTAATGGGCAGCGGAGATTTCTTTCCCAAAGCCCACGAGACGATATATTGTTACAGGGGAAAGGGGGCTTATTTTGCGCCACAGAACAGACTCGGCCTTTCAAAACGCATTACCGGGGCACTCAGTCGTGACGAAAACGGCTGGTTTTACACTCGCGGCAGAGAGACCAGCGGCGGAACAAGCTTTCTTAAAACCTATATCTGCAATGATTCAAAAATGACCAAGGATGAGGCTGTAAAATTTGCCAATGCCTCAAGAAAACAGCCTGTTTGGAGTGTATGGATAGGAAAAAACGAAATAGCCAGGGAGTATAACGATTTCCCGGTCGGGACGTATGCATATACCAAAAAGGACAGCACCGGATATCCTACCCAAAAGCCCGAACAGCTGCTCAAAAGGATTATTCTTTCGAGCACGAGGGAAAATGATATTGTAATGGATTTTTTCGGCGGATCGGGCACTACGGCGGCGGTAGCCGAAAAGCTGTCGAGACGTTGGATATCGTGCGACATAGGTAAGCTTTCGCTTTTAACCGTTTGCAAAAGGATCCTCTCAATAAGCTCCTCACGCGATCTGACGAACCGTCTTGCCGATTACAAAAATCCGCCTAAGTCCTTTTCGGTTTTCGGCTTTACGGGTGGACAAAACGAAAAAATTGAGGAGACCCAAAGCGATTTTTCAAAGGACGACAGGCTTTCGCACAATTACACTCCCGACGTCACGGTGCGGCCGGTTTGTGAGGATAACGTTTTTTCTCTGGTAATCGAAAAATTTATTTCAAACGAGCCGGCTTCCAAAACCAGCATCAAAAGGAATAAAAAAAGGGGAGAGGGTGCCTCCGTCGACGCGCCGGCGGCGGTTTTTATCGATACGGATTACGACAACGAGCATATAAATATTACCCGTGCATTTTTTAAAAATGATTTTAAAATCACAAACGGACTGCCGGTCATAGAGCTTGATAAAAGGGCTGTCGGCCGCCGTATAGCAATAATCTGTGTCGACATTTTCGGCAATGCCTTTTCGGAAAGCTTTGAGGTTTAAAAAACAAATAAAATCAAAGGAATGGCCTCAAAATTAATTGATGCCATTCCTTTTTTAGTGTTTTTTGAAGCCGGAAAATGTATCTTAGTTAAGATACATTTTTAGGTTTTCGTACGATTTAGCGCTTGCTTTATCCGCATTATTAAAGTCGTCCGAAAAAGAATTCAGGCTCCCCGTCGGGCTTATTACAATTTTTGTAAGCGAGAGATAATCGTCATAATAGGCTTTTAGGGCTAAGTAGGCTTCCTCGTATTCCTTCGGAGGATTTTTGAGGCTTTTCATCAGCTCGGTTACCTCATTCTGATTACTCTTGATTCCCGATATAACGTCTTTGAACTCCTCATCCGAAAACAGATTGCTGAGAGCATCGTTGAAATCGCTCACAAACACCCCGTTTTCCAGTGTGTATTTGTCCGTTTCTTCGTCGTATTTTTCAAAAATGGTGTTGTACCAGACATTTTTTATTAGATTGCCTGCATCTTCCGCCAATACCGAACCGGCGATCATTTTATATGTCACCGTTTCCATATTGTTGTAATAAGCAGCGGCCTTTCCTTTGTTGATTATAAAGGATCCGAGCAATCCGGAAAGTATTACAACGCAAAGAGCAATAGCTGTAATAACTATCCATTTGCCATGTTTCTTTTTGCAAACGGTATTGTTCGGACAGCCGCATGCGGGACAGGCCCGATCTTCTTTCGGATACTGCATTTTGCATTCCGGACAGGTTACATTTGCCGTAAGAACGCCCTCGTTACGCTGATTGCAGTATGGGCAAGCAGCGGCTTTATCACTGATAGGTCGTCCGCATTCCGGACAGTTGATCATCGACATGAAAATTCCTCCTTGCTGTTTTTAATAGTTTGTCGTGTTGGGCTTAATATTACATATGGCATCATAATAATTATTTAACTCTTTTATCAGATAATCTATTGACAGATCACTTGATTGATTATGAACTCTAATTGCATTTGCACAGAATTTGACGCCGGCCGGTTTTGTTTGAGTGAAAAAGTAAGTCAGAAAATGATTTTCACAGTCGAAACGGAAAAAGTTCATGGCAATTCTGGTAACATCATCTATAGGTACATTGAAAGAGTCAGCATAATTTAATGAGTTTTTTGCTAACTCAAAAGCCTCATTAACCATAAATTGCAGTTTGTTTAAAACCTGCCGGTTATGAGCAATTGCCCTTCGGAGCAGTAGTTCCGTATTTTTGTTTTTATTATTTATCATTTGGTCAAGAAGCGCAGATAAGTAAGGGTATACAAATGTATGTTTGTTGCCGAATTGGTCCGTAATCTCAAATTCCTCCGAAAAGTAGCCTAACACCCTATCGCTTGCTTTTTCGATTTCTAATATAACATCTTCGTTATAATAGTCGTTGCAACGGACATTCGGATTTGTATAAACACATAATTGATACAATGCAGGAATTTCTCGTGCTCTCAAATTTGTAAGTGTGTCAAAATCGTTGTTTTCTATTGCTAATGCAATCATCTTTTGGCGGAGACCGTGTTTTTCACAATGATATTGAAGCTCTGTTCCCAAATTGTCAATAAAGCCGGTTTCGCGTCGTTTAATGCTTGTTCCTGCTCCGAATCCGAAAACTCGATCGGTGCAGTCGTGTTTGCTGTCGTCAACAAACCATATGTAACCGTTATCCATAAGATATTTCATGAACTTGTAGTTTTTGAATTCAAGCGCATAGTCTATAACGGTTTTGTTGTATTCATCAGGATTTAGAAATATTTTATCCTCTCTGTTAATATATCGGTCCCATGTTTTTTTGTCATGCGAAAAAGCTATTTCATAGTTTGTAACATGATTGCTGATTGGTTCGTAGTGCTTACCGGCACTTAAAATTTCCTCGCAAGAAACCCCTAATAATTCACAAAATATCGGTAAGTCGCGTGTTTGAATTGCTTTTTTGCCATTTATGATCTGAGACATTCTGTTCTGCATTTTTGCAATGGACTCAGTAGAAATGTCCGTTTTTTCAAGCTTTAAATAGGCAATACAAAATTGCCTGACATTGGGATAACTACTCTTATCGATCAGTCTATTTAAATAACGACCAACCTTTTCATTGTACTTTTCTAAATAAAACATACTTTATCTCTCCTGATTTGTTATAGTGCATACCGCCTTATAAGTATAGCATGTGATCATTCGAACGGTCTATTGCCAGTTTGTATATGAAAAAAGACGGTTACAATTACTCGGTGTGTTTATATATGCTTTTGGAATATATTTATTATATCGATATACATTATTTATATCAACTTATTGCATTAAATAAAAATGTTGTTAACAAACAAAGCAGGAGGATTTTCACCAAATAAATAACTTTACAAAATGTCAAAATTGTCTGCGATTATTTGTTGTGCGGCGGCATTTGTGTTTTCGCTGTTCTCGGTTTTTATTTTGTGCCTAATTGAAAGCCGGTGGAATGCTCCGAAAAAACGCTCGAATCGGTTTTCGAAACCTAACTTTTGAGTCTTGTCTTTTCTGGCCGCCCATGTTAAAATATTTTTATCAGAATAAAGGAGGTTGATCGCAATGGATCAAAGTCTTTCTCCGCTGTTTACTCCCTGGAAAATCGGAAACTGTGAAATCAAAAACCGTTTTGTTCTTACCAGTATGGGCGGAACGGATCTGTTCGGCTGGATGGAAAAGAACCATTTTGACAAGGATGGCGCGCGTTTTATTTTGGAAGTCGCTAAAAACGATGCGGGTCTGGTTATGCCCGGTTGCCAGCCGGTCTACAACCCCATGTTCGGCCAGTGGCTGCACAAGAATAAGAAAATGTTCGCTGATTTGAAAAAATGGATGCCGGAATTTCACAAGACCGGCGCAAAGCTCTTTGTGCAGCTGACGGCAGGTTTTGGCCGTTCCTTTACCATCAGCAAAATGATGGAGGATCTTTACACCAACAAATTCCTGCGCGCCGTCAGCAAGCCTTTTATGGATCTCGATAAGATCACCGCAACGGCCAGCCCCTCGCCGAACCGCTGGTCGGACAAGGTGCCCTCCCGGGAAATGACGGTGGAGGAAATTCACCGTTTTGTCGATGCCTTTGCACAGAGTGCGAAGCTCTTAAAGGATGCAGGCGTGGACGGCGTTGAGGTTCATGCCGTGCACGAAGGGTATCTTCTTGACCAGTTTACGCTGCTTTATGTCAATAAACGCACGGACGAATACGGCGGTTCGTTTGAAAATCGCTATCGTTTTGCGGTAGAGATTGTGCAGGCAATCAAAAAGGTCTGCGGTAAGGATTTTCCCGTTTCCTTGCGATACAGTGTGCTTTCCAAGACAAAAGGTTTTCGCCGGGGCGCTTTGCCCGGGGAGGACTATATTGAGGCCGGCCGTGATATGGCGGAGTCCGAACGCGCCGCAAAATATCTGCAGGATGCGGGCTATGACTGCCTGAACTGTGACAACGGCACCTATGATGCCTGGTACTGGGCGCATCCGCCGGTATATATGCCGGAAAACTGCAATCTTGCCGATGTTGAGCATATTAAAAAGTTTGTAGATATTCCCGTAATTTGCGCCGGACGGTTGGATCCCCGTGCGGCGGCGGAATCCATCGCGGCAGGGCATCTTGACGGTGCCGGTTTTGCCCGTCCCTTCCTTGCCGATCGGCAGTGGATTGTCAAATTGAAGGAAGACAGGGAAGAGGATATACGTCCCTGTATTCTCTGCCACAACGGCTGCTTCAATATGTGTCACTACAAAGGCGTTCCGAACGATCAGGATCTTTCGGACAGCCTGCACCTTGCCCGATGTGCCGTAAATGCGGAAACCATGCAGTGGAACAAGCATTACATTCGCCAAACGGCCTCTCCCAAGACGGTGCATATTATCGGCGGCGGTATCGGGGGCATGGAAACCGCCCGTGTGCTTAAACTGCGCGGACATAATCCGGTTATTCATGAAAAAACCGGCGAGCTCGGCGGTGCATTCATCGCGGCCAGTGCCGAATCCTACAAGGGAAAGTTACGCGATTTGCTTGCCTGGTACCGCAGACAGATGGCGGAACTGGGAATCGAAGTGCATCTAAACGAGGAAGTAAAGGATGTTTCGGCATTTCGCGGCTGCCCCGTCATTGTTGCCACCGGTGCAACGCCGCGAATTTTGCGTCGTGTTCCCGGCTACGAAAAGATGATTGAGGCGTGTGAATACCTTCGCGGCGTGCCGACCGGAGAAACCGTTGCCGTTATCGGCGGTGGCCTGACCGGCTCGGAAATTGCCTACGAACTTGCCCTACAGGGCAAGAAACCCGTGATTGTTGAAATGAAGGATGATCTGGTAAGCCAGAAGGGCGTATGTCTTGCGAATTCTTCCTATCTGCGTGAATGGTTTGCGCTGCATAAGGTGCCGGTCTATCTTCAAACGACCCTGAAGGAGGTCCGCGATGGCAGCATTCTCTGTACCGAAAAGGACGGAAAAGAACTGGAGATTCCCTGTGACAGCGTGATTTCATGTGCAGGTTACCTCGCTGCCCCGTTGCCGGAGGCAGGAAAAGCCCGGCTTGTCGGCGACTGCCGTCGGGTCGGAAATCTGCGCAGCGTCGTTTGGGATGCCTATGAAGCGGCAATGAAGATTTAAGAAAGGAATGGGCAGCAATGGAATATAAAATGAAACTCACACCAGAGCAGCAGGAAATCCTGAACGGCTCCCGGGGTGAGACCATGGCGAAGGTTATGCAAACACTTATCCGTTACGGCGAACTGTTCGGTGCGGATGAAATGGTGCCTGTAACCGGCAAGTATAACCATCTGGTGACTTCTTTCGGTCTTAAGGCCCTTGGCCCGGTTTATCACCTGATGGAGCAGCTGCTTGACGCCGGTGCGGTTTCCGCGCAGAAGTTTTCTGCCGACCCACGGCCGCTGGATCCGAAGGTTCCCAGCAGCTTTTTGCAAAACTTTGTGTTCAATCATTTCATGTATACGCGGCAGGATTACTACGAAAAGCAGCTTAGAAAACTCGGGCTGATGGATCCGGATGCTTTTACCTGTACATGCTATATGGATGAAGTCGGCAACACGCCCGGCTTTGGGGAGGTCCTTTCGTGGTCGGAGTCGTCGGCGGTGGTTTATGCAAACTCCGTGCTTGGCGCGCGCTGCAACCGCAATTCCGGTATTATTGACCTGATGGGCTCTATTGTCGGCTATGTTCCGTCATTTGGTCTTTTGAAGGATGAAGGACGTCGCGCCAGCTGGATTGTCGAGGTCCGTACAACGAAGAAGCCGGAAGCGCAGCTGCTTGGTTCTGCCATCGGAATGAAGGTTATGGAGGATGTGCCCTTTATCCGCGGTCTTGACCGGTGGCTGGGCAATGTGCTGGACGATGCCGCTAAGACCTATTTGAAGGATTTCGGTGCGGCTACCGCTTCCAACGGCGCCGTCGGTCTGTACCATGTGGAGAACATTACGCCGGAGGCGGTCAAATACGGACAGGCGCTTGTGCAGGATGATGCGCAGGTTTATGTGATCGATGATGCCGAACTTCAGCACGTCTATGACAGCTACCCCGTAATCTGGAAAAAGAAGGATGCCAAACCAAAGCTCTGCTTTATGGGTTGCCCGCATATGAGCCTGGAGCAGCTGATTTCCTGGACGCAGCGTGTAGAGGAAGGGCTGAAAACCGCCGGGAATAGCCGCGTGGTCATTCCCACCGTCTTTACCGCGGCTCCTGCCGTGCTGAAAAAATTTCAAAGTACGCCCTATGCAGCACGTCTGGAGAGAACCGGTGTCATTACCAGCTATATCTGTCCGCTGATGTATATGAACAATCCGCTCAGCACCAGCATGCCGGTGATTACCTCCAGCAATAAATTGCGCACCTACACGAGCGCACGTTACTACACCGACGACGAGATACTTGAGCAGATTACAAAAGGAGGGAGCAAGGCATGAAAAAGACTTTTCAAGGCAGAGTTGTTGCAGCAGGACATGTGACCGCTAAGGCGCTGGTTTCCCACGGCGGATTGAACACGCTTGCATCCTTCCAAAAAGCGTTGCAATTCGGCGACAAAAAGGCTACATGCGGTGATCAGAACAACCCGGACCTCTACGGAAAACAGATGCTGGGCAAGGCACTGTGCCTGCCGCGCACCATCGGCTCGACGACGGGCGGCCTGGTGCTGTACTGCGCCTGCTCTATGGGTCGCAACCCGGCGTGTATGCTTTTTTCCGAACCCATCGATTCGCTTGCCGCAGCCGGAGCAATTCTCTCCGATGTGTGGCTGCAAGGCGAAAATATGCCGGTTATTGACAAGTTGGGCGATGAATTTCTTGCCTATGTCAAGGATGATATGACGATTACCGTTTCCGAGGACGGCCTGGTAACGGTTGAGTAAAAGTAAAAAGAAATCGACAGAAAAGAAGCCATCATGATTTGTAGATTAAGATGGCTTCTTTGTGCTCAATATGAAATTATTGGAAAAAGCACTTGCTTTAAGGCAAGTGCTTTTTTGTGCAGAGAAGGGGGCATTCGAACCAACGAGCGATTGCTCGCAAACTGATTTCGAGTCAAGTTGCAAAAATCGAACTTGGCGGAATTTGACGGAAGATAACGGCAGATGCGAGAACCCCGAAAAAGCCGTGTTTTCAAGGCTTTCCGCACCCGTTCGCATCGAAAACGCAGTGAGAATCCGAGTCCGAGAGTCTCCTCCGATCTAGCCGGGTTCTAACGGATTTTCAGAAAAGCCTATTAGAATTTTTGATAGAACCGAGCGTTTTTTCGCCCCGAAATCACGCTTTTGGCAGCGCGCGAAAAGCACCGGTTATGCCGGACTGCACCAAAAGTCGTGTAGCCAAATGCCGGGGCGGAATCAAAACTGCCGTTATCGGCAAAAATATAATCGAAAATAGATTTTGCTTGATTGATTTTTTGCCGATAATGTGGTATACTGATAATAGTAACTTCGGAGGGCAAAACGATGAAATATTTATCCGTGAAAGAAATAGCGGTGCTTTGGAATACCTCCGAGCGCAGCGTCCGCAACTACTGTGCGGCAGGCCGCGTCCCGGGCGCTTTTCTGACGGGCAAGACCTGGAACATTCCCGAAAATGCCGAGAAGCCCGAACGGAGCAATAAACGCAAGCCCGCACCGCAGACTTTGGCGGATATTCTCAAAGAGGAAAAGCAAAGCCAAACCCACGGCGGAATTTATCATAAGGTGCAGGTTGAGCTGACCTACAACTCCAATCACATGGAGGGCAGCCGCCTGACCCACGAGCAGACGCGTTTTATTTTTGAAACCAACACCGTCGGCATCACCGAGGAAGGCGTGCGGGTGGACGATATCATCGAAACCGCCAATCACTTCCGCTGTATTGATGAAGTCATCGAAAGCGCAAAATCGCAACTCAGCGAGAAATTCATCAAGCACCTGCATTTTATTCTGAAAACCGGAACAAGCGACGCAAGGAAAGATTGGTTCGCCGTCGGCGAATATAAAAAACTGCCGAATGAAGTCGGCGGGCGGGAAACGACCTTACCCGAGGAAGTGCCGGCAAAAATGAAAAAGCTGCTCGAAGAGTATAACGGCAAGAAAACGGTGACGCTTGAAGATATCCTTGCGTTCCATGTGCGGTTTGAGCGCATTCATCCCTTCCAGGACGGCAACGGGCGTGTCGGGCGATTGATTATGTTCAAGGAATGCCTGAAACACAATATCGTGCCGTTTATTATTGAGGACAGCATAAAAATGTTCTATTACCGCGGACTGCAGGAGTGGGACCGGGAAAAGGAATACCTGACCGACACCTGCCTCTCAGCGCAGGATACATTTAAGAAATACCTGGATTATTTCAGAATACCGTATGATAACTGAAAACCTCACGCACGGCTTTGAATGAACCGTGCGTGAGGTTTCTGTAATATTTCGTGCTTTCGCAAAGAAGGGCAAGTTTTTTCACTTTGGTCAACTGATTTTCAAAAAACAGAAAGGTATCCTTAACAGCCCCGATAACAATATAAGAACGGCTTGATTATTATTTTTATCAAATCATACAAAATTCACGACAGGATAGGTCGTCCCCAAAGAAAAGAGAACACCCCCCAATACCGCTTAACTCTCATTTTGGACAAACAACATCGGGGAGCAAATCGTTTTATCAGTTCTGATTGCATTTAAGAAGCCTATTTTCTTCAGATAAAGGAGGTAAATATAACGCATTTGGGATTGCTTCTTTGTAAGCAGCTTCATCAACGATACTGCCTGTTAGGAATATCTGTGTGTTATCCACTTTATCCAACAATGACAAGAATCGTTTATACTTATCCATATCTAAATCTTTATCTTTAGGCGAATCAAAAATCATAAAACCTAAATGGTTAATCATAGGTTTGTCTAATTTGTTGTTGAGTGTTGCAAGCGTAAAAATATAAGCTAATTGAGCAACCAATTTGACGCTTTCTGACGATATTCTGTGAACTTCTGTTCCGTTAACCGAAGGCATATATTCTTCGTTAAAACATATTTCATCAGAAGTTGAACCGAAAATCTCATTATATACTTCATTATAATACTTTATCCATACATCAACGATTTTAATATCGTCCGCGCTTTTTTGGCTAGCCTTTTCAAATGCATCTTGCAATTCTTTTAATTCTTCATTGATTTGCTTTCTATTATTCTTGTTATTCTCGTTCTCTTGCATATATGCAAGCAAATCGGTAAGTGCGATTTTTCGTGTCTCAAGCGTTCGAATTCGCTCTTTAAGTTCGTCAATAATCTCCTGAAGCGGAGCGCGAAGACTTTCGAGTTTAGAAAGATATTTTTCTTTAAGGCTAGTTAATTCATTGTTGATATTACTGATTTTAACATCACATTCAACCAGTTCTTTCTTGTATTGTCCGAGCAATAAATCTGCCTCTTTTAATGAGTCATCGATTAATTTCTTATAACTAGACAGATTTTCGATGTTCTGCTGGGCATCAATATCCTTACAATGTTCGCATAGTGTATCTTGTTCAATCTCAGAAAGACATATTGGACAAATTGTTACGGGTACACTAAATATTACTCTTTGAGAGGTTAATCGTTTCTTTATGGACTCTAATTCTTCCTTAAGCTTATTTTGACTTTCTATTGCATCTGATATATTTAATGTGATGTCGGTATGTCTCACTTTTTCGGCATTAAGCAATTTCTTTAATCTTAAAATTTCAGTCTCGAGTTGCTTGTCGGCAGCTTGTTCCAATTGGGTAAGAACATCATATTTTTCGGTTGATAATTTGCTGTTTTCAATATTGATTTCACCTATTGCAGCACGAATTTTTTCAGCAGTTTTAGGATAGTCAGGGTTAGCTTGTAATTTTTCAGAAACAATCTCTGTCAAAAAAGAAATTCTTGCAGTAATTTGAGAACGTTCCTTTTCTTTTGCTTTCAACGACAAGCGTAACTTTTGAATTTCTACTGTATTTCTACTTAATATTTTCTCGATGATGGCCGTATTTACAAGCGGCTGACTGGCAATATAATCATTTTTTTCGCCACTTAAATTTGAAAGAATTCTAGCGTGAGGTGTTGTCTGATCAACTACAGCGCCTCTAAGCAAAAAGTAATATCGAAGAGAAGCCGTCTTTCCTTGCCCGTACGAAATGGTTTCTTTTGGATAGAGCTCTTCTTCTAAAAGAAAATCGGAATACTCTTCAAGATTGTATACTAATACCTCTTCTGTCATTACCATACCTGTTTCATCAACAGGAAAAACATTTACAATATCAGCATATGGCAACTTTCTTGCAATTACATAACGATTATCACTCTTGGTTTGAACGACAATTGATACTGCGTTACATCTTTTTTCTTTTGCGATTTCTTCAACAAAGTTATTAATATTTACACCGAGAGCATATAAAAGTAGTTTTACAAATGTAGACTTTCCAGTATTATTCTCGCCAAGAAGAATATTTTTACTGTCAAATTTGATGTTTAAAGTAAGTTCCCCATTCACATTCAAGTTATATATTTTCATTTTTTCATCTCTTCCTTATAGGTATTGTAAACAAGCTCTCCCTGGTCTGTAATTATGAGTTTACGTCGTCCTTCTTGCTTTTGCTTGAAACAAATTAAATTTCTAGAGATCAGTATAACAATTGCTTTGTCAATAACGGCAATTGCTTCAGAACTAGACCGATCATATATTACAGAAGCAAGTTTGAAACGGTCGTAATCCAACCCCATCTTTTTTCGTGTAGACAGCCGCTCTAATAATCGAATGGCAATATAACATTCATCGAGTTCAACATCTGTAGAATCAAACCAATTATCAGCTCTGTTAACAATCATTGAGGTGCTCATTGTCTTCCTCCATTTTCCACTTTAATGCGCATCTGGATGTGGCGATATACAAAAGTCCTTCTAAAAAAGATTCATCAATAGTAATTTGATCTTCATATTTTTTCGACACCAACGAAAATTCATCAAGGATATCCGATAAACTAGCTCGCAAACTCTCTCCTTCAGATAACTGTGATATGTATTTCATACGGATTACGGTTAGCAAAGTTTCGTAGATATCATTTAATATTGCTTTTCCAGATTGCTTTTTAGAGTAATCTAAGATAATGTTCAATGTATCGAGTTTCTTTCTTGTTGCACTATAACGAAATGTGCTGTTAAAGCCACCATCTTTTAATTTATAGATTAAAACTGTATTGTCAGAATCGCTGTTTTCAGTCAATGGTGTGCCATCAATCAAATTATCTCGAATTGGTTGGGTCGCTGCCGATAGTTCGTTTTTTATCATAAATACATCGACTTTTCCTATTGATATGTCTCGACCAGCTTGAATGTTGTTATTTCCGCTTATGATTTGTCTCGACATTAATGTTCACCCCTCCTGAAATATTGACATCTTTTCCTGCTTGTATATTACCGTCACCTTGAATTTTTTGTTCAGGCTTACTGTTAGATTTCTTCGTAATTATTGCGAATACACCTCCAATAACTGCTGCTAAAACAGTACCGCATCCTGCAATAATTGCAACAATAATTTCTGTTTTCATTTGTTTCTCTCCTTTATGTGTTATTCGCAATAATGCAAAACTAAATATTTCAACTACATTTTATTGATTTTTATAATTACAATCACGGTGCAATATTTGGCAATTATTAGAACTAGTATGCCCACCTTTAGATCAAGTTTTAATGTAGTCAGCGTGCTCAAACCAACACTTCCCACTTGCCGTAGCGTTTGCCGCTTTCACGGCGGATATAGTTTTTATCTTGCAGTGATTTCATAATTCGCTTGATTGTTGCAATGGATTTTCCGGTTTGTTCTGCAATTTCTTGCTGTTTTATTGCTGGGTTCTTTGCGACCAATTCTAAAACCGCCAATTCTTCTAATGTGCAGTTCAAAGTATCAAATTGATACTTTGAAACTTTGGAATTGATACTTTGGAGAGTGCTTTCGTCTGCAAAATCAATGTGCATATAGCGGTTTTTCAGTTCATGATTTGTGCCAAGCAGGAGATTGGAGAAAAACAATTCCAAAAATTTTGTGGTGGAATGAACGCCCTTTTGCAAATTATTATAGTTTGCCCGGACCAGTGCGTTGCGGAAATACCAAGAGTTTTCGCGGAACGCATCGTTATTGATGCGGAATCCAAAGGTTTTCATATACTTGATCATAAACACGGCGGTGGCACGGGTATTTCCCTCGCCGAAGGGATGAATCTGCCAAATATCCGATGCAAACTTTGCAAGGTGCTTTACCGCTGCTTCAACCGACAGTCCATCATAAGAAAACTGCTTTTCGGTGGCAAAATCATAGTCCAAAGTTTCTTTAATGCTGTTCCAATCCGCATAAATTACGGTATCGCCGTTCAGCACCCACTCTTTCTTTGTGATGTTATACTGCCTGATTTGACCGGCGTGGTCGAATACGCCCTCAAACAATCTGCGGTGAATGGTAATCCACTCAGCGGGTGAAAACTGAAACGCTTTTTCTCCCAGCAGCTTCGTTATTCTTGCGGATACGATATCTGCCTCTTTGGTTTCGTTTTCAGTCTCGGTTCGGGTGGTGCGCTGTTCATAATAACTGTGAATCCGTTTCTGTGCTTCATCAATGGTGATTTTGCCTTCGATATGATCCTTTGCGGTATCCAGCAAATAGGCAGAAGTATTCAGTCCGTCAACTGCCTGCAAGCCGATGGCTGTTTGCCAAGCCTCACTTTTTTCGGCTCTGTCAGGTTCGCCCTGCTTTATATATTCTTCAAGTTCAAATTGCCAATTCTTATCCGGCATATTTGCACCTCATTCCTTACTTAAATCTTCCGTCTTAAAGGTCGTGTAGCCCTCGTAATAATAGCTGTGGTCAATGCCCTTCATATAGACCTCACGGCTATCCACATCATCGGTGAGTGCGTTTTTCAAAAGGTGTTTGATTTCAATATCCTTTATGGGGCTGCGCTCCATTGCAAGAAGATAATCTTCTTTATCAATCTTGCTCCAATCAACAACTTTGTGAAGTTCTGTTTTGAAAATGAGGTCGAGCCAAATGCGGGTGCTGCGCCCGTTTCCTTCTCGGAAGGGGTGGGCAATATTCATTTCCACATACTTTTCGACGATTTCATCAAAAGTGGTCTGCGGCATTTTATCAATGTTTTCAAGTGCCGCTTCGAGATACATCAGCGGCGCAAAACGAAAATTGCCTTTGGAAATGTTTACGGTTCTGAGTTCTCCTGCAAAATCGTAAATTTCATCAAAAAGATACTTATGAATCGCTTTGAGGGCAGAGAATTTTCCCGCTTCCAATTTATCAAGCAACCCGCTTTCAAAAAGCTCAAGCGCTTTTTTCTTGCTGATGCGTTCTTCCTCGCGGGCAAGGTCGGCAGAGCTTGTCAGCCCCAATTTATTTTCAAGTGCCATAGCGCACCTCCGAATTAATTTACAAGATATTTAAGCACAAAAAACAGTCCGATAAGCGCTGCAACAATCAACAACACAATCCATCCGGCGGCTTTCCGTCCTTTCTTTTTTGAGGAAACCGGCTGTACAAGATATGTATACTGTAACTGTGAAGATTGACCGTGCTGTTTTGGTTTTGCGACAGGCTGAGGTCTTGTTGCCTTTCGGTACATAGCAAGCGGGTCGCTTTGATTCATAATTCTATCGTAAAAGTCGTCAATCCACTGCGCATCGCCGTATTCGCACATATTCTCCTCTGTGCAATTTGGCTCATGGGCGATTTGATTTCGAATCCACCGATAGTGCTTAAGACGCTTGAGATCTTCGTCCCAGCCTTTAACCCAATAACAACCATTTGGCGTATTTCCCATATCGTCTATATAGGCAGAGATACCGTGCTGAGTTTGCAGCATATCGCCGCATAGTTTTTCAAGATGCTTATATGAATCTATAAAGCCCATAGCTTATCTCCCAACCCGGATTACTTATCCGCCGCAATGCCGGATTTCATCCAGGCGTCCACTTCGCTGATTTTGAATTTCCAAAGCCTGCCGATTTTAGCGGCGGGCATTTCTCTGCGCTCAATCCAGTCAAGAACGGTATCACGGCTTACGCCCAAATATTCCATAATTTCTTTCATCGAATACCAGCGTTCAATGTTGTTATCCATAGCGGAATCCTCCGTTTTCACGAAAATACAATACTACAAACTATATTATATCACATTTTTTGAAATTTCTCAAGGCTTAACAGGGGTTTATTCGGAGTTTTCAAGAAAAAATCATAAATTGCACGGCAGAAAAAAGCCTTCTTTCGAAAAAATCGAGAGAAGGCTTTGAAACTATTCCTATCCGCCTGTGCGTGGCTAATGATAAAACGGCAGTCTAGGTTCTGCATTATGGCTATTGATGCGGGGCAGGTTTTCGAGCGGGATAGCGTAGAACCGCTCCTTGATGAAATTCCCGTTCATGCTGTCGATGATTTTTGCAGCCTGTTCTGCGTAAGCGCCGGTCACATCAAATTCCGCAAGGCGAATGATCTGAAAGCGATATTTTCCGGCGGCGGTATACAATATCTCTCCGGCTTTTCCGTCACCGTAGGGTGTATAAGCATAGGCGGCTGACTGCACGATTTTCTTGTCTTTTTCTTTTATAACCGTTATAGCCGTTTGCTTTAAGAAAACGCCGTCGCAAAAGTCCATATCGCAAAGTTTCTTTGCAAATTTTTCGATTGCCGCCTTGCGTTTTTTCTCAATACTTTTTTCGCCCGATGCGCCTTGTTTTAACGCAATTTCCGCATAGGTGCTGGGCTTGAAAACGCCGAAACAGTCAAAACATACGCCGAGTGAAAGAGATAAAATTTGCTTATCCTTAGGTGTGATTTTATCGGCGGCGGTGCGAAAATTGGTACGGTAAATACTGCGCAGCACTTCCTCGAACAGGGATACGGACGGATCTTCAATCAGTTCGTCCGAAACGGTGCCGTCCGCCGCATTTTCGGTTTCCTCTGTCGGTACAATGCCGATGGGATATTCGCAAGCCTTGCCGACTGCAACAAGCTCGGTAACTTTTTTCTCGGCAAAGCCCGTTTCCTTAACGGCAAGCGCAATGCGCTCATCGGCGGAAAACTCGGGAGCGCTGTTATAAATGCGCATAACCTTACGCAGTTCGGTATACCCGTTTTGCGTCGGCACGGTGCAGGCGTTTTTCGTTGTGCGAATATAATCCAGCTGCCGCGTTACCGCCGCCTTTTTCACATACTGCAAAAGCGGAATGGGGTCGGCGACGTCATAGCCGAGGAAAGCAAACCACAGGGTCTCCAAAAAGATCTGCTTGATGTCTTCGGTATCGTCCGCAGACAGATTATAATGCGAAACGAACCGCTCGGTGCGGCTTTGCAGCACCGGCTCATACGCACGGATAAACCCCGCAAAATATCCTTTATCTTGGCTCTTGATTGCCTCAACAAAATATGCGTTCAGATCATCGAACCGCGCGCCGCTTTTATCGCTTTCGGTAAAGGCAGATGCGCGTTCGATTTTTTCTTTGCAGAAATATTTGATACGCAGAATTTCATCGTTGATTTCCCAAAGCCGCAGCTTACCCGAACGGACAGAAGAAAGAATATCGTTCCATATCGCCGGCTCGTGCAGCCGCTTATCCGTAATGCCGCAAAGCAGTTTTTCGGCTGCCTTTTTGTATTCGGCGTTCATACGCGCACCTCCTTTCCAAAGAAAAATGAAATTACTTTTTACCCAGTGCCGCTTTTGCCTCGTTGATCAGATTCCGTAAAACCATATCCTGCTCATACCGATTTTGCGCGTAATCAAAATCAATCTGTGCCTCTTCATAATGCCGTTTGGCAAGCTCGATAGCCTTATCGCACACATCTATATCGTATTTGGCGGACGGCAGGTTTTTATTGGTTTTGTGCTTTTCGTTACGCAGAGAATCGTATCTCTTTTTCCAAATCGCATAGCCGAAACCGTCCTTTTTCTTCTGCTTTGGCATATTCAGCTTATTTTTTGCAACATAGGCGCATGGGACTCCGTACTCCGGATTGACGGTGCTGCAATATAGCTGTTTGTGCGCCGTTTCCATAAAGAAAAATCGGTGGCAGATTCCGCACTGCCAAGAGTAATGTCCGGCGGCAAGCCCCTCGAACATATCGGTAACATAGAAATTGAGCATACGGTCGAAATGAATTCGGCGGCCGAGCACAGCAGAGCCGTTCTTGTTTTCAAGGACAACCGGCGCCATCCAAACTCCCGGCTCAAGCGTGAAATTGTGCGTAATCTCAGTGGCGTTCAGTTCTTCAATCCATTCCGCCACTTCTTCTTTTCCGAAAAAACCTTTTGTAAAACCGGCAAGGGGAACTTTGTCCCGAAATCCGTTCTCGGTGAGATTTACAAAATACATCATCGCAACCTTATAAAAATTAAAGGTGTCGGCACAAAGATAAATGTAGGATTTTATGAATTCGGTAAGAACGATAATGTGGTTATGCATTGCCGTACCTTCGGGAACAAAATTGATATTCGGTATCGGCATGGAAGAAAAGCTGCGCTGCCACTCCCGGATTTTATCATCACCGAGAAGCAAATAAATATGTTCGTACTCTCCGCTGATATCAAAATAAGAAAACGGTTTTATTTTTTCGATAAGATTGAGTATTTTTTCTA
>CAKSCM010000006.1 GCA_934444365.1 uncultured Eubacteriales bacterium | reverse complement strand
TCCTCCTCAAAATCCGGCTACACCACGGGACTTGTTCACCGTCACACAAACGCCCTCGGCAGCTACATTTACAGCTACGACGCTGACGGCAACATAACGAGGATCGAACTTTCCGACGGCACCTTGCTTTACACCTACGAATACGACGAGCTCGGTCAGCTGACAGAGGAGTGCTCGCGGCCGGAGCAAAAATGCACCGCCTACGCCTATGATCTAAACGGCAACATAACGACCAAGACCGAGTACCCGGTGGATATTACCATAAAGGAGTACATATTCAAAAATGTAAATCCGTCGAGGACCTACACCTACAGCTACAATAACGATCTTTGGAAGGATGAGCTGACGTCCTACACGAGGGTGATTCACGATTCCTCGGGCGACCGCACCTACACTACGCCTGCCAACACCTACGACGCAATAGGCAACCCGACAAAGTATTTCGGCAGCGACCTCGAGTGGGACTACGGCCGGCAGCTCAGACGCTTTTATTCGGGTCTGTACGACACGACCTACAGCTACAACGCCGACGGAATGCTGATAAAGCAGGATGTTACCTACAACACAATTCCCGACTACCCCATCAATTATTCGTACGAAAACTTCTACGACGGGACGATGCTCATAAGGCGCACCGGACAGGGTTTTGACGCATGGTTCGATTACGACGAATCCGGCTCGCCGGTCGGCATGAACGTTACGACCACGACCGGAAATGCCTCTAACCCGACGGTCACAACGGCCCAGTATTATTTCATTAAAAACCTGCAGGGCGACATAGTGGCAATGACCGACGCTACCGGAACGATAAAGTGCAGCTACACCTACGATTCCTGGGGCAAGGTGCTTTCAATCGCGGGTCCAAGCGGAACGCCGAGCCTTACCGATCACACCAACCCGGCCAACATAAACCCCTTCCGCTACCGCGGCTATTATTACGACGCCGAGAACCAGCTCTACTGGCTCCAGTCCCGCTTCTACGACCCGAATACAGGTAGATTCATTAATTCTGATGTTTTTGTCATTACCGGACAAGGACTTACGAGTTCAAATATGTTCTTGTATTGCGCAAATAATCCGGTAATATTTGCTGACTATACCGGCACAATGCTTGTTATTGGATCTTTCGGAAACGAAACTCCGGAACAGCATCAGATGGCAGTTGGTTATTTGAAAAAGGGAAGTAATATAGATTTTGCTAATGATGAAAATGCACCAAAAAACAGACCGCCAGATCATCCTGATTTCAAGCCTCCGAAAAAAGGAAACAGAAAAGTTAAGTTGCCAAATAGCAAGGAAAAGGGCTGGGTTGATGACGATGGTGATTATTGGATTTGGGATGAGGATATGCATGGTGGAAAAGGTTGGACGGTTGTTGGAAAAAGAGGAAAGGGACATAGACATGCTTATCCGGGCGGCGGTGTAAGAAATCATTTTCAAAAACAGGGTATGGATGAGACGCATATGGCAAATCTTATTTTTGGCGCAACGGCTGCTATTATTCTTTTAGCGGATGACGCTACTGGTTTTGGAGTAGCAGATGATTTCCTCTTACCGGAAGCAATTGCATGCTTTTGCTATGGCTTAGATGGAGTAGTAGGAAAACAAGTTTGTACAGAATGTGGAGAGGTTATGTATGGATTCTAAGATTAATGAAGACTTAATGTATTTATTGGATTATACTGACAGTAAAATATATAATTTAGTATGTAAGGTTATTTTCGATTCAACAAAAGACCCGGAGTATTCTGCCGTGACTGCTACAAATTTAATAATGTGTTACGCGAATGTTGTTGAGTATTTTGATGGCGAAAAACCTTATAACGATCTGGAGGAATATTTTAACATCTATAAATTCACCAAAAGGGAATACAGACGTTTTAAGAAAAGCGCAAGAAAAGAATCGAAGTACTACATAGGAAAAATTTTTGACGATGCTTTAAAGCAGTTTGAAAAATAGTGTTACTGTATTGATCAGAGGTGTAGGTTTGTATGGAAGCGAGCGTTACATATTTAACAATGCTATGTTGTTATGTCTACTACGTAGATGACAGCAAAAAGCAGAATAATGACGGTGTTCAGCACATACAGGCCTACACCTACGAATCCGGCTCGCCGGTCGGCATGAACGTAACGACCACGACCGGCTCATCGTCCAACCCGACGGTCACAACAACGCAGTATTATTTTATTAAAAACCTTCAAGGCGACATAGTGGCAATAGCCGACGCTACGGGAGAAATTCAGTACACCTACACCTACGATTCGTGGGGCAAGGTCCTCTCGACAAAGGGTCAAGGCAACAGCTCGCCGAGTGTTCTTGACACAAGCTGCCCGGCCAACATAAACCCCTTCCGCTACCGCGGCTATTACTACGACGCCGAGAACCAGCTCTACTGGCTCCAGTCCCGCTTCTACGACCCCTCTACAGGCAGATTCCTTAATGCAGATTCGTTACTTGATAAGAATTCTTTGTTTGGTAGTAATTTGTTTGTATATTGTGCAAACAATTCGGTTTGCTACAATGATCCAACAGGAATGTGGTGCCCTGAAGCAAATGCAAGGCATGAATATCACGATTTGAATTACGGATATATTAACAAAGATCAATACGATTTGTATATATCTGTGCAAAACCAATTGCCATGCAAAAAAGGAAAGACAGTTTATTACGGGCAACCTCGAATTTGTACGGATGGTTCAGATGGAAATAAAATACCTGATTCAAATTGGCAGCCTTATACGGCTTTATCTGAGTGGGGTTCAAAAACAATAACTGTTCTTGATGCATACCAAATGCCTTATGTTGTTATGCCTGGGGCTGGATCAGCAAACTTAGGAGATAAAGCAGTCCTGATTAACTGGGATACAGGACAATGTATAAATTGTATCGTTGGTGAGGTTGGTAGTTCGGAAAATGGGTGGGGTGAAGTATCAATAGCGGCACTTTGGTCTACGGGATATCCTAACCACATGACTGCAAACAACGCTTCCGGAATAACTGGCAATTATGAGATTATTCTATACTCTGGTGTATCATATGACTATGATTGGAGTTGGGGATACACAAAGATTAATAGGTGATAAAATGAAAAAATTTTTTGTTTTATTCGTTTTATTGATTTTTATTTTTACAGGGTGTACGGCGCCTGTAAAACCGGACGGTCTAGGTGTACCATCATCCGCCGCCAAAGAGCCGGTTGGGAAAACGGTGTATATGTGCGAAGATGCCGAAAACGGATATTATTACGAGGAAACATCGTCCGGATTTGAGCTTTACGGACAAAATAAATCAAGCCGGGATATAAAACTTATCAGGAGCGAGGATTACATATATAATTTAGTCCTTTCCGATTCCATGCTTTATTTTATCGGCAGCGATCAGAATATATGCCGGGTAAAAAATACGGGCGATGATTATTCGGTGGTGTTGCAAGCAAGCTCGCTGCAGAAATATGATAATGAGCCGGTATGGGGCTTTTGTATTGTTGACGACCTGCTTTTTATTCAAATGAGTTTTGAATTTTACCGCTATGATCTTAAGAAAAAAGAGATAAAAAAGGTTTGTGATGACGCCCGGAATATCGGCCAAAGCGGTGATGACGTTTATTTTTCCGGCAGAGAAGGCACGATTTTCAAAATGAATGCCCGTAGCGGTGAAACATCAGCTTTATTGCGGCCGGCAAAAACCGAAAACGGTAACGAGAACCCGAAAAACCTTTATAAGAATTTTGTTTTTGTTGATGATGTAATGTATTATTACAAGCGAAATCCCGACGGGCTTTATCGTTATCGGGATGGAGAAAGCACCCTGATCGATGAAAACTCCGATATTAATGAGGCTTCTCTTTTTTCGTACGATCATAAATTGTTTTATGTGGTTCGCGGCGATGCCAACATCCTTATGCAGTACGATCCGTCAGATGCCGCAGTTTCGGTTGCGGCAGTATTCAGCGATTACAGCAGCGGTAAGAGAATTTATAACGGATATTTTTACTATACCGATTCAAAGGGAGATAATCAAAAGGTTTTGCTTTATTAAATAGCTTTTAAGAAAAAACTATTTAATTAGCGGTGAGTCAGGTGTAGGTTTGTATGAAAACGAGCACTGCATATTTAACAATGCTATGTTGTTATGTCTACTACATAGATGACAGCGAAAAGCAGAATAATGACGATGTTCAGCACATACAGGCCAACACCTACGACGCAATAGGCAACCCGACAAAATATTTCGGCAGCGACCTCGAATGGGACTACGGCCGGCAGCTCAGACGCTTTTATTCGGGACTGTACGACACAACCTACAGCTACAACGCCGACGGAATGCTGATAAAGCAGGCGGTAACCTACAACACAATTCCCGACTACCCCATCAATTATTCGTACGAAAACTTCTACGACGGGACGACGCTCATAAGGCGTACCGGACAGGGCTTTGACGCCTGGTTCGATTACGACGAATCCGGCTCGCCGGTCGGCATGAACGTCACGACCACGACCGGAAATGCCTCTAACCCGACGGTCACAACGGCCCAGTATTACTTTATTAAAAACCTGCAGGGCGACATTGTGGCGATGGCCGATTCCACCGGAGCGATAAAGTGCAGCTACACCTATAATTCATGGGGCAAGGTGCTCTCGACAGTAGGCCCGAACGGAACGCCGAGCCTTACCGACCACACCAACCCGGCCAACATTAACCCCTTCCGCTACAGAGGTTACTATTACGACGCCGAGAACCAGCTCTACTGGCTCCAGTCCCGCTTCTACGACCCTAATACAGGCAGATTCCTTAATGCAGACGGCTACGTTTCTACCGGCCAGGGACTTTTGAGCACCAATATGTTCTTGTATTGCAACAACAACCCCGTAATATTTGCTGATTACACAGGGGGAATGCTTGTTATTTGCGATTACAGAGGTGACGGTCCCGCGCAACGTAAAATGGCGGTCGGCTATTTAGAACCGCACCATGGACCGTATGAGAAAATAGGTCCTTATGCTACGGCGGATGAGGCTGCCAGAGCTTTTGGAGAGGCATATTATGCTTCAAGTCTGTACATTAGGCATGAATATGGCTCAGCAATATATGCAACTGAGCATAACGGAGTAACTACATATGGGTACGCATTACCCGTTAAAGGCGGACCGCACGAAGTATGTTGCGATGATGCGATAATACCGTGGAATGCGACGCGAATAGCAACAATACATACGCATCCCAATAGTATATATTTTTCAGGACGAAATGGTAAGTATGGCGATATTACTATTGCAGACAAAATAGAAATTGATAGTTATTTGATTGGCCCGAATTTAGTTTTGCAAAAATACGACCCGCGAACAAAACAAATTACTGCCCATGGATCGATTAGTCTGGCTCCTCTTACGGCAGCAGAAAAATCTGCACTTGTTAATCAGTTTAAAAGTTCATGGTACAGCCACTTAGCTACTCAAGATGATAAAGGCTTTGAGTGTCACCGCAAAATTTGGCCTACGCCTTAACCGATTAACTATAAAAGGAGGAATGCACCATGAGGAAAATAATTGCTTTATTTACGGTATTGTTTATTTTATTGCTTTCCGGTTGTGAAAATGCCCAAAACAACGATGGTTCTTCGGTTTGCAGCAACTGTGGCTGTTCGGCGGATAAGTCAAGCAGTGTGACGATTGAAAAAGAAGAACTTATTATAAATACTGCGTATGATAACGAGTCTGTTTGTAATTGGGAAGAATTTTTGCCGTCTAGTGAGCATTTTTTAGAAGAACATCCATTTTTAAAGAACGAAAAAACACTTACAAATAAAGGACGGGCAGCAACAATAGCAAGGCAAATTTTACGAGAAAAACAGGAAAATGGAGAATGGTTGGGATATAATATGATAAATATTACTCATTACACACAAAGAAATGAATGGCTCATTGCTTATTCACATGCAGTAGACACCCCGACAAATGGGAAAAGATCAATTTTTATGGCGGTAAATGTTTTGATTGACGGTAATGATTGTAGCAGAATTGCAACAGAAGCTTGCGAGTAATAGTTTTTTACAATTAGAGGTGTAGGTTTGTATGGAAGCGAGCGTTGCATATTTAACAATGCTATGTTGTTATGTCTACTACGTGGACGACAGCAAAAAGCAGAATAATGACGATGTTCAGCACATACAAACCTATACCTACGAATACGATGAGCTCGGCCAGCTGACAGAGGAATGCTCGCGGCCGGAGCAAAAATGTATTACCTACACCTACGATCTAAATGGTAACATCACGACCAAGACCGAGTACCCGGTGGAAATTTCTCTCAAGGATCATATATTCAAGGTGGAAACCCCGACGAGGACCTACACCTATAGCTACAATAACGATCTTTGGAAGGATGAGCTGACGTCCTACACGAGGGTCATCCACGATTCCTCGGGCGACCGCACATATACTACGCCTGCCAACACCTACGACGCAATAGGCAACCCGAAAAAGTATTTCGGCAGCGACCTCGAGTGGGACTACGGCCGCCGGCGGCAGGTTGATGGCATCGTCGCGGCAAAAGCCAAGGGTGTCAAATTCGCCAGACCCATGCTCCCGCTGACAAATAATTTTTTATGAGGCATATAAAAACATGGCGGACGAAAAACGACACTATCGCATGATACTCTGACCAGCGATAGTGTCGGCGTTTTTACAGCAAGGCCGTCGTATATGAAAATACTACCTGAACAAATTTTGCCCCCAAAAACCGAAATGTGTACTTTTGCAAATTGCAGTAAACCAAATTAAATGGGAAAAATGGTTGATATTTTGGGAATTTGATAGTATAATGGCAATGTTATGGAATTCGAATTATAATTTGCAAAAATACACATTAAGTGAATAAGGAGCAGAGGCGGTTCACGGTAAGGAAAAGGCTGCCAGCGAGTAAAAACGAGGAGAACAACTATGACAATATTGGAAAGAATCAAGCTGAATTCTACTAAGCATCCTGAACGAGTTGTAATGCGCGCCCAATATGACTTTGGGGAAATGACTATGACGTGGGGAGAACTGGATGCTTTTTCGGATAAACTGGCATATTATTTGACGAAAGAGCTAAAAACATACAAGCCAATCATTGTTTACGGGCACAAGCATCCGATGATGCTTGTTTGTTTTTTGGCTTGTGTTAAATCCGGAAGAGCATACTGCCCTATTGATGTAAACGTGCCGCTGTCCAGAACGGAAGCCATTATCCAAGAAGTTGAACCGGAGATTATTCTAACCACCGAGCCGTTGGAAATTGATAATGATCGAATAAAGGGCCTACAGGATATCAACGAAATTATTTCTACGGTTGACGGGAGAGTGGATAGTTCAAATTATGTTGCCGCAGAAGATGTGTTTTATATTATTTTTACCTCTGGCAGCACAGGAACGCCCAAGGGAGTACAGATAACAAGAGAATGTCTGGATAATTTTATCAAATGGGCTCTTTGCCTGGGAAGCGGTACAGCAAAAGAAGAAGCATATACTTTTATGAATCAGGCTCCATTTTCTTTTGACTTGTCGGTTATGGATTTGTACCTGTGTTTATATACTGGAGGCACTCTCTTTGCTCTCGGAAAAACCGTGCAGACTGATATGAAACTTCTATATAAAGCATTGAGCGGATCCGGCATCAACAAATGGGTTTCTACGCCCTCTTTTGCGGATGTATGCCTATCTGATCCTATATTCTCCGAAGACCTTCTTCCCGGTCTTACGGATTTCCTGTTTTGCGGAGAAATATTGACTAATAAAACCGTAAGCCGTCTGAAAAAACGCTTTCCGGCGGCAAATGTGGTCAACACATACGGACCAACAGAATCTACCTGTGCAATTACGGAGGTCAATGTGACCGATGAGATTAACGAGAAGTACTCTCCGCTGCCGGTCGGCAGACCGAAAGATGGAACTTGGCTGCGAATAGTAGATAAAAGCGGTAATGATGTACCCGATGGGGAAAAAGGCGAGATCATTATTATTGGCGATTCCGTAAGTGTTGGATATTGGAACAATAAAGAGAAGAATAAGAGCTCCTTCGGCCGCACAACAATAAATGGCCTGGAGTACAGATTTTACAGAACCGGTGATGAGGGATACATTATAGACGGCATGCTCCACTATTGCGGGCGGATCGACAATCAAGTTAAGCTTCACGGGTATAGAATCGAATTGGAGGATATTGAAAGCAACCTGCTTAAAATTTATGGTATCATACAAGCGGTGGTTTTGCCCAAGTACAGAGACAGCAAGGTCTCAAGTTTAGTGGCCGGTGTGGTTTTGTCTGAAAAGCCGGAGGATGAAAAAATGGCTGTAGAAAGCATCAAAAACAAGCTTAAAATGACCTTGCCGGAGTACATGATTCCCAAGAAGATCAAATTTCTTTCCGATATTCCACGCACCAATAACGGGAAGATAGATCGTAAGGCTGTGGGAGGAGTTTTATGAGCTTTTTTTCCGGATGTGATTTTTTCATAGCGCTGTTTATTCTTTTGATTCCAGCGGTCTTTCTGGGATTATCAGAGAAAAAATTAAAATGGTACAGATGGCTCATATCCTTGTTTTTTATCTGGGAGGTATACGGCTCAACAAAGGTACAGCTGCTCTATCTGATAGGCTATGTTATTTTTGCCACATATTTGGTGAAGATTTATCTATACCTTCGAAAAAAATATGGGAGAAATAAGTATATTTATGGCCATGCTGTATTCCTGAGTCTGCTGCCGTTGTTGGCGTATAAAGTGGGTGGTCTCGGAGGATATAGTGTATTAGGTTTTTTAGGAATATCTTATATTTGCTTTAAAATCATTC
Organism: uncultured Eubacteriales bacterium; assembly: GCA_934444365.1. GTDB lineage: Bacteria > Bacillota > Clostridia > Oscillospirales > Acutalibacteraceae > CAKSCM01. The sequence goes on along the minus strand of CAKSCM010000006.1, from coordinate 103,108 downwards.
AAGTCGTCATTGAGTGCTATGACGGCGTGATAAAAGAAATAGATGAATTTCAGTTCATAGAATTCCTGATTTTTTTCCCATGTCTTAGTTCCGGTCCCATTGACAGAAGCAGACGATTTGCAGAGGATGATAATAAGATCTGGTCCCGTCAGGAATATATTGAATTGCTGTGGAAGGGTTTGTATAAGATCATTCTCGGTATATTCTATAAAGTTGCTTGTTCGGGTTTTTTCTATTACCTTCTGCAGACTTATTTTGCAGGAAAACACCGGCCTATATATCTGGTTGGATATGCTTACGTTTACGGCCTATATTTGTTTTTTGACTTTGCCGGGTATAGTGCTATGGCTGTTGGCACCAGTTACTTGCTTGGAATTAAAACGCCGGACAACTTTAATAAACCTTTTTTAAGCGTTGACATTAAAGATTTCTGGAACAGATGGCACATTACATTATCCTCCTGGTTCAGAGACTTTATTTTCACTCGTTTTATGGTGGATTCTGCCAGAAAAAAACGCTTTTCAAATCGACTGATCGGCGCGTCTGTGGGATTGGTGCTGAATATGTTGATTATGGGCGTATGGCACGGTCTGGAGGGACATTATATTCTTTACGGTCTTTACCACGGAATTCTTCTTGCGGTGGTTGAAGTATATCAGAAAAAGTCCAAGTTCTATAAAAAATACAGGAACAATAAATGCTATATGGTTTGCTCGTGGTTTATAAACCTTAACATTGTAATGCTGGGATTTTTGATTTTCTCCGGGTATTTGACGGAGGTTTGGGATATAATCCTTACACGACTTTAAAAATGGAGGACGAAAAAATGGAAGAAAAATTGTTGGATATTTTGGCTGAGGTTTGCGACGATGACAGCGTAAAAACAAATCTTGACGGAGAACTCTTTGATTCGGGACTGCTGGACTCTTTGGCATTCGCGGATTTGTTGTTTGCCATCGAGGACAATTTTAATGTAGTTATTGCCCCCTCTGAGATTCAGCGGGCGGATATTGATACGCCAAATAGAATTATCGCTTTAGTTAAGGAGCGTATGTAACCGTGAAGAAGGTATTCTTGCTATTGGCCGCTTTAGCTTGTGCGTTTATGTGCATAATCGGATTGAATTTGCACACAAAAACACTGCTTGACGACAATATCGAAAAGGCTACATATTATAACGATGTTTTCTCAAGAAATTGCTCTGATTATGTGATGGATAAGGTTCTTGATGAGCGCTCTATTGTCGTATTGGGATCGTCGGAGTTGTCTTTTTCAAACAGCCCGGCTTACCCGCCGGCGCTTTTTAACTATGGGAATTCGGATTTCAACATGGTGCTGATGGGTGGCGCATATTTTCAGTGTGTTCCGCAGGCTGTTAATGTTGGTGCTTTATCAAATAATATTAAAAACAACAAAATCGTTTTGATTCTCTCACCGCAATGGTTTTCATATAACGGCCTGACGTCTGAATCATTCTGCAGCAGATTTGAAGAAACAAATTTTGTAGAGTTTTTGAAAAACGAATCCATTTCAAAAGAAACGCGGATTGCTGTAGCAAACAGAGTGAACGAATTGCTGACTTCGGATCCGGCAACCCTTACCAGGGTAAAAAAAGATGAACAGCTGTATTTACATGGCTCATTAAATCCATTGACGCATCTGGAGATGGCCGCATACAACTCGTTTAGAGCTGAAAAGGCAGAATTTGAAACCGCGCGTGCGTTAAAATCCATGGATTCCCAAATAAAACAAGATTGCTATGTAAAAACCGAGGATATCAATTGGAATGAATTGATGCTAAAAGCGGCAGACCTCGGTGTCGAAAGCTGCACAAACAATGCCTTTGGCGTATATGACGATTATTACACCACCTACATGGCGGATGAAATTGTTTCGTTGAAAGGCAGCTATTCCGATGCAAGCTATGTGGAATCTCCGGAATACGCCGATTTTCGTTTGTTTCTGGATGTGTGCAAGGAATTGAATATCGAGCCGCTGATCGTTAGCGTTCCTGTCAATGGCCGTTGGTACGATTATACTGAATTTTCAAAAGCGGATCGAAATACATACTACCAGAAGATTCGGGATATATGTGAAGAATATAATGTGCAATTGGCTGATTTCTCGCAGAAAGAATATGAAATTTATTTTCTGCGTGACATCATGCACCTGGGGTGGAAAGGCTGGGTTTATTTGGACCGAGCAGTATATGAATTCTACAATGATCAGCCGATTACAGACACTACCGCTTATAAAGCGCTAACGCCGGAAAAGACCGTGTTTTCAGATGGCGCGGAATTATATAAAGATGGGTCGTATCAATTCGCATATTGTGGAAAATCTAATACGATCAATATCAGTTTTCCTCACGAGCAGCTCGAACTTGATAACGCAAGTAATGCGGGGCATCGTAGTGGGACTTATCTGCATACCGGCAAATCCGGATCCTATGTGCTGCGGATAGCTATGGGCGACAATTATGTTGACAACACTTATTTTTTGGAAGAGGGAAGCGTCTACAAAATAGAGTATGACCTTGCCGAAGTCGGTATCGCTTCTGTGGCGGTAGATAACTTCGCTTTTTCAAAAATCAGTTATTGATTGCGGAGGCGAAAATGAATAAATTCCGTGAATTTTTGAAAAATAAAAACTTTAGAATCTTTCTTACGGTTCTCAAAGTGTTTCTTATGATGGTGGCTTTATATTTGTATTTAATGTACGCCGATTTGTCAACGGCTCCAGAATTCATTTATAACCAGTTTTGATGGGCTTTAACTATTGTGAGGCGACTGATTAGGGGTAGTGTGAAGCGGACATTCTCAAGGGAGTCAATGAATAAACCGAAAAAATATTTGCGTAATATGTGAGAAATTTATACTGGCGGCGGGGGATTTAATATCCCTCGCCGCTTTTGTAAAATCGCCGTTTTTTGTCGGATTGTCGGTTTTGGGATTGCGGCGCTATTTTTGTTTTTTCGGAATTGCCGATTGAAAAAATCCGGAAGGGGACTTTCTATATTGTTTTTACGGGATTTTGCTTATGAGGCTACCTTGCGTGGATAGTCGCAAACGGATATGTAACGGTATAAAATCAATGTACAAAATGCTTGCGGTGTGGTATAATGCAGTGGCTAAGAAGCTTTTTAAAAAGGCGGTGAGGGTAATGACGGGAAAGGATGTAAACCGGTCGGGCGACGTATGTCCGGGGACTTTTGTGGGTTTTGGCGGTTTGTCGGAGCTTTCCGCTTTTTCCGGTTTTACCGGATTTGGCGAATCGTTTGGCGCTTACGGTGACGTAGGCCTTAGCAGCAGTATCGGTGAAGATGGCGGCTGTGCCCACGGCCGAGAGGGCGACGAATCGGTTTTGTCCGATATTTACGATAAATGCGAAATACTCGCTCCGGCCGGATCGCACGAGCAGCTGGAAGCGGCCGTAAAAAGCGGAGCGGACGCCGTGTATCTCGGCTTCGGCGGATTCAACGCGAGGAGAAACGCCGAGAATTTTACCGCCGAAAAGCTTTGCGATACGGTGGGCTATTGCCATGCCAGAGGAGTAAAGGTCCATGCGGCGCTTAATATAATTATAAAGCAGGATGAATTAAAAAGTGCCGAGCGCGACATTAAAACCGCCGCCGAGTGCGGAGTTGACGCCGTTATTGTTCAGGATATAGGGCTTGCCGCCATGATAAAAAAATGCGCACCCGATATGCCGATGCATGCCTCTACCCAGCTGTCGGTTCACAATTTAAGCGGAGTTAAGGAGCTTGAAAAGCTCGGATTTTCGAGGGCTGTATTGGCAAGAGAGCTAAGCCTTGATGAAATAGCGGCCATATGCGCCGGGACCGATATGCAGATAGAAACCTTTATTCACGGGGCGCTTTGCATGTGCGTCTCGGGCCAGTGCTATATGTCGTCCCTTTTCGGGCAAAGGAGCGGAAACAGGGGGCTTTGCGCTCAGCCCTGCCGGCTTGATTTTAAAAATAAAACGCGCGGCCATGCGCTGTCGCTAAAGGATATGTCGCATCTGGCGTATATAAGGGAGCTGGCAAAGGTCGGGGTGTGCTCCTTTAAAATAGAGGGGCGGATGAAGCGGCCGGAGTATGTCGCCTGTGCCGTCGATTGCGCCAAAAAAGCGCTTGAAGGAAAGCCGTATGACGAGCAGACCCTAAAGGCTGTTTTTTCCCGTTCGGGCTTTACCGACCGGTATATTACCGGGAGGATTTCTCCGGATATGTTCGGCTACAGGGAGCAAAGCGACGTTGAGGCGACGGCGTCGGTTTTGAAAAGGCTGCATGCTCTTTATAAAAACGAATGCCGGAGGGTGCCGCTTTACGTCGATTTTAAGGCGAAAAAGGGCGAGGAGTGCAGACTCGAATTTTCCGACGGAAATTTTACGTCGAGAACGACTCTGCCGCCTGCCGATGAGGCGATAACGAGGTCGAGCGACGAGCAAGCAGTATCAGCCCAACTCGGCCGTCTGGGCGGAACTCCTTTTTATGTGGACAAATATAGCATTGAAACGGATCAGGGACTGATGATTCCGGCGTCGTCTTTAAATGCGGCGAGAAGATTTTGCGCAGACGAGCTTATGAAGGAACGCTCTAAGCCGCGCCCGTATGATTTTTCGCCTTTTGATTATGACGAAAAGGATATCGGTTTTAAGGTGCAAGCGAATGAGAAAAGCGAGAAACTTGGCGACAAGAACGGACCGAAGGTATATTTGCGGCTGCTTAAAAAGGAGCAAATGCGCTGTTTAAAAAGGTTTATGCCGGTGATTTTGCCGATCGATCAGATAGATGAGGATGTTCTCTCGCGGTTTGACGAGGTTATAGCCGAGATTCCGGCTCTTGTTTTCGGAAATGATGAGGAAAAGACAGTTGAGGCACTGAAAAGCTTAAAAAAATTCGGCGTCAAAAGTGCCCTTTGCGAGAATATAGGGGCCGTTTTTATGGCGAAAAAGGCAGGACTTTCGGTTATGGGAGGCACGGGACTCAATATAATGAACTCCCTGTCTCTCAAAAAGTTCTCTGATATCGGGGTTAAAAGGGCCGTCGTTTCGTTCGAGAGCAGTGCGGCGAATTTTGACGGTATTTATCCATATTGCCAAAAGGGGCTTGTAGGCTACGGATATTTACCCCTTATGACGGTCAGGGTATGTCCCGTAAAGGGGCAAGTCGGCTGCAAAGGGTGCGACGGCGCTTCTTTTATTACCGACCGCAAGGGCATGCGCTTCAGGGTGGCTTGCAGGGATAAAAAATTCTTTACCGTGCTTAATTCCGTACCGCTTTACATCGGCGACAAAAAGATACGCTCTGCCGATTTTTATACCCTTTACTTTAATTTCGAGACGCCCGAGGAGGTCGCGAAGATATACCGTTTGTTTGAAGACGGCAGGCCCCTTCCCGGCGATATTACACGCGGACTTTACTTTAAAACTTTGAGGTGAAATAATGATAAATAAACCGGAGATACTGGCGCCGGCCGGCGATATGGAGTGCTTGAAGACTGCCTTTCGTTTCGGTGCCGATGCGGCTTATATCGGCGGTCCGATAATGCAGCTTAGAAGCGGCGGCGTGGGGTTTGATCTTGAGGGGATTGAAACTGCCGTTCGCTTTTCGCATGAAAACGGTAAAAAGCTTTACGTTGCGGTAAATTCATTTGCCTTTGACAGGGAGCTCGGCGATATTTCGGAATATGTAAAGCGGCTGTATGATATCGGGACGGACGCTGTTATTGTGTCGGATCTCGGGGTGCTGTATACGGCGAAAAAAGCGGTGCCCGGGCTTGAAGTACATATATCCACTCAGGCTAACTGCCAGAATTCGGCGGCGGCGACCGTTTACAGCGAGCTCGGCGCCAAAAGAGCGGTACTCGCCCGGGAGATGAGCCTTGAGGATATTAAAGAGTTCACAAGAAACGTACCCGAGGGCTTTGAGACCGAGGCCTTTGTCCACGGAGCAATGTGTATGGCATATTCCGGGCGCTGCTTTATAAGCAGTTTTCTTTCGTCGCGCAGCGGCAACAGGGGAGAGTGTACCCAGCCCTGCCGCTGGAAATATCATTTAAGCGAACAAAATCGGCCGGGTGAATTTTTTGCGGTGGAGTCGGACGATGAAAAGGGCACCACAATACTTTCGTCGCGCGATTTGTGCTGTATAGATTTTCTTGACGAAATAGCGGCGGCCGGCGTGTGTTCCTTTAAAATAGAGGGACGAATGAAGTCGCCGTACTATGTTGCAACGGTGGTTAACGCATACCGTCACGCGGTGGATAAAACCGCCGACATAATGCTGCTTAAAGAGGAGCTTAACGCCGTAAGCCACAGGCCGTATTGCTCGGGTTTTTATTTCGGCGAGCTTAAAAAGTATTCGCCCGATACCGATATGGCCTATGAGCAGTCGCGTGTTTTTGCGGGTGTGGTAACTGATTATAAAAACGGCCGGGTGACGATAAAACAGCGAGGTAAATTTGAACAGGGGGATACAATCGAGGTGGTATCTCCCGACAGCATAGGCCTTAGTTTTACGGCAACGGGAATGTGCGACGAAAAAGGGAATATGATAACGAGCGCTCCCCATGCCGAGCAGATAGTGACTATGGACTGTCCGTTTGAGTTATCTCCCGGTGATATTTTAAGAAAATAAAAAATAATAAAAAAATGCGGTTGCGCTTACGCAAAAAATGAGTTATTATAAATACACAACAACTTTAGGTGTTGTAAAACGGTAAAAGCCTGAGCTGTAATACGGCCTTTTTGCATATTTTAAGCGATCCGGAGCAGTCTTGAATGCTCATGCAATATAAAAAATCCTATTGCAGGGGGATAAGTCTTGACGCGGGGCGGTTTATTTTTTTGTAATAAAAAACGGCTTTTACACATCGGGTTTTATCGTGTACAGCATCCTACGGAGGATAAGAGCTTATGAAAACAAAAAAAGTGATCTGTATGCTGCTTAGTGTTGTTATTATGGTAACATCATTTGCAGTATTTCCTTTGTCGGAGGGGATAGCGCCGCTAAGCTATCTCGGCAATGTCGACCAAAGCGGCAATATTACGGCTACCGACGCACTTATTGCACTGCAATATGCCGTCGGCAAGGTAACGCTCGGCTATGACCGAAGGCTTGCGGCCGACGCGAATCTCGACGGCACCGTAAACGCGACCGACGCGCTGCTTATATTGCAGCACAGTGTCGGAAAAATTGATCTTGGGGACCGTGATGTAACCGTGAAGATAAAGGATGAGGCTGTAACCTACAATTTTGAGGACGACGCAAACGGCGACACGCGCACAGCCTACCCGGTGCAGAAAAAGACCAAGTACGGCATGCGCTTTTTTGCCACGGCGACCTTTGACGCCATTGAAGCGTCGTATCCGAGTTATGCCGACAACGTAGGCAGTATAACCGTTTCGCTTTATAAGTGGCTCGGGAATTTTGAGGACACTGTTGATTCCGAGGCTGTCTGCTCTGAAAAATACGTCGATTTTGCCGATTGCGAAACCATAAAAATGAGCTTTGACGAGCAGGAACGCGGCGAATATCTGTGGCTTTTGTCCGAAGGGCTCGACGGGGTCGGAATATGGATATTCACCGAAGCGTCGGACGGTACACTTATATACGACGACGGGGTCGAGAGCAAGGGCTGCTTTCAGGGCAGTATCCATTACACCTACACCCCGCGTAAGATGAAAAGGACCTTGCGCTCGGCGACCGATCTTTCAAAAAAGGTCACAACACCGCCGGAGGTCGTTTACCCGGAAGATCACCCGATATATACCCTTGACGCAAAGCCGGGAAGCTATGTTGCGACCGACGGGCTCGGCCGTACCTTGCCGGAAAGCAGCGAGGTCGGAACGGTTAAAAAGAATAAATTCGTCGGTATGTTCTACTGGACTTGGCACAGCTCTCACAGCGTAAACAAGACCATGAATGTAAACGATTTTATAAATCGGCATCCCGAGCTTAAAAACGACTACAACAATTCGCTCTGGAGCGAGACCGGAGCGACAATTTACCACTGGAACGAGCCGGTCTACGGTTATTATGACGGAACCGACGAGTGGGTAATCCGCCGGCAGGCCGAAATGCTCGCCAATGCCGGAGTGGACGTAATTTTCTTTGATAACACCAATGCCACCGCAACCTTTAAGGACGGCTACAATACCTTACTAAGGGTCTTTGAAAAGGCAAGGCTTGACGGGGTAAAAACCCCGAAGATTGCATTTTTGCTGCCCTTTTCATCGGCGGCTCATGCACGCACCCAGATAAGGGAGATATACCTCAATCTCTATCGTGCCGACCGCTATCGCGACCTTTGGTTTTACTGGGAGGGCAAGCCCCTTATAATGGCTTATAAGGACTGCCTTAACGTTAAAAATAAGGATCAGATCGACAATGAGATAGCCGAATTTTTCACCTTCCGTGCAGGACAGCCGGTTTACAATGCCGGTTCAAGACGGCAAAATACCGAGTGGGGCTGGCTGTCGGTCTATCCTCAGACGGTTTATTACAGAAATGACGGCACCCCCGAGATGACCACGGTCGGAGTTGCCCAAAACTGGTCGAAGGCCCTCGGTCTTACGGCCATGAACGGCAAGGATATTTTCGGCCGAACCTATACGAGCAAGGGCTATGATACAAGGGAAAATGCCAAGCTTTACGGTGCTAATTTCACCGAGCAGTGGGAATATGCACTTAAGGTCGATCCGGAGTTTGTTTTTGTTACAGGCTGGAACGAATGGGTGGCAGGACGGTATCAGAGCTGGTACGGCGTTAATAATGCCTTCCCGGATCAGTTCAACGACGAATTCAGCCGTGATATCGAGCCGTCAAAGGGCGACCTTAAGGATCATTACTACTATCAGCTTTGCGATTACATCCGCCGTTTTAAAGGAACCGAGGCCATAGAAAAGGCCGGAGCCAAAAAGACGGTTGACATAAACGGGGATTTGTCTCAGTGGAACGATGTGACCCCCGAATTCCGATCCTATCGCGGCAACACGGGCAGCCGCGATGCGGACGGTTACAAGGATCTTCACTACACCGACAATACCGGTCGCAACGACATAGTATCGGCCAAGATCTCGCGCGACGACGAGTATCTGTATTTCCTTGTAAAAACCGACGAGGATCTCACGAGTGAGACCGACAACGCCTGGATGAGGCTGTTTATCGATACCGGCGACGGTGAAAACTCGTGGGAGGGCTACGAGTATATGGTCGGCCGGACCGGATACGGCGGGGGGAAAAGCGTGCTCGAAAGATCGACCGGCGGCTGGAACTGGGAAAAATGCGGCGATGTCGAATATACCGTAAAGGGGAATGCATTGCAGCTTAAAATAAAGCGGAGCGACCTCGGCTTTAAAAAGGGTGCAATAAAGCTCAATTTCAAATGGAGCGATAATATGCAAACCGACGGCGACATCATGGACTTTTACGTCAGCGGCGACGTCGCCCCGGGCGGACGCTTTAACTTCGCGTACCGAAGCGACGATTGATTTTCCGGCTGAAAAGCAGCCGAAAATCCGACTTTTGACGTCGGGACTGTTGAAAATTTAATGATATAAAAAAGAGAGGACGGCAAATTTGCTGCCCTCTCTTTTCTTACAAAAGCCGGCGTTAAAAAATATTTTTAACCGGCTATTTTTATTATTAATTTAAGCTTTAAGAATTCGCAGGGGGCATTAAAAAGCGACGCACCCGGTTATGCTTTTATCGGGTGCATCGCAAAGCTTGTTGAATAAGCCTAATTCAACAAGCTATATTCCGCAAGGGGTCTATTTTACAAAGACTATTTGCGAATCCCCGAGCGAGACGGTTTTCTTTTCGCCGCCGGGGAGGGAAAGCTCGCGCGAAATACCGTGCTTTGAGTAATTCATAACAAGCAGTCCGCCGCCCTTTTCGGCTGTGTACAGCCGGTCGCGTTTTCCGTCGCTTATATAAATGCCGTGACGTTTCATAAAATCGGCCGTTTTATCGAATACAAGAATGTCGATATCCCGGTCGCAAAGGCCGCCCGATACCCCTAAATTCTCCTTTATGAACAGGGTTTCACCCTTGCCGATTTGCTTTATGCCGGTTTTGCAAAACAGCCTTTCGAGGAAGCCTTCGCCCTGTATTGATAAAAGCTTGTCTATTCCGATTCCGACGATGATACCGCCCTCTTTGACGAAGCTTTCGAATGCTTCAAGAGTTTCCATGCGGTAGTATCCGCCTACGGTGAGCACAAGCGCCTTGACATTCTTTAAAATTCCGTCCTTTACGGTCAGATCGTCGGCGAATAAATAGTCGGAAAAATCCCTCATTGCCGAAAATGAGCTGTACATATCGGCGCGCTTTTGCTTTTCGAGCATCATTGCCGTGTCGGGATAAAAAAGCGCTATGTCGCGTTTTATGCCGTCATTATTGAAAAATTCGATGTTTTGGGCGAATTTTTTGAGCCGTTCGTCGTCCGAAAGCAGATTGCTTTCGTAAAAATGCAGTCCCTTAGCGCCGGTTGCGGCGGCGTTATAAATTCTGCAAACCGTTCCGCGTTCGGTTATCTGTCCGGCCGGCTCAAAGGAGAAATCGCAGCCGTAAAAGCTGCCGGCCGAGGCGACCCAGTCGGTGATTACAAAGTTCTTTTCGAAATGCGAGTCCTCATTAGTTATGCGAACGCCCGAGAGGTGCTTCGCGCATGCCTTGCACTGTGCGGCAAATTCCGATGCATGGCAGGGCTGAGCCTCGCCTCCGGTGCAAAGATACAGCTTTGTAGGAGCAAGGTGTTCGGCAGCGGTTTTCATAAAGAAATCCACATATTCGCTCATCGATTCGCGGTACCAGTCAACAAAATCGACCGTTCGTACACGCTCGGCGTCGGTTTCTGTCGGCAGAATACCCTCGTTTGTGAATTCGCACATGCGCATATCATCGACAGCCACAGAAAGCACTGGGAAGGTAACGTCGCAAAATTCGGTAAAATCTGTTCCCCATGCGAGGTTAAGGGCTTTTATATTGCCGGAATATTTGCTTTTCATTTTTTCTTTAAAGTCAATCCTGGCGTATTTGTCGAAGCACCAGAATCCCGAATGGGCATGGTAGGTTCCGGCGGTTTTTGTCGGCCAGTTCCCGTGCCAGACGCTGGTTATGGCTTCGCCGAAATCGCCCGAAATACCGAAAAGTATTCCCTCAAAGCCGTCCCTGTCGCAAAAATGCTCCGAGAATTTTTTGAGGAACCGGTCGATGTATAGGCGGAAATTTTCATCCCAGAAGGACTGAACCTTGGACTCGATCCCGTGCTCGAGACAGCAAAGACCGGTGTGATCCTTCGAGTAAAGATACCAGTCGGGAAGGGAATAAGCCGGGCCGATTATAATAAAGGGCAGCCATTTGAGTCCGGCGTCGTTTATTTTTTTGAGCTCATTGTCCCAATGTGAAAAATCCCAGCAGTCAAAGCCCTTTTCCTCGCAGCTTCGCCATGTGACGTACTGCTCGACCGAGGTGAACCCGAGCTTTTTAAGCTTATTAAGGTTTCCTGAATCGGCTGCACCTATTCCGGCGCAAAGCTCTTTTTGATTGCCCGGCGGCAAAATTCCATTTATTAAACTGTCAAAATTGTCGCTTTTTTCGGGCGTTTTTTCGGATGATGCGTCCGCGGCAACCGCCTGGGTACCTGCCTTGCAGGCATTTTCGGGAATGACGGCTGTGTCGCTTACACACCGAAAACCCACCGCCTCGTTGTTATCGCCGCCGAGGATTCTGTGGCGTGAGGACACCCTTATATCGGCTTCGACTGACAAAAACGAGCCGCCGCGGCAGACCCGTTCTCCGCCCCAGCCGTCGTTAAAGCCCTCCTCGCTTTTTACATTGTCGCTGTAAAGAAAATACCAGTCGTCAACATATTCATAAACGTTGCCCGACATGTCGTAAAGTCCGAATTTGTTTTCGGGATATGATCCGACCGGGGAGGTGAATTTATATCCGTCGTTACAAACAGGGCATCTCCACGGCTCATCGCAACTTGAATCGGCAAAATTAGCAAGCGCACCAAAGCGCGAAAAGGGCGGCTCGTTTCCCCAGGGATATCTTATTTTTGAATCTCCGCCGCGGGCGGCATATTCCCATTCTTCCTCTTTGGACAGGCGTTTTCCGGCCCATTTTGCATATTCGGCACAATCGCCGAATGAGACGTTTACAACCGGATAATCGGGGTAATCGTTAAAGTAATCCTTAACGCCGGGCCACGGGACAGGAATCGGATACGGTCTTTCGGTCTCATCGCAAAACCGTTTGTAGCAGGCGTTGGTGACGGGGGTTGTATCCATATAAAATCCCTTTGTCTCAAAGGAATGGACCGGGGCTTCCTCGCTGTAAAGCTCCTCGCTTCCTATAAGGCACTGCCCGGCCGGGATGTATACCATTTTTTGACCGTCCGGCCACAATATTGTTTTTTTGTCGTTTGCTGTACTCATTTTTCTCCTCGCTTTCACCTAAAGAGTTTTATGGGTTAATTAAAAATCGAAGATTTAAGATTTAAAATTTAATTATTCAGCGATTCCCGATCGGACGTTTGTTCGGTGTCATTTTGTTCTTCCTTTGCGGAATCGGAGTCGTCTTTAATGCTCGAGAGCACCTCGTCGACGATTCTGTCGGCGTCAAATTCTGTGTCGGAGTTATCGTCGCCGTTTTCGTTTTCGGCTGTCCTGACATCTTGTATGTCGGGCGCTTTGCTGTTTTGGTCGGCGGTTTTATTACCGCTTTGCCCGGCGGAGGTTTCTCTGTGTTTTTTATCCGGATCTTGCTCGTTTTCGGCATAGGTATCATCGAGGCTGCCGGCCGGAATATCATTTTTTGTTTTTTCAGCGGTGTTTTCACTGTCCTTTGCCGGTTTGTTAATCTTTCTAACCGGGAGCAAAGCATCCGTGCCGATATAATAGCCATCGCTGTTTTTGTCCGTTCTTTCGGGCAAGGGCGCGCCTATTATCGCGTCGTCGTCAAGGGGAATTATATCTTTAAAAACGGCCGTGTGGTATTTGGTTACGGTACGATCCTCGTGCATCGAGCCGAAAAACCAGTGGCGGAATTCGCACTCCCTGTCAAGCTGTTCGAGATATCCGTTTAACTTATTGACCCTGTCGGCCTCGGCGTTGCGTAAAAGCAGCGAGCTTTTAACAAGAGAGGGAGGCTCATGGGTTATTATGTAGTCTACGCGGCAGCCGTTTTCGTCGATGTTCTCGGCGCCCTCGGCCATTTCGGCGGAGGAGGGAAACTCCTCCCTCCACCAGCTCTCGTGCTCGGTGCGGATCTCTCTGTCAAGACTTTCTCCGCCGCCGAAGGTGAAGATTTTCAGACCCTCGATGGTGAATATCTGACCCCTCATCATATGGAAAAGGTTGCCGGAAATACGGTGTACCCGTCCGCCCTTCCATACGGTCATACGGTATTTGCTCAGCAGATCGTAATTTTCGTGCGTTCCGTCTATAAACGCAACGTTATAGCGGCGGCTGCCGAGATAGTCGAGAATTTTCTTTTCCTTTTGGGAGCCGTTCCAAATAAAACCGAAATCGCCGCATATTATAAGTGTATCGCCCTTTTTCAGACGGTTTAAACGTCGGTCATATATACGCTCGGTTCGGCCGTGCATATCGCCCGTAATATATATCAAAAATAACACCCCGAAGAATATTTTTTGTTCAGACCCCTTTATTTATTGCGAAAAAAATGTTATCATGTCAATAATAGTGATCTTATATCGAAATATATTATACTACAGTGAAGGTAAAAATGCTATGAAAAAAATCCCATGCGTTGTTTTTTTAATAATATGTCTTGTTATAACGACCTTTATTCCGGTTTCGGCTTATACATTGCCGGCCGGAACCGAGGTTGAGGCGCAAAGCGTTATTCTGTATAACTTTAATTCCGACACTGTGGTTTACCGGTATAATTCCAATGAGCGTCGTGAACCGGCCTCCCTTACAAAGCTTATGACGGCACTCATAGTCGCCGAGACCGATTCCGAGCCCGAAAACACCTATATAACGGCCGACAGTCAGTCTATTCTTGACATAAGCGGTACCGGAGCGTCAAACGCCAATTTAAAGACCGGAGAGGTCATGTCGTCGCTCGATTTGCTTCGCTGTCTTCTTATATCCTCCGGGTGTGATGCCGCCAATGTTCTGGCGACCCATTATGCCGGCAGTATAAGCGCTTTTGTCGAAAAAATGAATGAAAGGGCAGCAGCCCTCGGTATGAACGACACTCATTTTGCAAATGCTCACGGTCTTTCGGCAACGGGACAGTATACCACCGCCGATGATTTGCTCATACTCGCAAAAGAGGTATGTAAATTTGAAAAGCTTACCGAGATCTGTTCGAAATCGAGATATACCGTACCGGCTACGAATATGTCGGATGAAAGGGTACTTACCACCACCAATTTAATGCTCGATCCCTCCACCGATGCTTATTACAAGTACACAACCGGCCTGAAAACCGGATATACCGACAATGCCGGCCGGTGTCTTATCTCTACGGCCGAAAAGGGCAACGAAAGGTATTTGTGTGTAATGCTCGGATGTCCGGTGTACGGTTCGGACGGCCGCTTTATAAGGCGTGAATTTTCAAGCAGCGCTAATTTGTATCGCTGGGCCTTTAACGATCTTCAGCTTTCCACCGTGTGCGACACGTCAACCCCGCGGGCCGAAATCAAGATCAAATACAGCGCCGGGAAGGATCACCTGCTTGCAACCGCCGCGAGCGAGATAAAGGCGGTAATTCCCAAAGCCTCGTCCGACAGCGTTATAGTGGAACCGCATATTGAGACCGACACCCTCACAGCCCCCGTTACCGCCGGAACAAAGGTGGGATATGCCGAGGTGTTTTGCGCGGGAGAAAGCCTCGGCACGGTCGATCTTATAATAACCGAGGATTGCGCTCACAGCACAATAAAACATATTTTCGGGGTTTTAGGCTCGATATTTACATCCAAGCTTTTTATAATTATAGTATGCCTTGCAGTGGCGGCGTTTGTGATCTTTATAATCATAAATATTCTTTATAACCGTAAAAGAAGAAAAAAATACCGTGCGTCGGTTTACAGAAGATACAAATAAAAGTAACAGTTTGCTTTGTTTCTTGACAAGACGGCATTGCAGGATATATAATCGAATGTGTATTAATTGCCCTCATAAAGGGCGTTTTAAAACCCATGTCAGGAGTAATTTATTATGATGAAAAAGGTACTTTGTATAGGCTCGGTTACAACCGATGTCATGCTCAAGCCGGTAGATAATCTTCCGACCCCGGGAGCTTTGCAGTTTATCGACAGCAGCTCTATGTTTGTCGGCGGATGTGCTTCCAACGCGGCTATGGATCTTGCCAAGCTCGGCGTTCCGGTTGCGCTTTCGTGCAAGGTCGGCGACGATCTTTTCGGTCATTTTGTTTACGACACCTGCAAAAACAGCGGTGTTGATGTAACCGGAGTGGTTGTTGATCCTACGGTGCAGACCACAACTTCGGTTGTCTGTATTAATTCGGACGGAGAGAGAAGCTTCCTTTATAACGGCGGTTCCACCTCAAAGATGGTGGAAAGTGACGTTCCGGACTGGCTGCTTTGCGACTGCGATATAATCTTCCTTGCCGGTGCGCTCCTTACCCATGGGCTTGACGGCGAGCCGGCTGCCCGTATTTTCAGAAGGGCGCAGGAGGTAGGCAAGTTCACCGTTATGGATACCGCGTGGGATCCCACCGGCCGCTGGATGGAGGGCGTAAGACCTGCCCTTAAATATCTCGATCTCTTTATGCCGAGCATTGAGGAGGCCGAGAAGATGACAGGGGAGACCGATGTCGATAAGATCGCCGATGTTTTCTTCGAAAACGGCGTAAAGAATGTTATAATCAAGGCCGGCAAACGCGGCGCTTACATTCGCGAGGGCGGCAAAAAAGGCTATTTTGCTCCTACATATCTTTCGGTTAAAAGGGTCGATACCACCGGCGCCGGAGATTCGTTTTGTGCGGGCTTCCTTGCCGGAATTGCCCAGGGCAAGAGCTTTGAGGAATCCGCAAAGCTCGGCAATGCCGTCGGATCTCATTGCATAATGGCAATGGGTGCTTCCACCGGCATAAAGCCGCTTGCCGATATTTATAAATTCATGGAGGAGCATACCGACGAGGTTCCCCTTTAAGCGACGACAGGCGGCGTTCGGCTACAGGCTTTAAGCTGACGGGCGATCACTTGCCTCCCCGAAAACTCAAGAAACACTAAAATCTGATCGGAAGGATAGTTTTTATGAAACGTTCTGAAATTAATGCGATAATTAAGGAAGCCATAGAGTTTTTAAACGAGCATAAGTTTGTGCTTCCTCCCTTTGCTTATTTTACCCCGGATGAGTGGAAGGAGAAAAACCACGAGTACGACGAGATCCGCCGTAATGTACTCGGCTGGGATATAACCGATTTTGGCAGCGGTCATTTTGACAATTGCGGATTGTTTTTGTTCACCCTTCGCAACGGCAATGCCCATAATCCCGACGATAAAAAGGTATATGCCGAGAAGATAATGATAGTTAAGGAAAATCAGGTAACACCGTATCATTATCATTGGTACAAGCAGGAGGATATTATCAACCGCGGCGGCGGTAATCTTATGATAAAGGTTTACGGTGCCGATGAGAACGACAATCTGTCGATGGACGATGTTGAAATACAGGTTGACGGCCGTCATTACACCGTTCCTGCCGGCACTGTTATTCGTCTTACCCCAGGCATGAGCATGACCAACACCAAAAAGCTCTATCATTCCTTCTGGGGCGAAGAGGGACACGGAAAGGTGCTTGTGGGCGAGGTCAGCCAGTGCAACGACGATTCGACCGATAACCGTTTCTATGAGCCGGTCGACATGATGCCCTACCTCGGCGCAATTGCCGACGCCGATACGTCCGACACCTCGCGTTTTTACGCTAAGGTCGGCCGTTTCCCCGAGGTTGAAGAGGATGAAGCTCCGCTTTACCTGCTCGGCAACGAATATCCCGAGGCAAAATAGTTTTGAAGTATAATTAAAATCGAAAATATCCTCTGCAGCCGAAAGATTGCAGAGGATATTTTTATTAAATTGCACACCAAAACGCAAAAGATCAAATGCGAGGCATAAACTCCCGCCGACGGCAGATTTTATTTTAAGCAGATGTCATTTTAAACGGCGCGCAACCCATTTGGCTATTCCGTTAGAATTAAAGGACACCCAGTTTTAGCAGCAATCCCCCGCGGCTTTCGAATTTGCGAAAGCTGCAGGGGATTTTATGGTTTACTGGTTTTTATTGTATTATTTTGCCGGCGTTCTTAAATATGATCGGTGCCGTTTATCAAAAACGGTCGCCAAAACACTTAAAACACATTTTTATTCCGACTATTTTCAGTTTTCAATGGGGAATTTGTCAATTTTCATGACGGATTTTTGTAATATCAGCAATGCGTCGTTAGCGTCAACCTTACCGTTGCCGTCAACGTCGGCGGCAAGCAACTGATTGCCGGTAAGAGTTATTTTCCCCACCGCGTGCTGCAATGCCACAAGCGCGTCGGCAGCGGTAATCTTATCATCTTCGGTAATATCACCGAGCACATAGGGATGTTCTAAGGCGTAAATTGCTTCTCCGGTTTTTTCGAGTCTTTCGGCAATCTCTTCCGTTATTAAGGTTTTATCGTTTAAGCCTTCGCGCAGTTTTAAAATCTGCTCATAAACCCCTTTATTCTCAAGTGTCATGTTTTCGGGCAACGGCAGAGTTGCAAGCAGCTCATTTATTTTATCCATGCTTTCGCAGTCGCGGTAACGGTTCCAAAGGGGCGTCATGATCTGCTCTTTATCAAGACCGTAATTGCCCTCGCCGTAAAGCTTGTCAAGCCTTAAAAAGTCGGCGTTGATGCTTTCGAGCTCTCCTTGCAACGAACGATAGTTTTCTATTGTTATGGCAGTTTTCGGGTCGTTGAATTTTTCAAGCTTTGTCTTTATTGCGGCGACATCGGCTGCCATTTCCTTGGATTTGTAAAAATCGCGGGCCGTAAAATATTTTTCAAAATTCTCCGGCATAAAGTTTGCATACTGATCCGAAAGAGAGGTGTATTCGTCAATGAGCGCCTTGACGGCCGCTTTGTTCTCCTCGAAATTGTCGTCGGTCAAAACGGGAAGGGCTTCAATTTTGGCCTTCATGTTTTCTTCGGCGGCGCTTCTTTCGTCAAGAAACTCCTGGTTAAAGAATATTACTCCGTCAAATCCCCAGTCGACCTCGTCAAAGGTCTGGCCGCTGTAATAAAGCCACGAGAACCGCATTCTTCCTATGTTGTCGGGACTTACCGTGACAGCCTTTGCGGCAAGAACCTCCTCTATGGTGTTTCTTATACGCATCCAGCCGTCCTCTTTAAAGGTGTCGGTAAAATTGTTCGGGTCCTCCTTGTCGCCGTCGGGATCTATATATGTGCGGTCGAAAAGCCATTTTGAGCAATTGTAACCGTCATTGCCCTCATAGTCTCCGTCGATAAGATTGTACTGAATTACCGGGTCGAATTTAAATTCGCCCTCAGTGTAAAGGCAGAATTCAAAATAATCCCATTGGTTGATATTGACGGGATTTTCAAACTCAAGCAAGGTCTGCATGGCAAAGACATCGGCTATAAAGCTTTGCCCATCCGGTGCCATATCGATAAAAATACTGCCGTTGCCTTGGATCTTATTTTGTTTGTCAACCGACAGCTCTCCGTTGCCGTGTAAAAGGCTCCATGTGAAATCGTCATCTCCTGCATCGGCAATTAATACCTTTGATTCGGCCTTGCCTTCAAAGCCGAATGCGGCTGCCGAAAACGCCATTATAAGGCACAGTATGACCGAAAGTGTACGTTTCAGCGAAATTGTCATTTTTTCTTTCTCCCTTTTCAAAATGTAAGCAATAACCTAAAATATGTTTATTGCCAAGGTAATTATAACATAAATTCCATGTATTTCAAGTGATATTTATGAAAAACAACAAACAAATACCGCGTTTATTATCCGATAAAAGGGCAAGGAGGTAATCGCTAAATAAAAATTGCTGTGTGTTTTAATTTTATATATCTATCACGGCGTAACGGCGGCGATAAAAAACGACATAAACGACATTAATAAAAAAGACCGGCAAGGCGTTTTATTTCGCCCCGTCGGTCTTTTGTGTTGTATTGTATTTAAAACTTTAAAAGCTTATTTAAAACCGGAATCCGGTTTTGTTATCGGCCGTTTATATTAACGGTAAAAGACTTAGTCCATTGCGGTGTAGGACCACTCGGTGCCGTTTACGGATATCTTCATGGCCTTAGGATCCTTGCTGGGCTCGCCGTCTTTATCCCAAGTGATGGTGCCGGTTACGCCTTCGAGCTTTATCTGTGTCATTACACCCTTAAGAGCGTCGCAAAGGTCGGAAGCGGACATGTTGGTTACATCCTTTATGTCGGCCTTTTCAAGGGCAAGCTTAATGGCATATACGGCGTCGTAACCGTCGGCGGCAAACTGGTTGGGGATAAGATCATTGTTCTTTTCCTTGTAGGCCTTTACAAAGGCTGCACTCTTTTGGTCTTTGGAGTCGGCAGCGAACGGAGTAAGCAACATTACATCATTAGAAAGCTCAACCTTGGTGCCGAGCTGTTTTGCCAGTCCGTCAAGTCCGTCGCATCCGAAATACTTAACATTAAGTCCCATGGTGCTTGCCTGCTGAAGAATAAGAGCGGCCTCCTGATAGTATATCGGAAGGAATACGAGTTCAGCGCCGCTTGCCTGGATCTTCTGGAGCTGCACCGAAAAGTCGGTCTTCGAGTCGGCGGTAAAGGCCTGTGCGGTAACAATGCTCAGTCCCTGAACGGCGGCCTCGGCGTTGAACTTCTCATAAATTCCCGAGGAGTAAACGTCGGAGCTGTCATAAATTACGGCGATTTTGGAGGCAAGCTTTTTCTCGGCTATATACTGGGCCGAAGCGGTACCCTGATTGGGATCGTTAAAGCAAACGCGGAAGGCGTTGTCATATTTTACGCAATCGATGGCCGATCCCGAGGGAGTGATCTGGAACATATTATCGGCGTGGGTTTTTTCAACAACCGCTATGCAGGGCAGCGAGGTTACGGTGCCTATAAGCAGCTTCATGTCTTTATCCTTAAGGGCATTGTAGGCGTTGACGGCCTTTTCGGCGTCATGCTCATCGTCCTGGAAGTTAAGCTCAAGCTTTATTCCGTTTACACCGCCGGCGGCGTTTATCTCATCTATTGCAAGCTGTATGCCGTTTTTAACTCCGGTGCCGTAGTCGGCAGCCGCGCCGGTAACAGGGCCTATACCGCCGATAACAAGGGTGTTGCCCTTATCTTGCGCATCCTGATTGTCTCCGCAACCCGCAAAGCAGGCGACGCATAAAACGGCAACCAGGCAAAGGGCCAAAAATTTAATAGCGTTCTTTTTCATAGTTGCATCTTCTCCTTCTTCGGTGATTTTTTAGGTTTTGTAGGCACGGCAATGTCGGTAATGAAGTGTATTTGTCATACACAAAAAACCTTTTAAAAATACACCTTTTTGATGTTGTTCATAATTATACTCTCGGTTTTTTGTTTGTCAATGCGTTAATTGCAAAAACGGGAATATAACAATCAGCCGAATAAAAATACATATTTATTTTGTGCGCTTTTATCCTTGAAATATACCAAATTATGTATGAAGATTCATCGGCGCCTATGCCTGAAAACCAAACCGCCGGTATGCTGCTGTCAAAAACATCATATCGGCGGATAAAATTTAATATGTAAATAATACCGTTTTTTAGGGGCGGTTTTCTGCCGAAGCAACCTCCTTGTAATCCCGTAAATATGTTAAAGGAAATACGAAGAGGGAACGCAACTATATGAAGGGCGGATGGTTTACCGTTTTGCTAAGCCCGGTTATTTCTTTTTTGTTTTACCGACCGGCATAAAGGGCGTCGGAGAGCTTTACAAGGTCCCGCATACCGACGGCTTCAATTCTTATATTTTCGTCCAAGCTGCAACGGGCAAGTGCGTTGCGGATAGAATCCTTACTTATATTAAGGTCGGAGGACAGTGCATTCATAAGGGTTTTGCGGCGTTTTCCGAAGCCTGCCTTGACTATGGCGAAAAAAAGCTTTCTGTCGGTAGGACAGTATTTTTTTTCGGCTCTCGGGGTGAGGGTCATAACGCTGCTGTCGACCTTCGGGCTCGGATAAAATGATTCCTTCGGCACGTCAAAGCATATTTTTCTTTCGGCATAAAATTCGGTAGCAACCGTTACCGCGCCGCTTTCTCTGGAGCCGATTTCGGCGCAGAAACGTCTTGCCGCCTCGCGTTGTACCATTACGGTTATACCCTTTATTCTCAGTTCCTCTTCAAGCAGCCGCATTATCACCGGTGAGGTGATATAATAGGGAAGATTAGCGCATACATATACCGGCATGTCGCCGAATTCATCCAGTAAAAGCCGTTTTAGATCGGTCTTCATGACATCCGCCTGTATTATTTTTACATTATCAAAATCTGAAAGGGTTTTATCGAGTACCGGCAAAAGCGACGTGTCAATTTCAAGAGCAACGACCTTTTTGGCTGCTTTTGCGAGCTCGGATGTAAGCACGCCTATTCCGGGGCCGATTTCAAGGACGCCGGACTCCTTATCGGCTCCGCAATCCTTTGCCATTTTGGGGCAAACGAAGGGATCAATCAGAAAATTTTGCCCGAGAGAGTGCGAAAATGAAGCATCAGCCTCGCGCATGAGTTTTTTTATGGTTGAAAGGTCGGTAAGATTGTACATTTTTCCTCCGTAACGGGATTTTTACTTTTTGGTTTATCGCTTTAAAAAATATGCGATGTGTCCGTGCGCCAAAGTGCGGATCGGGCGGATTTTTAGTGTATCTTAATTGCCGGCTTATAATGCGTCAGTCTGTCGCAAACGGCGAAGAAAGGCAAAAAATGAGATGGTTACACAGAATTCAGGCTTTTTCAGAGGGGCCGGTTAGAGGGGTTGTCAAGTCGGCGGTTTTTGAAAAAATCCGAAAGCAAAGCCGCGCATTCATCCCGTAAAACCCCGGGCGTTATGCGCGGTGCATGGTTGAATTTTACGGCAGCGAGGTTGATAAGCGAGCCGAAGCTACCGGCTTTTTCATCCGGTGCACCGTAAACCACCCTTTCGATACGGGCGTTTATTATGGCGCCGGCGCACATCGGGCACGGCTCAAGGGTCACGTAAAGCGTGCAGCCGTCAAGCCGCCAGCCGCCGAGAGCTTTGCAGGCAGCATCTATCGCCTCGATTTCGGCATGCATAAGCGCGTTTTTCTGCTGCTCACGACGGTTATATCCGGCTGATATTACATTGCCGTCTTTTACTATTACCGCCCCGACCGGAACGTCCAGACTTAATCCTGCCTTTTCGGCCTGCTTTATAGCAAGGCGCATATAGCGCTCGTCGTCCGTCTTTACCATTTGAGCAGAGTTATCGCCGTATACAGATAATAAATAAGTGACAAAACGACGGTGGGGCAAAGATAAAATCTTACGAATTTTCCGCCGGAAGACACCGATGTCATACGTTTATAAATCTCGGGAGATACATAAGAACAGCCGACCTCGGTGTTTATACAATAGGTTTTTCCGGGATTTGATTTATGCTTGTTTTTGCAGCAAAGCACGATTATTAATCCTATAACTCCGAGGGCGAACCACACCCCGTAAAGCGCGAGCGAAGCGGCGTCGGTCTGGGCCTCGTCAAGCCCGGCCGTGAAATAGGAATAAACGCATGATGTGGCATTGTTTAAAAAATGAGCCGTTATTGCCGGCCAGAGAGAATCGGTTTTAATTACCACCCCGGCAAGGAAAAGCGCGAAAATAAAGACAAACGGAATCTGGGCGAAATTGCCGTGTATTGCCGAGAAGATAACCGCCGAAGCGACCACCGAAAACAGCTTTCCGTGGGGACGCAAAAGTCCGAGAACAACGCCGCGGAAGCAAAATTCCTCAACAAGCGCCGGTATGGCAGCGACATAAAGCAGCTCAACAATCAGTTCTTCGATTGTTGTAACCGGGGCCGATTCAAACAAAGCGGGATTTTCAATTTCCGGGAAGAAGGAGATAAAAACACCCGACACAATATTGCCTATAATCATTCCGAGACAGCACATAAGAACGCATCCGATAAATAGAATCGGCCTTACTCTATGCAGTACAACCACGTCGGACACCCGTTTTTTCCTCAGCGGACAGATAAATAAAAATCCGGTGAACATGGAGACAGACACGGTAAATATGTATTGTACAGCCTCAAAATACACCGTATCGGTGTTGATGTGGGCGAAAAAGGCCGCCGAGGAGGTGAAAATATACAGCAGCGAGGAGGTTATGGTCATAAAAATGACGGCAAGACCTATAAAAAGCGAGGACAAAAACAGATCTCTGCTCTTTCGGCGGCGTTCGTATTCGTAAGGATTGTAAAACGGATAATACCCTTGAGGATAGTAGCTGCCTGCCGGGGCATACGGGTATCCGCCGGGGGCGGTATAATTATTATATCCGGAATATCCGGGATTGCCGTTATTATTCGGTGGGTACATGGTAGTTCAGCTCCGTTTCGGCGTTGATTTGTTTAATTCGATGGGCTGCGCTGCACATTATCGGGATTTTCCCGTTTTTATATGTACGGCACTTTTAAAAACGTTTACATTATAACTGCTTCCGGCTTTAAAATCAACCCCGGGCGCCGTATAACGGTCTGCCGAAAAAAGATTTTATTTAATTATAATAACCGGCAATTTTCCTTTGCTATTTTTACCATGCTGTGATATAATAGAAAAAACATTGTGAAAAACTGCAAATACCGCCGATTTTTCCTGTCGGGCTGCGTTTTTTTAAGGCCGGTTATCCGGCCGGTGAATGCCGTTTTGTTACCGGGGAATGCACGTTTTGTTATAGAAATGATGGCCGAGAATAAATGCCCGTCGGCTTTTTATCGTTTTTTATTGAAGAAATGTTATTAAATCCTCAGAGCGTCCGCCGTTTTCCCGTTTTTTGTTTTGTTGTATTTATAGATTTTTAATTTATTTATCCCTGTTGTTAGGAGCGAAACCGAAATGAATGAACAGCTTTTACAAATACCCGAGCGTATAAAGGAGCTAAGGGAAATACTTGACATATCGGCCGAAACGGTTGCGAGTGCACTCGGTATTACGGTCGGTGAATATCTTATGTACGAAAGCGGCGAACGGGATATTCCCATAAGCGCGCTTTACAAAATAGCCGATGTGCTCGGCACCGATTTTACCGTATTGCTTACGGGGGACGCTCCGCGCATGAATACCCTTACGGTCGTGCGAAAGGGTAAGGGGGTCAGGGTAGACCGATACGAGGGGTATACCTTCAGCGCTCTGGCCTTTAATTACATAGGCCGTAATATGGAGCCGATGCTCGTAACCCTTTTTCCGGGAACTCCGGCGCCGCTTGTATCCCATGGCGGTCAGGAATTCAACTACGTTATAAAGGGTAAGGTTAAGGTGACGGTAGGCGGCAGGGAGCAGATATTAAGCGAGGGCGACTCGATATATTTCGATCCCCGCGAACCGCACGGTCAGGCTGCGGTCGATGAAGAGGCCTCGTTCCTTACCGTAATTCAGGAATAAAAAAACACTGATGTTGTCCGCTTTCGGAGTGATGGGGCGTTATATTCGCCTTAAAAAATAACCGATACAACACAAAGATAATCAGCAAATAAAAGGAAAGATAACGGCAATGCATAATCCCATTTTGAGTAAATATCTTGAAAAAACCGAGTTTTCGTCATATGAGGACTTTTTTGAAAACTATAGATTAAAGGTACCGGAGCATTTTAATTTCGGCTTTGACGTTGTGGACGAATGGGCGAGAATAGAGCCCGAAAAGCCGGCGCTTGTTTGGTGCAACGATTCGCTTGAGGTAAAGACCTATTCGTTTGCCTATGCAAAGCGGTATTCCGACAAGGCGGCCAACGCCTTTAAAAAGCTCGGAATAAAGCGCGGCGATGTGGTTATGCTGGTGCTTAAACAACGGCCGGAGGTCTGGTGGTGTATAACCGCTCTTTGCAAAATAGGGGCTACCTGCATACCGGCTACCTTCCAGCTTATGAAAAAGGACATAGTTTACCGCTGCAATGCCGCCGATGTCAAGATGATAGTGTCGGTGGACGAGGAGGAGCTCACCCGCCATATAACCGAGTCGGTTCCCGAGTGTCCGACCCTTAAAACAATAGCCGCCGTCGGGGAAAATATTCCGGACGGGTTTATCGATATGCGCGCCGAAATAGAGGCGGCCGACGACAATTTTGTCCCCGAGGGTGAACAGAAAATGAGCGATATGATGCTTATTTACTTCTCGTCGGGAACCACCGGCATGCCCAAGATGGTAAAGCACGACTATTATTTTCCGCTCGGCCATATAACAACGGCAAAATATTGGCAGTGTGTGCAAAACGGTAAAATTCACATGACCCAGACCGATTCCGGCTGGGCGAAGTTTGCCTGGGGAAAGATATACGGTCAGTGGATAGCCGGCGCCGCAATAGGCGCCTACGATACCGAGAAATTTACGCCCGAGGGGATGCTCAGCGCCATTGAGGCCATTCGACCGACCACCTTTTGCGCCCCGGCTACGATATACCGTTATCTTATAAAGGAGGATTTAAGCGGTTACGACTTCTCCTTTATAGAGCATGCCTGTGTGGCAGGAGAGCCGCTTAATCCCGAGGTTTACAGGCAAATAAAACAAAAAATGGGACTTACCATTCACGAGGGCTTCGGCCAGTCGGAGGGTCCGGTTCTTATAGCAAACTACAAATGGTTTGACATAAAGCCCGGGTCGGCCGGCAAGGTCTCGCCTCTGCTCGGAGTTACCTTGCTTGATGATGACGGCAATGAGTGCGAAGACGGTATGATAGGAACTATTTGCATAAAGGACCCTCCCGGACATCACCCGATAGGGCTTTTTAACGAATATTACCGCGATGCCGACGCGACGGCCCGTTCGCGAAAGGGTGATTATTACAGCACCGGCGACCTTGCATGGCGCGATTCCGACGGCTATATATGGTTTGTAGGACGTGATGACGACGTTATTAAATGCTCCGGCTACCGCATAGGTCCTTTTGAGGTCGAAAGCGCTTTGCTCGAGCATCCTTCGGTGCTTGAATGTGCGGTGACCGCCGTACCCGATCCGGTAAGGGGCCAGGTGGTAAAGGCGACAATTGTGCTCGCGCGCGGCTTTTCGCCGAGCGAGCAGCTTACAAAGGAGCTTCAAAATCACGTAAAGCATGTTACGGCACCGTATAAATATCCCCGTATTATTGAGTATGTAAATGAGTTGCCAAAGACCGTTTCCGGCAAAATCAAACGTGCGGATATAAGAAGAAACGATCAGGGTAAGAAGTGATAAAGACGGGTTTTCCGGCGTTTTAAGCTTTAAGTATATATTGTATGTTTACGCCTTGCTTAGCGGCGGGCGTTTGCAATAATTTCAAGGGGGAAAAGTGATGAAAAGAGCAGGCAAGATGGTTTTAGGATTTTTGGTTTGCCTTATGCTGGTTGCGGCCGTAATGCCCACGGCAATGGCGGAAACATTTTTCGAGTTTAAGCTTCCGTTTGAAGTAACCGTCGAAAAAGGAGCCGAGGGTGAACTCGCACCGCTTAAAACCGATCTTTCGTTCCGGATACTGGATGTAGAACAAATGGGAGACGGCATTTCCGGTACGACGACGACCGTCAGTGTCGATAATTTCGGCACCTTCAGCGGCGAGTTTTCGCTCAAGGTAAATGACAGGGTGTTCGCCAGAATCACCGACGGCGTAAGAATCAAGCAGGAGGTTGTCGATGCTTACGGCTGGACCGTTTCGGACAAGGTATGGATAGCTGTTCCCATTTTTGAGTACGGCGGAAATCCCGAGACCTCCGAAACCACGGTTGTAATAACCGGCTGGAGATTTTATGACGAAGCACAAATGGGCGGAGATCCCTCGATAGTCGGCGCTCCCGTCGAGTATAACAAAGCGACGTTTGTAAACACCTATACCGACAAAAACGTATCATTTAATATACCCTTTAAAAAGATAGTTGAGCAAACCGGCAATGAAGGCCCCGGCGAGGTCGATTTTGAGTTCGAGGCTTTTGTTTACGGCGAAGAGATGAAGGAAAACAAGATCGAGGTAAACGGTAATACCGTAACAACCAACGGCAAGGGCGAATATTCCGGAATGCTTGAGTTTACGCTCAGACAAAGCGAGCTTTATGGCGGCGATTTCGGCGGCGGCTTTTATGTCAGAGAGGTCAAGGGTACGGCCGACGGCTGGACCTATTGCGGTGATACCTGGTATGTATCGCTTGCGGCGACCGATGCCGGATATCAGTTCTTTAAGGTTGTAAACGGCGATTTCAGTCCTGAGGACGCAAGAAGCGAAATGATTTTCACCAACAACTACACCGCTCCGCCGACGCCGGGGGATGATGGCTCATCCTCGTCATCTTCGAACTCCTCATCAGGCGGCACTTCGTCCGGCAGGAATCCGTCGAGCAACGGAGGCGGCACGGTAAGCAATACCGACAGCAGCGGAATTGCGACGGGAGAGAACAAAGCGCCCGTAAACAGTGATGTTCCGAGGACCGCCGACGGCACCGGCGCAATTTGGACGGCGCTTATGCTCGCGGTATTTGCCGCATCGGGTGTTGTGGTGGTTATGATTCTTAAAAAGCAAAAGGTCGGCCGTTGATCGGTTGATTGATTGATAGCTCTATCGGACGGCCTGATAACCGTCCGATAGAGTGTTTAAGCGACTGTAATGTCGATTGACCGGTAGGCTGTTTGACTGATTTGTCGGTTGGCAGACAGGCTGTCCGGTCGATTGGCTATTAATTAATCGGCCGGTTGGCCGGTTGCAGACCGGTTGACTAACTGACTGACTAATGATTGACTGACTGACATATATGCCGATTGACAGGCAGACAATTGATTGACCGACTAACTAACCGACATACCGGCCGAATGAAAGATAGAACGGCTTATAACCCGACCGGATAATTAATCGGCAGACAGCTTGATTGCCGGTTTAACCGTCGGTTGATTAGATTAATTGAGCGTCCAAAAGGCCACGGGAACAGCCGATCGGTAACAGCAATTAAACCCTGTGGCGATGTTATCGGTACCGCCGTAAGGGTGTTGTCGGCTTGAGATTAAAAAACGGTCGGAGACTTTATTTTTAAAATACCGAATTATTTTTACTTTTGCTATTGACAAAAGGCTGATAATTTGGTACAATATCTCGCGACAATAAAGCAGAACGCCCTTTTGGGTCTTCGTTCTCACCGTACGGGTGCAAAATTCCTGTTGTACGGTCAATAATTATCGTGAGTGTTTGTTTTTTGCCGGCTGTTTTTTAGCCGGTATGCATGGAGCGTTATTATTGCGGATGAAGGCGCATTTTGTCGGGCCTTTGTCCGCTTTTTGTTTGCTCGGCCGCAAAAATTTTACAAGCGGCAATGAGTTTTTAATATCACGGAGGTGTTTGAACATTAGCAAGACAGAACATTCCATCAATGAGGAGATCCGCGACCGCGAGGTCAGGGTTGTTTCGGATGATGGGGCACAGCTTGGTATCATGTCATCGAGAGATGCGCTCAAATTGGCTATGGAACGCAATCTTGACCTTGTTAAAATCGCGCCGTCGGCCACTCCGCCGGTGTGCAAGATCATGGATTACGGCAAGTTCCGTTTTGAACAGGCCAAAAAGCAAAAGGAAGCCAAAAAAAATCAGCATGTGGTTGAGATAAAAGAGATTCAGCTCTCGCTTAATATTGATACACACGATTTTCAGACCAAGGCCAATCATGCCATACGCTTTCTTAAAAGCGGAAACAAGGTCAAGGTTTCCATTCGTTTCAGAGGCCGCGAGATGGCTCATCCCGAGCTCGGCAATGTCATAATGGACAGATTTGCCGAGGCTGTTTCGGAATATTCAACGGTTGAAAAACCGGCCAAGCTGGAGGGACGTCATATGCTTATGTTTGTCGCTCCGAAGAAAGTTTAGGAGGAAATGTAATTATGCCGAAGATCAAGACACACAGCGGTGCCAAAAAGCGTTTTAAGCTTTCCAAAAACGGTAAGCCGATGCGCGGCCACGCTTTCAAGTCGCACATTCTCAACAAAAAGAGCACTAAACGCAAGAGGAATCTCCGCAAGGTAACGGTGGCCGATACCACCAATACGATGCAGATAAAGCGTCTTGTTCCCTACAAATAAGCAAAACGGAGGATAAAAGCAATGGCTCGTATTAAAGGCGCTCTTATGACGCGCAAAAGAAGAAAAAAGACATTAAAGCTCGCTAAGGGCTATTTCGGTTCCAAACACACCCTCTTTAAAACCGCTAAACAGCAGGTTATGAAGTCGGGTCAGTACGCCTACATCGGACGTAAACAGCGCAAACGCGATTTTCGCCGTCTGTGGATAACCCGTATTTCGGCCGGCGCAAAGGCCAACGGAATGAACTATTCCACCTTTATGAACGGACTTAAAAAGGCAGGAATAGAGATTAACCGCAAAATGCTTTCAGAAATGGCAATAAACGATCCGGCAGCGTTTACCGAGGTTGTCAATAAGGCCAAATCTGCGAAGTAATATAAAGCGGTTTGGGCTTTTAAGCGGCGTACTTGATTTTTTTTAAAATGCGGTCCTCGGTTTTGGCCGTGACGGCGTTAAATAAATCGGGATGCCACAAAGTTTCATAAAAGCAAAAGCCGCTTTTCCTTTTCGGACGGGCGGCTTTTTAATTTTTACCGGTGGCGGAATTGTGTAAAATACAACAAATTCACATATAAATTTGTTTATTTATACAAACAGTAAAAAAACACTTTATTCCGACAAAAAAACAGTTATAATATACAGTGAAAATAATATCCATCGAAAGGGGTATATAAAATGCCTTTGGTAAATACAACCGAAATGCTCAAAAAAGCCTATGAGGGCGGCTACGCTATAGGCGCTTTCAACGTAAACAATATGGAGATAGTTCAGGGTATAACCGACGCCTGCAAAAAGCTTGAGGCTCCGGTTATTCTTCAGGTTTCTTCAAGCGCTCGTAAATACGCACGTCACGACTATCTTGTCGCCCTTGTAAAGGCGGCCGAGAAGGAAACCGGGCTGCCCATCGCCCTTCATCTGGATCACGGCCCCGATTACGAGACCTGTGTTGCCTGCATCGACGGCGGCTTTACATCGGTTATGATAGACGGCAGCCATCTGCCGCTTGAGGAGAATATAGCCCTTACCCGCAAGGTCGTCGAGTATGCCCATAAGTACAATGTTACCGTAGAGGGCGAGCTTGGACAGCTTTCGGGCATTGAGGACGAGGTAAACGTTTCAGCGGAGGACGCCTCCTACACCCGTCCGGAAGAGGTCGAAAAGTTTGTAAACGGCACCGGTGTTGACAGCCTTGCAATAGCAATAGGAACAAGCCACGGTGCTTATAAGTTTAAGCCCGGCCAGAAGCCTCAACTTCGTTTTGATATACTGGAGGAGGTTTCAAGGAGACTGCCCGGATTCCCCATCGTGCTTCACGGTGCGTCGTCGGTCGATCCGAAATACGTTTCGATTATAAACGAGTACGGCGGAAAAATGCCGGATGCTATCGGAATTCCCGAGGATATGCTCCGCAAGGCGGCATCAATGGCGGTTTGCAAAATCAACGTCGATTCCGACATAAGAATAGCAATGACGGCCGGTATCCGTCATCATTTTGCGACCGAGCCGGGTCATTTTGATCCCCGTCAGTACCTCGGCGAGGCAAGACAGGAGATCGAAAAGGTTGTTACCGGCAAGATTCTTAACGTTCTCGGTTGTGCCGGAGCGGCAAAATAATACTTGCAATAACGCCACTTATAGTATAAAATAAAAGGGTAGTTAAATTACGGAGGTAAAACATATATGATATCAGCCGGTGAGTTCAGAAACGGCGTAACCTTTGATATGGACGGAAACGTCTATCAGGTTATAGAATTCCAGCATGTAAAGCCCGGTAAGGGCGCCGCGTTTGTCCGCGTTAAAATGAAGAACATAATGACCGGAGCGGTTACCGAGACCAGCTTTAACCCCACCGCAAAATTCGAGAACGCTTATGTAGAACGTAAAGAGATGGAATATTCATACAGTGACGGCGATCTGTACTACTTTATGGATCAGGAGACCTATGAGCTCGTTCCCATCAACAAGAGCGAGCTGTCCGACAACTTCAAGTTTGTTAAGGAGAACATGATCTGCCGTGTGCTTTCGTACAAGGGAAAGGTGTTCGGAGTCGAACCTCCCAACTTTGTCGAATTACAGGTTACCAAGGCCGAGCCGGGTGTTCGCGGCGATACGGCCACCAACGTAACCAAGCCCGCTACTCTTGAAACCGGCGCCGAGATCCGTATACCTTTGTTCATTAACGAAGGCGATATGATAAGGGTCGACACAAGAACCGGCGAGTACATGGAGAGAGCTTAAAGCTTTATAAACGGAGGTTTTTGAAATGACAGTAACCGAAAAGGCTGCTTATATTAAGGGTCTGGCCGAGGGTTTGGGCCTTGACGAGAACAACAAGCAGGATAAAATCATAAAGGAGCTTATTGACCTTGTGTCCGATATGGCACTGACGGTTGACGATATCGATGCAGGGCTTGACGAGCTTTGCCAGCAGGTCGACGAGATTGACGAGGATTTGTCCGATCTGGAGGGTGAGGTTTACGGCGACGATGATTGCTGCGATTGCGATGATGACGATTACTGCTGTGACGACGACTGCCTTGAGGTTGAATGCCCCGCTTGCGGAAGCGGGATATGCATTGATCCTTCGGCAATCGACGAGGATGATTGCAAAATAGTCTGCCCGAATTGCAAGGCTGAGCTTAATCTTGATTTTGACGAGGACGAAGACGAGGAAGACGACGACCAGGAGTAAGAATGATGCTCTCACCGGCCGTACGGATTTCGGAATCGGTGGTTTTCAACCGGCAGGTTGTTAAACAGCCTCGTTTGCAGGAGAAAATGTGTTCATGGGGCATCCTTGAGGTGCCCTATGTTTTTAAAATTAAACTGATTGTCCGGAGAAATGCGGTATTATGTACAATAAAGCTATAAAAATTACTGTAACACTGCTTGTTATTGTCTGCAATGTGTTCATTGCGATGAATATCGGGGGAGAAGTTGTTCCCGATCCCGTTCCTGAGCCGGATTATGCTTCAAGCAAGCCTGAGGCGAGCGTTGTCAGCGAGTTTGACCCCTCAACGCCCCATTCGGTTTATGATATGAAGGATAAGACCTTAACCGAGCTTAAGGAGTACAACCCCGATACGGTCGCATGGATTACTATCCCGGGGACGACCTGCGACAATGTCGTTGTGCTGGGCGAGGATAAAATAAGAGGCAGAGACTACTATCTTAACCACAGCTTTGACCATCGTGAAACTACTGCCGGAACCCTTTATATTGACTATCGCACGACCTTTACTGCCGAAAAATTCAGCAGTAATATCACGATTTACGGCCATCATCTGCTTGATAAAACCATGTTTACCCAGATAAAAAATTATCGCGATATCAATTTTTACAGGGAGCATCCGTACTTTACCTTTGAAACGATTTACGGCGAGTATGACTGTCAGGTTTTTGCCCTTTATGTGGTGGATCTTACCACAAAAGAAGGAGCAAACTTTGATTTTCGCGGTCCGGATTATGCAAGCGACGAGGAATATGCGGCCTATATCGAGGCTATTAAAAAACGCTCTGAGATAAGCTGTCCGGTTGATATCGGTCCGAACGACAGTATTTTGACCCTTTGTACCTGCACCTATGTTTCAAACGATGCAAGGCTGATGGTGGCTGCAAAGCTGGTCCCGAAGGGCGAGGGCGGCAATGTTGACGTTTCGGCCGCTTATAAGAAGTGAGTCTGAAATGATGAAGGTTTTGTTTGTTTGTACCGGCAATACCTGCCGGAGTCCCATGGCGGCGGCGGTTTTCAATGAATTGTGCTGCGAAAGGGGAATTGCTCCGACGGCGAAAAGCGCCGGACTATTTGCAAACGGCGGCGAAAAAGCGTCGGACAACGCCATAGCTGCCTGTCGTGAAAAAGGGATTGATATTTCCGGTCACAAGGCTTCAAGGCTCACCCTCGATATGCTTGATGAAAGCGATGTTATCGTGCCGCTTGCGGCCTCGCATGAGCAAATATTGAAATCGGCGACGGGGGATAAATATGCGGATAAAATCTGCTTTATTCCTCCGGGAGTATCCGATCCGTTTGGTGGAGACATTGCGGTTTACCGGAAATGTCTCGGCGAAATAGAGGTGCTTTGTCGCAAGGTTATGGGGAAAATTGAGATATCCGGACAAAACGGCAAAAACGATAAAGCCTAAGAATACGAGAATCCCAAAAATGCCGAATGATCCGGAATTCAAAAAAACTAAAATCCGGAAAGC
The DNA here is from genome assembly GCA_934444365.1 of uncultured Eubacteriales bacterium. Classification (GTDB taxonomy): domain Bacteria; phylum Bacillota; class Clostridia; order Oscillospirales; family Acutalibacteraceae; genus CAKSCM01. Next base: position 69,615 of record CAKSCM010000006.1, on the reverse strand, counting down.
CGAATGATCCGGAAAAAGGATAACGTCGGAAAGTCAGAATAAACAGTAAAATATAAAAATACCAAAAAACGCCCAAGCCGGAGCTTTATTGACCGGCTGGCGTTTTTGTTGTTTCGGAAACCACCGGCTATGCCGGTGGAGGCATCCCGTAAAAAAAGCTTTAGCTTCAAGCATCGAGCGAAGCGAGTCGAGAATAACAATCCAAAAAATTCGTATGCACTCGATAAAAACGCCTGATGCCCGTTTACGGGCGGCGGGGCATTTGATGCAAGTGAAAAATCATTCAGTGCATCTTTAGATGCCAGCCGGTAAAAAGCCCTTCTAGGGCTTAATCAAGCCGCCGGCTTAGCCGGCGGTCATGACTTTTTTGTTTTTTTATTTTTGATTTTTCGTTGTTTTTGGCTGCTGCTTTTTTAATTTCCTTTTTTATTCTCGTTTTTTTAAAATTCAGTTCTGAATTCAGTTGAGTCCGTATACGCCGAGCTTTTCGGTAAGACCCGATACGCTCTGTCTGATTCCGATATTCTCCGGATGACAAAGCTCGGGATCGGTTTTTAAAATATCGTCCGCTGCTTTTCCCGAAAGCTTTAAAAGTGCGGTGTCGGTAAGCGTTTCGGACATTTTAAGCTCGGGAAGTCCGTGCTGCTTTGAGCCGAAAAAGTCTCCCGGTCCGCGAAGTCTTAAATCTTCGTCGGCTATTTTAAAGCCGTCGTTCGTTTCCTTCATTACCTTCATTCTTCGCCGCGCGTTTTCTCCCTTGGCGTCGGAAATAAGCACGCAAAAGGATTTAGCCCTGCCGCGGCCGACCCGTCCTCTTAATTGGTGAAGCTGTGAAAGGCCGAATCTTTCGGCGTTTTCAACCACCATTAAAACGGCGTTCGGGACGTTTACTCCGACCTCAATGACGGTTGTTGCAACAAGCAGACAGATATCTCCCTTTACAAACTCGTTCATGACCCGTTCCTTTTCCTTCGGCTTCATCTTGCCGTGCAAAAGGCCTATGTTGTAGCCCTCAAACGGGCCGTTTTTCAGCTCTTCAAAGTATCCCGTAGCCGAGATCAGATCGGCATTTTCCCCGTCCTCGACAAGCGGACAGACAAGATATGCCTGAAAACCGTTTGCAATCTGCTTTTTTATAAAATTTATAACCCTCGGCCGAAACGAGGTATCAACGGCAAAGGTGTCAATTAGCTGTCGGCCCGGAGGCAGCTCGTCGAGCAGAGATATGTCAAGATCGCCGTATATAATGAGCGCGAGGGAACGCGGTATCGGCGTTGCCGACATTACAAGCATATGAGCCTTGTCGTCGGTCGGTCCTGCAAGCACTGTGCGCTGTTTTACGCCGAAACGGTGCTGCTCGTCTGTTATGCAAAGGCCGAGATTTTTAAACTCAACGTCCTGCTGAATAAGGGCATGGGTTCCTATAAGAAGGTCGGCCTCGCCGTTTTTTACAGCGCTATATACCGATTTTTTCTTTGATTGGGTCATCGACCCGGTAAGCAGCAGGGTTTTTATTCCGGCTTTTTCAAACATTCCGCAAAGTCCCTCATAATGCTGAACGGCAAGTATTTCGGTAGGGGCCATAAGGGCGCACTGATAGCCGTTTTTAACGCTTGTGTATATCGCTGCGGCCGCAACGGCGGTTTTACCCGAGCCGACGTCTCCCTGCAAAAGTCGGCACATAAGCCGTCCCGATGACATATCCTTTTCAATTTGAGCACAGGCGCGTTTTTGCGCGCCGGTCATCTCAAATGGCAGCAGTCTCTCGAATTCACTGAAAAAGCTTTGCGAAAGCCGCTTTGGCGTTTTTATATCCGACCGGTTTTTTATGGCGGATAAAGCCAGCTTTAAAGTCAACTGTTCTTCAAAAACCAAACGGCGTCTCGAACGGGCAAGCTCCTCGCTGTTTTTCGGATAATGCACGCCGCGCAAGGCGTTTTTAAGTGAAGAAAGGTCGTATTTTTCAAGAATACTTTGGGGCAGCGATTCGCTGATTGAACCGCCGACATTTTCAAAAAGTGAGGCGGTAATGCGCCTGATGGCAGCATTTGTAAGGCCGGCAGTCGTGCGATATACGGGAAAAAGTCCGGTCGGACATTCTTCATTGCACGAGAAAAAATCAGGAGAGTGCATTTCTCTTGCAAAGCCTTTTGTAAAGGTTATTTTGCCGTAAAAAAGGTATTCCTCAAAGAAATGCAGCCGTTCGGCGGCGAAGCGGTTGTTGAAGATAACGACCCTGAATACATCCTGTCCGTCGCTTGCCGTGGCCGAGTATATTTTCAGTCCGCTTTTGGTCCTTTGCTCGGTGACTCCGTCGGTTATTCTCGCCTTTATACAGCACGGGAAATCCGGATTTGCGTCGGCTATCCGTACGGTTTTGCCCCAATCCTCATAATCGCGCGGATAAAAGCTTAAAAGGTCGCCGATTGTAAAAATTCCGAGCTTTGAAAAAAGCGCGGCGCGTTTTTCGCCCACACCCTTTAAGTACTGAATACCGGTACCGAAAATTTCTTCATTCATATGTCAACCGACCTTTAAAAGAACATTTGAGCCGTTTTTTAAAATTATAATACAAATCACCGGATTTTTCAATATTTTACGTTTTATTATGGAGCTTTTCTTGCTGCATTCGCCGGTTTCGGTATTAAAGTTGTATTTCGTTTACGAGTGTGTTATAATACATGAGTTTGAAATAAAAAAACGCATATTGCCGTTTATTGACAGAGTATCCGGCAAACGGAATAATATAAAAACAAAAATAAAAAGCTGGTGTATTATGCAGGGAAGAACCGCAAAATCAATACGGAATATTATATTCGCCGTGTCGGGTCAGCTGCTCGGTACGGTGGCGAGCCTTGTCAGCCGCTCGGTATTTCTTATATATTTGGACGACACATATCTCGGGCTAAGCACCCTTTTCGCAAGTATTCTTACTATTCTTTCGATAGTTGAGCTCGGCGTCGGGCCTGCACTGTCATACAGCCTTTACAAGCCCCTGGCCGAAAACGATAAGGAAAAAATCAAGTCCCTTATGGCCTTTTATAAAAAAGCCTACCGGATAATCGGGGCGACAATCCTTGTTTTGGGACTTGCCATGCTGCCGTTTTACCGCTCGCTTTTAAAGGCGGAGGATATTCCGAACATACAGAATCTCGATCTGATTTTTTATCTGTACGTTCTTAATACCGGAATTTCGTATTTTTATTCCTACAAAAAAAGCCTTATAATCTGCGACCAGAATCAGTATATAACCACCATCTACAGGTACGGATTTTTTATCCTCTTGCAGATAGTGCAAATAGGTATACTTGCCATAACCGGCAATTTTGTGATTTTCCTTGTGGCCCAGATTGTGTTCACATGGCTCGAAAACTTTGTCGTGAGCCTGCGGGCGGACAAGCTTTATCCTTATCTTAAGGAGAAGAATGTCGCTCCTATAGACAAGGGCGAGTTTTCCGGCATAAAGCGCAACATCGGCGCAATGGTCATCCACAAGGTGGTCGGAGCAGGAGTGACATCCCTCCCGTCGATACTCATATCAAAGCTTATAAATATTGTCACGGTCGGTATATACAGCAATTATCTTTTGATAACCAATGCTTTGCAGAATGTTCTTGCCAAGCTTTTCGAGGCCATTTTGGCCGGGGTCGGCAACCTCAACGCGACCAGAGATTACAAACGCCTTACCCTTGTTCACAATTGCATGTTTTTGCTGAACTTCTGGATCTACGGGTTTTTCAGCATTGCCCTTATGTGCATGTTCAATCCATTTATATCGGTGTGGATAGGCAGCGATTATCTTTTCGACCGGGGAACGGTCTTTGTAATTGTTCTTAACTTCTACATTTACGGTATGCGCCGCACCCTTTTTACCTTTAAGGATGCAACCGGAACCTTTTGGAACGACCGCTACCGTCCCATAGCCGAGCTTGTAATAAACCTCGGTGCGTCGACCCTGCTCGGCATGAAATTCGGGCTTATCGGAATTTTAGGCGGAAATATCATCAGCACAATCGCCACGGCCTGGGTCGAGCCGCTGGTTGTATATCGCCATGTATTGCATGAAAAGCTTTGGAAATTCTTTGCAAGATACGGAATTTACACCGCGATAGGCGTTGCAGCTTACTTTTTGACCGATTTAGTCCTTTTAAAGCCCGAAACGGTTACCGTAAGCTCGGTTGTGATAAACATACTTATCTGTTGCGCCGTGCCGAATGTTATTTTCCTGCTTTCCTTTATGTTCACGCCGGAGTTTAAATATTGTGCCGGTTTTGTCTTCCGCAAGAAAAACAGATAACGGGATATATGAAAATGAACGCCAGTGTTAATTCTTCGTTTGACGGCAGATTGCTTGATGACAGACTGCTTTCGGCCGGATGCCTTGTCCGTAAAAAATCAAGAGCGGCCGACATAGGGTGCGACCATGCCTTTCTTTCGATATGGCTTGTAAAAAACGGTATTTGTACCAAGGTAATAGCGTCGGATTTAAGAGAAGGGCCTCTTTCGTCGGCCCGGCAAAACGTCAATGAAGCGGGCTTAAGCGGCATTGTGGACTTGCGGCTTGGGGCCGGTTTGGATAAAATATCCGGCGACGAGGTTGACGACATAATTATTTGCGGAATGGGCGGAATAACCATCGCCGATATTATAAAGGCCGCCCCTTGGGTGAAGGATGGTGCTAAGCATTTGGTGCTCCAGCCGATGACCCATGCCGATGTATTAAGAGAATACCTGTGCAAAAACGGATTTGAAATAGATAAAGAAACGGCGGTCGTCGCTGCCAAAAAGGTGTACACCGTGATTTCGGCGGTTTATACGGGAGAGATTACGAGCCCGGGAGAGCTTTTTTATAAAATCGGCAAGATCGCCCCTCAAAAGGACGGCGCCGATATCCTGTACATAAAAAAAGAGCTGCACAAGCTTAAAAAGAAAAGCCAGGGGATAGCGCGTTCGAATCATCCCGAGGATGAAGGTGCCTTTTCTGTTGTTATAGGCGAGCTCGAAGGGCTTATAGCCCGGCGCGAGGAAGAAAAAATCTGTAACAATAACAAGCAGCGCTAAAATCAAATTGCTTGAAAAGAAAAGGCTGTGCTTTATGGCCTCGGTCGTATAAATGAGAGGCCGAAATACCGTAAAATTAGTTTTTGTTTCGTTTTACAGTGCTAAAAAAGCTCATACGAGAGCATAAAAACATAATAAAACAAAACACACCGCCGGGAATTCGTAATGAGTTCCTTGACGGTGTGCTTTTTTATTACGGCCTTGTTCATTGTCGCTCGCAAGGCGTAAGGATTTTATAATATCCGTTTTATTTTTCTTTGCATCGCTGCAAAGTTTTTTTATAACAATGTTTGCTTATAAATACAAGGCTCCGAAGCCGATTCCGTCAGATCTTAATAAAAATAAAAAGATCAAAGAAACCGTCTCCGGAGCTGAAAATGGAAAGGAAGGAGTTATCATTATTAAATTCGGTGTACCGAAACCGCATATTGAAAAACGGCGCTTAAATCAAACCGTACACCTTAAACCGCGGGCAAAGCAGATTCGCAAACCGATTAACGTATGTAACACATTTACCCTCAGTGTGAAAATACTTTAACATATTTTTGCGCACTTGTCAAGTGCTAAAGATGAAAATAGTTATAATATGTTGAAAATATCAAAAAAATGTCGCCGTTACACATTAATTATTACTGTATTTTAATTATGTTATGCTGATTTAGCAATACTGTTTAACGACGCATAGGTCTTTTCATCAGGGAGGAGGTTGTAAATGCATAAATCGAAAATATCAGCAATGCCGGTTTTTGCAAGCGGCAAAATATAATTATTCCGGCGATAATTCCTGTAAACGATACGCACATCGATACCGTTTTGCATAAAAAAGCGGCCCGTTTGCTGTCGAGGATTGCGGTTGCGAAGATCATCAGAATATCTCCGCCGTCGAGGCCGCTGAGGGGTAAAAGGTTAAATATGCACAGCGCCGTGTTTGAAGCGGCAAACGCCGTAAAAAAGGGCTCTTTCAAAGAAAAGCCGAGAGGTAAAAGTACTCCCGAGGCTATTAGATTCGCCGCGGCGCCGCCGAAGGAAACCGATATTTCCTGAAAAATACCGCTCGGCGGATGTGCCGGAATTATTTCCAGTGAAAAAGGACTGAGCGATATCCGCCGGGGATAATTTCCGAAAAGCCGCAAAGCAATGATGTGTCCCGTCTCGTGTATTCCGGCCGAAAGAGCAACATAGACAAACATGCCGGTTTTATCGAAAATCAGCATTAAGGTGACCGCCGACATGAATGTCGGCGAAACGGATATTTTACAGCCGCAAAATGTTATCTCCATGCTTTTATTCGTTAGATAACAGCCACAGCGGATTCACGGTCACCCCGTTTACCGATACCTCAAAATGCAAATGGGGACCGGTTGAGACCCCGGTGCTTCCAACCTCGGCGATGTTTTGACCTCTTTTTACCGTGTCGCCCTCGGAGACATTAATTTTGCTGCAATGGGCATAAAGGGCGGTTATATTACCGCTTTGAATAACGGTATATATCCCGTATCCGCTGTCGCTTGCGACCGTTTTGACCGTCCCGTCAAGGGCGGATTTTATCTCGCTGCCGTAATCGGCGCCTATGTCAACGCCGCTGTGAAAAAGATTTTCATTGTATATCGGATGATCCCGAAGCCCGTATAACGAGGTTATTTCGCCGCTTATAGGGGTTAAAAGCGAGTTTGCCGCTGCAGCCGGTATTGTTGCGGTTACGGGAGAGATTCTGCTGCCGATGTTAAGGGCTTTCGCTCCGCTTTGGCTTTTGGCGGATACAAGCGGTTTAGCTGTCGGTGCGGTGCTTTGTGTTTTGTCCGGCAAGTCGTCCTCAGCACCGATGGCCGGTGCTTCAGCGGCCGATTTTTCGTCGGCAGCCGGTGTGCTTTCGGCCTTAGGATTGCCATAGGCGTCACCGTTTTGTAAGGAGTCTGAATTGTCGGCGCTTGAAACTTCATCGGATGACGCATTTTCATTTTTCTCAAGGGAGGATGTGTTTTGTTCCGTTTGATCCGAACTGCCGTTGCCGGTGTCGTTTTTTGTAATCGAGGTTATGGTTGCGACCACATTTTCGGCCGATGTTTCCCGGCAAAACCGGTTTATATATCCGGTTTTAACGCCGGTATAAATATTTCCGCCTATGAATTTTACAATAAATACGGCAAGCAATGCCGCAATGCAAACGGCCGTTTGAGTAAGGGTTATTGAGGTAAAGGGATCCCCCGTTTCCTTTTGCTTAAAGTGCGCCGGGGTATATTCTTCGGCGTAATAATCGTCGTCATCGTCTTTTTTTCGGTCGCAATGTCCGCTGTCTTCATAACCGTATTCGTCGTTATCGTTATAGTCGTCGTTATAACCGTCATCGTAATAACGGTCGTCGTTTTGGTACTGCCGGCGGCTTTTAAGGCCGTTTTGTGCTGCATATTGTTTTATTAGGTTTTTATCCTGCATTTAAAACACCCCCGAAAAAAGCTTATGCCGAAAAGCGGGACAAAATTACTTGACTAAATCGGGGAATGTGTTATTATTTATTAATAAAGCGAGCGGGTTGGACAGCCGCGCACCTTTTGTGTGAGGAAAGTCCGGGCTCCGCAGGGCAGGATAACGGCTAACGGCCGCCGAGGGTGACCTTAGGGAAAGTGCAACAGAGATACACCGCCGGTTTTACCGGTAAGGCTGAAAAGGCGAGGTAAGAGCTCACCGGCGTGCGGGAGACCGCACGGCCATGTAAACCCTATCCGGAGCAACATCAATAAGAAGCAATACGTCGGCCCGGCGTGCTTTTGAAAGATGGCATGAGCGCGCGGAGTAATCCGCCGTCGAGATAGATGGCTGTCATTTACAGAACCCGGCTTACAGACCCGGTCGCTTTATTTTTTATTATGTTTTTGTAGGGTGCAAGCGCATAAGGAGATTTTTTATGAAAGAGATAGAAAGCCTTTACCAAACAGTGCTCGACAGGATAGAAAACCCTAAGGAGGGCTCGTATACCTGTTATCTTTTTGAGCAGGGGATAGATAAAATCCTGAAAAAATGCGGCGAGGAATGTGCCGAAGTGATAATCGCCGCCAAAAACGGCAAAAAGCCGGAGCTTATAGGAGAAATAAGTGATCTTGCTTATCATCTGACTATTCTTGCGGCCTTTTGCGAAGTAACACCTCAGGAAATAGCCGACGAGCTTGCCCGCCGTTCGCAAAAAACGGGGAACCTTAAAAAATTTCATACTACCGATAAAAACTCATGAATGCACAGCTTAAAAAAATCGAGATTTTTACCGATGGAGCCTGTTCGGGCAACCCCGGACCGGGGGGATGGGGCTGTATACTCCGCTACGGAAATGCCGAAAAGGAGCTTTCCGGAGGAGAGGGCGACACGACCAACAACCGTATGGAGCTGACGGCGGCCATAGAGGGACTTAAAGCCCTTAAAGAAAAATGCGAGGTGACCCTTTATACCGATTCGCAATATGTTGCAAACGGCATAAATAAGGGATGGGCGCGCTCGTGGCAGAAAAACGGCTGGATAAAAAGCGATAAAAAGCCGGCGCTGAACCGGGAGCTTTGGGAGGAGCTTTTATCCCTTATTGACAGGCATGAGGTCAGTGTCGTGTGGGTCAAGGGGCACAACGGCCACCCGGAAAACGAGCGGTGCGACCGCCTTGCGGTTGCGATGAGCGAGCGTTATAAATAGAAATATCGGTTATAATAAAAAATAACCGGTCGGATTTTGCGGCGCGTAAGGATTTTTGTGTTCCTCGTGCCGTTTTTTGTTGTTATAAGGAAAAATCGGTTTTATTCAATTTTAATTTTAGGATTGCTTTTTTCTTTAAAAATGATATAATATATAAGGCAGTGTTTTTGTTTTTTAAAACATGCCTTATTATTCTTAATGTTCTTATTTTTCGGAGGTGAACACGGTGAGTTCCGACCCTGCTAACCCTAAAGGTCGAAGTAGAAATACGCGGGCGAGCCGTGTTTTTTAACGCGCGCCGTCCGTGACAGGAGGAGTGCGTCTTGATAAAATACTACCAAACGGTAGACGGACGGCTTGAAGAGCAAAGCGATTATTCTCGCGGATGCTGGATAAATGTCGTCGATCCGGATGATGAAGAAGTTAGTGAGCTTATCGAAAAATATTCGGTGGATCCCGAGTATATCCGCTCATCGCTTGATGAGGAGGAGTCTTCCCGAATAGAAAGCGAAGACGGCAGTACCCTTATAATAATGGATATGCCGGTTATCGATAAGCAGAAAACCGGCGGTGAAACGGTGGTTTACAGCACCATGCCGGTAGGCATAATAGTAACCCCGGACAATGTTATAACGGTGAGCATACGGGACAATTCAGTCATTCATGAAATGGCCGACGGTATGGTAAAAGGGGTCAATCCCGCCTTTAAGACACAGTTTGTCTTTATGCTGCTGCTTCGCATGTCGGCAAGATACCTGCAATATCTTAAGCAGATGGATAAAATATCGAGCGGGCTTGAAAAAGAGCTCCGCAAATCGATGCGAAACCGTGAGCTTATAGGCCTGCTTGATCTGGAAAAGTCGTTTGTTTATTTCCAGACCTCTTTAAAGTCTGATGAATCCACACTGGAAAAAATATTGCGCGGCAGGTATTTAAAGCTGTATGAAGAGGATCAGGAGCTGCTTGAGGACGTTTTGGTTGAGGTAAAACAGGCGGTTGAAATGGTAGGAATATACCTTAGTATACTTTCCGGTACTATGGATGCTTTTGCTTCGGTTATTTCCAATAACCTGAATATTGTTATGAAGGTGCTTACATCTATAACGGTATTAATGGCCATACCGACCATGATTTTCAGCTTTTACGGCATGAATATCGGCGAGGAGGCAGGTGGATTGCCGTTTGCCGGAACAATATGGATACCGTGTGCGGTGGCGGCTGTGATTACCGCTGTGGTGGCTTGGTTCTTATATAAAAAGGATATGTTTTGATTACGGCTTCGGTATCGGTGCCGAGGTGTTGTAAAAAGAAAAATGCGGTGAGGTGTTTTTATGGCTGACGATAAAGAGTGTACCGTTTCCGTCAAAAAGGACGAAAACGGCGCAAACGGTGACGGCGGTTATGATCCTATGCTTGAAATGGCTCAGATGGAATATGAACGGAGTGTAGGCGAGTACGACGAGGAGTCGCATGAGTATACCTTGCCCGGGGATGAGGGCCTTGCCGATGCCGACGGCAATACGGCAGGTGCTGCCGATAATGGCAGTGATGGCGGCGATGTCGAAAAGCCGGAAATGTACCGTTCGGCAGCCGACAGATACGTTTTGTCGGTGGCGGTTTGTCTTGTGCTCGGTATTTTGCTCGGAGCACTTTTTAATAAGATGATTGTCTTTATTGTTTTGGGTCTTATCGTCGGATGTGTTTTAGGTATGGTGCTTACATTCGCCGGTCCGGGCAAGGAGTATTTAAAGGGTGAGCTTAAGTCCGACCCGAAAAAACCGAAAAACGAATAAATGCAGCAAAACAGGCAGTTTGAAATCCTGCCTGTTTTTTGTGCGGAAATATACTTTGTGCTTTTCGGTAAGGCTTTAAGTACGGTTTACATTTTTCGCAATATGTGGTATTATCGGTGCAGTGTCGGATATGACGGGGAACGGTTTCGCTTAAACCTTTTTGCCCCTCGCGGTACATGTGACGTAAAAACGACAGGAGCATTCCCGCTTATCGTTAGGGGTGTGCTGTCGGGATTATTAGATATATTATCTGTAAAAGGCAAATGCAAGGGAGTTTTTAAATTAATGGACAAGCAGCGAATTGAAAATGCAGTCAGGGAATTGCTGTGCGCCGTGGGGGAGGATCCCTCGCGCGAGGGATTGCTCGAAACACCGCGCCGGGTGGCCGATATGTATGCCGAGATATTCGGTGGTATGAGTGAGGATCCGCGTGAGCATTTGAAGTTTTTTGATGAGAGCGACAATGACGAAATGGTTGTCGTTCGCGATATACCGCTTTATTCTATGTGCGAGCATCATTTGCTGCCCTTTATCGGCAGGGCTCATATCGCTTATATCCCGTCGGACGGCAAGGTTATAGGCCTTTCAAAGCTTGCAAGGATCACAAACTGCTTTTCGCGCCGGCCTCAGCTTCAGGAGCGGCTTACCGCCCAGATAGCCGATTTTCTTTATGAAAATCTTTCGCCCATGGGGCTTGCCGTGGTAATAGAGGCCGAGCATTTATGCATGACGATGCGCGGGGCGCGTGCGTCGGGAGCGGTTACTCAGACCTCGGCATTAAGAGGAACGATGAAGTCCGACTTCAGGACAAGAAGCGAGGTAATGTCGCTTTTAAGCGGAGGGCGTAAATGAGTAATTTTGAACAGCTTTTTAAGACCGGCCGGCCGCTTACGATGGGAATTCTCAACGTAACCCCAGATTCCTTTTCGGACGGCGGACGGTGGTTTAAGTTAGGCGACGCTTTATCTCATGCGGCCGAGATGATAAAGGACGGCGCCGATATAATAGACGTCGGCGGACAGTCGACAAGGCCGGGGCATATCGAAATATCAGCGGAAAGCGAGCTTGAGCGTGTTTTACCGGTTTTAAGGGAAATATGTAACGATACGTCGGTTCCGGTCTCGGTTGATACCTATTATCCCGAGGTGGCAAGGGAGTCGGTAAATGCCGGGGCGGCTATAATAAATGATGTGAGCGGAAAAATCAGCGAGGAAATGGCCCGGATTGTAAGGGAAAGTAAAGCGTTTTGGGTTATAACCTGTACCGACGAATTTCCGAATAATTGCGATATTGCGAATGAGGTTTACGGACGGCTTTGCGAAATGGTAAATGAGGCCGCTTTTTACGGCGTGCCGGAGAATAGGCTTATAATCGATCCCGGCTTCGGTTTCGGCAAAACGAGGGGACAGGATATAGCTCTGCTTCGGGATATCGGTAAGCTGTGCGGCGAATGGCCGGTATTGGCCGGCGTTTCCCGCAAAAGGATGATAGGTGTGCTCTCGAAAGAGGACGAACCTCAAAATCGTGATATGGCGAGTCTTGCGGCCGGAATTTATGCGGCGTCGCACGGTGCGCGTATAATAAGAGCCCACAATGTAAAGCTTACCGCCGATGCGCTAAGGGTAATAGGCGGAATTGAGCAAGGTGTTGCTACGGCCGATGAATGACGACGGATTACAGGGGTAAATTTTAAGTGGAAAAGATAGTAATAAAGGGCATTGAGATTTTCGCCTTTCACGGCGTTTGCGAGGACGAAAAGAAAAACGGGCAATATTTTTATATTGACGCCGAGCTTTACGCCGATTTAAAGGCCGCTTTAAAAAGCGATCTGGTTGATAATACCCTAAATTACGCCGAGGCGGCGAGGGTGATATGCGAGGCCTTTGTTTTAAAAAGATTTGACCTTATCGAAGCGGCGGCCGATTTTTGCGCCGGTCGGCTGATGGAGGAATTCCCGGTTTTGAAAAGGGCAAAAATCACGGTGCATAAGCCGTCGGCACCCATTCCGGATATAAAATTCAGCGACGTAAGCGTGACGGTCGAACGGCAAAGGTAGAAAAATACGGTTAGATTTTAAGTCAAGAGGTAGAAAAATGGCTATACGTAATATAGTTACCGAGGAAGACGGTATATTAAGAAAAACCTCGCGCGAGGTGACTTCATTTGACGACAGGCTGTGCGTTTTACTTGACGACATGGCTGAGACACTGAAAAAAGCCAACGGAGTCGGTCTTGCGGCGCCGCAGGTCGGTGTGTTAAGACGGGTGTTTATTGTCGATGTCGGACAGGGAGTCATCGAGATGATAAACCCGATGATTTTAAAGGCCTCCGGCAGGCAGGAAAAGTCCGAAGGGTGTCTGTCCTGCCCGGGAAAATGGGGCGTTACCATACGTCCGAAAAAGGTTCGGGTACAGTATCAGGATCGCAACGGCAAGGTTTGCGCGCTTAATTGCGAGGATCTGCTCGCTCAGGCCGTTTGCCACGAGAACGACCACCTCGACGGCGTGCTTTTTACCGACCATGTTGTGCGCTGGCTCGACGAGTAGTCTTTTTTGATGTCACACCTTCGGTCTTTAGCTTTTAATTGACGGTCGGCGGTGCTGATTATAAAAAGGAAAGAAAGCTTCGCTTTTTACCCGGATGTAGTAACATAATAATAAAGTATTTATGCAAAAAAAGAGCGGTACAATTTTAGTTGTACCGCTCCTTTTATGTTTTAGGCTGTTTTTTATGATAGGCTGCAGAATTGTTTATTTTTCTACAATCATGACGACTCCTTGGGCCGAGAGCCGGTTTTCGGGCTTCGAGAGCAGCCCCTCGCTTATACATTCCTCTATTGCTTTTTCCAGTATCCTTGTGCCTGCAATAAGCTCCGTGTAGATATGATACTCGTTCATCAGGTGTTTTGGAATATGTGTTTTCATAAACTCGGCAAGCTCGGCGGCGATTTGCTCTATAATCGGTCCCATGCCGTCATTGAAATGATAAAAGATATTATAGAAGTCGGTGCTGTCTTTTTTGTCGATCACAATGATTTTCGGCTCGATGATATCTCCCTTTTTGCGAAGATATCCGCATTCGATGGCCTTGGCCGCAATTTCCTTTTCGTTTTCGGACAGATCTTTGGCATAAATTCCTCCGATGGCTCTGATCGTCATTAAAAGCTTGGGATCGAGGGAGAGGTTGTGTCCGCAATCGAAGTGTTTGATCGCACGTTTGCCGTAAATGTTGGATATGTGCACCCACTTATATCCGCCGACCGAATTTGCTCCTATGCCGTCGCAGCCGTAAGAATCAAATTCGGGATTCCGGTCGTCGGTATATGCGATAGCACTGCAATAAAAGGGTCTTTTGACCAAAGCGATATCGGAGAAGTATTTTTCCGCAAGAACCTTATTGATTCTTTTTGAAAAGTCCCAGACTATTTTATTAATCGTGGACCACATAATAAAATGCGGGTCTTTTTGTTCGCTTAAATAGGGAAAGGAAAGTATTTTTTCTTTATTCTGCTCCAGTGCGTTTTTTATAACATCGCAAAATTCGGGTAAATGCTTTTCGTAGATATTATTGGCTTTGTCGTATTCGTCATAATCCGCCAAATGAATATTTACCGTATACTTGCCGTTATCAAGCTTACGGAGCATGCCGTATTCGCCGTTTTCGCCGCGGCACTGAATTTCCAGTTCCTCTTCAATATAAGGCATAGGTACGCAAAGCTCAATGGACAGCTCCTTTGCCGTCTTCGGTTTATTCTTGCACAAATATATCAGGTTTTGAGAAAACATCCTTTCGGCCTTTACCTGGGGGTCGTTACCGCCGGGGCTTCCGGTCCCGATCATATAAAATCTGACAGGCTTTAATACATATGCTCTTTCGTTCATGGTTTCAACCTCTTTTCTGACTGAATTACGTGCGGAAAACAAACGCTGCTTTACGGTGGTTTCGCTTATTTTGAGCCTTGAGGCGATCTCCTGCACCTTCAATCTGTCGATGTAGAACATTACCATTACTTCACGGTATGCCTTTGACAAAAAAGCAATTTCCCTGAAAATCATGCTTACCTGCTGACGTTCGGATGATACCTCAATGAATTTTTCTATTTCATTTTCTTTAGACGCCAACATATTGTCGTCCTTTTCAAAGCCGAGTATTTGGCGCTTGGAATTTCTTTTTTCGCAATAATCGGCATAAACTCTGCGGGCAACCGTCCATACAAAGGCATAAAAGTTTTCAATATCCTCTTGTTTATGTATGGCCGATATTACCGCGAGAACTATGTCCGAGCATAGATCCTCAGCTTCAAAGGAGGTATTGCACCTGTGGTAAGAAAAATGATATATCTTATCAAGGAGGTCTTTGTCGTCAAGCAGTTTTAAGGTTTCGTTTGTTTTCATCGTACACTTTTTGTTCCAATCATGATCGTTACGTCTATATAGTCGGAATATTTTGAGATTGGTTAGGCGGTTTTATAAAAAATTTAAAATGCCGCCTGCTTTTATTGCGGGCGGCAAGTAGGTACTGTTGTTTTTTGTTTTTGTATTTATAAATTCCGGAAAAACTATTCCTTGTCGGCCTTCCGGTCGCCATTTTCGCTGAATTTTTTAAATTCCGAATAATTCCCCTCGCACTTATTCCAGTCAATAGGCGAAAGTATAAGATACAAAAGTCCCAGCGGCAACACTGTAAACAGCAGGAATATCCAGCTTACGTTAAAGTTGCTTACCGGTCCGTATTTTGCGAAAATGTACATTATAAGGAATAGCGCACATCCTAAAACTACGCCCTTTATGGTTTCGGTCGCGACGTAGGCGGTTTTTCCGGCTTTTCTCGTTTTGCTCCATTTGGTCATATCGGGATAGGTCATCGAGCCTATCTTCCACGGCATTCCGCTTTGAACCGATTTGCCGTCTACAAAGCAGTCGTAAGAGTAGTTTTCTTTATCGCTGCTGTTTTTCGGATCATTGTCGCTTATGGTTATTATTATCTGGGTGTCGTCATAGTTGAATATAAATGCACCGCCGTAGGCGAGGGTCTTAAGCGAGGTTTTTACCGCCTGATCGTCAAGCAGGATCTGTGCGTCGCATATAGTCTTTGAATGTTTTACCGTTATACGGTGATTTGACGAGTTGATGTCTATGTCTATATAAAGCTCATTTTCGTATTCCATAGCAGCTTTCCTCCGAATAAATTACCGTTTTTGCAGCGCAAAGGCCGAGACGGATGAAAAAATATTTTGAATTTTTAAACCGATCAGACCGCTTGGCCGGTGCAACGCCTTAATAATTATAACATAAATATCGAAAAAATAAAGCCTTTTTTATTTTTTGCTTGAAATAAGGCGATTGTGTGGTATAATTGAAAAATGATAGCGACTATCATTTTGGAGGAGCGGTATTTGTGGGTGCCTACAATACAAAACAGCGAGCCGAAATATTGGAATTTTTCAAACGGAATTTCGATAAAAGCTTTTCGGCCGGCGAGATAATATCAAGCGACGAAATATCGGCCGGCGAGGCTACCGTTTACCGCTGTTTATCATTGCTAAGCAAGGAAGGACTGCTTAGGCGGTTTACCGAAAACGGGGCCGGCGGCGCGCTTTACCAGTATGCCGGAAGCGAGTGCTGCCGTCATTTTCATTTAAAATGCGTCGAATGCGGCGGTGTGTGGCATATGGACTGTGATTTTATGGATGATATCCGCCGCCATATAATTAAGGATCATGATTTTTATGTGGATAATTCAAAAACGGTGCTTTTCGGCGTTTGCGGAAAATGCCGGGCGGCAAAATCCGGCTTGATTTGCGAAAAGGAGCGCGCGGATGACAAAGAATTATAAGAAACCAATGTCGGTGCTCTCCCTTGTAATCTCCTGTTTAATTTGCTTTTCGTTTGTGTCCGGGTGCGTACCCGAAGACACCGGGGATAACGGCAGATTGAAGGTTATATCCACGGTTTTTCCGGGGTATGATTTCGCACGGCAGGTGTTCGGTGATAAGGCCGATATCAGCATGCTTATTCCGCCGGGAGGAGAGAGCCACACCTTTGATCCCTCGCCCAAAGACATTGTAAATATCGAAAACTGCGATCTGCTTATATGCGTAGGCGGCGAATCCGAAACGTGGCTCGATTCGGTGGTTTCCTCCTCGAAAAAGGATATTAACGTTTTAAAAATGATGCAGGTTGTGTCGGAGGTTTTTGAGGAGGAAAGCGTCCGAGGCGAGGAGCATTCCGACCGGGATCAAGACGGACATGGCAACCACAGCCACGATCACGATCACGATCACAGTCACAGTCACAGTCACAGTCATAATCATGATCATACCGACGGGGAAAGCGACGAAGACTCAGACGAACACGTCGAGTACGACGAGCACGTTTGGACCTCTCCGACAAATGCTATCAGCATTATAAGTGCCGTTTGCAATGCCGCTTGCAGGCTTTCTCCCGATGACGCCGACTATTTTTTAAACGGGGCTGACGATTATACCGGTAAGATAAGCGAGCTCGACGGCGAATTCTCGGCTTTTTTCGAAACGGTGGAGGATAAAACCCTTATTTTCGGCGACCGTTTTCCGCTTTTGTATTTTGTAAGGCACTACGGACTCGATTATTTCGCGGCCTTTCCAGGCTGTACGGCCCAGACCGAGCCGAGCGCCGCGACCCTTACATTTTTGAGCGATAAAATAAAAAGCGAAAAGGTAGGCTATATATATTACACCGAGCTTTCTAACCACGTCATAGCCGATTCGCTCGCATCGGCGACGGGGGTCAAAACGGCGATATTCTATTCGTGCCACAACGTTACCCGCGAGGATTTCGAAAAGGGAGAGGGATATTTGTCCCTTATGAGGAAAAACCTTGAAACGCTGAAAATCACAATGAAAACAAAGGGAGAATAATTTTGTCCATGCAGATAAAATGTAAAAATTTAAGGCTTGAATACGACCGGATTCCGGTTGTTGAAAATCTCAGCTTTTCGGTGGCGAACGGGGATTTTCTTTGCATAGTCGGCTCAAACGGATCGGGGAAAAGCACCCTTGTAAAGGCGTTGCTCGGGCTTAAAAAGGTATCCGGCGGAACGATCGAATGCACCCTCGGAAAAAACGGCAGAATAGGATATCTTCCGCAGCAGCACGATTCTAAGCGTGATTTTCCGGCGTCGGTTTTTGAGATCGTTTTGTCCGGCTGCTTAAACGACAGGGGGTTTAGACCCTTTTATTATCTAAAATCGGACAAAAAAAGAGCCGAAAGCATTATGAAAAGCCTCGGTATATACGGTATGAAAAATCGCTCGTTTCGTGAGCTTTCGGGCGGTCAGCAGCAACGTGTGCTGCTTTGCCGGGCCGTTTGTGCGGCCGACGAGCTTATAATTCTCGATGAGCCGGTAGCGGGACTTGATCCTGTGGCAACGGCCGAAATGTACGATACTGTAAAGCGGATAAATAAACAGGGAATGACGGTAATAATGGTGTCGCACGATCTGAGTGCGGCTGTGACGCTTGCGAGTCATATATTGCATTTATCCGACGACAAATACTTTTTCGGGACGACCGACGAATATTTAAAAAGCGGACTGCTTGACAAGCTTTCGGGCGAAAAAACGGGAGGAAAGCGCTTATGATGGGTGAAATAATTAAAATGTTTTCGTATCCGTTTATGGCGAGGGCTTTTCTGGCGGGTGGACTTATCGCGCTGTGCTCGGCCCTTCTCGGGGTAAGTCTGGTGCTTAAAAAATATTCTATGATAGGCGACGGGCTTTCTCATGTCGGCTTCGGCTCTCTTGCCGTTGCTACCGCTTTTGGGATGTATCCGCTCGGCGTTGCGATTCCGGTGGTTATAATATGCGCTTTTGCCCTGCTTAGAATAGGCAGTAATGCAAAAATAAAGGGCGACGCTGCCATCGCGCTAATTTCCACCGGGGCGCTCAGCGTCGGAATTATGGCGGTTTCCCTTTCTAAAGGAATGAACATAGACATAATGAACTATATGTTCGGCAGTATTCTGGCGGTATCGGGCGAAGACGTTTTGCTGACGGTGATTTTAACGGCGGTCGTGATATTATTGTTTATTTTGTTCTATAATCGCATTTTCGCCGTGACCTTTGACGAGGATTTTTCAAGAGCCACCGGCGTGCGGGCCGGATTTTACAACTCGGTCATCGCGGTGCTTACGGCGATTACAATAGTGCTCGGTATGCGGCTGCTCGGAGCGCTGCTTATATCAAGCCTTTTGATCTTTCCGCCGCTTTCATCCATGAGGGTATTCAAAACCTTCCGTTCGGTCACAATTTCGTCGGCCATACTGTCGGTGGTATGCTTCTTTTTGGGACTTACCCTTTCGTATTTTTGTTCGACGCCGGCCGGAGCGAGCGTTGTAATCGTGAACATAGCGGCCTTCGGCGTTTTTTGCGGCGTGTCGGCAATTAAAGGAGCAATCGGCAAAAGGTCGGACGACTGAGGATTCCGCCGCATCCGGTGATGACGGCAAGCGGTGAAGCCTCTTTACGGCGGTGTTTTATATCCTCAGAATAAAAAAGAGCGTATAACGGCCGAACCGACGACCTTGGGCGGTTGCCTTATAGAATCGGAATTATATAAAATTAAAAGGCAAGGAGTAAGAGTGAATCTTAAATCCTTTGCCTTTTTATTTTGCCGTTTTGTCCGTAATTACAAAGAGTAACTACAGCTTTTATTATTGGTCTGCCTGTTTACCTATTTGATTATATTTTTTACGAATTTTATTGCCGCCGGTACCCAAGCCGCACAGTCGGGCGATATACAATGCGGATAAACCTCTTTATTTGCGGAGGTTTCATCACAGCAGGAAAGCCCATGCGGTCCGCTGGGATATATGTGAAGCTCAAACGGAGTATTAAACTCGGCCAGCTTTTGCGCATATAAAATCGAATTCATGACCGGAACTACGCTGTCATCCGCCGTGTGCCATATAAATGCAGGCGGAGTGTCCTTATCGACGGCATTTTCAAGGGATACAAGCTCTTTTTTGGTATTATAATCATCGCCCAAAAGATACTCGAAGGACGGAACATGCGGATGATTTACCGACGATATGACGGGATAGCAGAGTATTCCTCCGTCGGGACGGATATTTTTCGGCTCGAATCCGGGGAGGAGCTTTAACACTTCCGGCTTATTCCAGAGGGTGCATGCCGATGCGGCGAGATGTCCGCCGGCGCTGAATCCGCACACGACAATTCTGTTTTTGTCTATTTTTAGCTCCTCGGCATGATCTCTTAAATATGAGATAGCCTCAAACAGCTGTTTTAGCTGGACGGGGAAACGGGCGTCAGGCGCTACCGAATACCAAAGAACGCACGCCGTGATATCTTCGGCTAAGAATTTTTTGGCTGCCGGTTCACCCTCGCGGTTTGATACAAAGGCATAAGCGCCGCCGGGACAGACAATAACGCACGGATGCGGCGCGGTGTTCATGGTCTCGGACGGATGCTCGAGCGCGTAAATATCAAGCCTTCCGCCGTGGCTGAGTTCTTTTTGCAGGATTTTCATATAATCTTCCTCCGCAGCAAAATGTATGAGATGGTCTGTCGATAAAGGTTGTTTTGTGCATGGCTCGGTTTTGAGGGGGGACGTAGCCGCGGGCTTTGCCGTCGGTTGCCAAAACGACAAAAGCAAAGAATTATTTTTATGCGTTTCTTTGTTTCATTTCGCGGTCGATTGTGCGCGCGGCGTCCTTTTTAGCGGCGGTCTCGCGCTTGTCGTAAAGCTTTTTGCCCTTGCAAAGACCTACCTGCACCTTTACAAGCGAGCCTTTAAAATATAGCGATAACGGAATAAGGGTCAGTCCCTGCTGCTTTGTAATGCCGAAAAGCCGCATTATTTCACGCTTGTGCATGAGCAGCCGCCTTACCCTGTAAGCGTCGCGGTTGAAGATGTTTCCGTGCTCATACGGGCTTATATGCATACCGTTTAAAAATAGCTCGCCAGAGTCTATCGAGCACCAGGAATCCTTAAGATTAACCGCGCCGGCGCGTAGGGATTTTACTTCGGTTCCGCACAGCTCAATGCCGGCTTCGAAGGATTCCTCAATAAAATAATCGTGAAAAGCCTTTTTGTTGGTGGCTATTGTTCTGGTGTCATTCTTTTGCGGCATTAAAGCCACCTCCTGTTTTTTAATACTGATAAATAGAATTACAGCCGTCAGGTCCGATTACAGCTCGTTTCGGCCGTTAAGGGCCCTCGACAAGGTGTCGTCGTCGGCGTATTCGAGGGTGCTTCCCACCGGTATTCCGTAGGCCAGACGGCTGACCTTTACCCCAAACGGTTTTATAAGACGGGAGAGATAAAGAGCCGTTGCTTCGCCCTCGAGAGAGGGGTTGGTCGCCATTATTATCTCTTTTGTATCGTCGTCTATACGGGAAAGCAGCTCCTTTATCCTGAGCTTGTCGGGAGTTATTCCGTCCATCGGCGATATCGCCCCGTGAAGCACGTGATAAAGTCCGTTGTAACGTCGGGTTCTTTCAAAGGCTATAACGTCCTTCGGCTCCTCGACCACGCATATCAGCGAACGGTCTCTGGCGTTTGATGAGCAAATGGAGCATACGTCGCTGTCGGTAATATTCTGGCAAACGCTGCATAAATGTATTTCTTTTTTTGCGCCGATCATTGCGTCGGCAAAGTCGCGCACCTGCTCCTCCGGCATGGACAGCACGAAAAAAGCGAGACGCTGTGCCGTTTTACGCCCTATACCGGGAAGCTTTTCGAAATGTTGCGAAAGGCGCGAGAGCGCCGCTATATCATAAGCCATTAATTTTTGACCGTTCCTTGAATTTATGGATTGCCGGGCTGACAAAATTGAGTCTCATGCCCGGGAAATTCCGTTTTGATGCTTTGTCTTTTATTTGCGATTTTAATGCTTTAAGGCATTTTTTAAAACGCGGTGGAATTTTTTGCGAGTTACAAAAAACTATCAGCCGAGCATTCCGCCCATGCCGGGGAAGCCCGAAAGATCAAGTCCTCCGGTTATTTTCTCCATCTCTTCGGCGGCCGTGCGGTCGGCGGTGTCCATTGCCTTGTTTACGGCGGCGGTTATAAGATCCTCAAGCATTTCTATATCGTCCGGATCAACAGCCTCCGGCTTTATTGTGAGCTTTCTTATCTGATGCTTGCCGGTGACGGTGACTTCAATCATTCCGCCGGAGCTTTGGGCCGTGTATTCGCGTTCTTCAAGCTCGGCCTGCTTTGTTTCGGCGTCGGATTGCATCTGCTGGGCCTTTTTGAGCATATCATTCATGCTGTTGCCGGCTGAGTGCGGTATTCTTGCTTTCATTTTTAACATACCTCCGATATGTGCGGAATCTGAAAACCGCACATAGATTTTTTAATTTTTAATGTGGTTTATATTTGGCTTTATTTTTATTTTATATCTACCTGAACGCCGCTTGCTTTGGCGTCTTCGATAAACGAACTTAAAATACTGCCTTTGCCGTTTGTTTTGTTGGCGTCCTTATCTTCCGAAATGGCTTTTACGGCGGCTTTTGAGTCGGCGACGCCGGCGGTTTTGCCATTTTCGTTTACCGGCTCGGTGCGGCCGTCGGTGTCAGTATCGGTGTTACTATTACTGTTGCTGTCGATGTTATCGGTAATGTTGCTGCCGCCGGTGCTGCTTTTTTCTTGATCCGCGACGGCGGTCTCCGCTAATAAATCGGCCGATTTCTCATCTCTGGAATTATCGGAGAAATTATTATCATTATCGGTCGGTTGCGAATCGGATTTTTTTTCAGCTGATGTTTCGTTTTGAGGAGTGCCGTTTGACGTCCCGTCGTCTTTTAAGGTTTTTACTTCGTCAGTCTTCGGGGTGTTTTCCTTCGCTTTTTTCACCGCGTTATTCGCGGCGGTAACATCCGGCGGCGAATAAGGGCCTATCCGATAAAGCGAGCCGAGCACCGTCGCGGCAGCCTTTTTAAGTCCGTCGCGTGCGGCCGTGTTGCTTCGCAAAATGTCACGGAACATAGGATTTTCGCTGTCTATCAGCAATATGTCCTTCCTGATTACCGCCCGTGAGCCCTTGAGGGCAGCGGCCAAAAGGGGATTCACCGGTTTTAAAGCACTTAAAATCTCCGGCCATTTTAAAACCTCGGCATCGTCTCCGGAAAGCGCCGGGCGAGAGGGCTGCGCGCCGGCCGAAATTTCGCCTGTGCTTGCTTGTTCGCCGGGATTAGACGGGATTTGCGGATTTTGAGCGCCGGTGCTGCCGTAAGCCGCCGGTTGGTCGCCTGATGATGTGTTGTTGTTATAAAAACCGGCATTTCCGGATGCTCCGGAATTCGCGGCCGAAGGTGAAGAAAAATGTCCTTTCGGATCGTTTTTGCCGGCCGTATCGCCGATGTAAGCACCTCCGGAGGGGATTTTTCCCCGGCTTAGCTCGGATATTTGTTTTTCGAGCGCCTCTATTCGTTTTTCGAGCGAGAATGAGGCGTCTATCTGCTTATCGGCCAGTTTTAAAAGGGCTATTTCAAGCTCGATTCTCGCGGCCGAGCCGGATTTTATATTCTGCTGAGCCGTTTGCAAAAGCTCGGTCGCCCGTAAAATATCCGAAATATCGGTATGCTCGGCAGCGTTTAAAAGCTTTGTCAGCTCGTTGGGTGTGCAGTTTATAAGGTCGCCGGGCTTTTTGAGCATTTTGGCAAGCATCATATCGCGGTAGTGGCCTGTAAGCTCAACGCAAAGCCGGGTCATATCCTTTGAATTATTATAAAGCCGATCAACGCACGAAAGAACGCCGGCTGAGTCATGCGAGTTTATAAGAGAAGAAATCTCAAACAAATGATCCCTTCCCGTAGTGCCCATGGCGGCAGAAGCGCTTTCGGCGGTGATTTTTCCGCCGGCGCTGATACAGCGGTCGAGCAGCGACAGTGCGTCTCTTAGTGCTCCGTCGGCAAACCGGGCGATTATATTTACGGCATCGTCGTCGATATCGATATTCTCGTTTTTTGCAACGTATTTAATCCGCGAGGCGATGGCCGAAACCGGAATCCGGTGAAAATCGAACCGCTGGCAACGTGACAAAACGGTGGCCGGTACCTTGTGAACCTCGGTTGTCGCAAGAATAAATATCATATATTCGGGCGGCTCTTCAAGGGTCTTAAGCAGGGCGTTAAAGGCCGAATCCGAAAGCATATGCACCTCGTCGATTATATAGACCCTGTACTTCGCCTTTGCCGGGGTGAAGTTGGCCGTCTCGCGCAAATCCCTTATATAATCAACGCCGTTATTGGAGGCGGCGTCGACCTCGACT
The DNA here is from genome assembly GCA_934444365.1 of uncultured Eubacteriales bacterium. GTDB lineage: Bacteria > Bacillota > Clostridia > Oscillospirales > Acutalibacteraceae > CAKSCM01. The sequence continues at coordinate 45,815 of CAKSCM010000006.1, read as the reverse complement.
ACATCCAGAAGATCGCCGGAATCGAAGCTTTTGCATATTTCGCATTCGCCGCACGGGTCGCCGTTTTGCGGATTCAGGCAGTTTACGGCTTTGGCGAGGATCTTTGCACAGGTGGTTTTACCGGTGCCTCTGGTCCCGGTAAAAAGATAGGCGTGGGCAATTCTGCCGGAGCGTATTTCGCCGAGCAGGGTAGAAACAATATGAGGCTGACCGTATACGTCGGAAAATTTATTCGGACGGTATTTTCTGTACAAGACCTGATACATCAGCTTTAAGCCCTTTGCCTTTCATAAAAAAATACAGGGCGACACATACATTTTGGCGCACGCACGCGCAAACTTACTGCGTCGCACAGGGAAACCGCTTAATGCTGCTCGGTTCCCCGCCTGACATGGTTCACGGACCCCTGTCGCCCAGGGCTCACGCGTACGCACGCCGAAACATATCTGTCGCTCTGTAAAAGCTATTATACTATATAAATCTCCCGTTAGCAAGGGTGAAAAATGAGTTTTTTTAAAATAAATTCGTCCGTTTTTATTTATTGCAGAGTTTTCCTCCGCCGACGAGGGGCTTAATAACTGTAATATAAGAAAAACGCCGCGAATACGCGGCGCCGGAACTAAGATAAAGTTTTATAATTACCGATATGTTATAACAGAAAAACTGAGATTCCGGTCATTTCTGTTCCCCGGGGAAATGGTCATGCATGCCGTAATGACACACTACTTGTAAGGTCAGTAAAGCGTCATCAACGTCAATTCTTCCGTTTCCGTTGCAATCGGCCCGTTTAAGCGTGTCGTCTCCTCCGCGGAACATCGGTTCGCCGTTTCCATCGGTAGCCACAAAGTCAAAATCACTAAGGTCGTATTTTCCGACGGCGCTTTGAAGTATTATAAGGGCGTCTATAGCGGAGATTCTGTTATCATAGTTTACATCGCCGGGATAATAAGATTCTGTTTCGGGGTTTTTGAAATCTTTATACTCCACAGGGAATTTGTTTATTTTTGCACTTACAGGGAAGGTGATCGTTAATGAAAGCAGAACAAAAAGAGCCGTAAAACATAAAACAAAGCGATTGGTCTTTTTCATAATAAATCCTCCCAAAACTTTATATTGCATGTATATTATACACATACATGCAACATATGTCAACTGTTTTTTCGGAAGATAATTCAAATTTCGTGTGTTTTCGTACCCGTTAAAAAACGGTTCTGACGGTGCTGAAGATCGCACAAAAACAGTATCATGCTGCAAAGCGAGGCGATTCCCGCAACCGGCCTTGCCGATACGCTCGGCGAAACCGCAAATGGGGCATATGCAGCCGCGACGGCGGCTGATTGATCCGGGATTTTAAAGATTCTGCAAAGGGCAAAGCAGAAAAGCCCACCAAGCAGGGCATGCGTCGCCCTTGCGGTGATAAATTTTATAAGGCCCGGCTTTAGCTCTTTTGAGGCATAAAGGCATTGCAGATGAACGCAGATACCGCCGAAGGATATCAAAGCGGCGGCTATCGCCGGCGAGACGCCGTTTTTGGCCGTTTCGAAAATGCCGGCGGATATCTCAAAAATGCCGTGAATAATGCTTGAAATACGGTCACTTACCGGAAGAGCGTCGGCAAGGGAGAATACTCCGCTTACAAAGGCGGCGAAGGCGCACATTGTAACGGTCGCCGCCGACGAGGAGGAAACGGCGTTTATAAATGAAATGTAAAGCGGTACGGAATCCGGACGGTTTTTTGATTTTTCATCCGTTAATGACGGGGTAGTTTTCTTTTTTCGGTCGGTCTCGGTTCCGGATGTTTCAAAGAAAAAACGGATTTTGCTGCTCGGCGTTTTTTCATTTTCTATCGGTTTTGTCTGGCGAGGGTTAAAACGGGAAGAAGCGGCGAAGACCTCCGAATATGATGAATCGGGATCTGTTTCGAACTTTAAAATGGCATTTTGCTTTGCAGAAATGCCAGGAGGTGGTTCGGCGTTTAAAAAACGGGCCGGATAGGTATTGCGCGAAGGATTTTTAAAAATCGGCGAACGTTCGAAGCGTAAAACCTCCGTCCGGCCGCCGCTTTGTTTTCTAAGGTCTTTTTTTATGCGAAAATCGGGCGATTTATTAGAGCGAGAGCCTGTGTGGGCGAAAATAATTCCGGTAAAAAGGCAGGCGAGGGCGTTTGAAGCGAATAATATAATTCCGATTTCAAAGGAGCCGTAAAGCCCGATGCCGACGGCCGTGATTGCGAACGGGGCGCTCGGATTAACGCAAAAGCAAGCGGCGTTTACGGCTTTGTCGATTTCCGTTTTACCGCTTTGATAAAGCTTTTCGCATATTTTTGGGCCGACGGGATATCCGCCGATAAGCGACAGAAGCATTATTGCCGCTGCATTTTCATCGCGAAACAGCAATCGGCCCAGCGGTGCGGCAATGTGTGAAAGAAGACCGAAGGCTCCGGTATTTACAATAAATTCTGATATGACCATAAACGGAAAAAGAGCCGGAACAAGGGTAGCGGCGCAAATTACAAGCGAATTGTAAAGCTCGCGCGACATATCCTTCGAGACCGCCGCCGCAACGGCAAATAAAAGGGAGATAAGACACACGGCGGCAAGCTTAATATTATGCTTTATATTGCGTTTCGGCTTTCTTCGGTTTTTTATGTACGTATTTTTCACGCCGTCACTCTCCGTGCTTAAAATTTTACATATAATATATATGCCGAAGGTATGTCGGCAGTTGCGAAAAAAAGTGTACGGTGGTATAATTTTAACGAAATTTCAGGGAAAGGCGCTTTAAATAAAATGGATTATTCTGTTACAACCGAAGAGCTGTACAACCGCGTTATAAAAAAGCTTTCGCATAATTTCGGGGTCACGCCCGATCAGGCGACCTATGAGCATTTTTATAAGGCGCTTGTTCTTATTATGCGCGAGCTTATGAGCGAGGGCCGGATCGAGTTTATGAAAAAGGCCGACGATCAGGGCTGTAAAAAGGTTTATTACCTTTGCATGGAATTTTTAATGGGCCGTTCGCTTAAAAATACGATTTATAATCTCGGTCTTGAAAAGAATGTTGAGAATATGCTGAAGCTTTTCGGAATAAAGATTCAGTGCATATACGATCAGGAACCCGACGCCGGACTCGGCAACGGCGGACTCGGACGGCTTGCCGCATGTTATCTTGACGCGCTTGCGTCGGGTGGATATCCGGCCTTCGGGTATTCCATACGTTATGAATACGGCATTTTCCGCCAGAAACTGGTTGACGGATGGCAGACCGAACTACCGGATTTCTGGCTGCCCGGAGGGGAGATATGGTTCGAGGCTCATCCCGAGGAGTCGGTGGAGGTCTGCTTTGACGGACAGGTCGAGGAGTCCTGGAACGACGGATACCACAGTGTAGAGCTTAAAAACTGCTCTCCGGTTACCGCCGTGCCGTATGATATGATGGTCCCGGGAATAGATGGCAAGGGCATATCGGTTTTACGGCTTTTTGCGGCCAAATCACATGCTCTTGATATGCAGTCGTTTAATGACGGCGACTATATGAGGGCTATGCAGCAAAACGCAATGGCAGAGGTCATAAGCAAGGTGCTTTATCCTGCCGACAATCATCCGGAGGGTAAATCGCTGAGGTTAAGACAGCAGTATTTTCTTGTTTCGGCCGCGTTGCAGGATATTGTTCGACGTCATCTTGCCGAGTTCGGCTCGCTTGAGGGCCTCAACGAAAAAATAGCCATTCATGTAAACGACACCCATCCTGTGCTTGCCATTCCCGAGCTTATGCGAATACTGCTTGATGAATGCGGATACGGCTGGGACGATGCATGGAACCTGACCAAAAAGACCATAGCCTACACCAATCATACCGTAATGGCCGAGGCGCTCGAATGCTGGACGGTGGAGCTTATGCGTCAGCGGCTGCCGAGGATATTCCAGATAATAACCGAAATAGACAATCGCCACCGCCATGACGTTTACGAAAAAACGCAGGATGCCGATCTTGTTGAGCGTACGGCGATAATTTCGGGCGGAATTGTTAAAATGGCCAATCTGGCGCTTGTGGGCGTTCATCATGTAAACGGGGTTTCAAAGCTGCACAGCGAAATTCTTAAAAAGGACGTTTTTTCGGATTTTTATAAGCTTGATCCCGGAAAATTTACCAATGTAACCAACGGAATTGCCTACAGACGTTGGCTTTGTCAGGCAAACCCCGAGCTTGCCGAGTTTATCAGAGAGCTTTGCGGCGAGGGCTTCGAGCATGACGCCGGGCGGCTTGAGGGACTTATGCGCTACGCCGACGATTCGTCGGTGAAAAAACGTCTTGCCGAAATCAAGTATTCGAATAAAAAACGTCTTGCCGATTATCTTTTATCCGAATGCTCGGTCAAGGTGTCGCCCGATACCCTTTTTGATATTCAGATAAAACGTCTGCACGAGTATAAACGCCAGCACATGAACGCGCTGCATATACTGACCGAGTATTTAAAAATCAAAAACGGAGAGGCGCACGATATGCTGCCGCGCACATATATTTTCGGAGCAAAGGCCGCACCGGGATATTTCCTCGCAAAGCAGATAATTAGGTTTATATATTCGCTGCAAAAGCTTATAAATGCCGATAAACAGGCAAGCGAGCTTTTGAGGGTGGTTTTCGTTGAGGATTACAGGGTGACCTTGGCCGAGCTGCTTGCTCCGGCCGCCGAGGTAAGCGAGCAGATATCCCTTGCCGGAACCGAGGCTTCGGGAACAGGCAATATGAAGCTTATGTTAAACGGAGCCGTAACGCTCGGCGTTGAGGACGGAGCGAATATCGAGATCCACGAGGCGGTGGGCGACGACAATATAGTTATATTCGGTATGTCGGCCGAAGAGGCGGCGGCCATGAAGCGCTCCGGCTACGACAGCGCCAAGTATTGCTACAATAATCCTTCGGTAAAGCGGGCGATCGATTTTATCCGCTCGGGCGCACTCGGAGGCGATTTCGGCGAGATAGTACGGCTTTTCATTGAGCATGATACCTACATGTCGCTTGCCGATTTTGACGATTACGACCGGGCTCACGAAAGAATTGCCGATTTGTACAGGAATCCTCAAATCTGGAACCGTATGTCCCTTGTAAACATCGCAAAGGCCGGGGTTTTCTCGGCCGACAGGGCGATATCCGAGTATGCGAATAACATCTGGGACAGTCGTCCGGTAGATTTTGAAAAATAAATTAAGCGGTAGATATGATTTTTGATTCGAGAGACATATATTTTAAAAATCCGTTCGGTGCAGTAAGGGCGGGGGATGAGGTTACCCTTCGCCTTATGCTGCCGCTTAGCCATTATTCGCCGGTGCTTGCAGCGGAAAAAGGCGGCGAAAGCTTTCGTGTGAATTTTGATTTTGTAAGGGTTCAAGACGGAATAAATACCTGGCAGTGTATTTTTACTCCTAATGATACAGGGGTTTACTATTATCATTTTGAGGTTAGAACCGACACCTGCATTACCGGCGTTTACAAGGAGAAAAACTCTTCCTCGGGTGTTATCGCAAGTGAGGGAGAGCTTTGGCAGCTGACGGTATATTCCGAAAATGAGTTCGACCGGTATAGTGAGGAAAAATTTGCCGGCGGAGTTATGTATCAGATATTCCCCGATCGCTTTAATTTTTCGGGCAAGGAAAAAAGCGGAGTGCCCGGTGACAGGATAAAACGGGAGTGGAGTGAATCGCTCCCGTTTTACGGTAAGGATAATTCCGAGCGGCCGATAAACCGGGATTACTGGTGCGGCGATCTTGCCGGAATTACCGATAAGATAGGGTATTTGTCCTCGCTTGGGGTAACCTGTATATATCTTAATCCGATTTTTGAGGCCCATTCGAACCATCGATATAATACGGCCGATTATGAAAAAATCGATCCGCTGCTCGGGAATGAAAAAGACCTTAAAACCCTTTGCGAAACGGCGGAAAAAGCCGGAATATCGGTTATACTCGACGGCGTTTTTTCCCATACGGGGGACGACAGCCGGTATTTTAACCGACCAGGTCGGTACGGCGAAAATGTCGGCGCTGCAAGGGATGAAAAAAGTCCTTATATTGCGTGGTACGATTTTGAGCACTGGCCGGATAAATACGCCTGCTGGTGGGGCGTGCCGTCGCTGCCTCAGGTCGACGAATTAAACCGGGATTACCTCGAATATATAACCGGAGAAAACGGCATTGCGAGAAGATGGATGCGGCTCGGGGTGTCGGGCTGGCGGTTGGACGTTGCCGACGAGCTGCCCGACGGATTTTTGTATGCCTTTAATAAGGCGGTAAAGTCCGAGCGGCGCGACGCCGCCGTTATCGGCGAGGTGTGGGAGGATGCCTCCAACAAGCAAAGCTACGGGCAATTAAGGCGCTATTTGCTCGGCGGTCAGCTCGATTCGGTCATGAATTATCCGTGGAGATCCGCCGTGCTTGACTTTTTGCTCGGAGGAAATGCCGAGGATCTGGCCGAAAGCATAATGACGCTTGCGGAAAACTATCCGACTCATGCCCTTAATATGCTTATGAATATCCTGTCGACCCATGATACCGAGCGGCTGCTTACCGCCCTTTGCGGCGAAAACGTAAGGAATTTAAAGCGGGAGGAGCAGGCGGTTTTAAACGATCCCGGATTTTATGATGAGCATACCTTGGAAAAAGCGAGACGTTTTTTGCGTATTGCGGCAGGAATGCAGTTTACCCTGCCGGGGATCCCCTGCATTTATTACGGCGATGAGACCGGACTTGCCTTCGGCGGATGCGATCCGTTTAACCGTGCTCCCATGAGGTTTTCTCCCTTTGATAAAGAGACATTAAAGATTTACAGGGCTCTCGGAATGTTAAGGCGGAATAATCCCGTTTTTAAAATGGGCGATATAAAAATTCTGAAGGCCCATTTCGGATTTTTTGTGTTTGAGAGGCGCTTTGAAGAAAACCGGGTTCTCGTAGCGGCCAACCGCTGGTGCGACGGCGAGGAGTTTTTATTGCCGGACGGCTTTGACGGGTGCAGATGTGTGCTCGGCGATCCTGCCGAAAATGGGAAAATTACCGTAAAGGCAGAGAGTGTGACGGTTTTAATAACCGGCGAATAATCAGCCGGGTTAAAACCGCTTGCAAAGGGCGGCTTTTTAAGTGGCTTTTGTAGATGCTTAGATCTTTGCGATATCATACCTGATAAAGCAATAAACCATGAAGGACGATAATGCGGAAAACGCTGCCGGCAGGCGGCCGTTTAAAAAAAGTCCGAATCAGTGCTGAAATTATAAAACACGGTAATATAAGGGACGATAAAATGGATTTTATTATAAAAAGGGCCGGCTTGGCCGACATTCCGGCTATAAGGCAACTCGAAAAAGAGTGCTTTTCAGCCCCGTGGACCGATAAACAGATAGAGTTTGAGATATGCAACGAAAACTCCTTTTTTGTTGCGGCCTTTTCGGGCGGTGAGCTTTGCGGCTACGGCTCCTTTAAATATGCAGCCGATACGGCTTACATAAACAATATTGCCGTGGGCAAGCGGTATAGGCGGCAGGGAATCGCCTCGGCCGTTTGTGCCGCTTTGGAGGAAAAGGCGAAGAAGTTGTCGCTCGAATTCATTACCCTCGAGGTGCGCCGTTCGAATTACGGCGCGATAGCCCTTTATAAGTCGCGCGGCTATAAAAACGTGGGGATCAGACCGAAATTTTACACCTCTCCGGTTGAGGACGCCGTTATAATGACGGCGACATCAAAAAAATGATAAAATAAATTTGTTTTTTTGGTTGACTTTTACCCTTTCGTATGCTTAAATGTGTGGGAAGTTTAATGTTCGGTGTGACTGTGTTGCACCGGATAAAGACCAATCGCTGAAAACGAGAAGGTTTATTATCCGGTATAACACAAAAAGTGCGTGTAAAAAACGCATAATGTCAGCCGAATGGGAGGTGCTTTAAACCTTATGATAAAAAGAATTTACGACTTCGTACAAAACGATATAGTACCCGAGGGCTTTAAAAACGGCGTTGTTTACGTTATTGATGCCGGCAAATGCTTTAAGGACGAAAAACAGCGCGAGCATACCCTTATGCGCCTTGCCGTTTGTGTCCAGGGGCTTGTTAATCGCGGATTTAAAAAGTATAATACCGCGATCGCTCTTGACCTTGACGGTACCGACGGCTTTTGGCTCGATTATATTACGGGCCCGGGGAAAACCTACAACGGACTTGAAAGAAAATATGTTTTTTCCAAGGACGAAATGTTAGAGCTTTTTGCTCCCTTTATGCGCCGGTACGGAATTGTTGCGTGGGACAAGGAGGTTGCTTCGACCGCCAACGTCGCTTCGACAATATGCGGTATCGAGGGCGGCGTTCCGGTAATGCGGGACGATCGACCCCGTTCGCTTTTTACCGAGCTTAAAGAAAAATACGGTGTTCCGGTAAAGACCGATCTTTGCGGAATGTTCGGTTCTCTTAAAAAAGGCGATCTTATCACCGGAACAAACAGGACATCCACCGGATCGAAAAAATGCGACGCGTATATATGGGCGATGGAGAAGTACTTTGATAAATGCAATCCCGAGCTGCTTGCGTATACGCCGGACGGAGCGGTCGAATACGAGGGCAATCCCGTTTCAAAAAGCGGAGACGCCTCCATGGCGAAAACCTGCGGAATTCCGAATCACGACTACTTTTTCCACAAGCAGTGCTTTTTCTTTGATCTTACCTCTTACGCCGGCGAAGCGCCGTCGGATGAGCCGGATCAGCCGCTCGGAACCGACGCCGCTACCCTTAAGGAACTTTTAAAGCGCCGGTACGATAGCGCTAAAGGCAAATTCGGTATGGCTTTGGGATTTCCGCCATGGCATGTAAAATACACCCGGCATGTTGACGGTAAATATACCATGGATCCGGCAAGGCTTGAGTGGCATTTTGTTGAGCTTACCACTACTTTTAACTGCGGAATCGAGGCCGACGCGGCGCATCCGTGCTGGATGTCAAACGGCAGCCTTTACACCAACTACGAGCGCACCTGTATTCCCCGCGGAAACCGCGAGGCACAGAAAATCGAATTCGATCCCGATACCTACTATTTTACGGTTGCATGGTCGGGCGACTTTGATTGCTCGCCCTGGATGAAAATGCGGGTTCCGCAGGTCTGGGCGGCCGACGAGAATCGCGGAAAAATCCCCCTTACCTACGGATATAACCTCAATCTTGTGGACCGTATTCCGATGGCCTTTGATTACATCTTCGAGAATCAGACCGAAAGCGACTTCATAGTCGGCGGCGAGGGCATGGGTTATACCATTCCCGATGCGCTTTTCGAAGGCTTTATAGGTAAAGAGGCCAATCTCGATTACGAGTACTGGACCAGATATCCGGGGAAGGAAAACCATTTTAACGTGCGCGAGCTGCCCGACGGAGACGAGGCCTATTACGATTATGCCAAGCCCTATGCCGAGGATCTGAAAATTGATATTTTCGCCCGGACGATAGACGGCTTCAGCGTAATGTCAGACAAGGTCTTTGCGCTGTATAACCGGATTGCCACACGCGGATCATTTATGCAGAACACAAGCGCCGGTAAATACGACCTGCAGATATACGAAGGCACTCCGTATACAAGAATTATGGATGTCGGCGGACAGGATTATGCGACCTTTGCCCATAACGTAAGGCTCAGACTAAAGGGCAGAGACGAAAAGTTTATGGCAATAGGCTTTTGCGATATGGGAACCAATGTCGGCACACCGAGCGGCTTTAAGGAGTTTTTGGAGACCTTTTATGCCGTCGCCGAAAAGGAGGATCCGGATACAAAGTATCAGTATGTAGATATTAATACCTACATCGAGCTTGTAAAGCAGTCCGGCCGCGGCGAAAAAATTAACTGATATAACTGATATGGTTAATATCAATATATAAGAAGGTGACACAATGCAAATTGACAGCTACAATTATAAATTAAAGCATGTTGAGCCTACCGGTTTTAATAAGGGTGAGATATACATAATCCCCCAAAAGCCCTGTCTGATGAAAAACGGAGGCAAGGACGAGGGACACGATCTTACCCGTCTTGCCGTATGTGTTCAGGGACTTATAAACCGCGGCTTTAAAAATCACGGATGCGCTATTGCTCTTGATATGGATGTAACCGACGATTTCTGGCTCGATTACATTACCGAGGACAATGCGACCTACGGCAAAATGGAGCGTGTAAAAGCCGAATCCACACAGGATATGCTCGATAAATTCATGCCGTTTTTAAAGGAGAACGGACTGGTCGTATGGGATCCGTTTGTTCCGTCAACCGCCAATGTCGCGTCTACGATGTGCGGACTTTTCTCCTGTGTTCCGGTGAAGTTTAACGAGGATAAGGGCAGCCTTTACGATGTTCTTGTAAACGAGCGCAAGATTCCCGTAAAGCACAGCCTTGTCGGAATGTTTGAAGGCGCCGTAAAGGGCGAAAAGATAAAAAACACCGAGCTTGTAAGCACCGGCTCGCCCAAGTGCGACGCCTATATCTGGGCTATGGATAAATTCATGCCGGAATGCAACCCCGAATTTTTGGCCTATACCCTTGACGGAGCGCCGTCTTGTCCGCAAAATCCAACCTCCAAGACGAGGGACGCTTACAGCGCAAGGATCACGGGAATTCCGAATCACGATTATTTCATCTACAAGCAGTGCTTTTTCTTCGATCTGACCCCATACAGGGATGAAGCCCCCATCGACGAGCCCGATCAGCCCATAGGAGCCGACGGAGAGACTCTGAGGAAGATACTTAAAAGGCGTTACGATCTTGCAAACGGACGATTCGGCGAGGTGCTCGGTTTTCCGCCATGGCATGTAAAATACACAGCCCACGTAGGTAATTATGATCTTATTCCGCCCCGTCTCGAGTGGCATTTTGTTGAGTGCTGCACCTCGTACAATTGCGGAATAGAGGCCGACGCCGCCAATCCGGCATGGATGTCAAACGGCAGTCTTTACACCAATTACACACGCCGTTATGAGCCCAAGGGCAACAAGGTGCACGATGAGATAAAATACGAGCCGGGAACCAAGTACTATACCATTTGTTATACCGGCGATTTTGACTGCTCGCCGTGGATGAAGTGGCGTGTTCCCATGCAGTGGACCGACAAAAACGTCGGCAAGGTAACCGTGGCGTACAATTACGGTATAAATCTTATAGAGCGTATTCCGATGGCCTTTGACTACGTTTATCAGCATCAAACAGAAAACGACTATCTTACCGCCGGAGAAGGCATGGGTTATGTCGTGGCCGACGCTATGTTTAAGGGCTTTATCGGCAAGGAAGCCAATCCCGAGTATTCGCACTGGACGCGATATCCGCGCGAAAAGGGCAGCCCGGTGGAGCGCACACTGCCCGATTGCGACAAGGAGTATATCGAGTATGCCGAGCCGTATTACCGCGCCTCAAAGCTTGACATAAGTGGTAAGCTTATCAACTGCTTTACTCAGCTTTCCAAAAAGGCCCTTGCGGTTTACAATAAGCTGTCTCCGAAGGGCGGCTTCCTGTGCAACATTACGGCCGGGAAGTATGACTTCCAGACCTATAACGGAGTTCCGTATTTCAGGGTTATAGGCTTCGGAGGGGACACCCTTGAAAAAAGATGCGAGCACGCTTACGAAAAGATGATGTCGCGGGACAGCGACTTTATCGCCTACGGCTTTTGCGATAACGGACTTAACTGCTGCACACCGAGCGGCGTTAAGGAATTTATCGATGCCTTTGAGGAGCATATTAAAAGGGTCGATCCCGTGGGTAAGTACCGTTATGTTGATATCGACACCTTCTTGCGTCTTGCCGCCGAGTCGGGACAGGGCGTAAAAAGGGAAGAACAGCCGGGCGACTGATGGTTAAGCTGTAAGCTAAAAAGTTTTACCGTGCGCTTTAAATATGCGTTTAACCCATATTAGCGGCTGGTAAAAAGATTGAATAAGAAATTATAAGCAAAAAATCATCGCTGCCATTTGTTAATTTACGGCGGTTATGATCAACAAAACGAAAAACCGCAGACCGTGTAAAAAAACGGCCTGCGGTTTTTTATATTAATTTTAAAATCAGGATCAGCAGCCTTTTGCTATTACTCAATCGGCAGGACAAACCTCGAGCAATAATGACTGGTGTCGATCTCCCGGCCGGTATAGGGCGCTACGATTCCCAAAACCCTCGGGGCGGCGACCGGCTTTAGTTTTCGGGCTTTTGCCTCTTTGCCGAGGGTCAGCCATGCGTCATCAGTACCGCTGTAGTCGCCGTAGTAGAGCACCGACAACGCCCGACACTCCGGCAGCGTCACCGCGTCGGCCGGGGCCTTGTCGGACCTTAACGGAACGCATACATCAATGGGATAGGGCTCATCGCCGATGTACCCGTCAAGAAAATCACGTCGGTTGGATATTGTAACGAGCGGTTCGTTTGAAAGCACATACCCATTTCGTACGCACTCGCTGTACAGCTCATACATGGCGTTATATTTATCTTTGACAGTATGCCCCATGTAGCGTCGCATACAGCAGGTTATAGCCGGCAAGGTCATGATCTGTACGGACATGCCGGGCATCTTTAAGGCCCTCAGACGCATTTCCTCTACGCTTCGTTTAAGATCGTTAAGTCGGACCTCCAGAGCTTTAAGCATATCGGATGCTTCGCCGCCGCGGACAAAGTAATCCATTATCTGCTTTGAATTCAGTCCCATGGACTTAAATTTCTCAATCTGCATAATGCGGGCTACATTGTGGTTGTCGTAGTAGCGTCGTCCGCTGTCGGGGGAGATGTATGCAGGGGTCAGAAGTCCCTTTTCCTCCAAGCGTAAAAGGGTGCTGCGGGACAGTCCGCAGGCCTTGGCTGCCTCGGTTATTTGGAACAGTCCTTTAATTTCAGTTTCCATATAAAAAATCTCCGAAAAGCACTTGCTTCGTTCATGGGTGAACGTATTATAATATTATTGTAAAAAGATTTTTTACCGCTGTCAAGCCCGATTTTTCCCGGATAAGGTAAAAAGGAGCATAGTCGGCCGTGCGGAAAACGAGCCGAACCGTACGGTATTTGACCGCCGTTTGCTTAACGTGTCTTATTTTGCTTTATAACCGACGGGAGCTTGGGAGCAGGATGGGTTTTTGAACGCTCAAGCATTTTTAACCGGGACACGGATGAATTAACATAGTATAAGAAGCTTGACGGAAATGAATTTTGAGTGCAAAAGATGTCGGTGCTTCAGTATACGCCGTTATGATTATTATAGGGTTATATAAATGTCTTACGGTAACCGTTCGCCCAGGAGGGGATATATAATGGGAACACAAGACAAAAAAACATATACCGCTCTTACACGGGCTCAGGAAAAGAAAAGCAAAAAGCGCTGGCTCATGCTTCCGCTTTTTCTGCTTTTGCTTTTGTTTTTCGTCACGGCCGTTGTAAGCGTTTCGTATATGTGCTTTCGGGGCGAATATGATACGTCAAACATTAACGGCGACGCCATGATTTCGCCGGGGATCGGGATCGGTGCTGATCGGCTTGCAAAAAACTGCCCCGGTGATAATCCGGTATTTGGGACAGATGCCTGATTCTTTAAAAATCATACTTTTTTGCGGCCCGCATCGTAGGTAGGATGCGGGCCGTATTGCTTTAGACTGTGATAAGATAATGACCGTACGACTTCCTTAGACGGGCATTAGTTTAAAAAACCAAATATCTGCCTTTGCCATTATACGGATTTTAAAGTCGCAAAACAAGGGCCGGCACCGTCATTGGCAAGATCTTCCGAGATATGTTATTGTTTCTCCGCTTTTAAATGCGAAATCAAGGCGGATATGCCCGGATGATCCGCTTTTTAAAACGATAAAAACTATTTCACCAGCAAATAGCTTTCGTCTATTCTTTTGCAGATTTCGCTTAAGATTACCGTGCCGTCCAAAACTACGGTGAACCAGTGCTTTTTGTTCATATGCCAGCCGGGGAAATACCGCTTGTTATCGACAAGCCTTTCTATGTCCTCGGTTCTTCCCTTAAGATTAATTATCTCGGCTGTTTTGTCGGAGTCGAATCCCAGCTTTCGCCGCGATATCGTAAGCATCACTCCGTACCACTTATTTGTGTCTTTTCTTCGCCACACGGCGTTGCCGGACGATTTTTCCCATAAGAATTCAAGCTCGTCGCCGTATTTTTTTCGGATGTAGTCGATTACCTGAGCCGACTGCTTTGAGCAAAAGGCCGCATTTTCACAGCATTTTTCGGCTATATCGCAAAGAATTTCCGATATTGCCTTTCTGATATCCCCGACAAATGAGCCGACCGCTTCGGTTTTGTAAAGGATGTATTCATCGCTTGTGGCGGTTTCGGTGAGTTTTGTGTCAAAAAATTCGTCGTTTTTAAAGGTTATTTCGAGCAAAAATTCGCCGGATAAAATTTTTGCGGTGTATACGAAATTATTACGACATTTTTTAAAGCCGTAATCTCGGAGCTTTTCGGGAATGACCCTTTTTCCGCAAAAAATATCTTCAAACACAAAATCCCACCCCGGTTTAACAGGTTAAAACGAATATTATTCTAACCCTTATTTTTTATTCAAAACCTCGCGGATGTAAAGCTTGCGGACCGAGCATTTAAAGCACAGCAGCATTCCGGCAACGGCGCCTACAACGGCCTGTAAAACCTGGTACGGCAGCTTGAGCAGCGCATATTCCGGTGTGCTGTATATAAAAGCACGTCCCAGCGAATAGCCTACGACCATTATCACGGCACCGATTGCAACACCGATTCCGGCGGACAGTGCCGGGCGTTTTTTCATTATATAATGCGAAAAGACCGAGATTATAACGGCCTGCAATCCGTGAGTGACAAGAGAGACGAACATCGGGGTGGGATAGAAGAACAGATCGCCCAAAAATGCACCTATTCCGCCCACCGCAAAGGCGGCGAAGGGATCAAGAACGATAGAAGCGGTGCAGATTATTACATCGTTCATATAAAGATGTCCGCCCGGGACCGGAATCCCGAACGAGCTCATGATGACATTCAGCGCCATAAACATTGCCGTAACGCAAAGATGACGCACGGCTCCTCTTTTAGACATTTTTTCCTGCATTTGAATTTCCTCCTTGCCATTTTCATGAAAAAAGTTTATAATGGTTTCTGACAATATACAATAGTCAGAAACGGAGAAAATTATATAACCAGATGAGATATATAATCGACAAAGAAAGCCGTCCGGTGTATTTGCAGCTGTATAAACTTATAAGGGACGATATTATAAACGGCGTATTTTTATACGGCGGCAGGCTGCCCTCAAAAAGGCTGCTGGCCGAGGAAACGGGGGTCAGCACCGTAACCGTCGAGCACGCATATGCGCTTTTATGCGACGAGGGATACGCTCTGTCGCGCGAAAAAAGCGGGTTTTTTGTTAATTTCAGGCGATCGGACGGATTTGCGGTACCCTCTGACGGCGAGGGCAAAAGCTACGGGGAATTTAAAGCAAGTGTGCAGGAATTCCCCTCATTTTCGGTTTCGATACTCAGCAAAACCATGCGAAGGGTTTTGTCGGAGCGGGGAGAGGACGTACTTAAAAAATCTCCCAACAAGGGGCTGCCCGAATTACGCGAGGCGATAAAACGCTACCTTGCCCGTAACAGAGGGATTACGGTTGATACCGGACAAATAATAATCGGCTCGGGAGCGGAATACCTTTACAGGCTTATTATTGAGCTGCTCGGCAGGGATAAGACCTACGCTATCGAGAGGCCGTCTTATGATAAATTAGAGCAGATATACCGTGCAGCCGGCGTTAAATACGAGCAATTGGAGCTGTCTTACGAGGGAATCGACAGCAGCCGGCTTTTACAAAGCTCGGCCGATGTGCTTCATACAACGCCCTACAGGAGCTTTCCGAGCGGTGTTACGGCGTCGGCGACAAAGCGGCACGAATACATCCGCTGGTCGGACAAAGGGGACAGGTTTATAATAGAATCCGATTACGGGTCGGAGTTTTCGGTGTCGTCACAGCCGATGGAAAGTCTGTTTGCCCTGTCGGATAACGATAATGTTGTGTATCTTAACACCTTTTCGAGGACCATATCGCCGGCGATGCGCATAGGCTATATGGTTATTCCCAAAAGGCTGACGGAGGATTTTGACAGCAGGCTCGGGTTTTATTCGTGCACCGTTTCTACCTTTGAACAGCTTGTTTTGAGCGAGCTTATCAATAATTCCGATTTTGAACGGCATATAAACCGTGTGAGGAGAAACAAGCGAAAGGAGCTTAAATTAATTTAAAAAGCAAAGATTATCGGTCTTTACCGTAAAAAACAGCCGGTTTTGCGTTTTCGGGATGTCGGCTGTTTTTTATTTATTTATTTATTGTGTTTTTAGTTCGGCGGTTTTGTGACCGGACGGAGATTTTTAATGCTTTTATAAGGCAATAGAATTATACCGCGCCCGGTTTATCCCATGATCATCAAAAAGGTACCGGCAACTATTGCGAAAAGTCCGATTGCGGATTTTTTGGATATATGCTCCTTTAATACGACGACCGAAAACAGCACC
Organism: uncultured Eubacteriales bacterium; assembly: GCA_934444365.1. Lineage (GTDB taxonomy): Bacteria > Bacillota > Clostridia > Oscillospirales > Acutalibacteraceae > CAKSCM01. The sequence continues at coordinate 29,274 of CAKSCM010000006.1, read as the reverse complement.
GAAATAAGAATGCTCAGCTTATCTATCGGAACAACGGCGCTCGCCGGGCCGTCATGCAAGGCCTTGTAATAGCAAAGCCAGGAGGCCCCCGTTGCCAGTCCCGAAAGGCAGATATAGCCTATTTCTTTTTTCGGAGTATGGCGGAGCGCGCTGCCCTTCTCCTCGATTAATACTATCAGCCAAGCCATAATAAGCACGACAAAGGTGCGTATAGCCGTGCCGAGCTTGGGGGGGACTTCCTCGATTCCTATTTTGCCGAGAATTGAGGTAAGGGCTGCAAAAAGCGCCGAAAGCATGGCATATAATATCCAGCCTTTATTGCTGTTTTGCCGTTTTGAAATCTCCTTTTTCTCGATCATAAGATAGGTGCCGACGGTTATTAAGACAATCGCCGCACCCTTTAAAAGGGTGATCTGCTCGCCTAAAAAAATGAAGGCGAATATAAGGGTGAGCGCCGTGCTCGATTTGTCGATGGATACTACCTTATTAACGTCGCCGAGCTGCAATGCCTTGAAATAGCAAAGCCACGAAGCGCCGGTGGCAATTCCCGAGAGTACAAGAAAGACCCATGTTTTTATACTTAGCGACGTAATGGATGAAAGCGAGCCGGTAAAAAAGACCAGAATCCACGAGAAAACCAGCACAACAACCGTTCTTAAGGCGGTTGCGATGTCGGAATCGGTTTTGCGTATTCCGCATTTTGCGAGGATCGCCGTAATTCCGGCGAAAAAGGCGGAGCCGAATGCAAATATAATCCACATAAAATCAAGACCTTACAGTGCCGGGAATTATAAATTTAAAACATCTGCGCTTTTAAAAAACCGGACTCTCGGGCGGCTTTAAAGGCCTGTTGGCCGTCGTTTTTAAGGGCTTACCGCTTGTCGACGGGCGGGTCGCACGGGGGAGGGGGCGTTTACTTTTTTTGGCCGATTACAGACCGTTTTTCCGTCATTTAAAGAGGGTAATCCGTCCCGATGCCCGGGCTTTAAAATTCGAGCGGCAACAGAGCTTTAATTCCGGCCGAAAACCGCTTATTTATGCTTAACATAACGGCAGATAGATGAAAGCAGCTTTTTTGTGCTGATCGGTTTTGCAAGGTGCTCGTTCATTCCGGCCGATTTGCTTTTTAAAATATCGTCCTGAAATGCATTTGCGGACATTGCTATAATGGGAACGGTTTTAGCGTCCGGACGCTCAAGCGCCCTTATTTTTTCGGTCGCCTTGTATCCGTCCATAACGGGCATCATAACGTCCATGAGAACAATATCAAAGTAGCCGTTTTCGGAACTTTTGAAAAGATTTACCCCTTCAAGTCCGTTTTTGGCGGGGGTTACATGGGCGCCGCTTTGCTCAATAAAAAACTTCGATATTTCCATGTTGAGGTCGTTGTCCTCTACAAGCAATACCCGCACGCCGCTTAAATCTATATTTTCGTCGGCTTCGCTGCTTGTTTCATTTGCGGGAGAGGGGTCAAGCTTAAAGGGGATGGTTACGTTGAATGTGGTGCCGACGCCCTCGTTGCTGGTGAATTTTATACATCCGCCCATTTGCTCTACAAGCGTCTTTGCAATTGAAAGACCAAGGCCAGAGCCGTCATAATGCGTCCGCGCTTTATCCTGTCCCTCCTGCGAGAAAGGTTCGAAGGCGCGCTTTTGAAACTCCTCGCTCATGCCGATACCGGTGTCGGCACAGACAAATTCAAATACGGCGGTCTCACCGTCGCACGATATCTCCTTGCACCACACCGTTACATTTCCGTTTTGTTTATTGTACTTAACGGCATTGCCGGCGATGTTCATTAAAACCTGCTTTACATGCTGCGCACTGCCTATTAAACGGCGGTGTTTTATATACTGAGAGTTATTTTCTAAGGTGAAGCTCAGTCCGTGCTCCGTCGCCTGCATTTCAGCAATGCTGGCGACCTCTGAAAGCAGCTGTACAATATCAAACGGAGCGTCGTTCAGTACAATGACACCCGATTCGAGTTTATTCATATCAAGCACGTTGTTTACAAGGGAAAGCAGATACCCGGACGCTTTCCATATCTTATCTCTGCAAACCTTCTGTTTTTCGGGATCGTCCACAAAATGATTTGCAATTTCTATCATTCCGCGGATTCCGTTTATCGGGGTCCGTATGTCGTGGCTCATGCGGCGCAAAAAATCGGTTTTGGAAAGGCTTGCGTTTTGTGCCTCCTCGGCGATTTTGGCGAGTTTTTCCTCGTATTCCAATTCGCGGCGTTTTTGCTCGTCTATTAGCCGTATGGTGTAAAGCGCTTTTATCACGGTGCCGTGTTCATCGCGTTTTTGCACTATAAAACGGGCGGTATGCCAGTTTCCGGTTACGGTTTTGTAGTCGAAGGAAATATCCTCCCTGTCGCGAAGACGCTCCGGCAGGGTGGTAACGTCTGTAAATTCGAGCATTTTCTCCAGATACTCGGGTGCGACGGTTTTTTTACAGGCATCGGGAAAACGCTTTGCGGTTATACCGGTGTTGCCGGTAAGCTTGTGCATATCTCCGCCGACCGATATTTCCTCGAACATCCCCGACGGGATATCGAGCCTGTATATAAGCCAGTATATTTTACTTATGGCCGATATTATTTCGTTGTTGAGTTCGGCTTCAAAAAGAGCGTGTTCAAGGGCCTTTTTCTGACGCTCGAGCTCCCGGTTTATATGCTGCAATCTGGCCTTGTGGATAGTTTCTAAGTGCTCCTTGTCCTCTATGGTCTTGCCGAGCAAAAGCTCTTTGGTGTAAAGCGCGTCGATGTTGCACACCGAAGCTACCCAAAAAATTTCGTTCTTCGCATTTATCATATTGCGCTTTACAAAGCGCACACGCAGATAACTGCTTTTTCCGCGCAAATACAGCTCATTGGCGTCGGTGCTTTCCGAAAATATTTTGTCAAGCATTTCCCGCTTTTTTACAAGACCGGCCATATTGCCGCCGGTTTGTGCGGTGAATTCACTTTCCGAGCCGAAGCCGAGCATTCTGAGCGTAAGCTCGCTTACCATACAAATCGGAAAATCCTGCTTATAATAGCCGCCGATTATGCCCACGCCGTGGTTTTCATCAAGCAGAGAGTTTATGTTGCGTTCTAATTTTTCGGTTTCGATTTTCAGGTCTTCGCTGTAATAAAGCCCCTCTTTATAACCGCTTTTTATCATAACAGACTGTTCCTTACCCTGTGTTAAATTTCGAGTTCCTTTATTGCGGTTGTTATTTTCAGGTATACGTTGTTTACGTCGTTGTAAAACCGCCCGGTGTCATCCGGCAGGGCAGACAATCCTCGCAAATGCTCGGTCATGGCCGAGCAGGTATCGGCAAATTCCGAAAAGCTTAAATTAAGCGCAATTCCTTTTAGGGTGTGAACGGCGCGAAAGGCATTTTTCACGTCGCCCTTTTCAATCGACTGCGAAAGCAGCTTTATATTGCCGTCGTTTAAAAACATTTTAAGAAATCCGAGTATAACGGCGTCACTTTGAAAACGCTGTATCGCGTCATTGTAGTCGCCGCCTATCCGGTCGTAAAACTCCTTTACAGTCATGACAGATCAATTCTCCCCGAATACAACCGCACAGTTGCGATTTTTCTTTGCACTATAAAGTGCGCCGTCGGCCTTTTTGAGCATGTCGCCGATTCTGCCGGTTCCGTAGACACCGCCTATGCTTGCGCTGAGTCTGAGCCCCGGATATTCTGCAATATCGGTGTTTTCTACCGCCGTGCATATATTTTTAAGCTTTACGGATAACGACTGCTCCGGCAGTCCGTGAAAAAGCAGGAGGAATTCGTCGCCGCCGTAGCGAATCAGCTCATCATTGCTTCTCAAAACCGCGCGTATTGACATGGCCGTGCGGTACAAAGCCGTGTCTCCGGCTGCATGGCCGAATCGGTCGTTTATATCCTTTAAATTGTCTATATCAATCATTGCCACCGCATATTCGCCGCTGATGTTTTTAATACGTTCGTCGTAATACCGGCGGTTAAACACCTTGGTAAGCGAATCGGTATATACCTGACGGTTGCGGACGAGCAGCTGATTCAGAATGCTTTCTTCCTCAAGGCCGTTTCTTTCGTCCGAACGTATGGGATTGACACACTCTAACGAGTAGGGAATCCCGTCAATTTCAAGACACATTGCAAGCACATAATAAACATTATTATCTACGGCTTCGACCTTGCTCTGGGTTTTGCGCATTTTTATTGCATCATGCGAAATGCAGCGTTCGCAGCGACGGTTTTTGTTCCATACGGAATAGCAGTGGTCCGATTTTTCGATAGTTATTCCATGGACACCGGCCGAAAGCTGCATACATATCCCCGGATCGACAAGGCGCACCGTCTCGAACATCTTACGGTAGCTTTGCATAACGAGGCCTACCTGGTCATGCGTTATACTGATTACATCGTCCTTATCTGCCGTGACCGGAATAAGGGTCTGCTGAGATACCTCTTTTCGCGAGGCCTTGTCGTAGCTTTCAAGGCGGTAATAGCTTTCGTCTATATCGGTTATTTTCCCGAGCAGGGTGTTAAGATGCCGGGAATCGCCTGCCGAGCGTAAAACGAGTATAGCCAGCTTGCAGCGGCAGAGCCTGCCGTTTAAAACTATGTCGGCCGTCAGCTCCATGGACGATTCATCCTCAGGCAGGGCATTAAGTTCGTTTTTTATCGTCTCGGTCGTTTCGCGTCCTGCAACGGCCAGAAAATCCTCGTTTTCAAGCGGCTCAACAATCACGCTCGGAAGACCGGTAGCGTCGATTGCTCCCTTTGACAGGTGCAGCGACGAGGGCTCAGCGGTGTACTCAAACCAGACCTCATCACACATATTGGTCATGAATTCCTGCTTTGTGCTTACGTCCTCGAGCTGTTGGGTTATCCTTGCCGAAATAAGATCCTGCTCGCCGTAAAGCTCATCAACCGCCTTGTGGACGGTTTTTCGGATTTGCGCGCCGGCGCTTTTAAGAGGATCTTTTTTCAGCTCGTCGGATATATCATCAAGGCAGGAAAGAATAATCGGATTAAAGCTGCCGCAATCGCCCTTTATAAGCATGCTTATCGCTTCTTCACGCGAAGGGCTTTTTTTGTATACACGTCCGTTGACCAAATTATCGTAAGTATCCGCCAGCGACACCACCTGCGCCGCAATGGGAATGTCGTCGCCCTTTAGCCCGTCGGGATAGCCCTTTCCGTCAAAGCGCTCATGATGCCAATGGCAAATCGACGCGGCGTATTTTACCAGTCTTTCGTTTTGATATATGGGCAATCCGGAGATGATCTGTGCGCCGATTTGTGTATGATGCTTGTAAATCTCAAGCTCGTCCTTTGTCAGCTTGTCGGCGTTATTGAGGATTTCCTCTGGAATTAGCAGCTTTCCTATATCGTGCAATCCCGAGGCAATGCATATTGTATCTATATCGCTTTCGGACAGGGTGTATTTATCGGTCTTTTGTATAAGGCGGTTTAGCAAAAGGGCCGTAATATGACTGACGTTTGACATGTGTGTTCCGTTCATTCCGCAACGGAATTCCACCGCATATCCGAGTATTGATATGAGCACCTTGTCGCTTTTTTCACGACGGTAAAACCGATTTGTAACAACCTCCATAAGCTGTTGCTTTTTGCCGTGAAGAAGAATCGTGTTTATGATTCGGTGTTTTATTATGCTCGGAACAAAAGGACGGCTTATATAGTCCGATGCGCCGAGGCTGAAGGCGTGATCGATAAAGCTGTTGCCGGTTTCGACCGAAATCATGATTACGGGCAGATCGTCCGTCCATTCACGGCGTTTCATTTCCTCCAACACTTCAAAACCGTCCATCTCCGGCATGACAACATCAAGCAATAGAGCGGAAAGCTCATGACGGTAGTTCCTGAGCGTTTCGATCGTTTCGCGGCCGTCGGCAGCCTCCATAATATCGAAATCGCGGCTGAGCATATTGGCGAGTATTGCACGGTTTATTTCCGAATCGTCGGCAATAAGTATTTTTTTCCGAATCATAACGGTCTCCTTATGATTTCATGTTGTTTTGGGCTTTGGTATGGGGCCGTGATCATGACGGCGTAAAAACGGCTTAAAACGGGTGATAACCGTAAGAATTTTAAGCGTTGTAAAAATAATAAAGCTATAGTGTCGGTCACTGTATTGTATATTACATCTTTTGCACGCTGTTTGCAACCGGTTAATTCGACGATTTAATCAATACCGTAACAATTGTCCCGTTTTTAGCGTAAATCAAAACCAAAAGCAACGGCAGAAAAAACGAACCGCACAATTCGGCGCAGTCCGTTTGTAAGGAATGCTTTTTCTCTTAATACTTGGGCTTTGACCTGCCGTATAACCGTTTGTATTTAAACCGAAGCAGTAAAAAACGCCGTTTAAAAAAACGCAAGCCGTCGGATTTTCCGGCAGCTTGCGGCCTTTAAAAGTATAAAAAAGTTTTTTGCGAAAAAACTAAACGGCAAATATCAAAAATACGTTACCGGCAGAGGTTTAGCTTTTTTACTCGATAAGTCCGCTTTCTTTAAGCAGTAGCTCTATATCAGTGCCCTTGACCTTTTTGATTGCGATTTTGAGCATTTCCTTTTCGGCGAAGGAAAGGGGCGCCTCGCTGATCGGCTTTTTGTCTATGGCGTAGTAGCAAGCGCGAAGAAGTTCGCGCACGTCGTACTTGCTGCCCCAGACCTCAGGAACACCGCGGTCGATATTAAGCAAAGTATAGACCGACTCCATGCCGGTGCGCATGGAATATTCGGTGGTGAATATGGTGTCGCGCGGCGTCTCGGCAAACTGGCCGATGAAGGCGAAGTTCACGGCGCCGTCGGGCACGACCTTCGGACGGTCGGATTCCTTCCTCGGCTGGAAGAATGCGTTAATATAAGGCATAAAGCAGGTGGTGGTGTTGCATTCATTCTTTGCAAGCTCGTCGATTTTTTCGGTCGGCACACCGATGTGGTAGAGCCACTCGCGGCAGACCTCCTCGCCGGTGCACTCACGCATGGCCTTCTTCACATAATTGCCCTCTTTATTGGTGTTAAGCGAATACAGCCATATAAGTACCAGACCCTTGTCCTGAGACTTAAACTGAGGCTGACGGTTTATTGTCCAGGAGAGGTACCAGTTATCCGTGCTGTCCTTGACGGTTACTATACCGCCGGTGGTCACCTTGCCCGAGCGGGGATCACGCTTGCAGATGTTCATAATATGCTTTATGATCTCCTCGTTTGAGGTGGCGACGGTGGCGCTCATCCAGTTGGTGGCCTCAACGTCGGAGCAGAATTTATCCGGATTGCCGTATTCGCCGTTTTTCGCCTGGGCGGCGATGGCCTTCCACATATCCCAGGACTCGCCGTATCCGTTTTTAACGCCCGACAGGTCGGGTGCATGGGTCTGATCGCCGTAGCATGAGGTATCGGTGCAGCAGCCGTTGGTGATAAATACAAGGTCATCCTCGATAAGATCGATGGTCTGCTCCTTGCCGTCCTTGACATAGACTATCTGACGGGCTGTCTTTTTGTCGCCCTCGGTTTCGATGATGACATTTTTTACATCCATGCCGTACTCGATGCGCACACCGTGGCTTTCAAGATACTTAACAAGCGGCAATATCATGCTTTCGTACTGATTGTATTTTGTGAAGCGAAGGGCGCTGAAGTCGGGCAGGCCGTCGATATGATGAACATAACGGCACAGATACCGCTTCATCTCAAGCGCGCTTGACCAGCGCTGGAAGGCGAACATGGTCTGCCAGTAAAGCCAGAAGTTTGTGCTCCAAAAAGATTCGGGCAGAACATCGGAAATTTTCTTGTCCTCAAGATCCTTTTCCGGTGTCAAAAAGAGCTTTGAAAGAGCCATTGCGGAGTCTTTATCGAGCTTAAACTGCTTATCGGTCCGGGCGTCTTCACCGCGATTGACACTTGCACGGCACAAAGAGTAGTTGGGGTCATGCTTGTTGAGCCAGTAGTATTCGTCCAGCACCGAAACGCCCGGCGTTTCGATGGACGGAACATCACGGAAGGTGTCCCACATGACCTCGAAATGGTTGTCCATCTCACGGCCGCCCCTCATAAAGAAGCCCTTGGTGATGTCCTTGCGGCCGTCACAGCTGCCGCCCGCCAGATCCAGTTTTTCCAATACATGGATGTGCTCGCCCTTCATCTGTCCGTCGCGGACAAGATAGAAAGCGGCGGTAAGACCCGCGAGTCCCGTGCCGATTATATAAGCCGATTTTTTATCGACATCCTTCGGCTTCTCGGGATGAGCGAAAGATTCATAGGTTCCTGCTGAGTAATACATAATGAAAACCTCCTGTGTTTTCTTTTTATGCTTTCATTATACCCACGAAAACACCGTTTACAATAAACAGAAAATGCCCTGTGATAAGACTTTTATCACAGGGCAAAAAGGTGTAAAAAAATTTATCACATCGGCAAAAATGATAAAATCATATTTTAAATCGGGAAAGGGCGGCCGACATTGAACCCTTTATCAGCCGGGCGAGCCGGTCTACGATCATTTGGGGGTCCTCGCGCATGTCGTCTTTTATCCAGTCGAGCATAAGTCCTATAAATATGTACGAGTAGATCTGGGCGATGAACTGCTTGTCCTCGTCCCTGACGGTCATTTCGGTTGCTTCCTCGTTTATGACATCCAAGAGCAGATCATCCACAAGCGGAGTCAGATATTTTTCCACCTGCTCGGTATGCACGCAGCGGTAGACATTCAAAATAAACGGCTTGTTTTCATAGACGGCTTTAAAAATCTGCAGAAGTCCCTGCTGCCATGTTTCGTAGGTCTTTTTCTCATCAAGGGCGCGTTTTGCATCCTCAAGGCAGGACCATTCCACAAGGTCGTAAATATCCTTAAAATGATAATAAAAGGTCATGCGGTTGATGCCGCAATCCTCGGCAATGTCGCTTACCGTTATTTTGGTAAGCGGCTTTTTTAAAAGCAGATTTTTGAGCGATTGCTCCAATGCGCGCTTTGTTATCTGAGACACAGTAATCGATCCTTTTTGTTTTTTATTGAAAATATAAGCTGATGGGAGGCGGCCTTACATCATGTCTAAAGGTTTTTTGCCGATTTCGGTAAAACTACGGTGAATACGGTTTTACCGTTTTCGCTTTTGGCAGATACCTCGCCGCCGTGCAGGCTGCATACCTTTTTTACGACGGCAAGACCTATACCGTTGCCCTCGGACGAATGCGATTCATCGGCCTGATAGAATTTATTGAAAATATGATTTATCCGGTCTGCCGGAATTTCCCTGCCGCTGTTTGAAACCGTAACCGTAAAATAACCGTCGTTTTCCGATATGCCTACCGACACGGTACTGTCCGGCTCCGAAAATTTTACGGCATTATCGAGCAGATTAACCCATACCTGTTTTAACAGCTCCTCGTTTGCCGATATCATATATTCACCGAACTGCATGTCCATGTAAAGATTCTTCGCCGTCCATTTTTCGGCAAGCAGCAAAACGGCCGAGCGTATCTGTTCTGACAGATTAAATCTTGTAATATCGGTAAGAATGGTACGGCTTTCCACCCGTGTGAGGTTTAAAACGTTGTTGGCCATGGAGGAAAGGCGCAAGGACTCCTCCTCAATGACCTGAAGGTATTCCTCCTTTTGCTCATCGGTCAGATTCCCGTGGCGCAATAGCTTTGCAAAGCCGGCAATCGAAACGATGGGGGTTTTAAACTCGTGGGAAAAATTGTTTATAAAATCGCTGCGGAGCAGTTCGGTGTATTCGAGCTCCTCGGCCGCCCGGTTAAAGCTTTTTTCGATCTGTCTGAATGTCGGATGTTCGCCTATCGGCCTGCCGAAATGCAGTCTGGCCTTGTAATTTCCGCTTGCCAACCGGTCGAGCTGATCGGTCAGCCGTTTAAGCGGATTTAGGGCAATTCTTCCGGTAAGCGAGGCGAGCAGGCACCCGATAACAAGGCTGGTGCAAATAAGAAAGCGTAAAAGCTCCGGCAATCCGACCTGACCGGCGGCGACACGTATAACACCGAGGTGTGTAAGCGCATATATAACGCCGATTGTCAGCAGCATAATGACGGTGCTTGTCACAAAGACGATTCCTGCAAGCAAAAGCACCAAAGCGAGCTGCCCCGTCCGATCTTTTTTATTCATACCTTTTTCACCGCCTTATAGCCCAGTCCCCTAACGGCGACTATCTCAAACTCTTCCCAGCCCTCAAAACGCTTGCGCAAACGTCCGACATGCACCGTAACGGTTTCCCAGCCGGTTTCGCTGTCGGTTCCCCATATCTCATCCATCAGCTGTATACGGGTGAATATCTGTCCGGGATAGGAAAGAAGCTTATAAAGAAGCATAAATTCCTTTTGGGGCAGTACGGTTACTTCGCCGTTTTTTGTGACCGTAAAGGAGCTGTAGTCCAAAACGACGTCGCCTATCGTTATTTTCTGTTCGCTGACAATTTTTGCGCGCCTTAGCAGCGCCTTTATACGCAAAAGCAGCTTTTCTTCATCGATGGGCTTGGTTATATAGTCGTCGGTTCCTACAAGAAAGCCTCTTTTTTCATCTGCCGGCAGCTGCTTTGCCGTAAGCATTAAAATCGGCAGGGCGCTGTCGTTTTCGCGGACAAGCCTTGTAAATTCGTATCCGTCCATTTGGGGCATCATTATGTCCAGCACCACAAGGTCGATATGCTCTCTCGATAAAACCTTCAGCGCCTCCCGGCCGTCGGCTGCCGCCGTTACGGTATAATTGGCGTTTTTAAGTATGGCGCTCAGCAGCATTCGGGTGTGCTTATCATCGTCAACAACGAGAATGTGAAACATAAATATCCCTCCATAAGGAATCCGTTTTCGACAGAATAATACGGAAAAATAAACTGAAAATAAACTTAAAAACCGCACGTTACTTATTTTATCGCTTTATTTTTTACTGTTATCGTCGATTGGCAAGGGCAAATTTTAAAAAAAGTACGTTTTTAAAACGGCTTTACTTGTGTACGGTGCGATAACCTTATCTTTACATTCATCATTTTACAAAAATAAGCCTCCGGTGTCAACGCCGTACCGTTTTTATCGGTTTTAAAATGAAATTTAAGCGTTTTGGTGAAAAATTCCGATATCGCATTTATAAAAGTTTTGTTTCAGTTTAGAATCGCCTGATAAAATTCTATCGAAAAATGTCAAACTAAGCATAGTTTTGACACGAATTGAAATTAAGGAACGGAGTTTTTGTTATGGCGGTAAAATACATACTCTACAACCCTTATGCAGGCGGCGTTGAGGCGAATGAGGCGGTAAAGGCACTGCAAACCACCAATGAGGAGACGGTCGCAATAAACATATGCCGGGTTTCGAGCTACCGTACCTTTTTTGACGGGCTGGAACCGGACGCAAGCGTGGTTTTATGCGGAGGGGACGGCACGCTGAATAAATTTGTAAACGGCATAAGCGGAGTAAAGATAAAGAATAAAATTTATTATCTGCCGATCGGAACCGGCAATGATTTTGCAAGGGATATAGGCTGTAAACCCTTTGAGGAGTCGGCCGTGTGCATAAATGATTATCTTTGGTGCTTGCCGAACGTTACCGTAAAAGGAGAAAAGCGTCTGTTTGTAAATAACGTCGGCTTCGGAATAGACGGATATTGCTGTGAAACCGGCGACAAACTAAGAGAAGAGAATCTTAAAATGAAAAATCCCAAGCCCATAAACTATACAAAAATAGCTATAGGCGGATTGCTGTTTCATTATAAACCGAAAAATGCGACGGTTACGGTGGACGGAAGGTCATTCGAGTTTAAAAAGGTATGGCTTGCTACGGTAATGAACGGCCGGTATTACGGCGGCGGAATGATGGCGGCTCCCGATCAGGACAGGAACCGGCAGGACGGGAAGGTATCGGTGGTTGTATTCCACAATGTCGGCAAGCTGCTTGCTTTGCTGATTTTTCCCTCGATTTTCAGCGGCAAACATACAAAATATAAAAAGCATATGACGATTCTTGAGGGCAATTCGGTCGACGTGGAATTCGACCGTCCCACACCCCTTCAGATAGACGGGGAGACGGTGTCGGATGTGACAGGCTATTCGGTTCGTTCACAGGAAGCGGAGTTATGCGATCTTCCCGAGCAGGAGCTGGTAGCCGTTTAAGCTACATATCGAATATTTTAAAAGGAGCAGGGAAGTTATGAAAGAGGTAAAATCCCCGAAAAAACCGCTGATTTATTACTACGGTATTGTATTGCTGTTTATTTTGGTGTTCAACATGGTCATCGCTCCGTTGCTTGCAAACTCCAGAGTGAAAGAGGTTGATTACGGCACCTTTATGAAGATGACCGAGGATAAAAATATCGGCAGCGTAGAGGTTGCCGATTCCGAGATCGTGTTCACCGACAAGGATAATACCCAGATCTACAAGACCGGGGAGATGAACGACCCGACCCTGACCGAGCGGCTGTACGCTTCGGGCGCAAAATTCACGCGAGATATTGAAAAAGGCATGTCGCCGCTGCTTAGCTTTTTTCTGAGCTTTATTCTGCCTATTCTGATCTTTGCCGCCCTCGGACAGTATATGGCGAAGAAGATGATGTCCCAGGCAGGCGGCCCGAATGCGATGGCCTTCGGTATGGGAAAGAGCAATGCCAAGGTCTATGTTCCCTCCACCGACGGCATACGTTTTGCCGATGTTGCCGGCGAGGATGAGGCGAAGGAAAATCTCGCCGAAATAGTCGATTATCTGCATAATCCGAAAAAATATTCCGACGTCGGCGCGTCGATGCCCAAGGGCGTATTGCTTGTAGGCCCTCCGGGTACAGGTAAAACCATGCTTGCCAAGGCCGTTGCAGGCGAAGCCGGCGTGCCGTTTTTCTCCATGTCCGGCTCGGAGTTTGTAGAGATGTTCGTCGGAATGGGCGCGTCGAAGGTGCGCGATCTTTTCGCACAGGCCAAGGAAAAAGCCCCCTGTATAGTTTTTATCGACGAGATCGACGCCATCGGTAAAAAGCGCGACGGCCAGATCGGCGGCAACGACGAGCGCGAGCAGACCCTCAATCAGCTGCTTACCGAGATGGACGGATTTGAAGGTGTGGGCGGCGTCATTATTCTGGCAGCGACCAACCGCCCGGAATCCCTCGATCCGGCACTGACCCGTCCCGGTCGTTTTGATAGGCGCGTTCCGGTAGAACTGCCCGACCTTGCCGGCCGCGAAGCCATTCTCAAGGTCCATGCGAAGAAGATAAAAACGGCGAACGACGTGGATTTTCACACCATCGCCCGTATGGCGGCAGGTACCTCCGGTGCGGAGCTTGCCAACATCATCAACGAGGCGGCTCTTCGCGCCGTAAGGAACGGCCGTACGGTGGTTGAACAGGCGGATTTGGAGGAGAGTATCGAGGTCGTCATCGCCGGATATCAGAAGAAAAACGCCATTATGACCGACGGTGAAAAGAAGGTCGTCGCCTATCACGAGATCGGTCACGCCCTGGTCGCCGCTTTGCAGAGCGCTTCCGCACCGGTACAAAAAATCACCATTATTCCCCGTACCTCCGGCGCACTCGGCTACACCATGCAGGTAGAGCAAAACGACAAGGTGCTCATGACCAAGGAGGAGCTGGAAAACAAAATCGCCACACTGACCGGCGGCCGTGCGGCGGAGGAGATAGTCTTCGGTCAGATAACCACCGGCGCCTCCAACGACATTGAGCAGGCGACCAAGCTTGCCCGTGCGATGATAACACGCTACGGCATGACCGACGAATTTGATATGGTCGCCATGGAGACGGTCAGCAATCAGTATCTCGGCGGAGATACCTCGCTTGCCTGCTCGGCAGATACACAAAAAGAAATTGACAAAAAGGTTGTCGAGACGGTTAAAACACAGCATGAAAAGGCTCGCCGTCTTATTGCGGAAAACCGCAATAAGCTCGATGAGCTTGCAGGCTATCTTTACGAGAAAGAGACCATTACCGGCAGCGAATTCATGGCGATTTTAAACAGAAAGGATGGGGATGCGGTATGAAAAGAAAAACCGGATTCGGATGGAGCGAACTGATAGTCGGATTGCTTTTAATACTGCTTGGCATTTTCACATTTATACGCCCGGAAAGCATGCTGACCGGAGCGGTCGTAATTTACGGCGTTATCGTCATTGTTATGGGTGTTGAGGATCTTGTGGTATACGCCCGCCTTTCCCGCTTTACCGGCTTTGGGCCGACATTGTCGCTGGTTTCGGGAATTATGAGCGTTATGTGCGGCGTTATGCTTATCGCTAATCCCAATGTCGGAAAATGGGCGCTGACGGTTCTTTTGCCGATATGGTTTATCGCCCACTGTATTGCCGAGCTTACCCGGACTAATCTGATCCGTCTGATCGGCAACCCGTTCTATTACTACTTCTCGCTGATTTTAAACATCTGGGGATTGATCCTCGGATTTGTAATGATATTCAGCCCGGTCCTTTCATTTATGACGATTCGTGCAATCAGCTATTTTGCGGCGGTTTACATGATTTTATTCGGAATCGAAAGCGTTATAGCGGCGTTCGCCAGACGAAATTCCGACTGGTAAACCCGAGCGGAATGGTCGCTTTTATCCTATGCTTTAGATCTAAAAACCTAATAAAATGCAAGGATAACTTAAATAAATATAAAAAATAAAAAGTAAAACCCGTACCGGTAAATTCGCATCGGTACGGGTTTTAAAATTTTTTACTTTTATTGTTGCTGCCTTAACGCCCAAACACCTTCGGAAATCTGGTGAAACAGATCCTTTTTGCCGTTATAAGCGCTTGGTATATCGCTGCTGAATCTTTGCAGAATACCCCTTATGGTTGATTCCTTTGCTTTGTTTTCCATTTTGGACCGGCAGTCATTATAGTATAAAATATCGCTTGCTTCGTTGTAAATATCGGTCAGGGTTGCCTCGCCCCCTAAATTTGTCAAAGCGGTAATTATAACGTCTGTCCATTTCAGATTTTCTTGCGCTTGCTCGAGTTCTCTTGAAAGCTCAACGCCGGCTGTGCGGTAGGCGTCTATAATGTCCTGGCAAATTGTCAGGGATTTGCCTGTTTTTGCACTGTATTCACCGCATAAAAACTCGCTGTTGTCGGCAAATGTTTTATCCTTGGAAACGACGGTCAGGTCTTCTTTGTGTTCCGTCTCATAAGCGAGCAGGGATTCCCAGATTATCTCATCGCCGCAGGTGTATTTATCGCTTGTCGGCGGATTGCCGGAAAGCTTTCGTCTGCTTGCCGAATCGATGATTTTATCGGTTGATAAAATGACGTTGTCATGCTTGCAAAGCTTCTGAAATTTTGAGAAAATATCGTCCTTTTGAGGATTGGCGATCTTGTCCTGAATTTCTTCAATAATGCGGTTCCTCTGCTCGCAAAACCTTTTTAGGGAATCGTCATATTTTTTGAACGATGCAAGCGAGCGCAAAAATGTAGAAGAGCCTTTATCTATATTTGTCTGATTTTTAAAGCTGCTTAGGGTTTCGCTTAAAATTTTACGGCGATTTCTTGAAAACTCATTGACCGATTGCTCGGTTGTAATGAAATATCCCTTGTTCTGATATAAAAATTTCATGATGGTTTTTATATCCTGCTGCAGGTTGGAGCGGTACATGTCGAGAAAAATATTCGTGTCAATAAAAATTTTCACCTTTACATCACCTCGCGTTTTAATGAAAATTAAGATTGCTTTAGTTGATAACATTCTGACACCAAGCGGCAAATAGGGCTTTCGTTTAAAAAATGTAATATCCGCCGGATTTTATCTTATGTGATGATTATATCATACAAAACCGATGCTTTTCAAGGGTTCGTTATACATCGTTATCATCATGGCAATTCGGCCGAATATGATACCGCAACTTTTTTCACAAATTATTAAAAACAAAAAACGTTGCCATGGCATTTCCGATGCGATGTCGCAATCCGGTCATTTAATAATCGTGTTTTAGTCGCATAAAGCCGATTTTTTGTCAATTTATTGCGTTTAATGTAGCATGAGTGTAAAAAATGCTGATGGTTTTTACATAAAAATGTAGACAGTGAAGATTTTACGTGATATTATGTGTTTAGATGTCACACTAAAGGCTGCTTTTAATCGGTGATTTTTGAAAAAACGGGTTGCGGCAGGTGATAATAAAAGCCGATTTAAAGATACAGCCTTGTTTATAACCGATAAAGCATTAAGTGTGTTCTGAATAATTTTACAAAAAACAGAGGATGGGTGTTTATGGAGGTTGAAACAGCCAAAAAGCTTTTAACGGTTTTAGCAAACGGAATTAATCCCATTACCGGCGAGGTTTTGCCGGAAACGGACAGCTGCAATCAGGTGGAGATTGTCCGGGCGCTTTATACCGTTACCGAAGAAATTGATAAAAATATCAGGGGACTTGGCCGTCCGAAGCCGGAAAATACGGGTAAGCGATGGACCGATGCCGAGGATGAGGAATTAGTCAAAGAGCACCGCGGCGGCGCAAAAATTTCGGAATTGGCGCGCATTCACAAAAGAACCCGCAATTCCATAACCGCCCGTTTGATACGGCTGGGCGAAATAGATGACCGGCTCGCTTTTTTTAAAAGAAAAGCGTAAGGGAAAAATATAAGAGCAAGAATTATACAGTGGTATTTAACCTGATTTAGTATTTAATTCTATTTAGTTTTAGTCCGTTTTTCAAAAAAGGCATTACCGTCCGCAAAAGTCGGTAATGCCTTTTTGAGTGTTTAGATGATTGCACCGGCAAACCGATAGACCGCTTAGAATAAAGCCGTTTTACAGTTTGATATCATTTTGCCGTCAAATCGGGAGTTTAAGAGCCTGAAACCCAGTGTTTATGCGGGGTTACGCTGTTCTTGATATTATTCCCATTCGACAGGACTTAACTGATTTCGTTTAGGAAATATTGTTTGTCCTGTTCGTAATTCCTCTGATTATTTGATATATCCATATTATCCAGCCTGTCACCCCTCCTGTTATCATATCGTTATCAGCATTGATAACAATGGCTGGGCTTGTCTGCGGATAACATCATCGCTTATTATACAAGATGAAACACGGTTTTTCAAGATTGCCAGTTCTTACAAACATCGATCCACGAAACAAAGCCGGAATACTTTTCCATTTCTTCGATCGACAATTCAATTGCGCTGTTGCTGCTGCCGCAGGCAGGGAAAACCGTCGAGAACCTTTTCAATGATTCATCCAGATAAACGGTAACACCTTCTTTGATTGCAAAAGGACAGACGCCACCCACAGCGTGACCGACTAAAGCCTCAGCCTCATCCGGAGTGAGCATCTTGGCTTTGGTTTGAAATTGAGCCTTATACTTGGGATTATCTATTTTTGCATCTCCGGCGGCAACAATCAAAACAGCGTGTCCATCCACCAAGAACGAAAGCGTCTTAGCGATCCTGCAGGGTTCACACCCCAACGCCTGCGCTGCCAGTTCTACAGTTGCACTGGACACATCAAATTCTTGTACACGGTCTGAAATACCGTATTTCGAGAAATAATCCTTTACTTTTTCAATAGCCATAGCAATATTCCTATACTCGCTGCCACAGCAGCATATTGTTCTCAAACAGACCGCTTCCCCAAAACCACTTGGTACGAAGAATAAAGGGAAATCATGCGGCTGTTATCAAATTGTTATCAAAAGGGGTGGGAAAAGTCCGAAAATCCTTGATATTGCTGGGTTTTTCGGCTTTTGTACCTCATTCCCACTCAATGGTTCCCGGGGGTTTGGAGGTGATGTCGTAAACTACGCGGTTGACGCCGGGGACCTCGTTTATTATGCGGTTTGAAATAAGTCCTAAAACCGAATGGGGAATGTCGGAAAAATCAACCGTCATTGCGTCGTCGGAGGAAACGGCGCGCACCGCAAGAACATTTTCGTAGGTCCTTGAATCGCCCATTACGCCGACCGTTTTTATGGGGGTATAAACGGTGAAGTACTGCCATATCGAACGGTTGAGTCCGGCGCGTTTTATTTCTTCACGCAATATGGCGTCGGATTCTCTTACAATGCGCAATTTATCCTCGGTTATATCGCCGAGAATCCTGACGGCCAGTCCCGGGCCGGGGAAGGGCTGACGCCAGACCATGTCCTCGGGGATTCCGAGAGCCTCGCCGAGTGCGCGGACCTCGTCCTTAAAGAGGGTCTTAAGCGGCTCGATAAGGGTTTTGAATTTTGTATCCTTTGGGAGTCCGCCGACGTTGTGATGGCTTTTTATAACGGCCGATTTGCCCTTGCCGCTTTCTACTACGTCGGGATATATCGTTCCCTGTACAAGGAAATCGGAGCCGCCGAGCTTTGAGGCCTCCTCCTCAAACACGCGGATGAATTCCTCGCCGATTATCTTGCGCTTTCTTTCGGGTTCGGTTACGCCCTTAAGCCGATTTAAAAAGCGCTCGCCGGCATCAACGTAAATGATATTAAGGCCTAAATTGTCGCGGTATTCCTTTAAGACCTCGGCTGCCTCGTTTTTGCGCAAAAGGCCGTGATCGACAAATATGCAGGTGAGCTGTTCGCCGACGGCTCTGTGAACCAGCACCGACGCGACCGACGAATCGACGCCGCCCGAAATTCCGCTTATAACGCGGCCCGAGCCGACCGTTTTTTTAATGTCGGCTATGTATTCGTCTATAAGGTTGCCGGGGGACCAGTCGCACTTGCAGCCGCAGACTTTTACAAGGAAATTTTCCATCATTCTTTTGCCGTCTACCGTATGGACGACCTCGGGGTGGAACTGCAGGCCGACGATTCTTTCGTCGCCGCTTGTATAGGCCGATATCGGGCATCCGTCGGTGTGGCAGATCGCTTTGAATCCTTCGGGAAGGCTTACCACCTGGTCGCGGTGGCTCATCCAGATCTGGGAGGCGGCAACGCCGTCAAAAATCCTGCATTTTTCAAACACTGCCTCTTTTTTGCCGTATTCGCCCTTTTCGGTATGCTCGACGCGTCCGCCGAAGTGCTTTATAATGAGCTGTGCTCCGTAACAAATTCCGAGAACGGGAACGCCTATATTGTATACGTCCTTATCGCAGTCGGGAGAGTCGGGCTCATAAACGCTCGCGGGTCCGCCGGTAAAAATAATTCCCTTTAATTCCGGCATTTGGCGGAGAACCTCCGTCTTGACGGTGGAGGGGAGTATTTCGCAATAAACGCCGGCTTCTCTTACGCGCCTTGCAATAAGCTGGGCGTACTGTCCGCCGAAGTCAAGAACAATTACCTTTTCATTCATATCTTTACATAACTCCGTATAACATATTGTTAAGTACGATTATAATACAAAATCCGCCGATGTGCAACACTTTGAAAAATAAAATGATTTGCGGCCGTTAAAAGCCGTTTACAGGTGTATTTTGTGAATGGTCACCTTTATCCCGAGCTTTTTGCAGCTTTCAATCGTTCCGAGGGTTCCGCGGGATACCCCGTCCCAAAAGGCGATTACTTCGTCGGCGTTTTCTATTATTTTAGCGTTTCGTTTTATGGGGGCTGCACGACCGTATCTTTCGTATTCCGGCAAAAAAACGGTCAGCTTGATTCCGTTTTCGTTTGCATAGTATTCGGCACATTTATCAATTCCTTTTGCTCCGCCCGTTATTATTTCTGATGTATTTTCCGGCAGATATCTGCCTATATCGTCAATTTTGAGACTTCGTGAGCCGATAACAGCTATCTTCAATTATACCACCTCAATAACATAGTATACTTAAAATAAGTATACTTTCAACAGCATAACGCAAAATAATCTTAAAATGGATTTAAGTGTTATATGTCTTTGGTGGTGTTATGAGAAACAAGAACAATAAGCATTTGGGTATAGAAATTGATCCGATTTTGCATTATAAGCTCAGCTACATTGCGAAATACGAGGGACGGTCGGTGAACCGGCAGGTTTTGTATCTTGTCAGAAAATGCATAAGAGAGTTTGAAGATGAGCAAGGCGAAATATTTCTTCCCGAAGAGCTTACACAAAACGTACAGTACTGATATTAATTATTTTAAGTGAAAAAGCCGCAAAGCTGATTTGAAAAAATTAAAGCTTTGCGGCTTGCGGTGTTTTATTATGGCATGAAACGAAAAGGGCTCATTTCGCTTTTGTGTGGCAAAACACAGGAAAAGCCTGCCTAAACCACCATTTTTTCTTATAATTATGGGATTTAATGCTCTTTCTTCGACCGGTAAAGCGGTTTTTTTCGGTCGGTATAACGCTTGTGTTTTTGCAATATTTGTAGCCGGATAGGTGAAGAATTTTCTGTTTTTTTGATTGTTGAAAATACATATTTTTTTCTGTTGACTATAAGGTTTATTATATGTATAATGCTTGAATGAGGTATATTTCGATATTCGGAACACAGGAGGTTTTATTTTATGAAAAAAGCCCTTTCTTTTGTTTTGAGTCTGATTTTTATTTTAACGGTGGCTTCGGTGCCGGTAAGTGCCGAGGAGATAACCGAGGTTTATTTTAACCGGTGCGAAACGCGTGACGGCTGGTCGAAGCACGCGCCGAACAACCTAAACATTCGTGTCGATTCCGAGGATTGTACCGAGGGAGTATCGAGTGTTAAATTCATAAATGACGCCAAGGGCGACGGTATACTGTCGGTGTCGTGTAAGCTCAGACAGCCGGTAGATATCGGCAAAAACAACATACTGGCCTTTGATATTTATGTCGACGATCCCGAGGTCTTTAAAGCGGGAAACGGCCAGATAGAGCTTTCTTCCTCCGGAGGAGCCGATAATTCCGAGATAAACTGGGGAATAAACGCAATATACAGCGGTCTTAAAAAGGGCTGGAACAGTGTGCAGCTGTCCCTTTCAAATGCTGGATATTTCGACGGGAATACCGGCCGCTTTGACAAAACGGCGGTCAATTTTTTCAGAATGTACCAGTTAAATCCGGTTACCGAAAGTCATGAGTATGTATTGAAATTAGACAATATGCGTTTCACGTCCACGAATTCCGTCCCGGTTCCCGATGTGAAGGGAGAGTATACCCTGCCGGAGGGAATTTCGGTATCGGATGAGGACCTTATGCTCGGGAATGTGGATGAGACCGACGGCATAAGCGCGAGCGACGCGCTGGTCGTTTTGCAATATTCGGTAGGCAAGGTTTATTTAAAGAACAACGAGCTGTTAAGAGCCGATGTTGATGCCTCGGGCAGTATTACGGCGAACGACGCACTGCTTTTGCTTCAGCATGCCGTGGGCAAAATTACCGATTTCCCGGCAAACGAAACGGTAAAGGCAAACGAAAGCTATATGTCACAGATAGGCATAAGCGGTTCGAGACGTATAACTCCGCATTTCGAAAACGATAAAACAATAATAGCTGATGCCGACGTTGTGTATTTCGGCGCCGCCGGCGACGGCGTTACCGATGATACTCTGGCCTTCGAGAGGGCGCTCGGATATGTCGATTCGCTCGGCGGAGGCACGGTCTTTGTACCGGTGGGCAAATATGTTATAACAAAAACCCTTTATATTCCCGACGGTGTTACTCTTCGGGGCGACGCACCGACCCACCCCGAGGCCGGAAAGACCGAAGGTACGGTGCTTTTAGCCTTTGTGGGCAGGAACGATCCCGACGGCGAGCCATTTATTCTTATAAATCAGGCATCGGGCGTTAAAAATCTGTCGATATACTATCCGGAGCAGGATTCCGAAAACATAGTTCCTTATTCCTGGACGATAGAGGAGGGCGGACAGCATGGCCCGACGATCGAGGACGTAATACTGGTCAACAGCTACAAAGGCATTAAGTTCGGTCCGGCCGCAAATGCACTGCAAAGGGTAAGAAATATTGGCATGACCGCACTTAAAACCGGATATTTTATAGATTACAACGTAGATATCTGTGTTGTAGAGAATTTATGCATATCGCCGGGGTACTGGTGCGAAAGCACGCTTGATAAAAACGTAAATGTCAATGCGGTAAAACAATACATGAAGCAGAATACAACGGCTCTTGATGTTCAGCATGTCGACTGGACGTATTTTACAGATATTAATATAAGCGGCTGCAATATTGCCATGCATTTACGTCGTACAACCCAAGAGGGTACCCGCAAAGGTGCGCCTAACGGACAGATATTCAATTTTAATTTTACCGACTGTATTACCGGAATTTATGCCGAGTACGTAAACGAGATCGGACACATGTACACAAACGGCAGAATAACGGCGCAAAAACCTCTTGTAATAGGCGAAAAATGCGTTAACAACAATACCTTTAACAACGTTATATTCGAAAGCACCGGCAATAACTGCGTAAGGATATTAGCCGGAGACGTAACCTTTACCGACTGCACCTTTAATAACGTATCGTATGGGTCGGCCGACGGAGTCAAAATTTCGCCGGATGTCAACGCGGCCCTTACCAACTGTAAATTTACGGGTTTTGATACCGATGTTATACCCGACAGGAATTCGAGACTTGCTCTTATAAACTGCAACACCGAGGAAACCTTAACCGTAGGCGGAGTCCAGAAGCTGATTAAAAAGATATGGGACGAAAACTGCACCACCAAAACGGTGGAGTCGGACGCTTACGATTACGAACGCCGGGTCAGGACAAAGGCACTCGGCAGCGCCTTTATAGATATAACCAATGAGCCTTACGGCGTGACTCCCGGCGGAACTAAGGATATATCATCGTCGCTCCAAAGGGCAATTGATGACGCTTACAATTCCGGAGGCGGTGTGGTATATCTGCCGTCGGGGACCTATCGCGTCGAAAATCCGATTACGGTAAAATACGGCGTCGAGGTCATCGGCTCGTCCTCAAATATGCATCATTCGGTTTGTCAGTCGACCGTTATTTATACCGATTTCGGCAAGGGGATAATGCCCCAGGGAAAGGCATTGTTTACCCTCGAGAGTCAGTCGGGAATATCGGGCTTTAAGATAATGTACGATAAGCTTACCTGTCCTGCCGGCGGAAAGCCGAGCGATACCTATTCGTACACCGTAAGGGGCGACGGCTATAATGTCCGCATAGTAAACATAACCTTTATAAACGCTACGTACGGAGTGGATCTTTTCACCAATCGGTGCGACGGGCACTATGTTGAGGCCCTTGCCGGAACCGTCCTTGCAAACGGCATAAAGACCGGCGGAGGAAGCGCGAACGGAATTGTCCGCGATATTCTGTTCAACGTCCATTACACCGGCGGAGGACAGTACAGTAACGGGGCAGATGTTTCCGGCGTTTCGGATTACAACCGCGACAACGTACAAAGCATTGTTATCGGCAAGACGGTTAACGAAATATACTACAACAACTTCATGCTCGGAGCTTTATCGGGACTTGTTATCGAGGAGGGTCCCGAAAATGCCTTTATACTTGCTCACGGATCGGACGGCGCTACCTATTCCATAACGGCAAGAGGAGATAATCCTTATCCGGTTACCCTTGTAAACAGCCAGTTTGTGTGCGTCGGCGGAAAACGGCAGATGCATTATGTCGATATTGAGGACGATTTCAGCGGAAATCTTGTTTTTATACAGACGAATTTCTGGGGTACTCCCAATAATGCGGCCGTTTTAAGGGGCGACATAGAGTTTTATTCGGGCACCCTGCTTCGTTGCGGTAAAAACGGAATGCAGCTTAAAAGCGGAAGCCTTAAAATGGCTGGAATTATATCGTGGCAGGCCGATACGGCTTATGATATTGTGGTCGACGATACGGCCGACGGCGCCTTTGTAAACGGCAATATTTACGAAAGCGGAGGAAAATTCAAGGCTCCCGATAATAAGCTTTCGGGCAGCGATACCGTTTCATTCGACCGCGACGGACTGCCGTCGGTTGTGAATTTTCATAAATGCGACAATATTATAGGCTGGTCGCGTTACGGTGGCAACGGCAATGTTCTCGAAAACGATACCGAGACCAAAACCAATGGCTATGCCAGCGTTTCGGCCGAGTTTGATCTTACAAGCGATTCCTTTATAATGATGAGCGCGAAGCTCGCGACCCCGGTGGATATGGGCGAAAACGATATTCTGGAATTCGACTTGTATCTTGAGGACGCCTCGGCGATAAAGGATAAGGGAGCTTTAATGGAGCTTACATCATCGGGCGAATGCGATGTTGCGGAGGTTTGCTGGTATCTTGATCGGGCGGCCGTGGACGGACTTAAGGACGGATGGAATCACATAGTATTTAAAATTCAGGGCGGAATATTCTCGTCCACCGACGAAACCAAAACCTTCGACAAGCATTCGGTAAACTATTTCCGCATGTTTGTAACGGCCGAAAAGCGTAACATTACCGATTATTGCATAAAAATAGACAATATGAGGTTTACCTGCACGCTGGGGAATAAATAATGATAATAGTTTATTCGGCATTTAAATTAATCCGACTTACCTAATCAAGCTTAATTCAGCTTGAATCCAACTAGCAACCGGGAGTATACATTTCTTATGACCAGAAAAATAAAATCTGTTTTAGCCGTATTTATGTCATTTTGCTGCATGGCGTCAGCGATCGTGTTTTCGCCGTATATTTTTTCGGCGACGGCCGACGGGAAATTACCGGCAACGGTCGTTTTGTCGGATTGCGACAGCCGAATGCACTGGAGTGAGCCCTCTGTCGGAATGGACAAGGCGGTAAAACTCGAAAACTCAAAGACTTCGGACGGGTCCGCATATTTTGCGCTCAGCGACAAGTACAGGAACTTAAATCTTGTTTATATGCCGGCGGAGGCGATAGACGCCCTCGAAAACGACGGGATGAGCTTTTCGCTTTATATCGAAAAAGCCGACAGTGTGCGTGATGTCGGTCTTACGGTTACGGTATCGTCGGCAGGGCTTGCGGTAGTGGATAAAGCCGGCTGGAGCACCGGTCTTTCAAAGCTTTCTTTAAAAAGCGGATGGAACGAAATAAGCTTTAAATTTTCGGATTCAAGCGCATCCGGAAGGCTCGACCGATCGGCCGTTAACTTTATTTCGCTTTATTTTACCGGAATGAGCGGAATTGCCGGCATATGCGTAGATAATATACGCTTTACAAACAGCGGCGGCAATGCCCCGGCGAATCCGCAAACCGGTTATACCGCCGGAGCAGGCCTTGTAATAAATGACGAAAAAATAGTCTACGGCGACGTAAACGGCGAGGGAATCTCGGCGTCGGATGCGCTTATAGTGCTGCAAAATGCCGTCGGCAAATATGAGCTTGAAAGCGATCTTATGACCCTTTCGGACGTTAATTTTGACGGAAAAATCACGGCTTCCGACGCATTGCTCATTTTGCAGCGGTCGGTTGGGAAAATAAGCGGCTTTGGGCGCGACGGTATTATAAAACACGGCGATTACATGTCGAAAATAAACATCGAAGGAACGCGCCTTGTAACCCCGTTTTACGGCAGCGAGACCCCGGTCGTGGCAGTAGCCGACGTAATTTACTTCGGTGCGGTGGGCGACGGGGTTGCGGACGATACGGCGGCCTTCAGAAAAGCCCTTAATTTTGCCTCAAAGCTCGGCGGGGGCACCGTTTTTGTACCGGTAGGAAAATATAAAATAACCGGCTCCCTGGCTATTCCCGACGGGGTTACCCTTCGCGGCGATGCACCGGATGTTCCGAATGCCGGCGAGGTTTTGGGGACGGTAATATACAGCTATGTCGGCATGGGCGACGAGGACGGACTGTCGCTTTTCAGAATAAATGCCGGATCGGCCGTAAAAAACATGGCCGTTTACTATCCTGAGCAAAAGGCGGATAACATCCGTCCGTGCTCCTACACCTTTAAAGAGGAGGATCAGTACGGGCCGACAATCGAAAGCATACTGCTTGTAAACAGCTATAACGGAATCTGCTTCGGACCGAGGGTAAACGCTCTGCAAACGGTCCGCAACGTTTACGGCACGGTGCTTAAAAACGGGTATTATATTGATTACAACGTCGATATCTGCCGGGTGGAAAATGTCGGATTTTCGCCCGATTACTGGATAAAAAGCGGCCTCGACAGTGTTGACGAGACGGCGCTTAGAAGCTTTGTAAAAGAAAACTGTATCGCCTTTTTGGTAGAGAACGTCGATTGGACGTATATGAACGATATATCGGTCGACGGAGCCTACATCGCCTATAAAACGGGATTTTCTTCGCGCCGGGAGGGCGGCGGAGCCTGCAACGGAGAAATGTATAACTTCCGCTTTGAAAACTGCGAATACGGTTATTACGGCGAATATGTAAACGATATAGGGCATATGTTTACAAACGGTACCGTTATTGCTAAGGTTCCGGTATGCATGGCCGATACATTTACAACGAGTACTACCTTTAATAACGTTTTGCTGCAATCGACCGGGGACAGCGCCGTCATGTTATCTAAAGGCAGCATGAGCTTTACCGATTGCAGCTTTTCGTCAAAGGCCGAAACCCTCGCCTCGGGGACGGTGAGCCTTAACGGCTCGGGGAGCCTTTCCCTTGTGAACTGTACCTTTGAGGGAAAGGGCAGCTGTATTTTTGCAACCCCCGATGCAACGGTAAAAACGGTCAATTGTATGACATTTGATACACTTACCATTCGGGGAGACAAAACCAGGGTGCAGCAGTTTTTCGGTGAATATAAGACCGAAACCGTAAATACCGACAGTTATGATTATGACAGAAGAATACGCACGCAGCCGCTCGGCAGTGCGTTTTTAGACCTCGGCAGTGCGTCGTACGGTATAAGCAAATATGCAGCCGGGGACATTTCCGCGATGGTTCAGCAGGCCATAGACGAGGTCTACGAGCTCGGCGGAGGGGTAGTTTATATACCGGCCGGCAGGTATTATCTCAATTCGCCCGTTACGGTAAGCCACGGGGTCGAACTTCGCGGAAGCTCGGACGTATCGCGTCATTCCCATGTTCCGGCAACAACCCTTTATACGACCTACGGACGGGATTGTTCTCCCGAGGAAAAAGCCCTTATAACGGTCGAGGGCAACGGCGGCATAAGCGGATTTAACGTTATGTATGCCGACCAGAAGGCCGATTCGGACAAAGAGGACGGCGTTTATAAATACGGCTATACGGTCAGGGCGACCGGCTATAACGCCCGTATAATAAATGTTTTGCTTATTAATTCTTACTACGGAATCGATCTTTTCAGCAATCGCTGCGATTATCATTTTGTTATGGGGGTTACCGGAATGCCGCTTAAAAACGGCATTAAAACCGGCGGCGGCTCGCGCGGCGGAGTTGTGCGCGATACACAGCTGAACGTCCATTATTTTATGGATAATCCGCTTTATTCGCTCGGGAACAACACCTCAAAAACCTCGGCCTACGGTAAAAAATTCGTCGAAGGGATAACCCTCGGCACCACCGAAAACGAGATTTTTTACAATAATTTTCTGCTCGGATCGTATGCCGGACTGGTAATAGAAGGCTCTCCCGAAAACGCCTTTGTGCTCGCCCACGGAACCGACGCTTCGAACTATTCGTGTTACATCCGTTCGGACAGTGATAAAACCGTAAAGCTGGTTAACAGCCAGTTTGTCACATCGGGCGGATCGAGCATGGAATATGTATATGTTGAGGATTTCTCCCGCGGCGACATTTCCTTTATAAACACCAACTTCTGGGGAACCCCGACCAATCTTACCTATCAGGGATCGGCCGATTTAAGGTTCTATTCGGGAACAATACTCCGTGCCGGCAAAAACGGAATGCAGGTAATGGGCGGAACCCTTGTAAAGGCCGGCATTATATCAAGACAGACCGATGTTTCAAGCGATATTTACATCGGCGACCGGGCACAATGGGCGGTTTCCTTCGGCAATCTTTATGCGAGGCCGATAAAGGTCTACGATAAAAACGGCAAATTAAGCGGATCGGATATCGATACGCCGGGCATTCCCTCGGGCAGCGTGCAAGACGTTGTTTTTTCAAACTGCGACAGTGCGCACGGCTGGCAGACGGGGGAGTCGGTTGGTGCTATAGTCGAGCTTGATACCGGTGAGAAAACCGAAGGAGCGGCCAGTGTCAAAACCGTAAACGATATAAAAAGCACTAGAACACTTTCGATGATTTTAAAGCTTGAAAACGGCGTGGATGCGGGATATAACGATCTGTTTACGTTTGATGTTTACATTGAGGATCCATCGCTGTTTATAGGCAGCGCCGGCCAGATTGAGCTTTCGTCCTCCGGAATGAGCGATGTCGGCGAGGTCAGCTGGTATCCGGCCGAAATGGTAACCAAGGATTTTAAGGCCGGATGGAATACCGTGTCGTTCAGCTTTTCAAAGGCGAAATCGGTTACCCCGTCGGGAGAAAAAGGCTTTGATAAATCGGATATCAACTATTTCAGATTTTTTGTGGCCAATATAAGCAGCGATAAAAGCGATTATATTTTACGTATCGACAATATGAGGTTTACCTCAAGCAGTACGAAATAGCATTTTTGCAAAAAAACAAGGTGTAAAAAGCACGAAATATCTCTTTTGCACTTGATTTGCAGCCGCGAATGGT
This sequence comes from uncultured Eubacteriales bacterium, assembly GCA_934444365.1. Classification (GTDB taxonomy): domain Bacteria; phylum Bacillota; class Clostridia; order Oscillospirales; family Acutalibacteraceae; genus CAKSCM01. Next base: position 825 of record CAKSCM010000006.1, on the reverse strand, counting down.
TTATACTGAAAATTCAGGAGGTGTTAATCCTTATGTTAGATAAGACTATGACCTTTTCGCTTGGTAAGGACCATGACAATGAGATGAAAAGCGTACTCTCGCAGGTCTATGAGGCACTCACCGAAAAAGGCTACAACCCGATAAACCAGATAGTCGGATATATCCTCTCGGAGGATCCGACCTATATAACAACCCACAACAACGCGCGGAGTCTTATAAGAAGGATTGACCGCGACGAGTTGTTGCGAGAGCTTGTGCGCAACTACCTTAATACTTGATGGAATTGGAGTGTGGCATTAATGGCTGAAGATAAGGAGTTTCTTACCTATAAGGGCCGTCCGCTGGTTCGCTCGGGCGATACCATTTATTACGGTGATACCAAGGAAAAATACATTGTTTGCCTTAAAATAAACAGTAAAAAAAAGGTCGACGATTTAGAGGTTGCCGACAGCGTGACCGTTCAGCTTATGTATTCCGATGAGGATATACGCTCGCGTGACCGCGTTATAAAAACCAGCACCAAGCCGGGACTTTATGATGCAATGGACATCGGCGCGATATGGCTTGAGCGTGCCTTAAAGGAAAACTGAGAACCGATTCTCACATCGTGCCGTATATGTGATCCTATGTGTGATGTAACCGGCCGCTTTTCGGCTTGATCGCGAAGGCATTAAATCGCTTTTGGTTTTTGATATTTTATCCAAATAAAAAACTGCCGCTTCAGCTTTTAAAAAGCCTAAAGCGGCGGTTTCGTTTTCGTAGGACAACCACTGGCTCTGCCAGTGGAAAAAAAGCTTTAGCTATGGACAGAATAAAAACTCCTTG
>CAKSCM010000005.1 GCA_934444365.1 uncultured Eubacteriales bacterium | reverse complement strand
AATTTTGTCTGCTTTTTGTTTATTCATATGTATTACTCCGGTACCGTTTGACTATATAGTGGGCAGAAAATCAGAAAGGTTGGCGATTTTGAAATATTATTTCAATAATTTCCGGCCTGAATGGCACCAGGATGCGTTATCCTCAGAAATTGATGAAAGTTTTCCAACAGATTTTATTATAAGCCGAAAAATTCTGCGCCGCAATAACTTCAGAACTCTAAATAGGAAAAATCACAACATCTATGCGAAAACAAGAGAAGAATGCGAAGAAAAGCTCGCGGAAATGATTGCAGAGGTTAAGGCACAAATTAAAGCTGAAAAGGAACGGATCAAGGCAGAGCAGTCAGCATAAGAAAACACCGCTACGGAAACAAAATCCGTGGCGGTGTAAATTCTGAAAAAATGAAATGTCTGTTGCCCGGCATCTCTTTAGAGGCCATTGGAATATACTGTTAATTGTCTATGCGTTTTTGTAAATTTGCCGATAACTTTGTAAAAACAAGATTATATGGATACCATCTGATATCTGGTCTACATGACATTGTCATTCTACAAATGGGTTGTGCGTCAACGAGCTCTTTATTTGCACTTGTATTAATTTTTATCAACTCGTTAACCATAAGATTTTCATTAAAGATCATATTATGGTTAGCAATAATATCATTGCAAATAGCAGAACGCATTTGCGATTCGTTCTCATAGCAGAAAATTCCACAAAGAATCTGTAATTTATTAATAGCCGTTTTTTTTATTAGATAATCACGATAGGTGCTTAAAAGAACACAGAGATTTAACCATTCCTCACTGTCCTCTTTAGAAGGAACATTATAATTCACTATCGTAAAAACAACTGTTGTTGAGCCGAATGATGAATAATTTATATTTCGGTCTTCGTAAATGTTACTGGTGTCAAACATTTTTTTAATAAATTCGCGGAATTTATTAATTGTAGAAGTTTCTCCATAAGATACTTCAAGTTTAATTTTTGCAAAAGCAACGAAGACCTCACGCTCATCTGGTTTGCATTTTTTCCAGCATTTTAATCCCTGCGCAACATCATAAAAATTCACAGAATCGTCAAGGTATTGATTTTCAGTTTTACGGGATTTCTCTATGATTTCATAATGATTTTCTCTGCGCTGAATTTCAAACTGCTTTCCATTTGCTTTGAAAGCAGGAAAGCGATCTGCTTTTTCGTCATTGGTTTTGATATTGCAACAGATTAGATTGTGATCTGCGGTTTTACCGCCCCTTGATTCCGGAAGAATGTGGTCAACATTCCATCCAAAATTACTGTTTCTGTCGTTGTAGGAAGCTTTGGCAATTTCTCGTCCGGCAAAGTCAAAAGCCTTTTGTCTTTTGCCAAATTGCTTTACCCACAATCGATTTGCGGTTTCTTTGTTAAGCTCCATAGTTTTGTTCATTAAATATACCTCTTTCTAAAGTAGTTAAGAAGTATAATCCGTATTTGACCTCCTTTTTTATTAAGCAAATACTCTGAACGACACATAGGGCAACCTATTGCTGAAACCTCAAAGGGCAATCCTTATAACAGCTTAACTAAGGATTTGTCGATCATCTTTTTACTAATGCAAAAAGTATTTAGATTTGCTTACTTATATTATAACCAAGAAAGTATATGCTGTCAATGCCACAACAGATTGAATGCTCAAAATTTGGGATGCAGTAGACAAAGAAAAGGCTTAAAGGCATTAAAAATCCTCTGAAACCGAGCCGTTTCAGAGGATTTTTGGTCGGAGTGGCGAGGCTCAAACTCGCGGCCTCCGCATCCCAAATGCGGCGCGCTATCAACTGCGCTACACCCCGATAGTTATTAAATTGTGGTCGTGTAAGTGGTCAAATCTGTGGTCAAACACATTTTTGACTGCTTTTTTCTTTTTCCGAACCGCCCGAAATCCGCACGGTTGAAGGGTTTTCGGTGGTTTTCGCTTTTGCACGGTGCGAACACTGTCTATGCTCCCAAACCACCCGCGCTCCCAGCTGCGCCACACCCGGATTTATTTAATTTCTTGTGATTTCAGTATCTGGGGGATACTATGTGGTTACTAATTTATTATAACACATTTCAGCGGGAAAATAAAGAGCAAAAATCCGCGCGTTCGAGTTTTTTCGGGAGGTTCCTGGGGTTAAAAAAGCTTTCGGGGAGTTTGAAATTTATGAGAAACCGTGTGAGTATTTCTGATGTATGCGGTAAAATTTTATTTTTTTTGAAGCTTCGTGTGACCGGCTCGGGGGAGGAGTTTGTTCTTTCTTTCGCGAAGGTCGGCCGTATGAAAATCCATCTCGCTTCACATAGGATTTAACCCGAAAATTCGGTGCACATTTGATAACGACTTCTTATGTGCCGGCTTTGTGCGGCTTTTGTCCGCCGTCCGGCAGGTAATGGGTAAATGCGGCAAGGATTATTGTATTGTTTTTCGGCGAAAATGTCAAGCGGAAAATAGGCGTCTCAAAAATAAAATCCAAATTGAAGCTAACGAAAAAACGTACAACCGGTTGCGGAATTATCGCCAATCGGTTGTACGTTTTTCAAGGGGGTCATTTGCTTTCCTTTTCCATTTTCAGCCGGAGCTGTCCGGCGGCCGGAATTCAGAGTGCGGGTCAGATTCCGGCTGCCGATGTATCTGTAATCGTTATCGTTCGCCAAGGGTTACAGTAAAGGCGGTAAAGCCTTCTTAGCGGACGAATACGCGGTTACCGTTTAATGCTTTTGGTAATGTGATTTGCCTTAAATGCGTTGAGAGATTATGGGTTTTATGGGACAAGACTGCAACGAGTTTTCGCAACGCGACTTTTGTTCGGCCTTTTTAGTCCTCTCGGACATTGCCGGCATTTACGGCGCTGTCTGCTGCATTTTTCGACGGATTTTGCCCGTCGGAACCTTCGTTTTCGCCGCCGAAGGAGCAGGTATCTCTTATTATTATGGAGGATTTTTCGCCCTGATGGGTGGCCCTTACTATCGCACGGGAAGCCTGTTTTTGGAGCTCGTGTTTGTACTCGGAGGTTTTTTCATGCAGCTTTGACACGACCTCGGAGGTTTTAGCGATAGCAGCAGCGGTTTTTGCTGCAATCGGTGTGTTTTTGGCTTTTTGCTCAAAGGCTGTTTTGGAAGCCGGGGGCGCCGAGGATTCTCCTGCTTTTTCAGAGAAGTAAAACAACGCAACAGCGCCGTTTCCGACATGGCTGCCGGTTACCGGCTCATAGCATACCGTCATAATAGAAGCATTCGGAGCGCTCTGTTTTATAAGTCTTGCAAGTGCCTTGGCGTCCTTTTCGCATCCGGCATAGGCGATGCCTATTATCTCGGACAGATCCGGACCGGGTGCCTCAAGCATTTCAAAGGCAAGATACTTGACCGAGGCAATACGCCCGCGCGCCTTGCCGCAAAGAATTATCCGTCCTTCCTCATCGGAGGTCAATATCGGTTTTATGTTGAGAACCGTTCCGAATACGGCGGCACCGGTGGTTACCCTTCCGCCGCGGCGCAAATGAAACAGGTCGTCAACCGTAAACAGCTGATGAAGGTTTTCGCGCATTTTGTACAGAAAATCGAAGGCTTCGTCGATGTCAGCACCGGATTTAAGCGCCTTTACCGCCTGCATAACCATCATTCCCTCACCCAGTGAGGCGGCGCGCGAATCAAACACCTTTATCTGTCTGTCGGGAAACTCCTCGCTTAATATTCCGGCCGAATTGGCGGCCGCCTGATATGCTCCGCTTATTCCCGATGACATGGAAATATGCAGAATATCATTACCTTGCTCCAAAACGGGGCGCCAGGCGTCACAATATTCCGACACGTTGATCATCGACGTTTTCACGTCAAGGTTTTTAAGTCCGGCGTAAAAAGCATCGCCGTCAAATGAGTCAATTGACAGGCACTGCTTCTTTTTGCCGTTTTCAAAGTATGAAAAGGGTATTACAAGCAAACTATTGCGATTTATATATTCATCGGGCAGGTTTGCCGATGTATCGGTCGAGATGATAAACGACATTGTTTTTACCTCGCTACTATCTAATATGCGATATTATTATATCTATTGCACAAGAATTTGTCAAGAGGTTTTTGATATTACTTACTTGTAAAATGTGAAAGAGGGTGTTATAATGACAAAAAAGAAAGGAAGCGGACGAATGTACGATTATGACCTTGTGAGCGGCAAGCTTAACCGATGGCGAAATTACCTTAATACACATTCGCTGCCGACGTGGGAAAGTATACCCGATTTAGGGCTTTATATGGATCAGGTGTTGACACTTTTGTCCGGATATCTGCCGTTTTTGCCTAAGAAAACCGGCGAGGAGCAGATTATAACCACCGCTGCCATAAACAATTATGTCCGTACAAAACTTATGCCGCCGCCGGATCGTAAAAAATACAGACGTAAGCATATAGCGTATCTTATAATGATATGCTCGCTTAAGCAAAGCCTGAGTATGTCGGAAATACAGCAGATAATCCCGAGCGCCATGACCGAGCAGGATTTGAAGGGAGCTTACAACAGCTTTGTTGAGCAGTACACCGGTTCGGTAAAATTTTTTGTGGGGCTTGTCGAAAGGGAGATGTCTCAGGAATTCGGGCTCGGTATGAGTGAGGAACTGAACGTCAACCGTTTTGTTTTTTCGACCGCCGTTATATCCAATTTTTCGAAAATTCTTACGATGAAGCTGCTTGATTTACAAGGCTGTCATTTTACGCCCGAGGCGGTTGCCGACTATGATGATGAGGCCGCAAGGACCGCTTTGAACGGCAAGCAGATTAAGTGAAATCGGCCGTAATTGCCGTAATTATGATTTGGTTCAGGAGATAAAAGCTTTATGATAAGAGGTAAATTTATATCGGGAGACGGGGATTTAAGCGAGGTGCTTTCGCTCAGACGACGGGTTTTTTGCGATGAGCTCGGAGAGCCGGAACAGGCGGTTTTTGATCAGCTCGACGGTATTGCAATGCATGTTGCGGCCTTTGACGGCGATGGAAAAACGGTTGCTGCAGGGCGCGGAATAATGTGCGGAGCCTATTGTAAGATCGGATTTATATGCGTCGATAAGGAGCAAAGGGGCTCCGAGTACGGCGACTTTATAGTGCGGATGCTGTGCGACCGCGCGTTTTCGTGCGGAGCAAAAACCGTTCGGGTCGGCGCGCGCGAGGGGGCCGTCGGATTTTACAAAAAGCTTGGATTTGAATTTTCGGCCGGAGGAGTGTTTGAAAAGGATAAAAACGGAATATCCGTAACCGAAATGGAAATAACGGCCGACAGACTTGTTTCCGACTGCCAAAAATGCTCCGGTCATTAAACTTTTAATTGTTTAGCGGGTTTAATGCGTAGAATTACGGTTAAGAATCGACGGTAAACGTGATGAAAGATAAAAACAAAACAGGGACAGCTATATGCCGTAAAACGCGCTGCTGTTTTTTGTTTTTTTGCTTAAATAATAGTTTTTATCCGGTGATACGGGTGAGCAGCCGATTTATTAAGTACGGTAAGGAGCGTTTTGAGGCTCGGCTTAAAATGATATTTAATTACTTCCGCTTGTATATGCGTGGGAATCGTGTGCGGTGTATAATTTGCCCAAGCGGCGCGTTAGCTTATGCTTACTGTTTGGAAAATATGCTGAATTTGTCGTTTTTGTTTGTTTTTTTGAAAAAAATACTTGACAAGCGCGGGACGAAAGTGTATCTTAATATGTGGTTAGCGAGAGCTAACTATATATTATGCCGTGTAGTTAGTTGCGGCTTACTCGAATTAACGGTCATTTGATCGGTTTTTATAGAGACGAATGGAAACGAGGTTGTTTTAAATGATGCCACTGAGTCTTGCTGATATAGGCGAAAAAAATGTTATAAAAAAAATCGGCGGCAGTCCCGAGGTCAAAAAGCATCTTGAAAATCTCGGGTTTGTTGTCGGAGGAGATGTTACCATAGTGACATCGCTCGGCGGAAACGTAATAGTAAACGTTAAGGAAGCAAGGGTTGCCATAAGCGAAGAAATGGCAAGGAAAATAATGATTTAAATATTAAAAAGGTTTTTAAAGCTTTATTGCTTTAATTGTTGTTTTTGTTTTTTTTGGGCAACACAGAATTCATAAATCAGAGTTTATTTTATGTCGAGGAGGATGCAGTGTATGAAGACCCTTAAAGAGGCGAAGGTGGGCGACAGCGTAAAGGTTGTAAAGCTCCACGGTGAAGGTGCCGTAAAGCGCCGCATAATGGACATGGGACTTACCAAGGGCGTTGAGGTTTACGTTCGCAAGGTAGCGCCGCTGGGAGATCCGGTAGAGGTTACGGTGCGCGGATATGAGCTTTCGCTCAGGAAAGCCGATGCTGAAATGATAGAGGTCGAATAAAGCCTCTTATCGGAAATTCATTCGTTTTGTGTTAGGTTTTAAACTATAAAAGGCCCGTACCGGAAAAAGGTGCGGCCGGAAAGAAGGAGATCAAAGTGGATTTGCGTATAGCGCTTGCAGGTAACCCTAACTGCGGTAAAACTACGCTGTTTAACGCATTGACGGGTTCCAACCAGTTCGTCGGTAACTGGCCCGGTGTTACGGTAGAGAAAAAAGAGGGAAAACTAAAGAAGCATGACGGGGTCGTAATAACCGACCTTCCCGGTATTTACTCGCTTTCTCCGTACACCCTTGAAGAGGTTGTAGCGAGAAATTATCTTATAGGAGAGCGTCCCGACGCCATTCTTAATATAATCGACGGTACCAACCTTGAGAGAAACCTTTACCTGACAACACAGCTTACCGAGCTCGGTATACCGGTGGTTATCGCCATTAACATGATGGACGTTGTTCGTAAAAGCGGCGACAAGATTAATACCGAAGAGCTTTCGCGTCAGCTCGGATGTAAAATAATTGAGATATCGGCTCTTAAGGGTACCGGAATAACGGAGGCTGCCGAGGCCGCCATAGATGCCGCGAAAAACGGCAAAACGGTGCCGATGCATACGTTTTCGGGAAGTGTGGAGCATGCAATAGCCCATATAGAGGAGGCTGCCGTACACGGGCTGCCGGAGGAGCAGCAGAGATGGTATGCCATTAAGATATTTGAGCGCGACGATAAGGTTCTCGACTCGCTTAATATTGACAAGGCGACCCTTGATCATATTGAAAACGATATAAAGGCTGTAGAAACCGAGCTTGATGACGACGCCGAGTCGATAATCACCAATGAGCGATATATATATATCGGGTCAATAATCAAGGCCTGCTACAAGAAAAAGAGCACCGGAAAGCTTACGAGCTCGGATAAAATAGACAAGATAGTTACTAACCGCTGGCTCGGACTTCCGATATTCGCCGTGGTTATGTTCCTTGTTTATTATATCTCGATGGTTACTGTCGGAAGTATGGCGACCGACTGGGCCAATGACGGAGTTTTCGGCGACGGTTGGCACCTGTTCGGAATAGGCTCTTCGGAATATAACGATGTGAATGACAAATATACCGCTGCCATGCAGGCTATAGAGGCCTTCACGGGAGAGGCGATCGACACCGAGGCTGAGGGCTTTGACGCTGACGAGACCCTCGCCGCTCTTAAAGGCTTAAAGGCCGATTCTCAGACTGCTACCGTTGTGGTTGAGGATGAAGAAACTTTGGCTGAAAATGAGCTTACCGCTTACTATGCAACCCTTCCGGAAAATGCGGAGAAGAATGAAGCGATAGTGCAAATGACCTATCTTGACGCCGTAAAATATGTTGAGAAAAACGGCTTTGAGGCTCCCGATCCGGCCGAATACGGCGTTTGGGTGCCGGGCATACCGGTGCTTGTGGGCGAAGGACTTGAAAAGGCAGGTGCCGCCGATTGGCTTCAGGGTCTTATCAATGACGGTATAGTGGCCGGTGTCGGCGCGGTGCTCGGATTTGTTCCGCAAATGTTTGTTTTGTTCCTTTTGCTTGCCTTCCTTGAGGCCTGCGGATATATGGCACGTATAGCCTTCGTGCTCGACCGTATCTTCCGTAAATTCGGTCTTTCCGGTAAATCCTTTATACCGATGCTCATAGGCACCGGCTGCGGCGTTCCGGGAATCATGGCCTCGCGAACGATTGAAAACGAGCGCGACCGCCGTATGACCATAATGACCACCACCTTTATCCCCTGCGGAGCAAAGGTTCCGTTTATAGCGATGATCGCCGGTGCGCTTTTCGGCGGCTCGGCGTGGGTGTCGACCTCGGCATATTTCATCGGTATGGCGGCTATAATAGTATCGGGCATTATGCTTAAGAAGACCAAGATGTTTGCGGGTGATCCGGCTCCCTTTGTTATGGAGCTTCCGGCTTACCATCTCCCCACTCTCGGCAACGTTTTAAGATCGATGTGGGAGCGCGGCTGGTCCTTCATTAAAAAGGCCGGTACCATAATCCTTCTTTCGACCATACTTGTCTGGTTCACCTCCTACTTTGGATTTACCGCTGAAGGCTTCCGTATGCTCTCTGAGGATGAACTTGATCAGTCGATCCTCGGCACCATCGGCAGCGCTATTGCCTGGATATTCAGGCCCCTCGGCTTCGGCGACTGGAGAGCGACCGTTGCTTCCATTACCGGTCTTGTTGCGAAAGAGAATATCGTCGGTACCATGGGTATACTTTACGGCGGCGGCGACACCGGTGTTTATGCGACGCTCGCAAATGTTTTCAACGGAGTAAGCGGATATTCCTTCTTGGTGTTCAACCTGCTTTGCGCCCCCTGCTTCGCCGCTATCGGCGCTATCAAGCGTGAAATGAACAACGCAAAGTGGACCTGGTTCGCGATAGCCTATCAGTGCGGATTTGCTTACATTGTTGCTCTTATGATAAATCAGTTCGGCAGACTCTTCATGGGCAACCCGAACGTGATCGGCCTTATCTTTGCGGCAGCGGCGCTTGCCGGTATTGTTTACATGCTTGTCCGCCCCTACAAGGAGGCCACCAAGCTTACCGCAAAGGTTCGCTGAGAAGAGCTTTTAAATACTGCCCGGCAGTGATTTTTAAAATTTGACAGCTCGCCGCCGGAGGATTATTTCCGGCGGCGAGGATTAATAAGGAGGAGTCGGTTGTATGTTTTCGTGGATTATGGCACATATAGGAACAATACTTATATGCGCGGTGCTTATAGCGGTAGTTGCGGCTATAATAGTCAGTATAGTAAAAAACAGGCGGCGCGGGAAGTCGATGTGCGGCAACAATTGCGCTCATTGTGCAATGGCGGGCTCCTGCCACAAAAAATAGTTTTAACCGCCTGATACCGTTATGGTTTCCAAAAAAACAGAATGCTGAACTCCGGCGAATGTGCAGACAGCTGTTCAGGCTTTATTTAAAGCAAAGTATGTCGGAGGAATACGTTTAGTTGGTTTTTCGGGAGGCTCGGGTTTTAATTCGCGCCTCCCTGCTTTTTGAGGGCGAGTAAGCATATGCTAACTCGATTGATAAACCGAAAAGGCGCTCGTGCCGAACGGTCGGTTGAGCCGATAGCAGGTCGTTTGAATAGTTAAAGCCGGTCGGATGACAGGCGACCGCGTTATATATAACAGACCGGCAGAACAGGCAGTCGTTCGGTAATTTATCCGGTGCAGCGGTAATAAAATAAAAAGCTGTCGGTTTAAAAAACTGATTCTGCCGAAAAGACGAAACGCATCATAATAAAAACGAAAACGATTTACGGGATAACAAATATCCGCGGGGTAAGCCGGGACTTATTATAGAAGTATTAAGGAAAGGGGTAGTTAGCATGAGTATAGTTGAATTCAAAAACGTCAGCCGTATTTATAAAAGCGGCGAGCATGATTTAAAGGCCCTTGATAATGTGAATATGAGCCTTGACGAAGGAAAATTCGTGGTTATTCTGGGACCGAGCGGTGCCGGAAAGAGCACTCTGCTCAATCTTCTCGGAGGGCTTGACAGCCCGACGTCGGGGAAAATATATGTTGAGGGCAAGGATATATCGACCCTTTCCTCCGACGAGCTTGCCGATTACCGTGCGGAAACGGTCGGCTTTGTGTTTCAGTTTTACAATCTTGTACCGACCCTTACGGTTCATGAGAATGTTGCTTTGGTTAAGGAGATTGCCCCAAACGCCTTGTCTGCAACCAAGATGATAGAGGAGGTCGGTCTTTCGGATCATTTGAGAAATTTCCCCTCCGAGCTCTCCGGCGGCGAGCAGCAAAGGGTATCTATTGCCCGTGCATTGGCTAAAAATCCGAAGATTCTGCTTTGCGACGAGCCGACCGGCGCCCTCGATTCCGAAACCGGCGTTATGGTTTTAAAGCTTTTGCTTAAAATGGCCCGCAATTACAAAAAGACCATAGTTATAGTCACCCATAACCAGAACATAGCGAAAATGGCGGACGTTGTTATAAGGGTCAAAAACGGGCATGTCGTTTCGTGCGAAGAACAGCAAAATCCAGCGTCGGCCGATGAAATAGACTGGTAAAGGGGGAAAACGGTTATGCTGTTTAAAAAGATGTGGCGAACCGTCGGTTTGTACCGTGCCCAGTTTATTTCGATGATAATAATGATAACTCTCGGTATAGGTATATTTGTCGGTTTTAATATGGAGTGGGTAAGCATAAAGGGCAATACCGATTCCTTCTTTAAAAAAACCGGTTATGCCGACTACCGTGTTATGTCGGAAGCTTCCTTTAAGGATGAGGATTTACAAAAAATACTGAGTATCGACGGTGTTGATAATGCCGCGCGCTTTGTAAGCGCAGCGGTGGACGTAAAAGAGCGCGAGGGCGATACCTTAAGCCTTGCCGTTACAACGAATGCGGCGGTATCCGGAATGCTTGTAACCGAGGGCGACGCTTACGACAAAAACAGTGAAAACGGGGTATGGCTGTCGGATAAATATGCTTCGGCGAATGATTTTTCGCTCGGCGACAGCATAACACTCAAATACAAAAACATAAAAATAAGCGGAACGGTTAAAGGACTTATAAAGTCGGGCGAATTTATGATATGTGTCAGGGACGAAAGCCAGATTATGCCGGATTTTTCGACCCACGGATTCGCCTATATTTCCCCCGTTATGTATGAAAAAGTAATGGGAATGGCATACTATCCGCAAATAAATATAATATCGGGACTTGAAAAAAGCGAGCTTGTAAAGGCCGTGGATTCATCCCTCGGGGTAAGCACTCTGGTGCTGACAAAGGACGAATCGGGCCCCTATGCAGGCGCCAAGGGCGAAATTGAGGAAGGCCAGAACATGGGCTCGGTCTTGCCGGTTTTGTTCTTGCTTATAGCCGTGCTAACAATGGTTACCACAATGCACCGTCTTGCAGCAAAAGAGAAGGTTCAGATAGGTACGCTTAAAGCCCTCGGCTTTAAGGATAAACGGATAATCCGCCACTATTCGTCCTATGCGTTTGTCATCGGTGTTATCGGTTCTCTGCTCGGGACACTGCTCGGATATCTCGTTGCCTGGATGATAATGAATCCCGACGGGATGATGGGCACTTATATGGACATCGACGAATGGCGTTTGTATTTTCCGTGGTTTTGTTATGTTGTGCTTGCCGGAATAATAGTCCTGCTTACATTGATAGGATATCTTTCGGTTAAAAGTATGCTCTATGGCACTCCTGCCGATGCATTAAGACCCTACACGCCGCGCAAGAATAAGCCGATGCTGATTGAAAAAACGGCGTTTTTCCACAAGCTGTCGTTCGGCACACGCTGGAACATGCGCGATATCGTCCGCCATAAATCACGTACCGCAATGAGCTTTATCGGTGTTGTCGGCTGCATGGTTATTGTTATAGCGGCCCTCGGAATGCGCGACACAATGAGCGTGTTTTTGCAAACCTATTACAACGATGCTACAAATTATTCCTCGCGGATATATTTTTCCGAGGACGCAACCGACTTGCAGCGTGAGGAGATTAAAGACAAGTATTCAGGCGATACGAGCATGAGCTTAAGCGTTCAGCTTGAGGAAAAGGCGGTCTCGCTTGATGTATATGATATATCGGGCGATAAGGTGCGTTTTCCGAAGGATAAGAGCAATGAGTTTGTAAGCATAAAGGACGGCGGCGTTTACATCTGCCGGAGAATAGCGGATGAATTTTCTTTGTCACAGGGCGACAGCTTAACCTTCAGTCCGTTCGGATCTGATGAGATGTACACGGTAAAGGTTCTCGGAATTATACGCAGCGTTACCGAAAGCATGGTAATGACACCAGGAACATATGAGAGTCTCGGCCTTGATTTTAAGCCCGATTCGGTATATACTGACACCGACAAAAACAATATTCCGGCCGGCAGCGCAATAAAGAGCGTTCAGTCAAAGCAGATGATAATCGATTCCTTCGACACCTTCACCGAGCTTATGGATATGATGATATATCTGCTTATAGGCGGAGCATTGCTGCTCGGAGTAGTGGTGCTTTATAACCTCGGCGTTATGAGCTACACCGAGCGCTACCGCGAAATGGCAACCCTTAAGGTGGTCGGCTTCAGGAATAATAGGATCGGCCGCCTGCTTATCGGACAAAACCTGTTTATAAGCATTGTAGGCTCGATTATCGGTCTGCCGCTTGGTATTCTGATTCTTGACTATCTTCTGAAAAAGCTGGCCGGCGAATACGAAACTGAGCTGAGTATAAGTCCGTTTTCCTGTGTTTTAAGCCTTGTACTTACGGTCGGAATGTCCCTTGCGGTAAGCTTTATGGTTGCTCGCAAAAACAGGAAGATCGATATGGTCGAAGCGCTAAAATGTGCCGAATAAAAAGCATTGTATTTAAAGTTAAGTACATGTTCGGAGGTCTTTAAAATGGTGAAAACAACCCTTAAAATCGAAGGTATGATGTGCGGGATGTGCGAGGCGCATATTAACGACCTGATCCGCCGTGAATTCAAGGTGAAAAAGGTGTCGTCGTCGCATATAAATGGTGAGGCGGTCGTTATATCGGACGATGATCTTCCGTTTGATAAGCTTAAAAGCGCGATCGACGCCGGCGGATACACCCTGACCGATGCAAAAAGCGAAGAATATGAGAAAAAAAGCTTTTTTGACAGGCTTCGCGGTAAATAATTTTTTTATAAACCGTCTAAAAATATTTTTATGGGTTTTATAGGCCCGTTAAATTATTCGGCGGATGTAAAAAGCGACCCTGTTTTAAAACATATAAGATGAACCGACCGTGCCGTAAGGCCCGAAAAAAGCCCTTCGGCACGGCTAAAAAATCCGGCTGAGTTAGCGTACGCTAACTACAGATGAGCCGAGAGCAATCCGTCCGGCTTTTCGTGTGGATCGGAGTAGAGTGGGAAAACTCTTGCATTAAAGAAGAACACATAAGAATACTAAGAAGGAACACTGTATTTTACAAGAAAAAGCCGGTAAGGCAGCTTTTCAGTCTGCCGGCGGCGATAAAAAATACGCCGAAAGGCCGCCATTATGGCCGGTTACGATGATTAATTTCGGCTGACAAAAAATAAGGAGATGATAATACGGTATGAGCGTTGTAATACTCGGAGGAAACGAATGTATGGTAAGGAGATATGAGGAGCTTTGCAAGGAGTATTCCTGCAAGGCCAAGGTTTATGTAAAAACGGGACGGGGACTGCTCGATTTCGGAAATCCCGATCTGCTCGTGATGTTTACGGGGACCATGTCGCATAAAATGCTGGATATAGCAAACGGTCAGGCCAAAAAGAAGAATATTAATATTGCAAGAAGCCAGACCGGTTCTATATCGGCATTACGGCGTATTTTGGACACTCATGCCGGGGGTGCTGTTAATGTCTGAGGAAAAGGTGGTTTTTCACTGTTCGCCGACCCTGGCCGGAATTAAAACCGGCAATCTGTTTTCGGTCTCATTCGGCTCACGGGAGGATTTTTACGCATCACTCAGGCGGATTAATACCTCCCTTGTTCCGAAGGGGGTCAGAATGGTGCCGATAAGAATGACAAAGGACAGGGCGCTTTTGTACGTTTACCGCCCCGACGCGCTTAAAAAGGATCTTGAACGGGGTAAAGCGCGGGGATTTTTGGAAGGGCTCGGCTATCCGGTCGAGAATATCAACAGGTGTATAGGAGAATTATCGAGACGGGTAAGGAGCTGTGAGGAGTTTCCGCACGAGGTGGGGCTTTTTCTCGGCTATCCTCCTGAGGATGTAATGGGTTTTATCAGCTCGGGTGCAAAGGACGCAAAATACGTCGGCACATGGAAGGTTTATTCGGATGTTGAATCGGCCAAAAAGCGATTTGCGCTTTACGAAAAATGTACAAGACTATATAAGCAGGCTTACTGCCGCGACCGATGTTTCGAGCGGCTGGTAGTTAAGCCGCGCGAAATAAAAAACTAAAATAAAGTGTTGCATAAAAGTGCAACCAGGCGATGTAACGGACAAAAAATTCCGTATTCATTGCAGCAAAAGAAAGGATGAAAAAAATGAGCAAAATAGCAGTAGTGTATTGGAGCGGTACGGGTAACACCGAGGCCATGGCGTACGAGGTAGCAAACGGAGCGAAAAACGCAGGCGGAGAAGCCGACGTTATTTCCTGCTCGGATTTTAATGCAGATATGATGGATGCTTACTCGGCCGTCGCTTTCGGTTGTCCCTCAATGGGAAGCGAGCAGCTTGAAGAGGACGAATTCGAGCCCATGTTTTCATCCTGCGAGGGTAAGCTCTCGGGCAAGAAAATCGGTCTTTTCGGTTCCTACGGCTGGGGAGACGGCGAATGGATGAGGAACTGGGAGGATACCTGCCGTGCTGACGGTGCGGTGCTCGCGGCGGACGGCGTTATATGCAACGAAGAGCCGGACGACGACGCGAAGGCCGCCTGCAATGCCCTCGGCGCAAAGCTTGCGGAGTAAGGGGATAATCCTAAGGTTAAAGCTGTAAAAGCTTTAAAATCAAAAGGCAACCGGGTTTTTGGGGAGTCGGCCAAACAAATCTTTAAAGGCCGGGGAAAATAAAACGGGGCTCGGCCGTCGGGTGTAACAAGCGTATGCTTAAACCGGAAAACATCCGATCGGCAGCCCTGTTTTTTATACGGTAGATTGTTCGATTTTCGTCGGCTTAAAGACGGCTCTTGAAATAAAATGCGGTACATGGTATCATCGGTATATAACTGTGGTTTTGAGGAGGGCTATAAGCGTGTTGAGGCCTATGGAAAACGGCGAATTCGGCGCCGTGTACCGTATAATGGAAAAGAGCTTTCCCGACGATGAGCGGCGAAGCGAGGATGAGCAGCGGGCTTTGCTTGAGGAGGACGGATATACCGTTTATATTCTTCCGGATACAAACGGCAGCGTAAAGGGATTTATTGCGGTGTGGCAATTCGAAAATTTCGGCTATATCGAGCACTTTGCGGTGGATGAAAAATATCGTTGTATGGGGCTCGGCGGCGTAATGCTGGGTGAAGCGGTTAAAAAGCTTTGCGGAATGGTCTGCCTTGAGGTGGAGCCGCCGTGCGGTGGTATGACCTCGCGCCGGGTGGGATTTTATGAAAGATGCGGCTTTGTTCTTAACGATTATCCGTATATACAGCCCGCATTTTCGCCCGATAAAAAGGCGATACCGCTTAAAATGATGACATACGGTCGCGCTGTGGACGAGTCTGAATTCGAGAAAATAAAGAACACCCTGTACAAAAGGGTGTACAAGGCGGCAAAGACAAGCCGATAAATAAACCAAGCCCGACCGGGAGGTAAAATTTCGGTCGGGCTCGGTTTTTATGTATAGGGGGAACTGTTGATTTTTGCGGTGCATCTGCCGGTAAAAAGGCAGAAAACTATCCGTTTTTGCTTGCTGTCTTTTTGTATATGAGGTAGAACAGCACGCATCCGGCTGCACCGACAAGGGTGGTTACAACCAGCAAAAGGGGATTGACGTTCGAGATGAGCGCAAGGTTGAAGCCTTCTTCCGACTGAACGGTCGAGAAGATGTGAAGGGTGTCAATAACCACGGCGGCTATCGCGAAAAGCGAGCTTACGGTCTTGAGAATAACGGTGCTTGCACCGCCGGTCGATTCTTTTCTTACATGTACGGCGAGGGTCGGGTTTCTGAAATCTATAAAGCTGGAGATCCAAACGCCGACAGCCGCGGTGATTATCGCTTCGGGGATCATGTATGCCGAATTGTAAAGCACCGAGTACTCTATTACCGGCATACCTTCGGGAGCCCATATGGCCCATACGGTGCAGCCGGAGATAATATGGCATATAAGCCTTACGGCGCATACTATAAGCGAGCCGTAGGCGAGAGCCTTGCCCTGGGAAAGCTTGGAGTTTTTGAATACACCGGCGAGTCCTATCGAGGAATAGGCGAGAATGTAGTCAAACAGAAGTATGATCACGACGGCCGTGAAAGAGGTGCCGTACTGTAAATTGTTCATTCCGAGCAGCAGCTGAATAAGGGAATAAACAAAGCCGACCAAAAAGCCGAATTTGCAGCCGTAGCGGTAAGCGATTATTATTACCGGAAGCATGCAAAATGCGGTGACATCGCCGCCGAAGGGCATTTTTACAAGAGGGATGAACTGTAAAACAGTGCCCAGAGCGAGCATCAGCGCGGCTTCGGTGAGGGCGCGGGTACGCTGTCTTGTAGACATTTTTGTTTTTGTCTGTGTTGTCGTTTCTGACATAATTTTTTGCTCCTTTTGGGAAAAATAAAAAATAAAAAGACCCTTTCGACCCTGTGCAAAGACAAAGGTTAAAAAAGTCTGAAAAGCGTTCCTACGCCGGCATTATCCGGATCAGGTTCAAGGGTTCGGAAAAAATCCGTCTCAGCCTTTTAAAGCACCCCGTCGTAAATATAATGTCACTTACAAAGCCGTTTTACGGTTTGCAACATATTTTTCAGGTGGTGGACACACACGGACTCGAACCGTGGACCTCTCGCGTGTGAGGCGAGCGCTCTAACCAGCTGAGCTATGCGTCCGTACGGCGTCGCACGCACATACATCAATTAAAAAGAAAAAATGGTGACCCGGACGAGAATCGAACTCGTATTACCGCCGTGAAAGGGCGGTGTCTTAACCGTTTGACCACCGGGCCATTGGTAGCGGTAATTGGACTCGAACCAACGACACTTCGGGTATGAACCGAATGCTCTAGCCAACTGAGCTATACCGCCGTATAAACTGCCTGCACCGCTTTATCGTTATGCGGCGCAAGCAGTATTATAATATAAAACATCCCGTCTTGTCAACAATAAATTTTAAAAAAGTGCAATTTTTTAAAATGTTACGGGGATTTGTCCGGTGAAATGGGATTATTTGTCCTTTTCGTCGTCCTTTTTATCTTTTTTCGGACGGGTGAGCACTATTACAAGCACAAAGCCTATAACGGCCACCCCGGCGATTATGAGAAATACGGGGTTGAATTCATCGCCGGTAGCGGGCGATGAAGACTGGGCCGAAGCGGTGAAAGTAAGAACCAGCGCCGTAATTCCCATTATAAGATAATATCTTAAAAGTCTGAAAAAACGCAGCATAAATTTCTCGCGCCTTTCCTTATTTTTTAAGGCCGTCTACAATGGCCTTGGTGTCACGGGCGATCATGAGCTCCTCATTGGTGGGGATTACCCATACATCGACCTTGGAATCGGGGGTGGAGATCCTGCCCTCGGCGCCGTGCCATACCGTCTTGTTGTAGTCAAGATCGATCTTAACGCCGTAATAATCCATGTGTGTGCAGACATTGGCACGAAGATGCTGGGCATTTTCGCCGATACCGCCGGTAAAGACTATTGCGTCTACGCCGTCGAGAGCGGCAACATACGAGCCGATGTATTTACGGATCTGATAGAACTGCATATCGCGGGCGAGAATGGCCATTTTTTCGCCGCGGGCGCATGCCTCGGTAAGGTCGCGGTCGTCGCTGTATTTGCCCGAAATGCCTATTACGCCGGATTTCTTGTTAAGAAGGTCGGACATCTCCTTCGGGGAAAGATTCTCTTTCTCGGCGAGGAAGGTAACGACCGAGGGATCAAGTCCGCCGGAACGGGTGCTCATCATAAATCCGTCAAGGGGGGTAAGACCCATGCTGGTGTCTATTACCTTACCGTCCTTTATTGCGGTTATGGAGGAGCCGTTTCCGAGGTGGCAGGTTATGAGCTTTAAGCCCTCAAGGCTCTTACCGGTAAGCTCGGAATAGCGCTCGCTTACATAGCGATGGCTGGTTCCGTGGAAGCCGTAGCGGCGAACCTTGTACTTCTCATAGTACTCATAGGGAACCGCAAACATATAAGCCTCGGGAGGCATTGTAAGATGGAAGCAGTTATCGAATACGGTGACCTCCGGAACATCCGGGCCGAGAACATCGATACAGGCGCGGATTCCCTGGAGATGGGCGGCGTTGTGAAGGGGAGCAAGATCAATAAGGCTCTCGATTCCCTTTATGACCTCATCGTCTACAAGAACCGATTTGTCGAACAGAGCGCCGCCTTGTACTATGCGGTGTCCTACTGCGGCTATTTCGCTCATCGAGCTTATAACGGCACATTCGCCCTCGGTAAGATTTTTCTGGACCTCTTTAAAGGCGATCTTGTGATCGGGCAGATCAATTTCGTATTTATAGCTTCTGCCGTCGGCAGTTTTCCCGCTGATTATTCCGCCGGCTCCTATTCTTTCTGCAATTCCTTTTGCTACGACGCTTTCATCGGTCATATCAAAAAGCTGATATTTGAGGGATGAGCTGCCGCAGTTTACGACCAATATTTTCATTTGCCGATTCTCTCCTTAAAAATTATCTGTGTGTTGAAAAAAACATCATACTGCGTTATTATATAGTATAGTTTTAAATAAATCAAGTAGCGGAGGCGAAAAAATGCTCACAGCCGGAATAATAGCCGAATATAATCCCTTTCACAACGGTCATGCGCTGCATATACAGCGTGTACGTCAAATGGGAGCCGATGCGGTGGTTTGCGTGATTTCGGGCTGTTTTACCCAAAGGGGAGAGCCGGCCGTTATTTCAAAAAGAGCAAGGACCGTTTGTGCGCTTAAAGGGGGAGCCGACCTTGTAATATCAATGCCGACAGAGTATTCCTGTGCGCCGGCGGCCGATTTTGCAAGGGCGGGCGTTTATCTGCTTGACGCTTTCGGAGGCGTTGACGTACTGTCCTTCGGGAGCGAAACGGGGGATAAAGAGCTCCTTTTAAAAAAAGAGGAGATAATCAGGCTTTGCGGCGACGAGATAAAAACAGGGATGAAAAACGGCGCCGGATATGCGGCGGCGGTGCAGTCGGTTTTGGACGAAAAGCTCGGTGGTTCGCCCACCATGGCGAACGATATTTTAGGGTGTGAGTATATATCGGCAGCAAAAAGCATAGGAGCTGATTTTGATTTCTGGCCGATAAGGCGCGAGGGGGTTTTTCATAACGGAATGGCCGATGAGGAGTCGAAAATAGCTTCGGCGTCGTATATAAGAGAAAAAATTGTCGGGAACGAAGAGTATTCATCCTATTTGCCGGAATATGCGGCGGATATAATTGAGGAAGAAAAAAAGCAGGGCTTTGCGCCCTGCTTCGAAAACGAAAGGTTTGGTATTGCCGTACTTTCCCGGCTTAGAATGATGTCACGTGACGATATAAAAAGGGTGCGCGGCGTATCGGAGGGGCTTGAAAACCGCATTATCAGCGCCGTGAGACAAAGCAGCACCCTTGAGCAGGCCGTAAAGCTTTGCGTTACCAAGCGATATACGGCGGCGAGGGTCAGAAGATGCATGGTTGCGGCTGCGGCCGGGCTTTTTTCACAGGGGGAAAGCCCCGAATATATCCGCGTGCTCGGATTTACAAAAACGGGCGAGCAGCTTATAAAAAGGGCTGCTGCGACATCGAAAATACCAATTGTTACGGGCTATTCCCAGATTAAAAAAATATCGCGCGCGGCCGAGAGACGGTTCGGAAAAGAATGTGCCGCTTGCGATCTTTATGATTTTTCATCGCCTTTGATACAGCCGTCGGGCAGGGAGATGACCTTTAAAACGGTCAGAATATAACACCGAATTAATCAGCAGAATATAATCGTAGAAACCGGAGATAAAAACAAAATGGAAAAAGAAAGCTTTTTAAACGAAATAAGAGAAAAATTTTCCGCCGATATTTTTGCTACCGAAATTGCCGGTGCGGTAATCGAGGACGCTGTTTTAGGAGATGCGACCTGCACCATGCAGATAAAGCCTATACACAAAAACGCCGCCGGCGGGGTTATGGGCGGAGCTATATTCACGCTTGCGGATTTTGCCTTTGCGGTGGCGGCAAACTGCGCCGGAGGAATTACGGTATCGCTGAGCTCGCAGATAAACTTTACCGGGGCGGCAAAGGGCGAAAAACTTATTGCCCGGGCGAGGTGTAAAAAAAGCGGACGTACGACCTGCTGCTACATTGTCGAGGTTGAGGACGACCTTGAAAATTCGGTGGCGGAGGTTTTGATAACCGGATTTATAAAGCAGCATCCGGACGAAGAATTTCCGGTAAAAAAGTAAAGCTTTAGTGAAAATAAAGATTTAAAATACAAAATATAAAATACATAACACATTTTTTGTCTTGTACGGCGACTCCGGGAGGCTTTTGCCAAAAAGGCAAAAAGCAAGGAACCGTTTGGATTTCTACTGCAAAATAAAGTGGTAAACTGCCGTCAATACGGTTCCTTGCTGTCAGCTTTGCTGACACCTCCCGTAAAAAGTCTTAAATATCTCAAAATGCCGGACGTTCCGGCGGTTTTGATATTGTTTTTTGTGGGAATGTGTTTTTTCGGATTAGCAGATATTTTATTTTGTTTTGGGGCGGAACTTGCCTGATTAGCCTTGTTGTGTAGGATGTTTTCCGGTGAAGAAGCAGGGCTTTAATTGATATTAAAAAACTGTTGTTTTTGATGCCGTCCGGCTTTCCCGGGGAGGTTTTTGCTCCATAGGGCAAAAACCGAAGTAAACCGCACCGACAAAGCCTTTATGGAAAAGCGGATTATCGCTCGGTGCGGTTTACTTCGGGTCAGCTTCGCTGCCCCTCCCCGGCCGACATCTTTAAAAACCTTTGCGATCCGGAGCATTCAGCCGATTTTATTTGCGGTGTAATATGAAATTATAATCCGGTGCAGTCGAAGTCGGGGATATATTCGCTGTCGGCGCTTGAGAGGTTTTGGGTGTAATCGGGTGCGGCTCCGACCGACGTACAGTAGGATACCGCCCAGTCGTATTCCTCTTTTGTTACGGGACGGTTTATTTCCGTATAGAGCGATGACATTCCGGCCGGCGTATACTGTCCCAAAAGCGAGAATATCACATCGCCGGGGGCAAATGTATCGGCGATAAAATCGGCTACGCCCCGTGTGTTTTCGAACATTCCGGGCAGTAAAAGATGTCTTATTAAAACGCCGCTTTGCATTATGCCGTTTCGGTCGATACGGGCCTTGCCCCTTTGACGGAACATTTCCTTTACGGCGGCTGCTGCCGTTTCAAAATAGTCCGGCGCGGCGGAAAGTTTTTTTGATAATTCGTTATCCGAATACTTTATATCCGGCAGATAAATGTCTATTGCGCCGTCGAGCATTTTTAAGGTCTCGATCCGTTCGTATCCCGAGGAATTCCAGACGACCGGTATGTTGCTTTTTCTTTTTTCGAGGGACAAGAGTATATGCTTTGTGTACGGGGTTGGAGAGACGAGATTTATATTATGGGCGCCCATGTCGCAAAGCTCGTCGAATATATCGGCAAGCCGGTCTACGGTTATTTCCTTACCGTACGAATTGTGGCTTATATTAAAGTTCTGACAATACACGCATTTTAGCTGGCAGCCAGAAAAAAACACCGCCGCCGACCCGTTTTTGCCGCTTATGCAGGGCTCTTCCCAAAAATGCAGCGCCGCACGCGCGGCCTTTATGTTTTCGGGAGAGCCGCAAACGCCTACGTTTTTGCTTCGGTCGGCAGCGCACATTCGCGGACATAAAAAGCATTTTTCCATAACAAGCATTCACCGTTTATATTTTAAAATTACTGTTTTTGACTTTTCTTTTTTAGATACTATCATGTACACCCCGATTTTTCAAGTGTTGTACACAGCAGAACGAAAACCGGTTTTACCGGCTTTTAAATAAATTAACCTAAAGCCGTTATTAAGAAAGGCAGGGCGGGTTTTAAGTGGCAAATGAAAGACTGAAAATTTTAAGCGAAAAGGCACTTAACACACCGGAATTGCCCGGCGTGTATATAATGCGCGACGCCAAAAAACAAATTATATATATAGGTAAGGCGAAGATTCTTAAAAACAGGGTGAGCCAGTATTTCAGGGAGGGCGAGCGCCACGAGCCCAAGGTTCAGAAAATGGTGGACAATGTGTTTGATTTTGATTACGTTGTCTGCACCAGCGAGTTCGAAGCCCTTATTCTCGAATGCTCGCTTATAAAACAGAATCAGCCTAAATACAATATTTTGCTCAAGGATGACAAGGGGTATCATTATATTAAAATAACCTCTGGGCCATGGCCGAGAATAACGGCCGAAAAGCAAAAGATCGACGATAATGCGCAATATTTAGGGCCGTACAACTCCGGCTTTGCCGTATCGGGCGCCGTTGAGGAGGTCAACCGCATTTTTAAATTGCCGACTTGCAATCGCAATTTTGAAAAGGAACGCAAAAAAAGCCGGCCGTGCCTTAATTATTCGATAGGACGGTGCTGTGCGCCGTGCGCCGGTAAGATATCATCGAAGGAGTATTCTGTACTGGTTGATCAGGCGGTAGGATACTTAAAAACCGGCAAAAAGGAGACCGTCTCCCTGCTTAAAGAAGAGATGGAAAGGCTTGCTGAAAATCTCGAATTCGAAAAGGCGGCCAGGCTTCGCGACCGGATAAAGGCCATAGAAAGCGTTTATCAGAAGCAGCATATTTTTGCCTCCAAAATCGAAGAGCAGGATGTAATAGCCCTCGCTCACGGATATGATACGGCATGCTTTGAGGTTTTTCGCTTTACCAAGGGACGGCTTTTCGACCGGGAGCATTTTTTTGTCGAGGATATGAAGGACGAGGCGGCTTTAAGGGGCGAGTTTATAAAGCGGTATTATTCAATGTCGGACCGCATACCGCCGCAAATAACGGTTGACGAGCTGCCTGAGGATTCGGCCGTGCTCGAGGAATGGCTGTCATCTTTATCGGGGAAAAAAGTGGCGTTTCATGTACCAAAACGCGGCGAGCAGGCGGCGCTTGTCGATATGTGCCGCAAGAATGCCGCCGAGCGTATAACGGTTAAGGACGGGCGAAGGCGAAACGGCGTTCTCGACGAGCTCGCGGCCCTTTGTTCGCTTGAAAAACTGCCGGAATATATTGAGGCGTATGATATTTCCCATACGGCCGGAAGCTTTACCGTCGGCGGAATGATAACCTTTAAAAACGCAAAGCCATACCGTTCGGGATACAGGAGATTCAAGGTCGAGGGGCTTACGGCAAACGATGATTGCGCTGCTATGAAACAGGTGATCGAAAGGCGTATAAGCGAATATAAAAAAGCGTTATCTGCCGAAAAAACGGTCGGGAATATTCCCGATAAAGCCGTAACCGACGGACAGATGTCCGGAAAAGAAAAGACCGTGGAGGCGCCCGAAAAGGAGGGCTTTGAAAGACTGCCCGGTCTTATTTTGCTCGACGGCGGAGCAATGCAGCTTGAAGCGGCCCTGTCGGTTGCAAAAAGCGAGGAATTTAATGTCCCGATGTTCGGAATGGTAAAGGACGACCACCACAGGACAAGAGCCCTTGTCGGTCCCGGCGGCGAAATCGAGATCAAGCCGACAAGGTCGGTATTCACCCTTATTTCGCAAATACAGGACGAGGTGCATCGCTACGCCGTAACCTACCACCGTTCAAGACGCTCGGGCGAGATCTTCAAAAGCGAGCTTGAGGATATCCCCGGCATAGGCAAAACCCGCGCGAGGGAGCTTATTATGCATTTCAGGTCGATTCAGAGTCTTGCTCAGGCGGAGGTTGAGGAGATAAGCCGGGTAAAGGGAATGAATATGCCCGCCGCTGTACGTCTTAAGGAATATTTAAACGGACAGATAAACGACCGCGATGAGGAGGGAAACAACTGACTTAAGAACCGTCGGTTTTAAATACCGATGTCTGAAAGGAAAAGAAAATATGTGGGGAGAAAAGATATTTTACGAGGTTTTCAGGCAGAAACTTATTGATAAAAAGGATGTTTACGAGATCGATTTCTATATCGAAGGCGAAGAAAAATATAATAACTGTACGATGGGCTATATTGATGACGACGGAGAGGATTACTATTGTTTCGGACTGCCTGTTGCGGACGAAAAAAACTATAAGTACGCAACTGCCGACGAAATACTCAACGCGAAGGTTTTTTCCGGGCGGTCGATGCATGAGCTGTGGGATAAGGTCTGTTTTTCTATGATAAACGGATTAGGCGCGATAGATTGGGCCGCTTACAATTGCTTCGGATACTATTATTGCAGAAAACAGGATGCCTGTGACGTCGCAAAGCTCGCCGTAAAGAATCAGGGCGGCGAGTATGAAGCCTTAAGCAAAAAGCTTGAAGCGATAGTTGAAACCGACGGTAACATAATATACACGGCGTATTTTAAAGAGAAGATGGTTGCGTTTGCTTATTGCTCGGTTGAGAATGATTTCCCCGGATATACGGACGGCCCCGTCGGTCGCATAAAGGCGATATATGTCGAGGAAGAATATCGCGTACATGGAATAGCGAGCTATCTGATCAGGTGCTGTGAAAATTGGGCAGGATCGAAGGGCTGCAAATATATTGCGGCCGATTGCGGTAAGGATGATGAAAATACCGGAATTACAAAGCTGTGTTTATTTAACGGCTTTAAAAAGATGGAGGAGGCGCCGTACTGTATTAATGATTTAAGCGGTAACGGCGAGCGGAGATATCAGCGCTGATTTTTTTGCTTTGCGACGGAGGCTTTTCCCTTTTTAAAACCGTACATCATTATCGGACGTTGCCGTAAAATACCGGCTGTTTTGTGAAAAGTGTAAAACATCGGATACTTTTTTATTGACAAGTGCACCGAATAATGCGATAATATAACAAAATTGTAATGATATTGGTGCGCTTATGCTTTTTTGGAGGAAGTTGTATTGAGGATTATTACCGGCACGGCACGTTCGGTGCGTCTTAAAACCCTGGCTGGGGATAATACCCGTCCTACCTCCGAGAGGGTCAAGGAGGCGCTGTTCAGTATAATTCAGTTTGAAATAGAGGGCCGCCGTGTGCTCGATTTATTTGCCGGCAGCGGTCAGCTTGGACTTGAGGCGTTGAGCCGGGGAGCAAAAAGCGCCGTGTTTGTTGATAATTCGAAGGAAGCGGCCGGTATAATAAAGGAAAACATAGCCGCTACCCGATTAAGCGGAGCGCGTTTTACGGAGTGCGACGGAATTTCTTATATAAAACGTTCGGCCGATACCTACGACGTGATCTTTCTTGATCCGCCGTATTCCACCGGCTTGCTTGAAGCGGCGCTCATACCCGCTTGCGAGCATTTATCGGCAGGAGGGGTGATCGTGTGCGAGCACCCGAAGGACGAGCCTCCCGGTGAGATCGACGGGATGAGTGTGCGGCGGTACCGCTACGGTGCGGTGGCGCTGAGCGTTTACCGCAAGGAAGGATGAGTTTGTTGAACGGTACCACGGTGGTGTGCCCGGGTAGCTTTGATCCCGTTACCAAGGGCCATCTCGATATTATAAAGCGTGCGGCGCAGATGTTTGACCGCGTAATAGTTGTGGTTATGCACAATGCCGGCAAGTCGCCGAGCTTTACGGCCGATGAACGTGTGGATATGTTAAGACGTACGGCCGGAAAGATCGAAAACGTCGAGGTCGATTGCTACGACGGATTGCTTGCCGATTATGTAAGAGAGAAAAAGGCGAAGGCCATTGTCAAGGGATTAAGGGCGGTTTCGGATTTCGAATATGAGTTCCAGATGGCCCTTACAAATAAAAAGCTTTGTCCTCAGGCCGATACGGTTTTTTTGACAGCCCAATCGGAAAACATGTATCTAAGCTCCAGCATTGTTAAGCTTGTCGGCTCTATGGACGGAGATATAAGTGATTTTGTACCGGAAGAAATTTACGAGGATATAAAAAAACGCTTGAGCGGAAAGGATAGTTAAAAAATGAATGTTGAAGAATTGCTTGACCAGATAGACGATATGCTCGAAAAGGGTTGGAGCTGGCCCGGCGGACGCCGCGTTGTTGATGCCGAAAAGCTCAGGGTAGTAGTGGACGACATACGCCTTAATATGCCGGGCGAGATCAAGCAGGCCAAGGGGATAGTGGCCGACCGTGCCGACATAATAACCACCGCCAAAAAAGAGGCTGAGGGAATAGTCCGTGCAGCCGAGGAGCGCGCCCGTGCCATAGTCGCACAGGAGGAAATCGTGCGTCTGGCTCAGGCCAAGGCCCACGAAATAATTGCTCAGTCACAGAATAAGAGCCGTGAAATGCGCAAGGCGGCTCAGGATTTTGTCGACGATCTTATGCGTCGGGCCGACGAGGAGCTCACGAGGAATCTTTCGGATGTAAGAAAGACCCGTGCGGCGCTCAAGCAGCAGTCCCCGAGTGTAAGCGCGAGTGTAAGCGCTGCCCAGGCGGCCTCTAAAGAGGGCGAGAGATAAGTTTTCGCGTAAGGTAATCTGTAAAGAAAACCGAGGATAGTTTTGCGTTATAATAACCTTTTTGTGTTATATATCGCAACGATATGTACATTATACCTTAAGGCGCTATACGGCGCCGGTTCGGGCGTTTTATACCGGGACCGATGCGTTGACTCTATAGGCGCAACACTTGATTTGAATGAATACACAAAAAACTCCGTTTGTAGGATTTACCGCAAGCGGAGTTTTTGTGTTTGCCTTACGGTTACATTTGCCTTTACTTTTTCAAAACATCTGCCGGACTAACCGATTTCGGACGGCAGATGCTGCCTATAATCGACGCACTTGCCGATTTCGGAAATTACTATAAATCGGTGCTGGAGCACTGATTGCCAAAAGCCTTTATCCTCCTTTAAAATGCTTTTTAATTGCAATAATGTATAAATGCATTAATTATGTATAAAAATTCGGTATATGCAACATCTGTCAGCCGCAATGCTCGGCGCAAAACACAAAAAAACGGACGATTAAGGCGCATTTATACTGCAAAATCATATAAATCACAAAAATGCTCGGAAAAGGGTTGACAAGAATGAATATTTATGTATAATAAATGTAACATTATACATCGGAGGCAATAAAAATGAGTGATACAAGCATTAAAAAGGTAGTGCTCGCCTATTCCGGCGGACTTGATACATCAATAATAATTCCCTGGCTTAAGGAGAATTACAATAACTGTGAGGTCATAGCCGTATCGGGAGACGTCGGACAGGGAACCGAGCTTGACGGACTTGAGGAAAAGGCCAAAAAGACCGGCGCTTCAAAGCTTTACATCGAGGACCTTAAAAAGGAATTTGTTGAGGATTATATTTATCCCACCGTTAAAGCCGGTGCGGTTTACGAGGGGGATTATCTGCTCGGTACCTCCTTTGCCCGTCCGATAATTGCCAAGAGGATAGTCGAAATAGCAAAAAAAGAGGGTGCCGACGCCATTTGCCACGGCTGCACCGGTAAGGGCAACGATCAGGTGCGTTTTGAGCTTACGATAAAGGCCCTTGCTCCCGAAATGAAAATAATAGCTCCGTGGAGGATATGGGACATAAAATCGCGTGAGGAAGAGATCGAATATGCCGAGGCCCATAACATTCCTCTTAAGATAAACAGGGAAACCAATTATTCCAAGGACAAAAACCTGTGGCACCTTTCGCACGAGGGACTTGACCTTGAAAATCCCGCAAACGAACCTAAGTACAACGAGCCGGGCTTCCTTGAAATGGGAGTTTCGCCCGAAATGGCACCGGATAAGCCGACCTATGTGAAGATAAGCTTCGAAAAGGGCGTTCCGGTGGCGATCGACGGCAAAAAGCTCGGTGCGGTCGAAATGATCGAGACCTTAAACAAGCTCGGCGGCGAAAACGGTATAGGTCTTGCCGATCTGGTCGAGAACCGGCTTGTCGGAATGAAGTCGCGCGGAGTTTACGAAACGCCCGGCGGCACCATCCTTTACAGGGCTCATCAGGTGCTCGAGACCCTTTGTCTTGATCGCGACACCCAGCATTATAAGGAGCTTGTAGCTTCGCGGTTTGCCGAGCTTGTATACTTCGGTCAGTGGTTTACTCCGCTGAGGGAGGCGCTGTCGGCCTTTGTCGATAAAACCCAGGAGTATGTAACCGGGGACGTTACCTTAAAGCTTTACAAGGGAAATATGATAAACGCCGGGGTTGTGTCGCCCTATTCGCTTTACGACGAGGAGATAGCAACCTTTGACGAGGACGAGGTTTACGACCAGAAGGATTCGGCCGGATTTATAAATCTTTTCGGTCTTCCGATAAAGGTTCAGGCGCAAAAACGGCTTAAAAAATAAGATTTGAAATATAACAGAGGTTAATAGCGAAAGGTGCTTTGTTGTTAGCCCTTGTTATACCATAAAAGTGTCAAAGCGTCGCATTTTAAGCGATTGTGACCGATAAAATACGCCGGGGCTTAAATTTTGCTCCGGCGGATTTTAAAAACAGGAAAGGATCAGGGGCCGTATTCCGGTTTTTGGGGAGACGGCGGACGGTATTCATGAAAAAAATACGGGTATTTATAGACGGCAACAGCGGAACCACGGGGCTTCGCATAAACGAGCGGCTGGAAAAGTTTGAAAACATCGAGTTTTTGAGCATATCGCCGGAACTCAGGAAGGATCTCTCCGAAAGGGCAAGGCTTATAAGAGCGGCCGACATTGCGTTTTTGTGTCTGCCGGACGAGGCGTCGAGGGGAATTTGCGACATATTAAAGGGCGAGGAGGTAAAGATAATCGACACCTCTACCGCCCACCGTACCGACACGGATTTTGCATACGGCTTTGCCGAACTGTCCGACCTGCACCGTTCATCAATCGCAAAAAGCAATCGCGTTGCGGTTCCCGGCTGCCATGCGAGCGGATTCATCTCGATAGTTTATCCTCTTGTTAAAAGGGGGATAATTTCGGCAGATAGCCTTATATCGTGCTTTTCGCTTACCGGATACAGCGGCGGCGGAAAGGCTATGATAGCCGATTACGAAAAGGAAAAAAGCAGGGAGATGTATTCGCCCAAGCTTTACGGTCTTTCTCAGCAGCACAAGCATTTAAAGGAAATGAAGCATGTCTGCTCGCTTGAAAATTTCCCGGCGTTTTTCCCGATTGTGGACGATTATTACAGCGGTATGGCCGTTACCGTACCGCTTTTTGCAAACGATATGAAGAAAAAGGTATCGTGCGATGAACTTTTTGAGGAGCTTAGCGCTCACTATGCCGGCTCGAAGCTTATAAAGGTTAAAAAAGACTTGGCCGGGTCGATATTCGCCGGAAACCTTTCGGGGTACGATAATATGGAGCTTATAGTATCGGGAAACGACGAACGCATGAGCGTTACCGCGCTTTTTGACAATCTCGGCAAGGGGGCGTCGGGAGCGGCGGTGCAGTGCATGAACATCATGCTCGGATTTGAAGAAACCTTGGGACTTGACATAAAGGAGTGATAGATTTATGAAGATTATAAATGGTTCTGTAACCGCCGCAAAGGGATTTAAGGCGTCGGGCGTGCATTGCGGAATAAGGAAGAACCGGTCGAAAAAGGACCTCGCCCTTATAGTGTGCGAAAAACGGGCGGCGGCGGCCTGTGTTTACACAAAAAATCTTGTAAAGGGTGCGCCGATATACGTTACAAAGGAAAACGTTGCCGACGGATACGCAAGGGCGATAATCTGCAATTCCGGAAATGCCAACACCTGCAACGAAAACGGAATAGAAATCGCACGGGATATGTGCTCGCTGTGCGAGGAATACGCCGATATCAGTGCGTCGGACGTTATAGTGGCGTCGACCGGAGTTATAGGTCAGCCGCTTGATATAACCCCA
The DNA here is from genome assembly GCA_934444365.1 of uncultured Eubacteriales bacterium. GTDB lineage: Bacteria > Bacillota > Clostridia > Oscillospirales > Acutalibacteraceae > CAKSCM01. The sequence goes on along the minus strand of CAKSCM010000005.1, from coordinate 107,745 downwards.
ATTAAAAACGGGATGAGCGAGCTTGTTGCCTCCCTCGGCAGCGATCCGTCGCCGGCCGCCCAGGCCATAATGACGACCGATACGATGGATAAGCAATTTGCGGTCGAATTTACGGCGGACGGCAAAAAATGCGTCGTGGGCGGAATTGCAAAGGGCTCGGGAATGATACATCCCAATATGGCGACCATGCTTGTGTTTGTAACGAGCGATGTCGATATCTCGCCCGAAATGCTGCAAAAGGCGCTTTCACACGATGTTGAGGATTCCTTTAATATGATAAGCGTTGACGGAGATACCTCTACCAACGATATGGTCAGCGTAATGGCGAGCGGACTTGCCGGAAACAAAAAAATAACCGGCGATGGAGAGGATTATTCGGCCTTTTGTGAGGCACTCGGAGCCGTTACCAAAAATCTCTGCCGTAAAATAGCGAAGGACGGCGAGGGTGCAACTAAGCTTATAACCTGCAGTGTCAGCGGCGTAAAGGATAAACCGACCGCCAAGACCGTTGCAAAATCGGTTATATCCTCAAGTCTTTTTAAAGCGGCGATGTTCGGCGCGGACGCCAACTGGGGACGGGTGCTGTGCGCCGTAGGATACAGCGGCGCGGACGTGGACGTCAATAAAATCGACGTATCGTTTTCGTCGGAAAACGGCAGCGTGGAGGTTTGCGCGGCCGGATCGGGCGTCGATTTTTCGGAGGAGAAGGCAAAGAAAGTGCTTTCAAGCGATGAGGTGACCGTCGCAATAAATCTTAATTCGGGCGACTTTGAGGCCACCGCATGGGGTTGTGATCTGACCTATGATTATGTTAAAATAAACGGGGACTACAGAACCTGAAAATAAACAATTGTAAATGCTGTGCCTTGTATTTTAAAAGTACGATACGAGAGAAAAACAAAAAGGAGACCGACCGATGGATATAACCAATGCCCAAAGGGCGAGCGTGCTGGTGCATGCGCTGCCATACATTCAGCGTTACACCGATAAGATCCTTGTTATAAAGTACGGCGGAAACGCCATGATAAACGAGGAATTAAAAGCGGCTGTAATGAGGGATATTGTGCTGATGTCCCTTATAGGGGTCAAGGTAGTGCTTGTGCACGGAGGCGGACCGGAAATTTCCGAGGAATTAAGAAAAATCGGCAAGACCACCGAATTTGTAGACGGGCTTCGGGTTACCGATAAGGAAACGGTCGAGGTCGTACAAATGGTGCTGGCCGGTAAAATCAACAAAAGCCTTGTTAATATGATAGAATCGCTCGGCGGCAAGGCGGTGGGGCTTTGCGGAATAGACGGCGCAATGCTAAAGGCAAAGCCTATGCGCAAGGAGCTCGGCTTTGTCGGCGATATAACCTCGGTCGATGCGTCGATTATTCTCGATGTTCTTGAAAAAGGGTATATTCCGGTGATATCGACCGTCGCATGCGACGATGACGGCAACGTATATAACGTAAACGCCGATACTGCCGCTGCCAGGATTGCCGGAACCTTAAAGGCCGAAAGCTTTATATCCATGACCGATACGGTCGGAATTTTAAAGGACAAGGACGATCCGTCCACCCTTATTCCGGTAGTTAACGTCAGCGACGCGCCGCGGCTTGTGCGCGAAGGGGTTATATCGGGCGGCATGATACCAAAGGTTGAATGCTGTATTGAGGCTATACGCCGCGGAGTCAAAAGGGTGTTTATAATTGACGGACGGATTCCTCATTCGATTCTTATTGAAACCCTTACCGATGAGGGAATCGGCACAATGTTTGTCTGATAAGCGGACAAGATTTAAGACTATCTACCGGTTTTCTGACTTATCGGCAGAAGCCTTAAAGCGGACTTTTATAATATTTTGTTTAATTTCCGGGCGGCCGCGAAGGCGCCTTTGCCCGTTTTGCGGGCAAAGACAAAAGGGCCCCAAAGAGCCCCAAAGAGCGGCTCCGGTTTAAGGGCTTTAAATTATAAAAAAGGGGCCCTTTGTCAGCGCGGCTGACGCCTTCGCGAAAAAACGAAAAAACAAAAAAGACTGCCGATTCAAGCGGCGACAAAAAAGAAAAATCCGAAAGGAACGGGGTTTTCAGATGAACTCAGAAACGATAAAAAAGCTCGACTCGCGTTATATAGCCGGCACATACCGCCGCAACGACCTTGTTATAACCGAAGGGATCGGCTCGGCCTTTTACGATGAGAAGGGCAAGCAGTATACCGATCTTACTTCCGGTATAGGCGTTAACAGCTTCGGAGCGTGCGATGACGAGTGGGTGAGCGCCGTAACGGCCCAGCTTTGCCGTTTGCAGCATACCTCCAACCTTTATTATACCGAGCCGCAGGTGGCTTTGGCGAAGCTGCTTTGCGAAAAATCCGGCATGAGCAAGGTGTTTTTTTCAAACAGCGGAGCGGAGGCCAACGAGTGCGCGATAAAAACGGCGAGAAAATATTCTTCGGACAAATACGGAGACGGACGGAATGTAATAATCACCCTCGAAAACAGCTTTCACGGCAGAACCGTAACTACCCTTTCGGCAACCGGTCAGGAGGTTTTTCACAAGGATTTCGGACCCTTTACCGAGGGCTTTGTTTTTGCGAAGGCCAACGATTTTGAAGGCATTAAAAAGCTTTGCGAGAGCGAATATAAAGATAAAATCTGCGCTGTGATGCTCGAGCTCGTTCAGGGCGAGGGCGGCGTTATAGCCCTCGAAAAGGACTATGTCGAAAAGGTTGCCGGCTTTGCGGCGGATAACGATATTCTGCTTATAGTCGACGAGGTTCAAACCGGAGTCGGCAGAACGGGTTCATTTTACGCTTATATGCAGTACGGCATTTCGCCGGATATTGTAACGTCGGCCAAGGGTCTCGGCGGCGGACTGCCCATAGGTGCTACACTTTTCGGCAAAAAGACGGCCGATGTGTTATCTTTCGGCGATCACGGCTCAACCTTCGGCGGCAATCCCGTTTGCGCCGCCGGAGCGTACAGCATAATAAGCCGTATAAACGATGAGTTTTTAAATGGCGTTAAAAGAAAGGGAGAGCTTGTAAGGCAGCGGCTCTCATCATGCGAAAAGATCAAGAATATATCGGGGCTCGGCATGATGATAGGCTTTGAAAGCGATAAAGCGCCGTCGGACGTTGTAAAGGAATGTATGGCGGCCGGGGTGCTTGTGCTTACGGCTAAAAATAAGATACGTCTTTTGCCGCCGCTCAACATTGACGAAAACGAGCTGTTAAATGCGATCGAGACGGTGGTTTTAACCATCGACGGCAAAAAGATCGACGAGCCGTCAGCCGGCGGTCATGGCGGTTTTGAAGAACAATGCGATTGCGATGATGATTGTTGCGGCGACGAATGTTGCGACGATGATTGTGATGACTGCCGCGACGGCGATGCTTGCGGACATGACGATGATTGCTGTGATGACGGCTGTAATTGTCACGATCACTCGGGATACATCCACTAAGAAATGAAAAACGGAGGAATGAAAAATGGAACATTTATTAAAGCTTGCCGATCTTTCGGGAGAGGAAATAATCGAGATACTGAATCTTGCCGATCAGCTTAAATATGAGCGCAAAAACGGCATTGAGCATAAATATTTAAAGGGTAAAAGCCTCGGAATGATATTCCAGAAATCCTCCACCCGTACCAGGGTATCCTTTGAAACCGGTATGTTTGAGCTCGGTGGACAGGCCCTCTTTTTAAGTCCGCGCGATCTGCAGATCGGCCGCGGAGAGCCGGTACAGGATACGGCGCGTGTGCTTTCGAGGTATTTAAGCGGTATCATGATAAGAACCTTCGAGCAGTCGGAGGTCGAAAACCTTGCAAAGTACGGTTCGATTCCGATAATAAACGGCCTTACCGACTATGCTCATCCCTGCCAGGTGTTGGCCGATCTTATGACGATAAGGGAACACAAGGGGGCTCTTTCGGGACTTAAAATGTGCTTTATAGGCGACGGCAACAATATGGCGAACTCACTTATTGTCGGCGGAATTAAAATGGGAATGAGCGTGGCGATAGCCTGCCCGGATGATCACCGTCCCGATGAGAAAATCTGCAAATGGGCGAGTGAAAACGGCGAATTTTTGTGCACCGATGATATTCTGCTCGCCGCGAAGGACGCCGACGTGCTTTATACCGATGTCTGGGCGTCGATGGGACAGGAGAGTGAAGCGGCTCTTCGCAAGGAGATATTTAAAGATTACCAGATAAACGATAGTGTTATGTCGGCCGCCGAAAAGGATGCGATGGTGCTGCACTGCCTGCCGGCTCACAGAGGTGAGGAGATAACGGCCGAGGTCTTCGAGGCTCATGCAAATGAGATTTTTGACGAGGCCGAGAACCGTCTGCATGCCCAAAAGGCGGTTATGGTAAAGCTCATGGGAGGTAAAGGCTCATACAGCGATCACGGCGGGTTCGATCTTTAAACAAGGGGATTGCCCCCGGCAAAACCTGTTCTTGTCTGTCGGGTGCGGCGCAATCATCAAAAATAAATAATTTAAAATATCAGCGGTCAGGGGGAGTAACCGATAATGAAAAAAGCCTATATAATACTTGCCGACGGTCATGTTTTTGAAGGAAATTTCTTCGGAGACGACCGACCGGTCACGGGTGAGCTTGTTTTTACCACCGGAATGGGCGGATACATTGAGACCCTGACCGATCCGAGCTACTTTGGACAGATAATAATGCAGACCTTTCCGCTTATAGGAAATTACGGCTTTATACCCGAGGATTGCGAGTCGGAAAGCTGCTTTGCACGCGGATATATCGTTCACGATCAGTGCGAAACGCCCTCGAATTTCAGAAGCGGCGGCACCGTCGGTGATTTTCTCAAAAGCCACGGAATAACGGCGGTATGCGGAGTCGACACCAGAGCGCTTACCCTGCTTATTCGCGAACACGGTGTTATGAACGCCGCTATCACCGATGCTTTGCCCGATGATATGGCGGGATTTTTGAATAAGCTTTCCGAATATAGGGTGAGCGGCTCGGTCGAAGCGGTAAGCACAAAAAAAGAAATCGTTTTTACCGCTGACGGTGAGCAAAAACACCGCGTTGCGCTGTATGATTTCGGTCACAAAACGAACATTGTAAGATCCCTTACAAAGCGTGGTTGTGAAGTGACGCTTTTGCCCTTTGATACTCACGCTCAGTATGTTCTGTCACAAGAATTCGACGGAGTAATGCTTTCAAACGGCCCGGGAGATCCGGCCGATAACACAAAGGTTGTTGAGGAGATAAGAAAGCTCTTCGGTAAAATTCCGATGTTCGGAATATGCCTCGGGCATCAGCTTTTGGCTCTCGCCGCCGGAGCAAAGACCGAAAAGCTTAAATACGGCCACAGGGGAGTAAACCAGCCGGTAAAGGAACTAAGTGGCGGCCGGGTGTTTATATCGAGCCAGAACCACGGTTACGCCGTAAAGGGCGAAAGTCTTGAAAAAATCGGTGCGAAACAGAGCTTTATAAACGCTAACGACGGCACGAACGAGGGGGCATTTTATCCCGGTAAAAGGGCCTTCTCGGTGCAGTTTCACCCCGAGGCCTGTTCCGGACCCAAGGACACCGAATTCTTGTTCGACAGGTTTATAAAGCTAATGGAGGAGGGAGAATAAATGCCTTTTGATAAAAGCATTAAAAAGGTCCTTGTTATAGGCTCGGGTCCTATAGTAATAGGTCAGGCGGCCGAATTTGACTACGCCGGAGCACAGGCTTGCAGGGTTCTTAAAAGCGAGGGCATTAACGTTGTACTTGTAAACTCCAATCCCGCCACAATAATGACCGACAAGGCTCTTGCCGACGAGATATATCTTGAACCTCTTACAGCTCAGACGGTAAAACGTATAATTAAAAAAGAAAAGCCCGACAGTCTGCTTGCGACCCTCGGTGGACAGACCGGACTTACCATTGCGATGCAGCTCGGCCGCGAGGGTTTTTTGCGGGAAAACGGCGTAAGGCTGCTCGGAACCCCTCTTGAGGCAATCGACCGTGCCGAGGACAGGGAGCTTTTCAGGGAAACCATGCTTAAAATCGGTCAGCCGATCATTCCATCACATGTCGCAAACGATATGACCTCGGCCGTAAAGGCGGCCGGAGAAATAGGTTATCCGGTTATTTTGCGGCCGGCCTTTACCCTCGGCGGCGCCGGTGGGGGCGTTGCACACAGCGAGGAGGAGCTAAAGGTAATTGCGGCGAACGCACTTATGATGTCGCCGATAAGCCAGGTCTTGGTTGAAAAATATATTTACGGATGGAAAGAAATAGAATTTGAGGTCATGCGCGACGGCGCCGGCAACGTTATTGCGGTTTGCAGTATGGAGAATTTCGACCCGGTCGGAATCCATACGGGCGACAGCATTGTCATAGCTCCGGCCGTTACCCTTTCGGACAAGGAATATCAGATGCTTCGCACGGCGGCGCTTGATATAATTACCGAGCTCGGCATCGAGGGGGGCTGCAACTGCCAGTTTGCGCTTTCGCCAGACAGCTTTGATTACGCCGTTATTGAGGTCAATCCCCGTGTTTCGCGCTCGTCGGCCCTTGCCTCAAAGGCGACCGGTTATCCTATAGCCAAGGTGACGACCGAAATTGCCCTCGGGTACACCCTTGATGAAATTACCAACAGAGTAACGGGAAAAACCTGCGCCTGCTTTGAACCGGCCCTTGACTATGTGGTTGTAAAAATGCCGAAATGGCCCTTTGATAAATTTTACGGCGCCGACAGGACGCTCGGCACCAAAATGAAGGCGACCGGCGAGATAATGGCGATAGCCCCTACCTTCGAGGCGGCGATCATGAAGGCCGTAAGAGGGGCGGAGATATCGTGCGACACCCTGAATTATGCGAAATTATCGGGTAAGGACCCATTAAAGCTCATAGAAAAAGCCGACGATATGCGGTTGTTTTCGGTTTTTTATGCTCTGAAAAACGGGGTTTCGGTCGACAGGATACATTCGGTCACCCGTATAGACAAATGGTTTATAAGCAAGCTTAAAAATCTTGCGGATTTTGAGTGTGAGCTCGCCTCGACGAGCGGAAAATATATAGATGACGAGCTTTATAAAAAAGGCAAGCGGCTCGGCTACACCGATAAAGCGCTTGAGGGGCTGGCCTTAGCGCCGGTGAAGGAGAGTATCGGCGCCGTTTTCAGAATGGTCGATACCTGTGCCGGCGAATTTGCGGCCGAAACACCGTATTTTTATTCGTGCTACACCGGCGGTCTTTGCGAAGCGTCGGCGCGTATAAAATCCGTAAACAGCGGCAAAAAACGTATAGTGGTGCTCGGCTCCGGTCCTATAAGAATAGGGCAGGGAATAGAATTTGATTATTCGTCGGTACATTGTGTCTGGGCCCTTAAAAAGCTCGGCTACGAGGTGGTTATAATCAATAACAACCCCGAAACGGTGTCCACCGACTTTGATACGGCCGACAGGCTTTATTTTGAGCCGCTTTGCGAAGAGGACGTAATGAACGTAATAAGGGTGGAAAAGCCCGACGGTGTTGTTGTGGCCTTTGGCGGACAAACCGCCATACGTCTTTGCGGATATCTCGACAAAAAGGGCATTAAAATACTCGGCACGTCGGCCGAGGGGATAGATATTGCCGAGGACAGGGGACGGTTCGACGAGCTGCTCGGCCGGTTTAAAATAAAAAGACCGAGCTCGATGACCGCCTTTTCGAAGGATGAGGCGCTTCGTTCGGCCGAGATCCTCGGATATCCCGTGCTGCTCAGGCCCTCATATGTTATAGGCGGACAGAATATGAGCATTGCCTATACCGCCGCGGATGTCGAAAGATATATGGATATAATTCTTTCGGGCAGGATCGAAAACCCCGTGCTTATCGACCGGTATTTAATGGGTAAGGAGCTGGAGGTCGATGTAATTTCCGACGGCGAGGACTGCCTTATTCCCGGAGTAATGGAGCATATCGAACGGGCAGGGGTGCACTCGGGCGACTCGATAGCCGTTTATCCGGCCTTCAACATAGACGACAAGATGCTGAGCCAGGTGGTCGACTGCTCTGAAAAGCTTGCGCTGTCGCTCGGGACCAAGGGTCTTGTAAACATTCAGTATCTTATTTATCATAACGAGCTGTATGTGATTGAGGTCAACCCCAGAGCGTCGAGAACCGTGCCGTATATAAGCAAGGTGACCGGGGTGCCGATGGTGGAGCTCGCCTCCAGAATAATGGTGGGCGAAAAGCTTACGGATCAGGGCTACGGTACGGGACTTTATAAGCGGTCGCATTATTTTGCCGTAAAGGTTCCGGTGTTTTCGTTTGAAAAGCTGTCGGATGTCAATTCCTCGCTCTCCCCCGAGATGAAATCGACCGGCGAGGTCCTCGGAATAGGCAGGACGTTGAACGAAGCCCTTTTCAAAGGTCTTGTTTCGGCCGGATACAACATTCCGGATCATCGCGTAAAGGGCGGCGGAGTCTTTATATCGGTAAGCGATAACGATAAATTCGAAATTGTAAAGCTTGCCAAAAAGTTTGTCGATTTAGGCTTTGATATCTATGCCACAAACGGCACCGCCGACGAAATAGAATCCCTCGGAACGGCGGTTAAACGGGTAAACAAGCTTCGCGAATCGGACGACGCGATAAAGCTTATAGAAACCGGCAACATCGACTACATAATTTACACCGCTTCCAACGAGGCGCAATGCGTAAGCGACTTTATAAAGCTGCATATAAGGGCATTGCAGCTTGGTATTGCTACCCTTACTTCGCTTGATACCGCGAATGCTTTAGCCGATATGATTGCCTCGCGTTTCACCCTTTTAAATACCGAGCTTGTCGACATAAACCACATGAGCGAGCACAGGCAGCGGCTGCATTTTACAAAAATGCAGGGCTCGGGCAACGATTACATCTTTTTTGATAACTTCGAAAATGAGATAACCTGTCCCGAGGCGTTGAGTATAATTTGCGCCGACCGTCATTACGGTATCGGCGGCGACGGAATAGTGCTTATGGAACACTCCTCGGTCGCCGATGCAAAAATGCGGATATTCAATCTTGACGGCAGCGAAGGCAAAATGGCCGGCAACTGCATACGCTGTGTCGGTAAATATCTTTATGACAAGGGTATTACCAAAAAAGAGAAGATAACCATAGAAACGGCCTCGGGCATTAAAAAGCTTACCCTGTTCCCCTTCGGCGGAAAGGTGGGGACGGTGTGCGTCGATATGGGACGCGCCGAGCTTTCTCCCGAAAAAATCCCCGTAAAATTAGAGGGTGAAAGAATAATTTCACGAAAGGTGGATTTCCCCTTCGGCGAATATACCGTCACGTGTGTTTCGGTCGGAAATCCGCATTGTGTTGTTTTTTGCGGTAAGGTTGATGCCGTGGATGTGGCGAAAATAGGACCCGAATTTGAAAACAGCGAAATCTTTCCCGAGCGTGTAAACACCGAGTTTGTGCGGGTGATAAACAAAAACACCCTTAAAATGAGGGTTTTTGAACGCGGAAACGGCGAAACGTGGGCTTGCGGAACAGGTGCGTGCGCCGCCGCCGTCGCCGCCGTGGAAAACGGCTATTGCGAAAAGGGCGAGGATATAACGGTCAAATTAAAGGGCGGCGATCTAACGGTCAATTACACCGATGAAACGGTATTGCTTACGGGCGACGCAAAGCTCATTTACGAGGGCGTATTCGAATACTGATTTTGTTTTATGTCGCCGCCTGAAACACTCGCGCTGCGGCGGCAACGGTATTATACCGTCAGTTGATATCATCAGCTTAATAAAAAACGGTCATAGCTCCGTCGGTTTGAAAGACAGGTCTATGGCCGTTTTTACTTTAAAAAAACGCCGGGAGAGACGGCGAACCGAGCCCGGTAAGCTTTAGATTTGATTTTAATTATCCGGCGAAACGGGCCGCCTGCAAGCAGCCTCCCGAAAGTAAGGGAAGTTTTGACGGAAAATGCCTTTTTGCGGGCGATGGGGTGGAGGATGCATGCAAAGCAAAATCATGCGCTGAGGTAGATTGCCGGTGAAATGCCCTTGATGGGGCTCGGGATTAGGCTTGCGGTTTAAGCCGGTGGCTATTAGTATCAAAAAACCGCCGGAAAAGAAAACCGGCGGTTAAAAATTGTGTTTTTAAGCTTAAAGCAGTTCCGTATACCGCAAGTATCGGTCTTAGTGATTCGGTGCCGCTTTATACCGAGACGATAAAAACCGTTTTTGTCAGAGTCTGCAAATATGATTACACAAGGAATATTAAAAGACTTATTACCATTCCCAGTGCTGCACTAAGAGCTCCAAGGGTTATCTCCTTGAGTGTATGTCTCTTTAAATAGAGCGACGACCAGAGCACGCCGGCGAAAACCGCCGCACACGGGCCTATAAATTGCCAGCCGGTAAGGGTCAAAAGCAGAAGTATCGGTCCCGTAATGCTGCACGAATGGCCGCTTGCACGAAGCTTTATTAACTTGTTGCAGATTATAAGAAGCATCGCCGAGAACAGGTAGGCAAAATAAACGAAGGTGAGGTCGCGGCTTAAATTCGCCGCTAAGGCATATACCGCTCCGCCTATATATCCTACGGCTGTAAATATAAAGGCAAAATTCCTTTCGCTTTCGCGGCGGTTCTTTTTTAAAGCGGGGAACAGCTCTACCGCCGGATATGCGAGTACCGGCAATATTCCGAGGAACAGAATTGAAATAAAAAGCTGGGAAAGGGAAGAATATATGTCTCTTCTCGCGAAGTAAAGTATCGTGAAAAGAGCCGACACCATGACCGGAGGAACGGTAATGACTCTGAATATTTTTGCAATTATTGCGAAAAAACCGACCTTTATCTTTTCGCCCTTTTTACGGGTGCTTTTGTTTGTTTTTGCAGATGTTTTCATAACGGCATCAGTCATTTCTCTTGTCTCCCCAGAAGTAAAGCGCCACCGTGCCGGGGCCGGAGTGGCTTCCTATTGTGGTTCCGATGTAGTATATTTCTACATTTGATTTAAGGTTCGGGAAGGTCTGCTCAACAAGTGAAGCGAGCTCGCGCGCCTCCTCGGGGCAGTCCGAGTGGGAAATAAAGCATTTTTTATTGTAACTCAGGCCGTCTTCGGCGTGAATTTTCATCTGATTAAGCGCTTCCAACATGGCGCGCTTTTTGCCCTTTAATTTTTTACGGGGGATGAGATGTCCCTCAAAATCCATGTTGAGGAGCGGACATATCTTAAGCACCGTACCGAACCAGCCGGCCGCCTTTGAAACGCGTCCTCCCTTTATATAAAAGGTCAGATCGGTAGAGTAGAACCAGTGGTGCATATTGAGTCTTTTTTCTTCGGCGAAGTCGGCAACGGTGTCAATATCGGCGCCGCCGTCGCGCAGATCGGCGAGGGTATCCATCAGCAGTCCGTAGCCGGATGAAGCGCCAAGTGAGTCAACAATGCGGATCTTTCTGTCCGGGAATTTGGCTTTAAGTTCATCGGCGGCCAGCACGGCGCATGAGTAGGTACCCGAAAGGCCGGACGATAAGCTGACATAAAGAAGATCGTTTCCCTGCTCTAAAAACGGAGTGAAATATCTTATGTATTCGTCGGTGTTTATCTGGGCGGTTTTGGTTTCCTGCCCGGATCTCATGGCGTTATAAAAGTCTTTGAATGAAAGCGACTGACCGAGGTCGTCCTTTAGCTCTTTTCCACCGAGGGTGTAACTAAAGCAAATGTATTCAATGTTACGGCTTGCAAATTTTTCTTTTGTGAGATCGGCCGTCGATCCGCAGCATAAAATAAAATTACCCATTTCAGATATTTCCTTTCCTTTACGTAAGGGGGCTATTTATTTCCCGTTACGTTTAATTTACACTATTTATTTCGGGGCAAACCGCGTTGCATCTCGTTTTTATCTCGCCGTTTTTATTCTTGTCTTGTCCGGCGGATAGTATTCGGCGAATATTTCCGGATTTAAACCGTCAGATATTCATATGCCGTTCGGGCAGTGCTTTTAATGTTTTGCTGTTTTAAAATTTTTTGTGAGCCTGCCCGGTTGTCTTCGGCCGAAAAAATAAACCGTAAACGGCAGCTGAGTTTTAACCGTTACCGATGTTTTTTCTTTGTTGCCGTAATTTCGGATGCAACGCATGATTTTTGCACCTTGTTAATTCTATATGTTTTTTAAAACCAGTGCCACCTATAATGCGTGAGAGTGGCTCTACAACCCTAAAACAGAATTATAGAGATGCAAAAAGCCGACTCTCATAATTGTAGAGTCGGCTAAAAAGGCTGATTTTATGCGGCTTTTCGGGACTGGTAAAAAAATTAAAGAATATTTTTTCTGATTTTAACCCTGAAGGCTAAAAAAACAATTATTTGCGCCGGAACACCCAAAAGGAATATTATCCATATGTTCATATTCAAAAAAGAAAGGTAAAGACAGCCGAGAATGCTCCATATCATTCCCGAAATTATGTACATGTTTCTTTTTCCGTCGGCCCATATCGAATGGAGAATAAGCAGTACGGTCAGCGACACCGGAACGGCGTAAGCAAATGCCATCCAATAAACATATCCGCACAGGAATAATACGACAAAAATGAGCAGCGCCGCCGTCCACACGCCGAGAAAGGCAATAAGGGTTACCGAACGGTGGTTAAAGCGATACTTTTTCGGGGGTTCGGGAAGGGCTTCGTTTTCGGGATGGTCGCTTAAAAGATAATCTACCGAAACCGAAAAAATTTCGGCAAGCTGCAAAAGTACGTAAGCATCGGGAACGGCGTCGCCGCGCTCCCATCGCGATACGGCTTTGTCGGAATAATTGATTTTTTCTCCGAGCTCATGCTGTGTAAGCTTTGCTCTGGTGCGTAAGGACGCAATGTTTTTAGCTACGGTGATTTTTAAATTCTCTACCATATTCTCCTCCGTAGAATTCTTTTAATGCTCATGTTTTCGGTGTGTTTTAGCGGGTGGATATGCCTTTATTTAGCGAAAGCAAAAAAAATGTCCGTTTTTGTCATACCGTTGTTTTATTTTTCTGCTTTAATAATATGAATCAGATCAACCGAAAAATTTGTATGTATTATATCACTTATTAATGTAAAATGCAAACGTTATATTAGTTTGGATTACAGTAACGCCCGATGGTATTCGGTAAAAAGGATTTGCTGCTGATTTTTTGCGGCTTTGCATGGAAAATGCTTTTTTTCGGTTTGATGGATTTATTCCATCTGATATTTTGTTGGTATTGCTGCCCGGGGAGGCATTTTTGCCTTTTTAAGGCAAAAATATCAAAAAAATCACCGGCGCGGATTATGTGTAAATTAAAAACCGTTTAAACTGCCGCCGGTGCTTTTTTGATGCCGGCATTGCCGGCGCCTCCCCGGAATCCTTAAAGCTCAATCCGATTCCTATAAAAAACATCTTTAGGTTTCTCTTATAATAATTTTATAACGGAAATATACACTCCGAAAAACCGTGTTTCAATCCGCTTTAGCGATAAAAATCGATAAACCGGCGAAAAAACTCAAAAAAATCACCGAAACACGGGCAAATATGAGGATTTTTCGCTCATAATTTATTGACATGAAAAGGAAACTGTAGTAAAATTTATAAGAACAGCATGGTATTTTTGTGTTGTTTAATTGTCTTAAGGGGACAGTTATATTTTTATCAAACGGAGGAGATCCAACAATGAAAAAACTATTGGCAGCCATTTTGTGTTTGGCTATGATCTGTGTGTGCTTTGCGGGCTGTGGCGAACAGCAGTCTGCGGATGCCGACAAGGTCATAAAGATCGGTGTATTCGAACCGGCTTCAGGTGCTAACGGCGCAGGCGGAAAGCAGGAGACATTGGGCGTCGAGTATGCCCATTCGAAGCAGCCCACCGTTGATATAAACGGCGAAACCTACAAGGTAGAGCTTGTCGAGGTCGACAATCAGTCCGCCGATGATAAAGCGGTTACCGCTGCGGCCGAGCTTGTTAACAGTAAGGTATCTGTTGTACTCGGTTCCTACGGCTCAAGCGTTTCGATAGCAGCTTCCCCGACCTTTGAAGAGGCCGGAATTCCCGCTATAGGCATTACCTGCACAAACACCCAGGTTACCGAGGGCAACAAGCACTATTTCCGTATCTGCTTCCTCGATCCGTTCCAGGGCTCGGTTCTTGCCAAATACGCATGGGACAACGGCATAACCAAGGCTTACACCTTGGCGGAGCTCGGAAATGCATACGACCTCGGCCTTGCAAGCAGCTTCAAAACCGCTTTTGAGAAGCTCGGCGGTACCGTAACGGCAGAAAACTTCCCGACCAACCAGGCTGACTTTACTTCCTACATAACCAACGCCAAAAATTCCGGCGCACAGGCAATATTCTCGCCGACCTCTATATCTTACGCACAGCTTATAGTTGAGGCGGCTGCGACTCAGGGCCTTTCGATCCCCATTTATGCAGGCGATACCTGGGACAGCAACGTTATTTTAGAGGCTGCAAAGGGCAAAAATGTAACCATAAACATAACCACCTTCTATCAGGAGGGCGGTAATGCCGAGTTTGATAACGGCTTTAAAGCGTGGCTCAATGCCGATTCCAAGAGACTTACTAACAACGGCGGAAACGACATAGTATCTGCCGTTTCGGCGATGGGATACGATTCGTATTTTGTCGCTATTGAGGCTATAAAGAAAGCGGCTTCGTCCGATCCCAAGAAGATAAATGAGGCTCTTTGGGGTGTTCAGTATACCGGCGTTACCGGCGAAATCAAGTTTGATTCGGTGAACGGTGATGCCGAGCGCAAGATTGCTTACATTAAGGCGGCCGATACCGCTACCGGCGAATGGAAATTCGTTAAGGAGCAGGGCGTCGAGTAATTTACTTTACGGCTTTGACAACAGGGCCGGATGCCCGTGCATCCGGCCTTGCTTTGTACTTTATACCGCTGAAAAATGTCGAATTTAACCCGGCCTTGATTTTTTTGGGGGCCGACCCGAACTGAAATTCGAGATCTCTCAGCTTATGGGGGATAAACTAATGGATTATATTCTTGCCGGCATTTCGGTCGGCGGCCAATATGCCCTTATAGCCATAGGTTACACAATGGTCTACGGTATATTGAGACTTATCAACTTTGCGCACGGCGACCTGTTTATGGCGGCCGGCCTTATAATGGTATATGCCACAACGGCAATGCCGCTTTATCTGTCGATACCGTTCGTTCTTATAGTTACGGTGATAATCGGCTTTACCATTGAACGGGTGGCTTATAAGCCGCTTCGCTCGGCACCGAGAATGTCGGTCATGATTTCGGCTATCGGTGTTTCATATCTTTTACAGAATGTCGCGCTTTATGTCACGGGCGGACTTGCCAAGGTCTATCCGTCCATACCTTTCCTTTCGGATACGGTGACCATTTTCGGTGCTACTACAAAATGGGTTACCGTTGTTACTCCGGTGCTGACGGTCACCCTTGTAATACTGCTTGTACTTCTCATAAAATTCACGAAAATCGGTATAGCTATGAGGGCGGTTTCAAAGGATTTTGAGACCTCTCAGCTTATGGGAATAAAGATCAACCGGGTAATAAGCACTACATTTATAATCGGATCGCTGCTTGCGGCGGTCGGCTCAATACTTTATTTCAGCAACTACCCCTCGGTCATACCGACATCGGGCGCCATGCCGGGACTCAAATCCTTTGTTGCGGCCGTTTTCGGCGGAATAGGCTCTATTCCGGGAGCGGTTATAGGTGCTTTTATAATAGGTATATGCGAAAACCTTATAAGGGCGGTAAGCATAGGAGGGGTAAGCCTTACTCCCTTTTCCGACGCCTTTACCTTCGCATTGCTTATATTTATTTTGTGCATAAAGCCCTCCGGTCTCTTCGGCGAGAAGACGACCGACAAGGTTTAAGGGGGTGCCGATATGAAAAGAATACTTACCCCTGCACAAAAGAAAACCAATAAAATCTGCAACCTGATACTTTTTGCGGCGCTTGTGGTCGTGCTGATTATAATTGACATGACCTCGAATTCCTACGATATGATATCAAAAGTCCTGCAAAAGGGCTGCGTTTATGCGATAGTTGCCGTATCCATGAATCTGCTAAACGGCTTTACCGGACTTTTTTCGCTCGGACAGGCCGGCTTTATGCTTATAGGTGCATACATGTACTCTATCTTTTCGATAGACGATGCAAGCCGTGCGATGGTGTTCCAGTATTCGGGCGATCCGATAGTGAATTTTCAGCTTCCGATGGTCGTTGCCATAATTTTAGCCGGCCTTGCGGCGGCGGCTTTTGCCTTTCTTATAGGACTTCCGGTATTAAAGCTGAAAAGCGACTATCTTGCCATTGCGACCCTCGGATTTGCCGAGATACTCCGCACCATCATCCAGTGGGATAAGCTTGGCCCTCTTACCAACGGCTCTTTCCCGATAAGCAAGCTCAACACCTTTAAGGATGCGCTTAAGGAAACGCCGTTACAGAAAATTTCCTACATCATGCCGTTTTTCCTGGTCGCGTTTGTATGCATAGGGATCATTGCCCTGCTTATACGCTCGACCTACGGCCGTGCGTTCAAGGCCATACGGGACGATGAGGTTGCAGCCGAGGCCATGGGTATAAATCTTGCCCGTCATAAGATGATAAGCTTTGTCGTAAGCTCGTTTTTTGCCGGTATCGGCGGCGCCATGTATGCGATCTTTGTTACCTCGACCAATGCCGCGCCCTTTACCTCGGCCCTTACCTACGAAATACTGCTTATTGTGGTTATAGGCGGAATCGGTTCGGTTACCGGTTCGGTGCTTTCAAGCTTTCTTTACATTGCCTCTCAGGAGTGGTGGCTCAGAGGGCTTGACAGCGGAACCTTTGCCGGTATTTCCTCGCCTATGTTCCGTAACGGCTTCAGGCTGGTGGTATTTTCGGTAATTATAATGATATTCGTGCTTTTCTTCCGCAACGGAATAATGGGAGACAGGGAATTCAGCTCGGTCGGTATCGTTAAAGCCGTAAAAGGAATCCCCGGCAAAGTAAAGGGACTTTTCTCCGGCAAAAAATCCGCCGATGAGACGAAGGAGGCCGAATGATGGAAAAAATACAACAGCTGGAGAATGCCGCTGCAAAGTCCGGTGTTCGGAATGTCCTTCGTCTTGAAAACCTGACCATGCAATTCGGCGGTGTTGTTGCGGTAAACGACCTTAGTATGGAGGTCAACAAGGGCGAGATAGTTTCCCTTATAGGTCCTAACGGAGCCGGAAAAACGACCGTATTCAACGCCATAACGGGAGTTTATCAGCCGACAAACGGTGCGGTATATTTTAACGACCAGCTTATCCTTGAAAATCATCCCAAGGGTAAGATGAAAAAGCTGTATGCGGGTGAACATGCCGGCGACTACAAGCATTCGGTAGAAAAAACGCCGGATAAGATAACCAAGCTCGGAATGGCGAGAACCTTTCAGAACATACGGCTGTTCAAGTCGATGACGGTTTTCGAGAATGTTCTGGTGGCCATGCATATGCGCCGCACGAGCAACCTTTTTACGGCGGTGTTTGGCCTTAACCGTAAAGAGGAAAAAAGAATGCATGAGCATGTAGACGAGCTTTTAAAAACGGTTGGTCTTGACGATGTAAAAAATGAGATTGCAACCTCGCTGCCCTACGGAAAACAGCGCCGGCTGGAGATTGCCCGTGCGCTTGCAACCGAGCCGACGCTGCTGCTCCTTGACGAGCCGGCGGCCGGAATGAATCCTCAGGAAACCGATGAGCTTACCGATTTTATAAAGCAGATAAGAACGGAGTTCGAGCTTACGGTACTGCTTATAGAGCACCATATGAATCTTGTTATGGATATATCCGACAGAATTTACGTCGTGGATTTCGGCAAGCTTATATGCTCGGGCAAGCCCTCGGAGGTTCAAAACGATCCGGCGGTTATCGAGGCCTATCTTGGAGGTGCCGAAGAGGATGAGTAACAATATTCTTGAAATAAAAAATCTTGTTGTTAATTTCGGCGGAATAAAGGCGGTTGACGGTGTATCGATAGATGTAGAGCAGGGGAAAATAGTTACCCTTGTCGGTGCAAACGGTGCCGGTAAATCGACCATTTTGCGCTGTGTGTCCGGAATTGTCCGTCCGAAAAGCGGCGATATACTGTTTGAGGGACAAAGCATAATCGGGAAAACGCCCGATAACATAGTATCAAGGGGAATAACCCTTGTGCCCGAGGGAAGGCGCGTGTTTCCGAATCTTACGGTGCTTGAAAACCTTAAAATAGGCGCTTATCTCAGGAAGGATTCGATATCGGCCGACCTTGAATACGTTTACTCGCTTTTCCCGAGATTAAAAGAACGCCACTGGCAGCTTGCCGGTACCCTTTCGGGCGGTGAGCAGCAGATGCTGGCTGTCGGGCGTGCTCTTATGAGCCGGCCGAAGCTTGTTATGATGGATGAGCCGTCGCTCGGACTCGCTCCCCTGGTTGTTAAGAGCATTTTTGAGATAATACGCACCATAAATTCTCAGGGAATAACGGTTTTGCTTATTGAACAGAATGCCAATGTCGCTTTGCAGACGGCCCACAAGGGCTATGTGCTCGAAACCGGCCATATAACCATGCAGGGTACGGGACATGAGCTGCTCGCCGACGAAACCGTAAAGGAAGCCTATCTCGGAAAGAGCAGGGCGTAAAGACTTATACGGCATAAAGCTGCCGATTAAAACGGTGCAGCTAAAGATAATAAGTACGCCGGAATATTTTAAACTATATAAAACGTCCCCGGAGCATGTATTTGCATGACCCGGGGACGTTATCTTTTTATATTTTATCGGTTTAGTTGAGGCCGAAGGATTTAAGGAAGTCGTAGCTATCCTTAATGCAGTCGAAGGGATCGCGGCCGTTGCAGACATCCTGCTCAACCAGACCATACTGTACCTTCTCGTCCTCGCAGGCTGCAAGTATTGCTTCGAAATTCATGTTTCCGGAGCCTACGGGCAGCATGGTGAGGTCATTACTCTTGCGATAGGCAAGATCCTTAAGATGAATGCAGGGGGTGCGGCCCTTAAGATGATGTATCCACCAGACGGGATCTCCGCCGCCGGCTTGCACCCAGAAGGTATCGAGGGTGATTCCGAGCTCGTCGGGAGAAAAGGCCTCGCAAAGCATCTCGAGCACTATCTTGTCGGAGTCGTCGTACTGATTGAATTCAAGATTATGGTTGTGATACATAAGGTACATGCCGTTGTCTTTAAGTACCTTTGCCGGTTCCTTAAAGCGTTTTACAAAGCTGTCAAATTTTTCGCGGTCCTCATATATATTCGAACAGCCGATTCCTATATTCGAACAGCCGAAAATGCGGTGCTCTTCAATGACCTTCATGGTATCGTCGGCTATACGGTCGGGGCTTGTGTGGGTAAGGGGGCAGGTAAGGCCGTTTTCTTTTAGCTGGCCGGCCATCCATTCGGGATCATATGCGCATATTCCCGAAAGCTGTACCGTGGTATATCCCATGTCCGCTACCTTTTTTAAGGTTTCGGAAAGGGACTGTGTGTCCTTGCAAAAATCTCTTAATGTGTAAAGTTGAACGCCTATTTTCATTTTTATTACAACCTTTCAAGTAGCTTTTTCAAAGCGTTTGCCGCGTAATCGAAGGCGGAACGCTGGGAATCAAAATGAAGTCCGTTTTGGCCGACGATGCTCCTGTTGTCGTCACCCTCTAAAGCGGCCAGTCCGGTAAATTCGGCAAGATGGGGCTCTAAGGTCAAGATCCGTCCGCCATTTGCAAAGTAACGGGGGAGAATATAATCGAAACAGCCCTCGCCCTCGCCGGCAGGGACAACGTCGCCGCTTTTAAGCGAATCCTTTATATGAACGTAATCGACGTAGGGGGCGAGCATATCCCACGCCTCCTTTACGTCAACTCCGCTTTGTATAAAATTCGCAGGGTCGAATATCAGCTTTATCTGGCCGAGCGATTTTGCTATATTAAGGCAGTGCAGAGCGCTTTCGCCGTAAATTTCCTTTTCGTTTTCGTGACAAAGGGTAATTCCGCTGCCCCTTGCCGCCTCGCAAAGACGCTCAAGACGGCTTGCGACCTCGTCGAAATAATCCTGTCCATCCTTATTGGTCCCGAAAAAGCTGAAAAGGCGGTATTTTTTCGCCCCGAGGATTTCGGCGCATTCGATCATGTTTTTAAAGGAATCGAGCACAGGAGCAAAGGAATCGTTAATGTCGGTTTTGCCGGTCGGAGAGCCTATTGACCAGACCGATATGCCCGCGTCGTCGAGCATTTTACGTATTTCTTTGGCCTCGGCAGGCTTTACGTCGGCAATGTTTTTACCGTCGACTCCGCGGATTTCAAGCATTTCAATGCCGTTTGAGCTCATTGCCGATATCTGCTCGGCAAGGGAATCGCCGGCCTCATCGGCAAAGGCCGCAAGCTTAAAATCATACTTCATTACAGTACTCCCTTTTCTATAAGTGTTGAAATATTGCCGCAAAATACGGCTTCGGTCAGCTTTTCGGCTGCTTTCTCATCGAATTCGCCCTTGTCGCAAAGCTCGCCTATTACATTGCAGAATATACGGCGGAAAAAATCGTGGCGCGCGTAGGATAAAAAGCTCCTTGAATCGGTGAGCATACCGAGGAATTTGCCGATATGTCCCTGCTCGCACAGGGTTTTTATCTGTTCCTCAATTCCTCGCTTGTTGTCGCAGAACCACCATGCGGTGCCGGTTATACAGCCCTTATACGATGAGGCGACGTTGCATAAAATCGGGTACAGGCCGGGCTTTAAGGCGTACAAAACGGTTATCGGTAGAGCGTCATCCATGTTCATTGAGTCGAGCAGTCTTATAAGCTGTGACGGGGTTATGTCCTCACCCATGCAATCTCCGCCGGCATCGGCTCCGCAACGCTCAAAAAGCTTGGTGTTCGCGTTGCGCCATACGCCGAGATGCATTTGCATTACCATATCTCTCTTTTTGTATTCGCCGCCTAAAAAGCGGTAGATGTGGCCTAAAAAGCCACTGTATTCCTCATCGGTTATCGTGCCGCCTGAAAGCGCCTTACCGAATACGGCGTCGGCATCGGATGATGAATATATCCTGTCGGGGAAGAAGGGGAGTCCTACGTCGGAAAAACGGCAGCCGTGCTCTTTAAAAAAATCCATCCGGCTGCAAAGGGCCGATTTGAAGCTTTCAAGATCGGTGACGTCTGTACCGGAAACCTTCGAAAGCCCGTCCATCATCTGCTTCGTTCCGGGCTTGTTTATGCTTAAAATCCGGTCGGTCCTGAAGGAGGGGGCAACGGTAAACGAAAGGGCTTCATTTTTGAGCTTTTCATGCCACGAAAGATCGTCGCAAATATCGTCGGTTGTGGCGATGTATCTGACGTTTGAGCCTTCGATGAGCTTTCGGGGAGACAGATGCTCTTTCTTTATTTTTTCGTTTGCCTTATCATATATTTCGTCGGCGGTATCGGGGTTTAGCGGCTCGTCGATTCCGAAGTATATCGAAAGCTCCATTTTGGTCCAGTAATAAAGGGAATTTGAGGCGGCGGTCTCAAGAGCCGCGGCGTATTTTCTGAATTTTTCGCGCATGGGAGCGCTTCCGGTAATGAATTCTTCATCTATTCCGAAGCAGCGCATAAGCCTCCATTTGTAATGATCTCCGCCTAAGAACATTTCGCCTATATCGGAGAATTCCTTGTCTTCGTATATCTCCTTGGGAGAAAGATGACAGTGATAATCGAATATCGGCAGATTGCGATTTTTTTCATACAACTTAAATCCGCTGTTGCTTTGCAAAATGTAGTTTTTATCCATTGTTACAGCTCCTTTTACAGAATGATTTTATAAAAAAGTATTGATTATAGTGAACGATTGGTATAATATATAATCAATATAACAGTATTCTTGATTTTAAAGGAATTAAGAGGTGTATGTTGTGAGTATAATTTACGAATATCGGTCGGGCGGAATATATCTTCACCATTCGCTTGATAATTGCCCCGACCCGGAGGCGTTCCAGATGCATACCCATGACACGGCCGAAATACTTTGTTTTATTTCGGGAAAGGGAAAGTATTTTGTTGAGGGTAATTATTATCAGCTCACCCCGGGCTGCATACTCATAATGCGCTCGAACGAATCGCACAAGCTGCATATTGAAAGAACTGCCCCGTACGAGCGTATAGCCCTTCGCTTTCCGGAGACACTGCTGCTCGGAATAGACCCGGAGCGTTACCTTTTAAGGCCGTTTACGCTAAGGCCGCTCGGTACGGCCAACCGCTACACTCCGGAGGATACCGGGATTGATTTTGTGCGGTATATGCTGTCGATGATACCCGAAACCGGAAGCGGCGAGTACATCCGCCGTCTTGCAATAACCGGTGTGTTGCCGGGGCTTTTGTATGAGCTCGAGAGGTATTTTTCAAAGAATGTAACCGCCGTGCCCGACGACAAGCCCAAGGAGATGGTCGCGTCGGTTATAGAGTATATAAATTCGCATCTTTTTGACGATTTTACGCTGGACACGCTTTCCGAACGTTTTTATATCAGCAAATCGTATCTTAACCGCCGGTTTAAAGAGGCGACCGGCAGCACCCTTTGGAACTATGTCCTTATAAAACGCCTTATGGTGGCGCGCGAGGAAATACGCTCGGGACAGCCGGCAACCAAGGTTTTCGCCTCTTGCGGATTCAAGGACTATTCCGGATTTTACCGTCAGTACAGGCTGCATTTCGGGGTATCTCCGAAGGATGATAAGCTGAACGATATGTGATGACGGCGGCCGGTAATAATGGCGGCAGATAATGGACACCGCCGTGTGATAGGTCGGCTCTATCGGCGGAGCATCGTCATTTTTTAACAGCTGCCATGTCTTTGGCTTTTTTGCTCTTTTTATCGTTTTGTTGCGAAACGGGCGATTTTTGCTAAATCCGATCAAGCTTTACGGCGCGGCAGGACAACCGAATATGTATTTTCACAGTGCGCCCGGAAAATATATTCCCGGGCGCATTTTTACGGCTTTAATTATTTGTTGTTATAGGTTTCCGAGGTATCGGCCAATACCTCATTTACCCCCTCTTTGCGACGGGAGGTCTTAACGCGCTTCATAAGCTCGTCATAGAACAGATCGTCGTCTATCGGCAGGGTTACCTCGCGGCCGAGGAAGGCGGAAAGATGCATTGCGTTGGAAATGCTAAGTCCGTTTATACCCTCAACGCCCTCGGCAACAAGGGGCTCGCCGCGGAGGATAGCGCCTGCAAAGGCGTTGAGAACGCCGACATGCTCGGTGTCCTCTCCGGTTACCTCAACCTCGCTTCTTGTAAGCTTGGGCTGGCCGAAGGGAATGGTATTTGTACGGGAGAATTCCGGTTCGGGCATATCAAGCTTCCACATATAAAGCTTGCCGTTTTCGGCGATGAGCTTGCCGGAATCAAGGGTTATTTCAAAGCGGTTTGAACCGGGGGCGTCGCCTGTGGAGGTGATGAAGGTTCCGGTAGCGCCGTTGGCGTATTCGACGTATGTCGTAACGTCGTCCTCAACCTCTATGTCATGCCATTTGCCGAACTTCATTTCGGTTCTTACCTTTACGGGCATGCCGCAAATCCACTGCCACAGATCAAGGTTGTGGGGGCACTGGTTAAGCAGAACGCCGCCGCCTTCGCCCGACCAGGTCGCACGCCATGCGCCCGAATCATAATAGGCCTGTGCACGGTACCAGCTGGTGATGATCCAGCTGGTACGGCGGATCTCGCCCATCTCGCCGCTTTGAACGATCTCCCTCATCTTGCGGAAGACCGGATTTGTACGCTGGTTGAACATAAGACCGAAAACAACATTGCTCTTTCTGGCCTGTTCGTTCATTTCCTTTACCTGCTTTGTGTAAACGCCGGCAGGCTTTTCGGACATTACATGAAGTCCGCGTTTCATAGCGGCTATTGCAAGGGGAGGATGGAAGTAATGCGGAACGCATATTAAAACGGCGTCAACAAGACCGCTGTCCATCATTTCCTCTCCGGTATTAAACTGCTTTGCGGCGGGGATGTGTTCGGTTGCCCATGCAAACTTTGCAGGATTTATATCGGCTACGGCCGTAACCTCTATTTCGGGGCATTTGCCGGCAAGTATATTGCCGATATGGCCCGTACCCATATTACCGAGGCCTATAACTCCGAGTCTTACTTTTTCCATAAGATCAAGTCTCCTTAAAAATAAACTTTATTTAGCTTATGTGTACGGTTGCTGCAAATATCGGTTTTTACCTCTATTGTATAACACGCGTACAATACAAATTCTATAATACATTCTAATTGACAAAATTCAAGGATAAAACCGCTCGGAGATATTGAAAATATGATACATTTTTATATATTGCTCGGAACTGTGTTTTTTAGCTGTTAAAAACAACAGAAGCCCCTCTTCCGTTTGTTCGGCACTTGACAAAAACGGCTTATACGGGTTAAAATAATTATTTGTAAGTGTTTTGTAAGTATAATGAAAGGGACGGTAGATCCAAGTTGGCACCGAAGAAAAAAGAGTATACCAATGACAGTATAACCGCCTTAAAGGGCGCCGACCGTGTGCGCTTACGTCCGGCTGTTATATTCGGTTCGGACGGACTTGAAGGCTGCGAGCATTCCGTATTCGAGATAATTTCAAACTCGGTTGACGAGGCGCGCGAGGGTTACGGCGACAAGATTATTGTTACACGTTATTCCGACGGCTCAATAGAGGTGGAGGATTTCGGACGGGGAATACCGGTCGATTATAACAAAAACGAACAGCGCTATAACTGGGAGCTTTTGTATTGCGAGCTTTATGCCGGAGGAAAGTACGGCAACGACGCCGATAACTACGAGTTTTCTTTGGGACTCAACGGTTTGGGCCTTTGCTCGACCCAATATGCGTCGGAATACATGGATGTCGAAAGCCGGCGCGACGGGAAGCGCTACACTTTGCATTTTGAAAGAGGAGAGAATGTCGGTGGGCTCCATAGCGAGGATTATTCGGGACGTCAGACCGGAACCAAAACGCGTTGGAAGCCTGATAGCTCGGTTTTTACCGAAACGGCGATTCCGCTTGAATACTTTCAGCTTACCCTTAAACGTCAGGCGGCGGTAAATGAGGATATAAAATTCATATTAAGGGATCAAAACGGCAAGAGCTTTGATACCTACGAATATTACTACAAAAACGGTATAGTCGATTACCTCGGAGAGCTTGCCGGAAATGAACTTTTGACTCCGATACAGGTCTGGCAGACCGAACGTGTAGGCAGGGACAGGGCCGACCGTCCGGATTATAAGGTGAAAATAAAGGCAGCCGTTGCTTTTTCAAACAAAATACAGTTTAAAGAGTGTTACCATAATTCGAGCTGGCTTGAATACGGCGGTGCTCCCGATAAGGCTGTAAGGACAGCCTTTGTATCGCAGATCGACGCATACATGAAGGCAAACGGCAAGTATCAAAAAAACGAGAGCAAGATATCATTTCAGGATGTTGAGGACTGTCTGCTTGTGGTAATATCGTCCTCGTCAACCGTGACATCGTACGAGAACCAAACCAAAAAGGCCATAAACAATAAATTTATTCAGGAGTGCATGACCGACTTTTTCCGTCATTCGCTCGAGGTTTATTTTATTGAGAATAAGGCCGATGCCGATAAGATATGCGACCAGATTCTTATTAACAAGCGCTCGCGCGAGAGGTCGGAAAGGGAGCGGCTTTCTCTTAAAAAGACCATGCAGTCGGCCAACGACCTTACAAACAGGGTGCAAAAGTTTGTCGATTGCCGCTCGAAGGATATTTCCCAGCGCGAGCTGTTTATAGTTGAGGGCGATTCGGCTCTCGGCTCGGTCAAGCACGCGAGGGACCCGGAATATCAGGCGGTCATTCCGGTTCGAGGCAAGATACTGAACTGCAACAAGGCCGAATTTGCGAAAATATTCAAAAACGAGATAATTACCGATCTTATAAAGGTCATGGGGTGCGGTGTCGAAGTGCCGTCAAAAACCAACAAGGGGCTTTCGACCTTTAGTCTTGATAATCTGCAGTGGAATAAAATAATAATCTGCACCGATGCCGACGTTGACGGATATCATATACGCACCCTTATACTGGCCATGTTCTACCGTCTTACACCGACCCTTATAAACGAGGGTAAGATATACATTGCGGAAACGCCGCTTTATGAGATCCATTCGGGAAAGGATACCTATTTTGCTTATTCCGACGCCGAAAAAGCCTCGATACTTAAAGGTATCGGCCGTCAGCCGGACTCGATCCAGCGCTCGAAGGGACTCGGCGAAAACGAGCCGGAGATGATGAATCTTACGACTATGAACCCGGCGACAAGACGTCTTATAAAGGTAATGCCGGATGTTGTGCGCGACAGCGTGGCGTCGTTTGATCTGTTTTTGGGCGACGATCTTGACGGGAGAAAGAGATTTATTTCCGAAAACGGCAGCGAGTTTATAGAGCTCGCCGACATATCATAAAAATTTACCGAAAGGGAGGCGAAGGTGCTTATGCCGCCGCGAAAAAAGAAAAGCAGCTATGAACGGAAAACGGCTTCGGTTTCTACCGAGCATACAACCATAATAGGTTCGGGACTTACCCGCGAGCAGGAGGTGTCAGACACCCTTGAGACCAACTTTATGCCGTATGCAATGAGCGTTATAATCTCCCGTGCGATACCGGAGATCGACGGATTCAAGCCGGCTCACAGGAAGCTTCTTTACACCATGTTTACCATGGGACTGCTCGGCAATACAAGGACAAAATCGGCCAACATTGTGGGTCAGACCATGAAGCTGAATCCCCACGGAGACGCCGCCATATACGACACGATGGTTCGACTTACCCGCGGTAACGGCGCGCTTCTTCACCCGTACGTCGATTCAAAGGGTAACTTCGGCAAGGCCTTTTCGCGCGATACTCAGGCCGCCGCCGCAAGGTATACCGAGGCAAAGCTCGAAAGCATTTCATCCGAGCTTTTCCGCGATATAAATAAAGACACGGTTGATTTTACCGACAACTATGACGCTACCCTGAAGGAGCCGACCCTTTTGCCGGTGACCTTCCCGAGTGTGCTTGTAAATGCAAATACCGGAATAGCCGTCGGAATAGCGAGCAATATATGTCCTTTTAACTTAAGAGAGGTCTGTACGACGGCCATAGCCCTTATAAGGGACGAGCATCATAATATAAGCGATACCCTGACCGGTCCGGATTTTCCGGGCGGCGGACTGCTCGTTTACAACAAGCAGGAGCTTGAAAAGATTTACGAGACCGGCCGCGGCGGCTTCAAGGTGCGCTCGGTTTGGAATTACGATGCGGACAACCGCTGTATCGATATAACCCAGATACCGCCGACCACTACGGTGGAGGCGATAATCGACAAGACGGTCGAGCTGATAAAGGCCAAAAAAATAACCGAGATTGCCGATATAAGGGATGAGACCGGATTGCAGGGACTTCGCATTACCATCGATTTAAAACGCGGAGCCGATCCGGATAAGCTTATGCAGCGTCTTATGAAGATGACCCCGCTTGAGGATACCTTTTCCTGCAATTTTAACGTCCTTATCGGAGGTACGCCGAGGGTGCTCGGAGTTTCGGCTTTGCTTGACGAGTGGATAGGCTTCAGGGTCGAATGTGTAAAGCGGAGGATATATTTCGATCTTAAAAAGGCCAAGGATAAACTTCATCTTTTAAAGGGTCTTGAAAAAATACTGCTTGATATCGACAAGGCGGTAAAAATCGTCCGCGAAACGGCCAAGGAATCGGAGGTTGTACCGAACCTCATGATAGGCTTCGGAATAGACGAGATACAGGCGAATTATGTCGCCGAAATAAAGCTCAGGCATTTAAACCGCGAGTATATTTTAAACCGTACGGCCGATATCGAAAAGCTGACAACGGACATAGCCGAAATGGAGGATACCCTCTCGAGCAACAACAAGATAAAAAAGGTCATAATAGGCGAGCTTAAGGACGTTGCCGACAAATACGGGACCGATCGCAAGACCCAGCTTTACTATCCGGTTGCCGAGGACGAGCTTGAGGTTGTCGAAGAGGTGCCGGATTATCCGGTTTGTCTGTTCTTTACCAGGGACGGATATTTTAAAAAGGTTACTCCTCAGTCGCTTCGCATGAGCGGCGAGCAAAAGCTCAAAGAGGGCGACGAGATTGCCCAGACGGTTGAAACGACCAATGCGAAGGAGCTGCTGTTTTTTACCGATAAATGTCAGGTTTATAAGACAAGGGCCTCGGAATTCGATGATACCAAAATCAGTCTGCTCGGAGACTATGTTCCGGCAAAGCTTGATATGGACGGCACCGAGCGGCCGCTTTATATGGCGGTTGTGGACGATTATTCCGGATATATGCTTTTCTTCTTCGAAAACGGAAAGGTTGCAAAGGTAGGGGCTTTAGCATATAAAACCAAGAACAACCGCAAGAAGCTTGTATCGGCCTACAGTGATAAATCGCCCCTTGTGGCAGCCGCTTATGTTGAGAATGACTGCGAATTTCTGCTTCATTCCTCTAACGGACGTATGCTGCTTGTGGATACGGCGGCGCTTGCCGTAAAATCCACCAAGGATACTCAGGGTGTGGCCGTTATGACGCAGCGTAAGGGTCACAGGCTTATGACGGTGGAAAAATACACCGAGGGAATGCTTAACCGTCCCCATCGTTATCGCGCGAAGAGTCTGCCGAGCGCCGGCTCGTTTATGAAGGAGGACGAACAGGGTGACCAGCTTATGTTCTGATCGGATTATTTAAGGTTTTTTGAGGGTAAACCGCGCGACCGTAAACCGCCTGAAAAAGTGTGTTTTTTCAGGCGGTTCGTCCCTATATGGGGCAATATAATGTTTAAAAAATAAAAAATGCACGCCGGGCACCAATGTGCGGCGTGCATTTTTTGTTTTTAGACCGTCGGGGGAGTTTCATGTTTTAAAGCTTTGCTTTGTCATGAAGTCCTGCTTATGACCGTCTTTGCGAAGACCCAAAAAGCAAACGCGAGCGGCCGTGATAGGTTTTTAAAGCCGCGGTATTTCTGCCTCCGCCTTAGTATTTTAACCCCTTCAGCCGGAAAAATCAGAGGGAAAATATTACTTTTATTCTGTTTTTAAACCGATAAGAATTTTTAAGGCAGCCGCTTTTTAGCCGGTAGCTGTCGGGTGTTAATTAGGTAATTTATTTATTCACTCATTCGTTTGTTTTTCTTTTTGCTTGCTCGTCTATAATTCTGTCATTCGTCTTTTTTTGACGGGGTGTCG
This sequence comes from uncultured Eubacteriales bacterium, assembly GCA_934444365.1. Classification (GTDB taxonomy): domain Bacteria; phylum Bacillota; class Clostridia; order Oscillospirales; family Acutalibacteraceae; genus CAKSCM01. The sequence goes on along the minus strand of CAKSCM010000005.1, from coordinate 78,537 downwards.
GCCGATGAGTCGGGCTGGGGTGATTGAGTGTCGGAGCTGTTTTGTGTAGGGACACTGTTTTGTGTATCCGAGCTGTTTCGGCTGTCGGAGCCGCTTTGTGTATCGGCACTGCTTTGCGTTTCGGTCGGATGCTGGCGGCCTTCGTGGTCTATGGTGTAGCCGTCGCGGTAAATAAGCGAGCTGATAGGTACTATTTCATATCCGTCCGATATCAGCTTTTCGAGAATTCCGGGAAGTGCGGCCGGCGTATTTTTTGCGGCGTTGTGGAATAAAACTATAGATCCCGGCTTTACCTTGGACAAAACGCGCGAGGATATATCCGAGGGGGATATGTCCTTCCAGTCGAGGCTGTCGACATCCCACTGTATGCAGTACATATCCAGGCTTCCTATAACCTCTATAAGGGCGTTATTATAGTCGCCGTAGGGTGCTCTGAAAAGCAAGGGACGTTTTCCGGTTAGGGCCTCTATTTTGGAATTACAGTTTTCTATTTCGGTCACCATATCCTGCTTTGAAAGGGTGCTCATGTGCGGATGGGTGCTCGAATGATTGCAGACCTCGTGTCCGGCGTCTGCGAGCGCTTTTACCGATTCGGGATACTTTTCCACCCATTCGGAAACGGCGAAAAAGGTGGTCTTTACATTATACTTTGCAAGAATTTCTATAAGCTGTTCGGTGTCCTCGTTTCCCCATGCGGCATCAAAGCTTATGGAAATTTTTTTGCTTTGCTGCTCGGTGCAGTATATCGGCAAAAGCTTTTTTGAGGCCGATACCGCCTCATCCTTCGGCGCCGATAAAAATACAACGCACAAAAATACGGCTGACAGCACCGCCGCCATTATTATAAGCAGTACACGTCTTGTTATTATGACATAGTTTTTCATTTTCAGCGCCCCTTAATTTAAATCGGATTTGTGTTTTACATTAGGGAGAAAAGGTGTCGCCGCTTCCGGCCGGACACAAAATCGTCCTTGTTGCAAATAGTCTTGAAAAAATCGGACAAAACGGTCTTAATTATGATTTTTCCGGTCGTTTATCGTTAAATATTATGTTGCGGGTTTTAAAAAAATACTTGATTTCGCATTTTAAAGTGTCTTGCGGGGAAAATAAATCAAAGAGAAAAATACACGGGATGGTATTTATGAAAAAAACTCGCTGTGAGTATTCAGACCCTAAAAAGCTCAGAAAAAGCTTTAAAAAAAGCATTAAAACCTTAAAAAAACACTATTTGTCCGCAAGACGCCGGGTGAGTGCCGGCAGTGCCGGGGAATGGTTGTGTGATAACCGTTATCTGCTTGAACAAACGGCGATGTCGACCCTTGATGATTTACGCTATCTTCCGCCGTTTAAATCCGACGAAAACGGACTGCCGGCGGTGTATAACGCCTGTATGGACGCCGTTTTGCATTCTGGCGATCTTGAGGAGAATTTGCGCCGCGCGCTTGAAGGGGGAAGCTATACACTTTTTGAGCTCGATTCTCTTATGACCCTTCTTAAATGCGCCGCAATAAACTCGGCGGCGTCATCAATTGAAAAGGACAGCGCGTCGGGAATGGAGCTTAGCATAACGGCCGTTCGGAATATCGATTCGGTCAGGTTTGAAAGGATCGTTTCGGATTTTTCCGAGACCGAAGAAATATTCATGCTTGATCCGGTGGGGAAATACGCCGATATGAGCGAAAAAACCAAAAGCGTGTACCGCGAAAAATGCGCTAAAAACGCGAGGCGGCTCAATATCGGCGAAAGGCAGTATGCCGAAGAGTTGCTTGAAAGGGCGAAAAATGCACACAACGAAAGATATCGCCATATAGGCGCACAGCTTTTTGCCGATATGTCGTCCGAAAAAGCGCGTTTTGCAAGGGGCATGACCTACATTGTTATGTTTAACCTTTTGCCGGCGCTCGCTGCCTTGGCGATCGGGATTTTTACTGGCTATCCGTTGTTGTTTTTGCTTCTTTATCTGCCGCTGAGGGAATCGTTACGGCCGCTGTTTGAAAGCCTTTCAACCGCAAAGGTTCCTCCCTTTTTTTCTCCGAGAATGGATATGAAAAACGGGGTTCCGGCGGACTGCAAGACCCTTGTTACGGTATCCTGCATAGTGCCGCCGGCCGATAGATCCGACGGGCTTTGCCGTCATCTTGAGGAGCTTTTCAGGGCGAACAGCGACGAGAATATTTATTTTTGTCTGCTGGCCGACTTAAAGGAGGCCGATACCCCGACCGTCCCGGGCGATGCGGCGGCGATAAGGGCTCTTAAAAGAAGGATAAAGGAGCTCAATCAGCGCCACGGGGAGCGTTTTTTGCTGATAGTAAGACGGCGTGTTCCGGTTAAGACCCAGGGGAAATATGCCGGATTCGAGCGCAAAAGAGGAGCTCTTTGCCAGCTTATGGCCCGTATATCGGGGGAGCATGTGCGTTTTGCGGATGTGCAGGGCGATATATCGATCCTCTCGGGAATTAAATATGTCATGGCGGTGGATTCGGATACCGAATTGCCGGTAGATACGGTAAGGGAGCTTGTAAGCATAGCGGCTCATCCGCTTAATCATCCGGTTATAGATCCCAAAACCGGCACCGTTGTTAAGGGCAGCGGTATAATCGTGCCGAAGATAGCCATGTCGCTCGGCAGCGTCGCCGCAACGCGTTTTTCGCGTATTACGGGAGGGGTCGGCGGAATTACGGCCTATGATTCGCTGTGCGGAAACATGTATCAGGATCTTTTCGGCAAGGGGATCTTTTCGGGCAAGGGTCTTATAGACGTCGGGGCCTTTAACCGCTGCATGAAAAATGCCTTTCCGAACGAGCGGATTTTAAGCCACGACGTGCTTGAGGGTGCTTACCTCGGGGCGATGAACGTGTCGGATGTTGAGGTATGCGACGGCTGTCCGTCGACCGCAGTCGGGTGGTTTGCAAGACAGCACCGGTGGATAAGGGGTGACATTCAGAATTTAAGCCGGGCTTTCGGCAGAGTTCGTACCCTAACCGCAAAAACAAAAAATCCGATAAACCGACTTTACAGATATCATCTTATTGATACGGTTTTAAAGGAGCTTAGCAGCATTTTTTCGCTGGCGGCGATAATTACTTCCTTTTTTGTCGCGCCGATAAGGGATACCCTGCTGCTGGCGGGGGTTAACGCCATGTGCTCTGGCGAGCTTTTTGCCTTTGCCTGCACGGTTTTATACGGCGGCTTTTCAATGCTTTGGCGGCGCTGCTTTGCCGGCGCTTTGCCCCAGACCTATCTTTCGCTCGAAATGGTGCTGCTGAAAACAGTAATGACGGTTAAGATAGGTTTTATGACGGCCGATGCTGTCTTGCGTTCGCTTTACAGAATGATATTTTCGCATAAAAGGCTCCTTGAATGGACTCCGGCGTCAGGTGCCGAGCGCTTTGACGGGCTGTTTTCGTATGTGATTTCGGATATTCCGTCGGTGGCCGTAGGTGTATCGGCTATTGCATTCGGAAATTCGTTTTTGCGGTTGTTCGGATTTTTTGCGGCGGCGTGTCCCTTTGTGCTTTATGCGCTGTCGCGGCCGGTTAATAAATCAAAAAATAAAATCTCGGTAGGCGCTTCGGATCGGATAAAGGACCGTTGCGCCCAGATGTGGAAGTATTTCGAGGATAACTGCAACGCCGAAAATAATTTTCTTCCGCCCGACAACGTGCAGCTTTCCCCGGTATTTGCCGTGGCTCACAGGACTTCGCCCACCAATATAGGCCTTATGCTTTTGTCGGTTATGGCGGCGCACGACCTCGGTCTTATAGATGCAAAAGAGCTTTTATGGCGGTGTGAAAGGGCTGTTTCCTCGATTGAGAAACTGCAAAAATACAATAATCAGTACTACAACTGGTACGATACCAAAACCCTTATGCCGCTTTATCCGCGGTTTTGCTCCTTTGTTGATACGGGGAACCTCGCCTGCTGTCTTTATGCTTTACAGTCGGGGCTTAAAAGACTTGATGATTTAAAGTCGGAGGCTGTGGCGCTTTGCGAGCGGATAAGGGTACTCGAGCGCGATATTGATCTTTCGTTTTTTTACGATGAGAGAAGGGGACTCTTTAAAATCGGCTTTGACGTTGAGAAAAACCGGTTTTCCGAAAGCTGCTACGATTTATTCATGAGCGAATCGCGAATGAGCAGTTATTACGCCATAGCAAGACGGCAGGTCCCAAAAAAGCACTGGGCGCGTCTTTCGCGGGCGCTTTCGTCGTGCTCGGGATATGCAGGGCCCGTATCCTGGACCGGAACGGTTTTCGAATACTTTATGCCGGCCCTTCTTATGGACGTTTACGACAATACGCTGACAAGCGAGGCCTTGGGCTTTTGTATCCATGCTCAGCGCAAAAGAGCGCGTAAAAAGGGGACGGTATGGGGCTGCTCCGAAAGCGGTTTTTATGCATTCGACGCCCATTTCAATTACCAGTACAAGGCCCACGGAGTGCAAAAGCTCGGCCTGCAAAGAGGACTTGACGACGAATTTGTCGTATCGCCCTATTCCTCGTTTCTGGCCCTTATGTATTGCCCGGGCGAAGCGCTTTTAAATCTTGAAACGCTCGAAAAAATGGGGGCGTCGGGCATTTACGGCTTTTATGAGGCGGTGGATTTTACTCCGTCGCGATGCGGCAGCGCGCCTTATGCCGTTGTAAGGAGCTACATGGTCCACCACATAGGAATGAGCATGTGCGCGGCGGCCGATGTGCTTTGCGACGGAATTTTCAAAAAGAGGTTCATGAGGGGAGAAATGCTGTCGTGCCGGCATTTGCTTGAGGAAAAAATTCCGCTCGGCTCGGTCGTTTACAACGAGACTCCGTACAAAAAGGCTCCCCGTCAGCCCGGCCGCGATTTAACCGGGGACGAGGAGTTCGACGATATACAGCCGACACTTCCGCGCGCCCATTTGCTCAGTAACGGGGATATGACGGCCGTCATATCGGATTGCGGGGCCGGAATGACCCTTTGCAACGGCGTCAGTCTTTACAGGGGTAGCGATGATATTTTGCGCTTTCCGAAGGGTGTTTTTGTAAGGATTGCAAACGGGGAAAACGGATTTTTTGTCACCCGTGCGCCCGATTATTCCGACCTATCGCCGAAAAGCGCAAGATTTTCACCTTCATCGGCGGAATTTTACGCCGAGCGAGATAGAATAAGCGCCGGCGTGTCGGTTACGGTGCACCCGGGCAGAAATTGCGAATTCCGCCGGGTTGTGGTTAAAAATAATTCGCCGAAAAGAATTACAAGAAGACTTGAAATATATCTCGAACCCCTTGTGGGTTCGCTTTCGGCAGAACGGTCGCACCCGGCTTTTTCGCATCTTTTTGTCGGCGGTGCGTTTGACAGCGAGCTGAATATTCTTACCTTTTCCCGTCGCTCCGGAGACAAAAATCCGCCGGTATCGGTGGCGATAGGTTTTTTTGAAAATATAAGTTTTGATTTTTCGCTTGACAGAAGCCGTGTGCTAACACGTCCCTACGGTGCCGAAAGCATAGGCGAAAACGATATAAAGGGAGAAAAAAACACCGTTTCGCTGCCCGACGGCTGTGCGTATATCGCATTTGATTTTGATCTTTTACCTCGCGGAGAATTCGGCTGCACCCTTATAATAAGTGTCGCCTCGGATGTCGATTCGGCGGCCGCCGAGGTGGTCAAGTGCCGTAACGAGGGCAGACGTCCGGCTGCAAAGTGCGCCGTGTCGCCGGTTTTCGGATCGGGACTTGAAAACCGGATAGCCTCGATACTCTTGCCGTGCGTTGTTTTCGGAGGGGGAGAAAATGCCAGGCGGCGACAGCTCAAAGCGCCCGAATGCCTTTTGCCCGACGGACTCTCAAGGCTTTGGGGAGTCGGAATATCGGGGGACAATCCGCTTGTTTTAATGTTTGTTGAAAGCGATTACGACGCCGAGACGGCCGGCACCTACATTGCGGTTCATTCGCGCTTGCGCCGCATTGGGGTCGGGTTCGATCTTTGTATAGTGGCCGACGATTCGGGCGAGTACGGACGACCGCTTTATTCGGCGGTGTTTTCCCGTGTGCAGGCGGCCCGCGCCGAATATTTGATGTCGGTCAAAAACGGTATATTTATATTGGAAAAGACCTCGCTTTCGCCTGAGACGATACAGGCCTTACGGCTGGTTTCGGTGTTTATTGTGCCTAAAAACATGTCGAGGGTATTAAGGCTTCCCGATCCGTTTTATCCTTTAAAGCTTATGTCTCCGTCACGGAGGGATCCGGCCGTAACGGGATATCGCGTAAAGGGCGGAGTGTTCTTGAAAAACGGCGGCTTTGCGGTGACAAAAGAGCCTCAGGTGCCGTGGTGCCACATTATCGCAAAGGAGGATTTCGGAACCCTGGTGTCGGACAAGGCCCTCGGATTTACCTTTGCAAAGAATTCGCATATGTCAAGGCTTACAAAATGGATAAACGATCCGGCCTATGACAATACCGGCGAAAGGGTTATTCTGTATGTAGGAAACACTATGTACGACATGACCCGTTCGTCGGCGGTTTTCGAAAAGGATAAGGCGGTGTGGTATTCTCAGGTGCAGGGCATGTGCTGTTCGGTTGAGGTGACCTTGCTTGAGGATTTTTCCGCAAAGCGGATAAGGGTCAATTTTGAAAACGGGGTAAAGGGAGATGTACAGCTCGCATTTTACTGTGAGCCGGTTCTCGGCACCTCGGTAAAGCATCCGGGCGGATATGTTTATAATGTCGAGGACGATGTCATAACCGTTTACAATCCGTTTTGCGAAAACGGACAAATGGGCAAAATGTATGTTGCATGCAGCGAAAAGGCGGTTTTTACAAACGATCGGGCGGCATTTTTGTGCGGCGATTTTTTAGAAAAGGTAAAGCCGTGCGTTTTCGACGGGTGTATAGCGGCGATATGCCGGCCGGAAAACTGTACGGGCAAAAAGACGGTGGATTTTCTGCTCGGACAAGAAAGGCTGAGCGGCAGCATTGATAGGAACGGACTTCTCGCTTCAAAGGATTACAAGAGCAGACAGCAAAACAGTATAAAGATATCGTGCAGGGATAAAGCGACCGAGAATATGTTCAATTTCTGGCTTATGTATCAGGCCGATAATTCCAGAATCAAGGGGCGTACCGGATTTTATCAGTGCTCGGGTGCTTACGGCTTTCGCGACCAGCTGCAGGACATGTGCGCCCTTTTGTATCTTGATCCGGCGGCCGCAAGGCGGCACATTCTGCTTTGCTGCCAAAGACAGTTTTACGAGGGCGACGTGCTCCACTGGTGGCACGAAAAAGAGGAGGGCCAAAGCGGCGTAAGAACAAAATGCAGCGACGATATGTTGTGGCTCGTTTATGCCGTATGCGAATACGTTACAAGGACAAACGACCGGTCGCTGCTTTATGAGAAAACAGCCTTTTTGCAGGGAGAGGAACTAAAAGACGATGAAAGCGAAAGGTATTTTTCGCCTGTAACCGGTAAAGAGACCGCAACCGTAATCGAACACTGCAAACGGGCGATATCACGGGTGAGTTTCGGCGAGCACGGACTCCCCCTTATCGGCTCGTGCGACTGGAATGACGGCTTTTCGAATGTCGGGGCGAACGGACGGGGAGAAAGCGTGTGGCTGGCAGAATTTTTAAAGCTTGTTTGCGACAGATTTGCTAAAATTCTCAAAAATGAGCCGGGCGAAGAGGAGTATATTAAAGAGCTTGAAGAAATATCGCAAAATATGCTCGTTTGCGTGAAAAAATGCTTCGAGGGCGACCGCTATACAAGAGCATATTTTGACGACGGTACTCCCATAGGCTCAAAATTTTCACAGGAGGCGAAAATAGACGTTTTGCCTCAGGCCTTTGCGGCTTTTGCCGGAATAAAGCCGTATGAAAACGTAAAAGCAGCGCTTTGTACCGCCGAGAAAATGCTTGTCGATCATGAAAATGGCATAATATCGCTGTTCTGGCCGCCCTTTGAGCGGATAAACGCCGGTTATATATCGGCCTATCCGCCCGGAATAAGGGAAAACGGCGGACAGTATACCCACGGCGCCGTTTGGCTTATAAAGGCCTTGTTTGAAACCGGCAGTCCCGATAAGGCCTACGAGCTTTTAAAGTATGTAAATCCCGCGGCGCGGTGCGCCGATGAAAAACTCGCCGAAGCATTCAAAACCGAGCCATACAGCGTTCCGGCCGATGTTTACAGATATACGGGGTTTGAGGGCAGGGGAGGCTGGACCCAGTATACGGGTGCTGCCGCATGGTTTTACAGGGTGATTCTTTGCTCCATGCTCGGAATTGATATACAAGGAGACACCGTCTATCTTTCGCCGAGCTTGCCGGATGATTTCGGCGGATATTCGGCCGAAATAAAATATATGGGAACCGCGATAAATTTAAGGGTGATACAAAACGGAAAGAAAAATCTTACCGTGGACGGAAAAAAGGCAGAGTTTATTCCGCTTGACAAATCGGAGCATACAGCCGTGCTCGAATGGTAAAAACGGTATATCGGCTTTTTGGTACGACTTTTAAAAACTTCGCTCGAAAACCTGTTAAACCGGCGTTGTAAAATTTAAATGATTGTGGTACAATCAATCTATAATCGGTTTTATGCATGAAAGAGAAATGATCAACGGCGCGGCGATGGATGTATACGTTCGGCAGCCGGCCGGACATACCGCTTATTAATGGTTTATGGTTAACCTTAAGGCGGACCGCTTTGCCGCTGCATTGCTTTTTTAGGCATAAAAAGAGTTTTTCGTATTTTTGTAAAAAAGGGGTTTGAGTCATATGTCTGAAAACGCCGCAATATCAGAAATTGCCGACGGTGTTTCGGGTCTTTATGTTAAGACCGACAGATTTAAAACACGCAGGGTTACCCTTTCGTTTATTTTGCCGGTTGATAAAAAAAGCGCGGCGTCTGCCGAGCTTATATCAAAGCTGCTGGTATCTTGCAGCGAGAAATATCCGAACTATACGTCGCTTAACAGAACGCTCAATACTTTATACGGCGCAAAGTTAGGCGGCGGAGTCAGCCGCATAGGCGATGTTCAGCTTTTGAGCTTTTCGGTCGAATCGCTTTGCGATCGGTATGCCCTTTCGGGCGAATCGGTGGAAAAAGCGGCGGTCGATATGCTGCTTTGCATGATATTCGAGCCCAAAACCGAAAACGGAATTTTTTCCGAAAGCGATTTTCAGCGCGAAAAGCGGCTGCTTATTGAAAAAATAAACAGCCGTATGAACTCCAAGCGCAAATATGCCGTCGGAAAAATGATCGAGGCGATGTGCTCCGGCGAGGCCTTCGGCGTTGAGGAATCGGGCGGACTCGAGGCGGCAGAAAGTCTCGATAACCGCGAGGTTTACGACTATTACCTGAATACCGTTTTAAGGGCTCCGGCGGGGGTGAGCGTTACCGGAGCGGATTCGCCGGATGACGTTTACGAGCTTATTTCTAAGCGGCTTTCCAAAAGAGAGCTTATAAAGGTTACGACCGAAATGTCGCCGAGTGTGCATTCGGGCGGCGTAAAGGATATAAGCGAGGAAATGGACGTTACCCAGGGTAAGCTTGTTTTGGGCTTTAAGACCGGCCGTTCGTCCGCTTTGCAAAACGTAGCCGATATGCAGGTGTTCGCCGATATATTCGGCGGAGGACCGTATTCGCTGCTGTTTACCGTCGTAAGAGAAAAAATGAGCCTTTGCTATTATTGTGCGGCGCGGTTTTATTCCCTTAAAGGCGTTTTGTGCGTCGATTCGGGGATAGAAATGAACAACTACGAGGCCACTTTAAATGGAATAAAGGATCAGCTCGAAAGGATCAAAAAGGGCGATTTTGACGATGAGCTTATAGAAAATTCAAAAATGGCCATAAACGATTCGCTAAAAGGAGTTTTCGACTCGCCGGCTGCTATCGAATACTGGTATATGGCGAGGATGTTCGATAAAAACCTTTTGTCGCCGGACGAATATGCGAATGCTGTAAATGCCGTTACAAAGGAATCGATTATAAAGGGCGCAAACGACGCGGTGCTTGATACGGTATTTTTCCTTAAAGGAAAGGAGGGAGCGGCCGATGAATAAGCAGATCATTAAAAACGCCGATACGGGGGAGAGCTACATCAAGGCCAAACACAAAAGCGGGCTTGATATATATATCTGTGAAAAACGCGAATTTTCCACGGCGTATGCCATTTTCGGGACCCGTTACGGCTCGGTGGATAATTCCTTCCGTAAGATCGGAGAGAGTGATTTTACGCGTGTGCCGAACGGCATAGCCCATTTTCTTGAACACAAGCTTTTTGAAAGCGAGGACGGCGACGCTTTTTCGCGCTACGCCAAGACCGGAGCCGCCGCAAACGCATATACCTCCTTTGACAGGACCTGCTATCTTTTCACCTGTACGGGGAATTTTGACGATTCCTTCGATATATTGCTCGATTTTGTACAGCATCCTTACTTTACGGCCGAGACGGTAGCCAAGGAGCAGGGGATCATAGGTCAGGAAATAAGGATGTACGACGACAGCCCCGACTGGATGCTGCTTTTTAATCTTCTTTCCTGCCTTTATCATAACAATCCGGTTAAAATAAACATCGCCGGAACCGAAAAAACCATAGCCGAAATAACCGACAAGCTGCTTTATAAATGCTACGAGACCTTTTATAATCCGTCGAATATGTTTATTGTGGTTTCGGGCAATGTCGACGCCGACAGGGTGCTTAAGAAAATAGACGAATCGCTTAAAGATCGAGAGGCGGTCAAATTTGAGCGTGAGGAGATCCATGAGCCGGACGGCATTGTATGCGGCGAAAAGCGCCATGAGATGGCCGTGTCGCTGCCTCAGTTTGCGCTTGGTTATAAGATAAACACCCCGAAAAACGGGTATCTTGATACCGAAACGGTGGTCGAGACCCAAATGCTTACCGAAATCATCGCCGGCAAGCAGAGCCGTCTTTTTGAAAGCCTGCTTGAAAAGGGTTATATAAACAAGGGCTTTTCTTCCGAGCTTATGGAGGGAAGAGGCTTTGCGATAGGTATGTTTTCCGGTCAGTCGGCATATCCCGAGCAGGTGGCCGAGGAGATAAAAGGCGAAATAAGCCGTTTGCAGACCGAGGGAATAGACGAGGACGATTTTAAGAGCGTTCAGAGGATGTTTTACGGCAGAAGCGTCATGATGTTCAACGACGTCGAGGGCATAGGCGACGCTCTTACGGGGGCCGCCTGCTCGGAGTCGGGGCTTTTTGATGAGCTGGACGTCATAAAAAATGTAACGGCAGACAAGCTTATAAAACGTTTGGGCGAGCAATTCGCACAGGAGCGTTCGGCCCTTTCGATTATACTTCCGAAGAGGTGAGAAGATGTACGATGTTGAGTTTTTCGGCGGAGATTTGAGTCTTACCGTCAATAAAATTGCATTTTCGATCGGCAATTTCGATATTTACTGGTACGGTGTTCTAATTGCCTGTGGAATGCTCGCCGCAATTCTTTACGCGTTTTTGCGTTCGGATGAATTCGGCATTAAATTCGACCGCATGGTTGACGTTATTTTTGTAGGGCTTATAGGCGCGGTGCTGTGCGCGAGGATATATTATGTCGTCATGTCTCCGGGGTCAATAAGCAGTATAGGCGATTTTTTCAATCTTCACAGCGGCGGAATAGCCATCTACGGCGCGATAATCGGCGCACTGCTTTTCGGCGGAATCATGTGTAAGATAAGAAAGATCAATGTGCTTTCGATGTTCGATTTAGCCTCGGTAGGCTTTCTGCTCGGCCAGTCGGTCGGGCGTTGGGGCAATTTTATGAATCAGGAGGCATTCGGCTGCAATACCGATCTGCCCTGGGGAATGTGGAGCACCGAGGTTTATAACTATCTGTCGGCCCATAAATCGAGCCTTGCGGCCGAGGGAATAACGGTTAATCCAGCAATGCCGGTGCATCCGTGCTTTCTTTATGAATCGCTGTGGTGCCTTATAGGCTTTGTTTTGCTGCACTTTTTAAGCAGAAGACGCCGCTACAACGGTCAGGTTTTGCTTTGGTACATAGTTTGGTACGGCGCCGGCCGTGCGGTTATAGAGGGACTTCGTACCGACAGCCTTATGATAGGACCGATACGTGCGTCTCAGGCTCTTGCGATAGTTTGCGTTATAGCCGGTATAGCCGCACTTATAATCTTCGGCAAAAAGTATAAAGACAGACCCGTCGGCAGTGATGTCGTAAGGGTTTACGGCGGTTGCGCAGGAAGTGCCTTAGCGGAAGAAAAGAGCGTATCGGTAAAGGCTGCCGACGTAGCCGGCATTGATGAAACCGCCGCCGAAAGCGTGACTGAAGGCCTAACCGACGAGGATCCGGCAAAAGATCAAGACGCACCGGACAGTAGCGGCGGCGATCCGTCCGATGAAAACAAATAAGATAAAAATAAAAAACAGATAAAATCTATTTTTGGAAAACGGCGGAATAAAACCAAATCAAATCAAAACAGTCTAACTTGTGTTGTATCTGCATGGTGCAGCATTTAACCAACTAAACTACAAAAGGAGCAGGATTAATGCCGAACATAATAAACGGTAAGGAAATCTCAGGCAACATAAAGGATTCGGTAAAGCAGCAGGTGGCAGACCTTAAAGAGAAGGGCTGTTCGGTTTGCCTTGCTGTGGTTATAGTCGGGGACGATCCGGCCTCGCGAGTTTACGTCAATAACAAGAAAAAAGCCTGCGAGTATTGCGGTATTCGTTCGGAGGAATATGCTTTGCCCCAGCAGACCCGTCAGGAGGAGCTGCTCGGCCTTATCGATGAGCTTAATTCAAGAAAAGACGTAAACGGAATACTTGTGCAAATGCCCCTTCCGCGCCATCTTGACGAAAAGTCCGTTATAGAGCGCATATCGCCCGAGAAGGACGTCGATGCGTTTCATCCTGTTAATGTCGGCCGTATAATGATAGGGGATTACAGTCTTGCTCCCTGCACTCCGGCCGGAGTTATGGAAATGTTAAAAAGCTGCAGCATTGAGGTTGAGGGCAAAAACTGCGTTGTTATAGGACGGAGCAATATAGTCGGCAAGCCTATGGCCATGCTGCTGCTTCACGCCAACGCGACGGTGACCGTTTGCCATTCGAGAACCAGGAATCTGAAGGATGTGTGTGCCGGCGCCGATATACTGATCTCGGCCGTCGGCAGAGCCGGATTTGTAACGCCAGACATGGTAAAAAGCGGTGCTGTGGTTATAGACGTCGGAATGAACCGGAATGAAAACGGTAAGCTGTGCGGCGATGTCGATTATGATGCGGTTGCCGGGAAATGCTCGTTTATTACCCCGGTTCCCGGCGGAGTAGGTCCCATGACCATCGCCATGCTTATGAAAAATACGGTTGAAGCGTGGCGTATACAAAACGAAAATTAAGTAAAAGAAACAAAAATACCGAAAAAAGCATATTACTGCAAAAAAAACACTTGCATTTTGTTTGATTAAGTGTTATCATGATTTTTGCTATATGTGTATATTCGCACGGGAGGTGTAAAGATGGCAAATATTAAATCTGCAAAAAAGCGCACCCGCGTTATTGCTACAAAGACCGCGCGCAACAGGGTTGCTATGTCCGCGCTCAGAACTTCCATAAAGAAGGCTGACGCCGCTTTGGAGGCCAAGAGCGAAGACAGAGCCGCCGCCGTTACCGCCGCTGTCAAGAAGATAGACCAGGCGGCTGCCAAGGGTCTTATTCATAAGAATACTGCGGCAAGGCGTAAATCCGCTCTTGCGCTCAAACTCAACAGAGCATAGGTTCTTAAAAAGGACTTAAAACAGGGCTCTCTTTAAAAATCCCGGCGACGTCTGATTTTATGATTTCGGGCGGTATTGCGGTGGTTTTTAAAGAGGGCCCTTGGAATGTTGTAAGCGGCGAAAATGCGATTTTCAGAATGTTTAATACAGCTCAAAGGCTTCCGTAACGTCAAAACGCTTTTACACTCAGCGTTTGTTTTTAATGTCGTATTTTATTATCACGTCACTTAAAAGCCCGAAGATGATACCGCATACAAAAAATCCGCAACCGAGCTCAAAAAGCTGTGAGCAGATATACTCCGCATCGTTCGGGTTATTCAGAATATTAGGAAAAAGCGCTACTACGCCGGCGAAAACAAGACAAAATACAAGCAAAAGGTTCCCGCTGTATAAAACAGCCTTGGAAACAGGTTCAATGCGATTTATGTATTCCGAAACAGAGACTAAAAATTTTTTCATGCAATCATCCCCTTTTAATTAAAACGCAAAAAGAGATAAAGTATCAACCATCAGATTTTGGAAAGGATATAATATGAATCTTGGTATTTCGACCGCCTGTTTTTATCCGCTTTTAACCGAAAAAGCCCTTGAAAACTGCATGGAATCCGGATCCGAATGCTGCGAGGTCTTTTTTAATGCATACAGCGAGCTTGCTCCGGACTTTTTAAAAGAGCTTAAAATGCGCGCATCACTGGGCGGTGTAAAGATCGTTTCGGTTCATCCGTTTACGTCGATAGACGAGCCCTATATGCTGTTTTCCCGTTATGAGCGTAGGTTTGAGGACGGACGGGATTTTTACAAGCGATATTATGAGGCCGCAAATATGCTCGGTGCCGATATTCTTGTAATTCACGGCGGACGTCCCGGTGCGCACACAAGCGATGAGGTTTATTGCGAGCGTTTTTCGATTTTAAGGGAGGATGCGCGTGCCTTCGGCGTGCGTGTAGCACAGGAAAATGTAAATGCATATAAAAGCGGCTCGCCGGATTTTATCAGAAAAATGCGATCCTTGATGAAGGACGATATCGATTTTGTTTTTGATGTAAAACAGGCTGTCCGCGCCGGTTTTTCTCCCGAGGATATGCTAAACGCCATGGGAGATCGGCTGATTCACCTGCATTTAAGCGATCACACCGGGTCGAACGATTGCCTGCTTCCGGGAAAAGGCAGTTACAATTTTGCGGCGCTTGCAAAATATCTTGACGATATAAATTATACCGGCAGCGGTGTAATAGAGGTTTACAGCAATGCCTTCGAACGGACGCAAGAGGTCGAAAATTCCCTTTTGTATTTAAAAGACGGCATGAAGGTATAGCCTTAGAATAAAATAATAGACTTTAAATAAAGAAAATACTTGCAAAGCCGGCCAGGCTGTGGTATTATAAAAAACAACGTGTGCAAACTGTTTTGGAGGTGCATTGAATTGGCATGGTATGAGATAGTCCTCGGAGCAATACTGCTCGTGGTAGCTTTGGTAATAACTATAGTCGTTCTTCTTCAGGAGGGTCGCAGGACCGGTATTGCAGGAGCAATAGGCGGCGGAGCCGAAACATTTTTGTCTAAGAATCAGGCTCATAAGCTGTCAAACAGACTCAGAAGCTACACAAAGTATCTTGCAATATTTTTCGGTATTCTTGCCGTTGCGGTCAACCTGATACTTTGGCTCAGATAGTTTTTCGCGCTTTAAGAAGCAGGGGCAGTTTTGCGTCTGCTTCTTGTTGTATTTTTAATTGTATTTGCATTTAAAAATATTTAAAGCATAGCAAAGCGCAACGTGGCAACGGGCGGACCGTATAGGTCCCTAAGCCAAAAGGCAAAAAGAGGCGACGAAAAGGTGCCCGGCGTCTCATGATTTTTTTGAAAAAATTGGCGGGTATGGTGAAATTGGCAAACACGCCGGTCTTAGGAGCCGGTGCTTCGGCTTATGGGTTCAAGTCCCTTTACCCGCACCAATAAACGACGGTTTTCGATGAGAGAATCGTCGTTTGTTTTTGGTGTTTTTTATTTTTACATTTTTTAAGCATTTAAAAACCAAAGCTTTTACCGGGCAGTAATTGTTAGGACTTTTTGCTTTTTTATCTGCATGGATGGGAATATTCGCCTTTGTGCCACGGTTGCAGCTTTTGTAAAGTATAATATACTTTTATTCGGTTGTGAAAGGGTATATAATTTTAAAAGGGTGTTGATGTACTTAAATGTCGGCACCGCGACTGTTTTTATGATTTGGCAATATGGCTTTATAAATTACGCATTGTACTTGCGGATTATTAAAGTAATGGTATAATGTTTGTAGTTTTGAATGTTGTTTCCGGGTGAATTATCGTAACGACTTGATGGTTCGGGCGATTGATTTTTGTCTGCCTGATGTTTGGTCATTTGATAAAAACGGCCGCTGTATAATTAAGACTTTGGTTTGGCTTTTGTCAGGAGGGCTGTTTTTACCTTGCCGGTTTGCCGTTGCCGGAAACAAAAGAAAGGATAAACACTATGAAACCCATTAATAAGTACATTGATCACACCAATTTGAAACCGGATGCTACCGAGGCCGATATAATACGGCTTTGCGACGAGGCTAAGAAAAACGATTTTGCAAGCGTTTGCATAAATCCGATTAATGTCCGGCTTGCAAAAAAAGAGCTTGAGGGCAGCGATGTTAAGGTTTGTACCGTTATTGGCTTTCCTCTCGGGCAAAACAGGACCGAAACCAAGGTTTTCGAAACCGAACTTGCCTTAAAGGACGGTTGCGACGAATTCGATATGGTTATAAATGTCGGCGCTCTTAAAAGCAAAAAGGACGATTTTGTCCGCGAGGATATATCGGCGGTTGTAAAGGCGGCAAATGGGAAGACCGTAAAGGTTATAATCGAATCCGGACTGCTTGAAGATGAGGAAATCGCAAGGGCGACGCGGCTTTCGTGCGAGGCCGGAGCCGATTTTGTAAAGACCTGCACCGGATTCGGTACGGGGGTTGCTACGGTTCATGCCGTATCGGTTATGAAAGAAAATTTAACCGGCGATGTGAACATAAAGGCCTCGGCCGGCATAAAGACCTATGAGGACGCAAAAGCGCTCATAGAGGCCGGTGCACAGAGGCTCGGAACCTCATCCGGCGCCGCAATAATGGAGGGCGCCGTAGAATAAACCGCACAAACAGGCGGCTTTGTCTGTTTTAAAAAGCTCATAAAATATAGTGCCACGTTATACTCATTAAAAAATAAAATTTCGCGCCGGCAGGGAATGTCTTAAATGAATAAAATATCACTGCATGTGCCGCGAAAAATTATCAACTCGGCCGAGTGTGAGGAAAGCAGGTGTTCAGGTTGAGCAAAATAGTAGTGGTCGGCAGTCTCATAGTCGATATTACGGCCTATACTCCGCATTTTCCGGTGGAGGGGGAAACCACCCTCGGAAACTCACTTAATATGGGCCCCGGAGGTAAGGGCAACAATCAGGCGACCGCCGCAGCGCGCTCGGGCGGCGAGGTAATAATGATTTCAAAATGGGGGCGCGACGTTTTAAGTGATATTCTAAAAAAGCATTACAGGGACGAGGGCATGACAGTACGGTATATCTCGGAGTCCGAAACCGAAAAAACCGGCAGTGCTCTTATTGAGGTGGATTCCTCCGGACACAACCGGATTGTCGTTATAAAGGGCGCAAACGAAGCGATAACCGCCGACGAGGTGCGTTTGGCCGAGAATGAGTTTGCCGGTTGCGATGCCGTGCTTTGCCAGCTGGAAACCAGTATAGAGTCGGTACTTGAGGCAAAAAGGCTCGCAAACAAATACGGGAAGCGGTTTGTTCTGAATCCCGCGCCCTTTCAGAGCGTTCCGGAAGAGTTGTTTTACGGGGTCGATTACATTACTCCGAACGAGACCGAGGCCGAGTTTTTTACCGGTATCCCTGTAAAAGATGAGAAAAGTGCCGGCCTTGCCGCCCTCGAATTTAAGAAAATGGGGGTAAAAAACGTTATTATAACGCTCGGCAAGCGGGGTGTTTTTTACAGTACGGATACAAAAAGCGGAATTGTCCCCACGACCGATTTAAAGCCGGTTGACACAACCGGCGCCGGAGATGCCTTCAACGGCGGCTTTACGGTGGCCATGGCCGAGGGGAAGGATATTGAAACGGCGCTTAAATTCGCCAATTGTGTGGCGTCGATATCGGTAACAAGGCGCGGTGCGGCGCCGGCTATGCCAAATCGCGCTGAGGCTGTAAAGCTTCTTTCGGATTATTACGGTGTGGAGTACTGATTTTAGCCGAATGTTGCACTGCGTAGGGACAACACTATTGTTGCACCTGAAAAAATACATCTTTTCAGGCGGTTCGTCCCTATTCGGTACAACACAAGTATTTTAAATCAAAAAAGGCCGGTATTACGGGGATGTAAATTTTACCCCCGAAACGCCGGTCTTTTATTATTTATCTGTTTATTTACGGGCTTTTATTATACCGTGGTTTTTATCTGTCGTTTTCAAAGCGCTCGCAGCAGGGATCTTTTTTTGCCGGCTGCTCTCTTTTGGGCAGGGGAGAGGTCGTGTCGCCTATACCGGCCGTTTCAGAGAATAAAACGTTGCTTTTTACGGCATTTACGGCATCGGTCGGAATGATTATTTTTGCCGCCTGTCCGTTGGCTACCTGTACAAGCGAATCGTATTTTTTAAGCTCGAGCACGGCGGCGTTCGGTGCGGCATTTTTAATCATTTCGAGGCCCTTGGCTTCGGCCTCCTTCGAAAGCAGCAAAGCCTTTGCCTCACCCTCGGCACGGGCTATTTTGGCGTCTCTTTCACCCTCGGCCGCGAGAACCATGGCCCTCTTGTCGCCCTCGGCACGGGTAATGGCGGCGGCTTTATGACCTTCTGCCTCCAAAAGGGTCTGACGGCGGTCGCGCTCGGCCTTCATCTGTTTTTCCATGGCGTTTTGAATTTCCTTGGGAGGGATGATGTTTTTGAGCTCAACGCGGTTGACCTTTATACCCCATTGGTCGGTGGCTTCGTCTAAAATGGAGGTCATCTTGCCGTTTATGGTGTCTCTTGAGGTGAGGGTGCCGTCGAGCTCTAATTCGCCGACGATGTTTCTGAGGGTCGTGGCTGCAAGATTTTCCAAAGCGGAAATAGGATTAACGGCACCGTATGCATACAGCTTGGCGTCAAAAATGCGAAAGAATACAACGGTATCTATTTGCATTGTAACGTTATCCTTGGTTATAACCGGCTGGGGCGGTGAATCGAGAACCTGCTCTTTAAGGGTAAGCTTTTTTGCTATGCGCTCGATAAAAGGAATCTTGACGTGAATACCGGCACTCCACGTTTTGCGGTATTTGCCGAGGAATTCAATAACATATTCGGTTGCCTGAGGGACAATGCGGATGTTGGTAACAATAATAATGAAAAGTAAAACTGCAAGTGCGATCAAAAAATATTCCATATTGTCGTTCTCCTTTAAAATCGTTTTTTTGCCCGGTGTTACGCGCCGCGAACACATGTTTATTATATCAGCGGCGTGTCACGGCGTCAATGGTAAAGATGCGTTTATTACGCAGGGTTCGGTTGCGGAGAGCAGGATTATTTCACGGCCGTAAAGAAAAGTCGAGGCATTTTAAGTATTATCCTGCCATCCTTTTGCGCGGTTAAATTTTCGTCTACGGCCGAAGTAAGCCCACTTAAAAATTCGTTTTTTTCGCCGTCGGACAAAGCCTCGAGGTATGGCCTTAAGCCGCTTCCCTTATACCAGTCGACAACCTCATCGGCCGAGGCGACAGTATGGTAATAGACCGTTTCCCATATGCGGAAATTGCCCGACAAAGCCGAAAGCTCGTCATAATATTCCTCGGGTTTGAGCGAGTGGAAGTTTTCGATATTACTTAGCTTTTGCCATTTTTCGGTGTTTACAAGCCGGTTTAGAATACGGTAGAACAAAGCTCTGTCGGTGAGCGGTATCTGTACGGCAAGTATGCCGCCTGAATTAAGCTTATTGAAAACCGCTTGCAAAAGCGTCGGATGATCCGGTATCCAGTGTATGCAGGCGTTGGAAAATATAAGATCGAATTTCCCGGGAATATCGCAAAAGCCGTCCGGTACATTGCATTTCATGAATTTTGCACCGGGAAGCGCCTTTTCGGCTTTTAAAAGCATCTCGGCGGAAGAGTCTATGCCTATAATCTCGGCGTTTTTAAAGCGCTCGGCCAGCTTTTTGGTGCTGTTGCCCGGCCCACAGCCGATATCCAGTATCCTTTCGGGCGATATATCTGACAGGCTGTTTATAAGATCGCTCGAGGGAAGTCCCCTCTCGTTGCCGAATTTCATGTATTTGTCCGGATCCCAACTGCTCATTTAAAAAACACTCCTTTAAAAGTTTTTAAACACGTTTATAAATTCGCAGCCGCTTTTTGTTTTTCAAGCTTTTTTAAAGCGAAAATGCTAAAAAAGCCTATTATTATACCGATTATTACCGAGGCTATTATATCGGTCGGGAAATGTACGTAAAGATAAAGTCTGGAAAAAATGATTAGGACTGCCAGGGGAATTGCGGCAAAGCCGAATTTGCGGTTGGCCGACGTGAGCACATAAGCGCCGATGACCGATGAGAGGGTATGCCCCGACGGGAAGGAATAATCGGTGGGATTGGAAATAAGCAGAGGAATATTTTCTACCCAGCACGGGCGCTGACGTGCAACGAGATTTTTAAGACAAAGATTGCCTGTAATCAGGCCTGCAAGCAGGGCTATAAGCATAACAATCCCGTATTTGCGGTATTTTTTCGATATTATAAGGGCTGCGGCGGCAATAATCCAGATAATTCCCCAGTTTCCGAGGGCTGTAATCTTCGGCATTAAAAAATCCAGAAATCCGCACGACAGGGTTTCATAAAGTCGGTGCAGCACTGTCCAATCAAAGGCTTGTATCGCTTCGAGCATTTTTCCTCCTGTGTTTTGGTTGGAATCAGATTCAAAAAATAGGCTAAAGGGGTGATTTTTTAAAATCGGGAAAAGCTTTTTTATAAGTATAAGGCTTTAAAGGCCGTCTATTATTTTATTTTTACAAAAAAACGAAAAATCTGCATGGATATATTTTTATTGTTCCCAAAAAAGCTGTATGCGATAAAGGGGAAAGGGGTAAAGCCTCATTCTTCGCGCGGTATTCGTTTTTATATTACAACTTTTTCGCTGCACCTATTACTTATCCCTCATCAAAATGCCGTTGTCGATTATTTTTAAAAACAAGAGTGAACAGGTAAAAAGTAATAAGTAATAAGTAATAAGTAAAAATCCCGTTCACTAAAGCGGACGGGATTCTTGGGGTGGATAGTGGGACTCGAACCCACGACATTCAGTGCCACAAACTGACGCTCTAACCAACTGAACTATATCCACCGTATATGTTATTTTCGCACCGGATAAACTTTGACGAAAACCGGCGACAGATGATATTATAACATAATTTTTATAAATATCAAGTATTTTTTTCTTGACTTTTCATTTTAATTTTTTCGCCGTTTATTTGCGAGAATATTTAAAGGAGAAAAGCACTTGCGGAATCCTGCCGTAAAGGTAAGAAAAACACTGCCTGACGGGGACTTTTAAGCCGCCAACCGGTGTTTTACGGTTTTATCGATTTTCGGGGGGAAAATTCACGTTTATACCGGAAATTTATTTTTCGGCCGGTGGCGGATAGGTTTAATTTGCGGTTTTGGGTTAACGTATTTTTTCGTTTATTCCGTAAAAAATCTTTTGCCGGAGAAGGCTGCTTTCGCACTAACGGCCTTTTTTAAAAAATCCCAAATATCCGCCGGCTATTTAAACCGTTTGATTTTGCGTTAATTATTAATAGCTGTCCTGCCGGCCGGTCAGATGTCCGCTTTCGCAAAGTCCGTCGAAGCCTATCTGCCTTAAGGCCTCATAAACGCCGACGGCCACCGTGTTTGAAAGATTAAGGCTCCTTGCCTCGTCCCGCATCGGCAGTCTTACGCACCGATCGTAGTTGTCGGATATAAGGCTCTCGGGCAGACCGGCGGTCTCCTTGCCGAATATGAGATAATCGCCGTCGGAATAATGTGCGTCGCAATGGTTTTTTTCGGCCTTGGTGGTGAAAAAGTGGAACTTATCGCTGTGGGGATTTTTATTCAGAAAATCCCGTAAATTTTCATAATATGTAATGTCCAGCAGATACCAGTAATCAAGTCCGGCGCGCTTTAGCTTTTTGTCGTCTATTTCAAAGCCCATCGGCTTTACTATATGAAGCCGCGAGCCGGTTGCGGCGCATGTTCTGGCTATGTTCCCCGTATTTTGCGGAATTTCCGGTTCAACAAGAACTATATTAAGCATTTAAAATTTAAATCTCCTTTTACTTACGGCTTTGTTGCGGTATTTCGCATTTTGGCTGAAAAACTCTTTTTCGTGTGAGTGTACCTGCCGGCAAAATACTTATTTTGTGCCCAAGCAGCGAAAAAAATCGAAATATTTACACCGTAACAAAAATGCAAACGGCCTCGCCGGTTATTCTGCATTCGCCCGTTTTTGCCGGAACAAAGAAGCAGTCGCCTGCCGAAAACGAAAGGGATTCTCCGCCGCCGGATATATTTCCCTTTCCCTCGACGGCAAGCACGGCGACAAATGATGTGCCGTCGGCGACAAAGTCGAATTGTCCGCCGACATTTTTCTTTTCGGCCTTAAAGTACTGACAATCGGCAAGAATATCGCCGTTTTCGTAATCGTGAGCCTTTGCCGGAGCGGTTACGGCTACATCCAAAGCCTTTTCAATGTGTAACTCGCGCGGTTTTCCGTCGGTGCCGATACGGCCGTAATCGTATACACGATAGGTCGAATTCGAGCTCTGCTGAATTTCCGCAATAAGCATTCCGGCGCCTATTGCGTGGACCGTACCTGCCGGAATAAAGAAGCAGTCGCCCTTTTTGACTTCGATCCTTTTAAGAAGATCGGTCAGGGTGTTTTCTTCAATCGAGCGGCGAAAATCCTCTTTGGAAATCTCTTTTTTAAAGCCATAGTAAATCGACGCGCCCTCATCGCAGTCGACCACGTACCACATTTCGGTTTTACCGTAACCGCCCTCGTGCTTTGCGGCGTAATTATCGTCGGGGTGGACCTGGATCGACAGGTCGCGCTTCGCATCGATAAGCTTTATAAGCACGGGGAAAAAATCAAATTTATCGCAGCGCTCTCCGCAGGGTTTGCCGGAAAATGAGCTTATTGCCTCTTCAAGGGTTTTTCCGCAAAGCGAGCCGTTTTTAACGGTCGACGGGCCGTCCTTGTGGCAGGAGAGTACCCACGCCTCGGATAAACGCTCCGAATTACAGTCCATTTTGTATTCCTCGATAAGCCGCCGGCCGCCCCAGATGTAATCCTTAAAGGCAGGCTCAAGCTTTAAAATATACGGTTTTACCTTTTCCATTTTATAAAAATCTCCTTTTTTGAGG
The DNA here is from genome assembly GCA_934444365.1 of uncultured Eubacteriales bacterium. GTDB lineage: Bacteria > Bacillota > Clostridia > Oscillospirales > Acutalibacteraceae > CAKSCM01. The sequence continues at coordinate 55,371 of CAKSCM010000005.1, read as the reverse complement.
CTTGTATTTGCGTTTTAGATTTTGTATGCCGGAATTGTCCTGTAATAGGGGCTGTTGGTGACACTCGTGATTTTAAAATCACGAATTAAATAAATTCCGAATAAAAGTTTACATCATCATCTGTTGAAAATCAACTGCATTTTAAGTAATTTTTCCTGTATTAAACTTTAGAGTTTTTGCTAATAATACTTTTGTCGGAAAAAACGAGCCCGGATCGGGTAGCACCCGAAAAGGCAAAACGGACATAAGCTGCCGAATCCGGAATCCGAACGGAGGTATTTATAAATATGACACACAATGCACAGTGCTTTTGGAAGGGTATGGGCGCCGGAGCAATTGCCGGAATGACAATGTATGCTATGGGCTCCATGGCTATATCCAAGAACAAAAACGGACTGAAGAAGAAGGTCGGCAAGGCCGTAAAGGCGGTCGGAAATTTTATGGATGACGTACAGTCCATAGTAAAGTGAGCTTAAAAAAGCAAAAAACGTGCCGACTAAAGGCTATAGGCCTAAACGGGCGATAAAAATTTATTGCCGCAAAAGCACGCCCGATACCGAAAAGTACCGGGCGTGCTGATGTTTTATATTTATCCGTTGCATTTTTATTTACGGAAGAATTTTGTGCGAAAAATCCGGAGGTGTATCGGTAGCTTTCGGCGGACGGTTTGTTTATATACGTGTTCCGTATTGAGCTTTACATACAACAGATTATTCAGCCGTTTATTACGATTCTTTCTTGTCCTTTATATGCTTTAAAGCCCTTTCGACAAGTGAATCGAATTTAATTTTGCCGACGCCGAAAATCGAGGTATCCTGTGTATCGCCGAGTACCGACATCCACTTATCGGGAAGGGCGTCGGCACCGATCGACATTCCCAGAACGGATCCTACCGTAGCACCGTTGCAGTCGGTATCGTATCCCATTGAAACCGCCGCACAAATGCTTTTTTCAAAATCGCCGTTTCCTATAAGGAGAGCTGCCGTTACTATTTCGGCGTTCGGCAGGGTGTGGACCCATTGCGTAACGTCAAAACGGGAGTAAACTGCGTTTTTGATATCTTTTGCCGACAGCCCTGAATCAAATTCGGCAACAACCCTTTTAATATGCTCGTAAAAGCGCGATGTTTTCGGTATAACCGACAGTCCGGCGTCTATAATTTCGCGGATGTTTTCGGATACGCCCGCCTTTGCTATCATTGCGGCGACCCACATGGCCCCGTAAATTCCGTTTTTTATGTGAGAAAGCGATGCATCGCAAAAAGCCATATCGGCGGCCGATTTTACGTCTCCCGGATTTATATATCCGTAATAATCGGCGCGGATCTGTGCGCCTATCCATTCACGGAACGGGTTTTTAAAAGCTGCTGTGTCGGGTGGCTGATAGCCGTTTATAAGATTTTTGTATGCGACCCTTTCGGCCGTGCAGTAAGCGTCTCTTGTCTGGCGGGCTATCCATACGGCTCCGACGTCGGCTGCCGTAAAATTGCGTCCGTATTCATCCACAACGATGGATGAAAGGACGGTGTAATTTGTATCGTCGTCACAAGGAGCACAGCTTACCATATCGGCGAAATCTCTTCTCGATTCAAGATCGAACAAAACGCCTTCGGTGGTTTTCGGCGTTACGTCGCTTCTTTTTATGTAACGGGAGAGGGGATAATTTTCGCTTTGTCTTAAAAATCTTTCAAGGTCGTCGGCTGCAATTCCTTCTACCGGTTTGCCGAGCAGGCATCCGGCTGCCCTGCCCATAAATGCACCCTTAAGCTTATTTTTAAGCTCCTTTTCGCCTATGCAAAAATCGGTCCTTTTTACAGGCGAGGACAGCATGAATATTGTTTCTTTGTCCGACGGCTCGGTGTATTTATAGCCGGGCTTTTCTTCGAGCTCGTTTATTATATTGAAAACACAGTCGGCAATGCGCTCCTTGTAACGGGATTTCGGGATTTTGTCGAGAGAGGACATAATATCCTGCAAAAACTCCGCATCCAGCCCCTCGTCAATGCATTGACGGTATTCGGTCTTCATGTTTGAGGAGTAAAGCTCCCAGTCGTTCATTTTCGTGTATTCCGGGACGGCTATTTTGTGGAGCCTTTGCTGCTCCGTTTCCCGATTATCACGCCCTCCTACAAGATAGTCGAGCGACACATTGAAAAAACGGGCAAGCTCTATAAGATTGACTATATCCGGCAAGGCGGTGCCCGTTTCCCATTTCTGAACGGCCTGACGTGAAACCCTGAGCGCTTCGCTGAGCTTTTCCTGTGATATTCCGTGGTTTTTTCTGAGCCCCGATATTCTTTCGTTTATATTCATATAAGACGTAACACCCCTTAATGTACATTCTGTAACTACATAATACATTAGGCTGTAACAGGTTTCAAGCAAATGGTTTTATGCCGAAAAAGCAACCGATGGTTGCACCGAGATAAAAAAGTCGGTTTTGTACATATTATGTTCCGAAAAACGGTAGACGGAAGGGTTGCAGTGTGTTATATTACTGAAAAAAGGAGGATACAGGCTATGCTGCTTGATTTTGAACAGATAAAATCCGCGACACACGGAGCCGTTCGCATAATGCAGATCGACGGATATACGGCTTTTGACCGATTCAGCGAGGAACAAAGAGGTCTTTTCGGTCCGGGATACAGCGAGGACAGCATGTCGTCGGCTTCGGTGGTTATCGATTTTGAAACCGACGCATCAATCCTTTCGCTTGAATGGAAATGTCTTAAGGGGCTTGTCGGCGGCAGCTTTTACAGCGACGTCTGTATAGACGGGCTTTATGCTGCGAATTTCGGAATGTCCGGAATAAATGCAAGCATCGGCGAGGGCGATTTTATTTTAGGGCTTCCCGAAGGTGTTCACCGTATACAAATATACCTTTGCCATATGTGCCGTGTACGTCTCAAAAACATAAAGCTTGAAAATGCCGGTGTTTTCAAGCCCTCTGTTCCGAAACACACCATGCTTTGTCTCGGCGATTCCATAACCCAGGGGCACGGCGTACAGCATCCGTCGATGACATATGTAAACCGCCTTGCCGATTCTCTTTGTGCAAGCGCCGTCAATAAAGGGGTCGGAGGCATGTGCTTCAGATCCGATCTGCTTTACGAATGTAAAAACGAGGCCGCCGAGATAGTCACCCTCGCTTACGGTACCAACGACTGGTGCTCGGTAAGCAGGGAGGCGCTTTTAAGCGAGATATCAAAAATAGTCAATATACTAAATGAGTATTATTCGGAATCGAAGGTATATGTAATTACCCCGTTCTGGCGTACCGACATAAATGCCCCGGCGCCCCTTTGTATTGACCGGCCGGCTCCGTGCGGCGATTTTTACGGGATGATAAAGGATATAAAATCGGCTTTTTCGGGGTTTAATGTAATTGACGGGCTTGAGGTGTTTCCTCATGTGCCGGATTATTTTTCGGATTTATGGCTGCATCCGGGCGACTTCGGCAGTGTTTTGCTGGCCGACGGTATAAGGCGACGAATTAACCTTGATTAACGAGGGCAAATAAGCACCGGATGTTAAGTTAAAAACCTTGTTTTTTCTTGTCGCCGGATAACGCGGTCGGTCTATGGCCGAAAAACAGAATCTGAATTTTCCCGGCGTCGGGGCTAAAGCGGCGCGGTTTCGGCACCGGGAATAAAAGCTTTAATTGTTGTTTTTACGCTGTATTGCAACTGTTCGGCACGACGATTAAATAAAAATTAAATATTTTAAAAAAAATACTTGCAATTTCGATTTAAGTGTGGTAATATATCAAACGCTGACACGAGAAGTCGCCGGCCAAACCGAATAACGTGGGGGTATAGCTCAGCTGGGAGAGCGCTTGACTGGCAGTCAAGAGGTCAGGAGTTCGATCCTCCTTATCTCCACCAAACAAAGAAAACCGCTTGATTTCAAGCGGTTTTCTTTGTTTTTACCCACGAAAAATCCATGAATTCATTTTGTTTTTTCGCATGACTTTTTATTGTACCTGATTTGTAACCGGAAAAATGTAGTTTTACCGCCGGATGCGTCTGACAAAAGTCGCCGGCAACCCGGTATATTTCTTTTTTTAGTGTATATTGCGAAACAACGGCTTTTTCAGGTGGTTTAATAATTACAGGCGACAGGACATGGGGTTCAGGTGAATTAAAAATACCACTTGTCTTTTTATTTAAACGCTGTTATAATGTACACCGATAAAACTATAGGCATATGTACATGCGGTTGGTTCATTTTTGTCGGTTCGGTGTGTTTTTGCTTATTTTGTGATGCGCATCGTTTTGTTTGGCGGTGCTGCATCTTTTTTAATATGACGTTTTACTTTAGCGAGACAACGTGTTAAACGAACCGGCGTTCAACGGTTGTTCAGGCCACATGCCCATCGGTGTTATAGATTGTTTTGTTATTTATTTTTTGATGTGTACGATGACAGTGGTTGTACCGGAAATGAAAAGTCCGGGCTGATTTTCGGATAAAACGAAAAATAATGCAGATGAATAAACGAAGATAAGCAGCACTACGGCCGCAAAAAGCCGTGAGTATTACTTTTTATTTTATTATTATAGGTTTATTATCGGGGAAAGGTCTTAAAGGGGGACTGAAGATGCTTGAAAATATATCGCCCGAGCGTGTATTCCACTATTTTGAAGCAATAAGCGCAATACCGCGCGGGTCGGGAAACACAAAGGCCGTAAGCGAATTCTGCGTGTCCTTTGCCAAGGAACATTCGCTCGAATATAAGCGCGATGCGATAGGCAATGTAATAATCAAAAAACCGGCTGCTCTTAAATATGAGGATCATCCGCCGGTTATACTTCAGGGCCACCTTGATATGGTTTGCGAAAAAGCAAAGGGTGTGACCCATGACTTTGAAAAAGACGGTTTGACGCTGAGGGTTGACGGCGATCTTATCTCGGCCGAAGGCACGACCCTCGGGGCGGACGACGGTATAGCCGTCGCTATGATACTTGCCGTTTTGGAGGATAAGGAGCTTTTATCGCCGGCGATAACCGCGCTTTTTACCGTGGACGAGGAAACCGGAATGTACGGTGCACAGGAGGTTGATCCGAAGGATCTCGGAGCGTCAGTGCTTATAAACATCGATTCCGAGGGCGAGGGCGTTTTGACGGTCGGATGTGCCGGCGGCGCGAAGGTCAATATCGATCTGCCTTTGAATACCGCCGTGAATTCAAAACCGTGTAAAAAAATAGTTCTGTCGGGGCTTCTCGGCGGACATTCGGGAATCGATATAAACAAAGGCCGCCAAAATGCCGATATAATGCTTGCGCGCTTTATTTCGTCGATTGGCGACGTGAAGATAGTCGGATTTATCGGCGGATTCAAGGATAATGTAATACCGTCGTCGGCCGAGTGCGTTATAGTTGATGAGAACAACTGCAATATACAGGCTTTGGCGGACGCGTTTGTTGTAAAAAACCGGGCTGATACCGACCAAGGGCTCAGCATTTCGGTTGAGGATGCCGAGGAGTCTGTGACCTGCTTTGATGCAAAGTCCTCGAAGTGCTTACTCAATTATATTTTATCAATACCGTCCGGCGTTGTCGCGATGGACAAAAATATGCCCGAGCTTGTCGAAAGCTCGATGAATCTCGGCGTTGTTTTTGCGACAGCAGCCGACGGAATCATGAAAACCGTGATTTCGGTTCGCAGCAGTGTTGCGGCGAAAAAGCAGGAGATGTTAGATGATTTAAAGTGTATTGCGGCGCGTTACGGTGCCGGCTTCTCCGTTCACGGTCATTATCCGGCATGGGAATTCCGTAAGGAAAGCCGTTTGCGCGATGTTATGATGAAGGTATACAAAGATCTTTACGGAAAAGCTCCGACGGTGGAAACGGTGCATGCCGGGCTGGAGTGCGGGCTTTTCTGTGAGAAAATCCCGGATTTTGACGGGGTGTCGATAGGGCCGAATATGTGGGACATACACACCGCAAACGAGCGGCTTTCGATTTCCTCGACAAAACGCACGTACGATTATTTGTGTGCAATATTAAAGGAGCTGTAAAAAATGCAAAAACAGGCCGTTGAGATTCTTCAAAAGGAGCTCGCTGACGATCAGGCGCTGCTTGTAATGAGCATTCCGAACAGATTTTATCTTACCGGATTCGAAACGAGCGACGGATATGTTTTTATAACAAAGAAAAAAGCGGTTTTTCTTATTGATTTCCGTTATGTCGAAAAGGCGAGACAGACGGTTAAAAGCTGCGAAGTAATGCTTTCTTCCTCTCCGCTGGAGGAGATAAAGGGACTTTGCGACGAGCTGGGCGTAAGAGAGCTGTTTGTCGAGAGCGAATATGTTTCGGTCGAGCTTTTCGGACGGTTGAGGGAAAAGACCGCACCGATCATCTCCGAATCGAATAGATTCGACGAGATTATACGGGAGATGCGCTCGGTCAAGTGTGAAAAAGAGCTTTCTCTTATAAAACAGGCTCAAAAAATGACCGACGAGACCTTTAATTACATTCTCGGACGTATCACCGAGGGCCGTACCGAGCGCGATATTATGCTCGATATGGAGTTTTACATGCGCCGGCTCGGCTCGGAGGGCGTTTCCTTTGATTTTATAGTTGTGTCGGGCAAGAATTCCTCCCTTCCTCACGGTGTTCCGACCGATAAAAAGGTTCAAAAGGGCGATTTTCTTACAATGGATTTTGGCGCCATTGCCGGCGGATATCATTCCGATATGACCCGTACCGTGGCGATCGGCGAGGTGTCGAAAGAGCAAAAGGACGTATACAATACCGTGCTTAAGGCCCAGACCGAGGCGATAAAGGCGGTAAGACCCGGCGTTATATGTAAGGATATCGATAAAATTGCCCGGGATATCATATATTCCGCCGGATACGAGGGGTGCTTCGGCCACGGTCTCGGTCATTCGGTCGGTGTGGAGATACATGAGCGTCCGAATTTCAACACAAGGTGCGATACAATACTTAAAAAAGGCACGATAATGACCGTTGAACCCGGTATTTATCTCGAAAACCGTTTCGGCGTACGTATAGAGGATATGGTCTGGGTGACCGATGACGGCTGCATTGATATAACCGAAAGCCCGAAGGAGCTTATACAATTATAAAATGTACGGCATGATGTTGTTTTAATAATAGGTATTGCAATTTTAGTCACATTGTGTTAATATATTTTTCATAAACACGAAAAATTTGACTTTTTAACGACTTTTATGCGGTAGATTGGCAGCAAACATTATCGGACGTCAATATAAACGGCGGATCCGTTACAGCGCGGCATCGAAAACGGTGTTAGCGGGATATATGACAACACCCAAGGAGTTGACACATTTGGCAAAGTACATAATAAAGCGTATTTTGATGGGCGTTTTAAGCGTCTTTATAGTTGCTACGCTGACATTTTTCCTTATGAATTTGGTGCCGGGCGGTCCGTTCGTTGCCGAAAAATCGATAAGCAAGGCCGCACAGGAGGCTTTGGCTCAGAAATACGGTCTTGACAAGCCTCTTATTGAGCAATACGTAAATTATATGTCCGACTTTATAAAGGGCGATATGGGTCCGAGCTTAAGACAGCGCGGACGTGAGGTTTCGGATATTATATTTTCAAAATTCCCGGTATCAGCCGGACTTGCCGGTATAGCGGTAGCGGTGTCGCTTATAATCGGTATACCGCTGGGATGTATATCGGCCTATAACCGCGGTAAGTTTTGGGATAATTTTATTATTGTTCTTGCGACCTGCGGAATAGCCATACCGAGCTTTATAAGCAGTGTATTATTGCTTTATACGTTCGGAAGCAAGCTGAACATTCTGCCTACAGTGGGACTGAATTCGGCAGCGGCGTACATAATGCCCGTAACGGCGCTGTCGATTTATCCGACTGCGTACATAACGCGCCTTATGAGGTCAAGTTTGCTTGATGTTATGGGTCAGGATTATATACGCACCGCGCGTGCAAAGGGGCTTTCGAATTTTAAGGTTATATTTAAGCACGCGCTGCGCAATGCCATACTGCCGGTAGTAACCTATGTCGGACCCATGCTTGCGGGTCTTATGACCGGTTCGTTTGTAGTGGAAAAAATCTTTTCCATACCCGGCCTCGGGCGTGATTTTGTTTCTGCAATAGTCCAGCGCGATTACACCATGATAATGGGTACAACGATAGTGCTTGCCACCCTTATAATTGCGGCGAATGTTGTTGTCGATATTCTTTATAAGATTATCGATCCGCGCATAAAACTTAAGTAAAGGAGCGGCGAGAAGATGAACATGAAGAATAAATTACCGTCTTTGCACCTGAATCCGGATGACTTCGCGCCTGCTACCATTGACGAAAAAGAAAGCCTTGTTATAATGCGCAAAAGCGTTAACTTCTGGGCTGACGGTATGCGCCGGCTTCGCAAGAATAAAATTGCGATGGTAAGTCTGGTATTCATTATAATTATAGTTATATTTGCTTATTTTCTGCCGAGCGTGTGGCCGTACAGCTACGAGCAGCAGATAAAATACAGCGAAAACCTCGCTCCTTTTGAATACGGTCAGACCGAGCAGGCCCGTATAGACGCCGGCGAGAGTGTTTTTCCGCATATATTCGGCACCGATAAGCTGGGGCGTGACTTTGCGGTGCGTCTTATGATGGGAACACGTATCAGCCTTACGGTCGGTCTTATATGCGCGGTGCTTGTTTTGCTGGTCGGTGCGACCTATGGAGCCATATCCGGTTTTGCCGGAGGCTGGACCGATATAATCATGATGCGAATAACCGATATTCTTTATACGATACCGGATATATTGCTTATAATTATACTTTCAATGTCATTGAAGCCGAGGCTTGAATCCCTGGCCGAGCACGAGGCCTTTAAATGGATGCAAACGATAGGGCCGAATTTAATAGCAATATTCCTTGTTTTCGTTCTTCTGTATTGGGTGAGCATGGCCCGTATAACCCGTTCGCAGGTACTGGTTCTCAAAGAGGCCGAATATGTAACGGCGGCCCGTGCGCTCGGTGCGGGATCCTCGCGAATAATAAGAAAGCATTTACTTACAAACTGCATAGGTACACTTATTGTTACCACCACGTTGCAGATCCCCTCTGCAATATTCACCGAGAGCTATCTGAGCTTTTTGGGACTCGGCGTTACCGCACCCATGCCGTCGCTCGGCTCTCTTGCAACAGATGCGGTAAAGGGTATGGGTACTTATCCTCACTTGCTTTTGTATCCGGCTATTTTAATCAGCGTTATCATCCTTGCTTTTAACCTTCTGGGTGACGGTTTGCGTGATGCGTTTGACCCGAAACTCAAGAACTGAAAAGGGGGATGAACACTTTGAGTGAAAAGCTTTTGGAAATAAACGACGAACGACTTTCGTTTTTTACCCCCGCCGGTGAGGTCAAAGCTTTAAACGGCGTTTCCTTTTCGATGGATGAGGGCGAGGTGCTCGGAATAGTCGGTGAATCGGGTTCGGGTAAATCCGTAACGGCTTATTCCGTAATGGGGCTTACCGCTTATCCGGGCAAGCTTATCGGCGGTACGATCCGTTTTAACGGTCATCAGATTGACCGGATGACCGAAAAGGAATTCAGGAAGATCCGCGGCAATGAGGTCTCTATCATCTTCCAGGATCCTATGACCAGTCTTAACCCGGTTTATACAATTGAAAACCAGATAGTTGAGGTTATACGGCTTCACACCGATAAAACCAAGCAGGAAGCGATTGAGCGCGCAAGAGAGCTTTTGGAGCTGGTCGGCATCAATGAGCCGGAAAAGCGTTTAAAACAGTATCCGCATGAGCTTTCCGGCGGAATGAGACAAAGGGTTATGATAGCCATTGCCCTTGCCTGTGAGCCTAAGCTGCTTATAGCCGATGAGCCTACAACCGCTCTTGACGTTACAATACAGGCTCAAATTCTCGAGCTGATGCAGGATTTGCGTCATAAGCTGGGAATGAGTATTATAATGATTACCCATGACCTCGGTGTTGTGGCAAGCATGTGCGAAAAGATCGCCGTTATGTATGCCGGTCATATTGTTGAATACGGTACGGCGGATGAGATATTCTACGAGCCGCGTCATGAGTACACCAAAGGTCTTATAAAATCGATACCCAAGCTCAACGTTGAGCAGACCGAGCGTCTTGTTCCCATCGAGGGTCAGCCGGTCGATTTGCTCAATCCTCCGGACGGCTGTCCGTTTGCACCGCGTTGCGCGAACTGCATGAAGATATGTCTGCATGAAATGCCGCCCAAAACCCAGCTGAGTGATACTCATTACAGTAATTGCTGGTTGCTTCAAAAGGAAGCGGCCGAGAAAGGGGAAGACCTCTGTGAGTGACAGACATATACTTGTAGAAGCTAAACACTTGCAGCAGTATTTTCCTGCAAGAGGAGAGGCAAAGAAAAAAAGGGTCGTTCAGGCAGTAGATGACGTTTCCTTTCACATTTACAAGGGCGAAACGCTCGGACTTGTCGGCGAATCCGGATGTGGTAAAACCACCGTCGGAAGGACCTTGCTCAGACTTTATGAGCCGACCGACGGAACCATTATTTACGATAATGAAGTCATTTTCGACAAGGAAAAGAAAATAGCGGTTGATATGCTCCCGTACCGCCGTAAAATGCAGATGGTTTTCCAGGATCCGTATGCGAGCCTTGATCCGCGAATGACAATAGGCGATATCGTAGGCGAATCAATTGATATTCATAAGCTTACAAAAAGCAAGGCTGAGCGGCGTGAGAGAATAATTTCCCTGCTCGAGAAGGTCGGCCTTAACAGCGAGCATGCCAACCGTTACCCGCATGAATTTTCCGGCGGACAACGTCAGCGTGTCGGTATAGCGAGGGCCCTTGCGGTCAATCCCGAATTCATAGTGTGCGATGAGCCGGTGTCGGCGCTTGACGTGTCGATTCAGGCGCAGGTCGTGAATATGTTTGAGGATCTGCAAAAGGATCTTGATCTTACCTACCTTTTCATTGCGCATGATTTAAGTGTTGTAAGACATATATCCAATCGGATAGGCGTTATGTATCTCGGTAAGCTTGTCGAATTGGCGGACAGCTATGAGCTTATTGCTCACAGTGTTCACCCTTATACAAAGAGCCTTATTTCGGCTATTCCCGAGGCAGATCCCAAAACGGCGCGCGCTTCCAAGCGTATAGTGCTTCAGGGCGATGTTCCGAGTCCTCTTGATCCGCCCAGCGGCTGCAGATTCCGCACCCGTTGCCCGTATGCTGATGAGCAGTGTGCGGCCGAGTGCCCTGAGTTTAAAGAGGTATCGCCGGGTCATTTCGCCGCTTGTCATCATCTTGACAAGGTCAGCGACTGAAAAATACCGGGAATTGATCTTGGCGAAGGCCTATAGTGGAGCCTTGAGTATACCGGCTTTTACTGTACGGTTTATAAGCGGCGTTTCGTTTTAAAAATGATATGCGGCTTTACAGTCTTTCGGTAACATCCGGATGAGAAAACACGGTGTTTATTGTGCGAATGTTATTTTGCACAGTGAATATATACGGCGGCTACCGTTTTTTAGTGGGTAGCAGCGCGAAAAAAACAAAAGGAGATGCAGTTATGAAAATCAGAAGACTGATAGCAGTTACTCTGGCTTTGGTGCTTACCCTTTCGGTAGCAGCTTGCCTCGGTTCCTGCGGCAAGAAGTATTCGGGCATAACGGTTCAGATCGGACCCAACCCCGAGACTCTCGATCCGGCTCTCAACAGTGCTGTTGATGGCGGCAATATGCTCATCACTCTGTTTGAGACCCTTCTCATCATCGATGAGAACAATAAAGTTCAGCCCGGACAGGCTGAGAAGTACGAAGTAAGTGACGACGGACTTACCTGGACCTTCACCATGCGTGACGGCCTTAAGTGGTCTGACGGCACCGAGCTCAACGCTAAGGACTTTGAGTATACCTTCAAGCGTATAGTCGATGTCAACCTTGCTGCTCCCTATGGCGAGACCGTTCTCGGCATGGTTGAGGGCTATCAGGATGCCATCGGTAATCCGGATAAAGAGGGTAAAACCACTACCACTCCCAACACCGACCTTCTTAACGTAAAGGCCAGTGAGGACGGAAAGACCCTTACCATTAAGCTTGCTTATCCTTGCGCATATTTTGATAAGCTTGCTGCTTTCGGCACCATGAGCCCTGTTCAGAAGGCTACTGTTGAGGCAAACGGCGACGCTTGGGCAACCAAGCCCGAGACCTATGTCTGCAACGGTCCTTACATGATCAGCGAGTGGACTCCGAGCGAGCGCATAGTCTGCAAAAAGAACCCGAACTACAAGGGCGGATGGGACTCCAAGCGTATAGTCACCGAGGATCTTACCTTCCTGCTTCTTGAGGATGCAAGTGCTTCTTTTGCCGCTTATAACAGCGGTACCGCTCAGCTGATAAAGAATGTTCCCACCGAGGAGATCCCCAGCCTTAAGAAATCCACCGACGGCGGCGATTTCTATGTAGATACCATTCTCGGTACCTACTACCTCAGCATGAACCTCAACAAGGCTCCCTTTGACAATGTTAACGTCCGTAAGGCTCTTAACCTTGCTATAGACCGTGATTACGTTGCTAACGTCATCATGCAGGGAACTTATTCTCCGGCTTATAACTTCATAGGCCCCGGCATCGTTGACAGCGAAGGCATGTTCTTTGACAATGCAAAGGCTGCCAACGGCGGAAAGACCTACATCGGCGAGGATTACAATGCCGATCTCGAGGAAGCCAAGAAGGCCCTCGCAGAGGCAGGTTACCCCAACGGTGAGGGATTCCCCACCATCACCTATTCAACAAACGACGCAGGTTATCATGTGGCGGTTGCCGAATACCTCCAGCAGGCTTACAAGCAGCTCGGTATAACCATGAACATAGACAAGGTTGAGTGGGCCTCCTTTACCCCGCAGAGACGTGCCGGCGAATATGAGATGGCACGTAACGGCTGGGTTATGGACTACAACGACGCTTCCAACATGATAGAGCTTCTCTATTCGACCAACGGCAACAACGACGGTAAGTACAACAACCCTGATTTCGATGCTGCTATTGATAAGTCGAAGGTTGCCGATATGAAGGAGCACTTTACCGCTCTTCACGAGGCTGAATCAATCATGATGAAGGATTATGCCTGCATACCCATTGCTTATTACAACGACTTCTGGCTCCAGAGCTCGAGCCTTAAGGGCAGCTGGCACAGCCCCTATGGCTACTGGTACTTCCAGTATGCTTACATCGAGGAGTAATTTAAGGGTTTGGTTTAAACCTTTAGGGTTACGACCCTGATGACGTACATTAATTAAAAAAGCCGTCCGCGTCCTTAAGTTTTAAGGCGCGGGCGGCTTTTACATTTTATCTTTTGTTTGGTTTTTCTTTTTTTGTATTGCGGTCGCGGCACTTTTCTTATTACTTTTTTGCCGTTACGTCGCCGGTTGCAAAAAGGTGCCGCATGTGATATCATTTCTGTAAGATAATATAAACGGAGATGTAAAAATGAACGCTCTTGAACGTTTTTTAAACTATGTTACTTTTGATACGACGTCGGATGAAGGTGCAGACTGCTGTCCTTCGACCGCAAAGCAGCTCGTTTTAGCCGATCGTTTAGCGGACGAGTTAACGGCTATGGGGGCAGAAAATGTCCGTCGCGATGCAAACGGCTATGTATACGCCGTGATTCCGTCTACTGCCGGGTGCGAAAAGCTGCCGGCTATAGGCCTTATATCTCATATGGATACCTCTCCCGATGTAAGCGGCGAGAATGTCAAACCGAAAATTATTGAATTTGACGGCAAAAACGCAAAAATGATTCCGGACAGATATATAGGCGAGCAGATGGTGGTGTCCGACGGAACGACACTTCTCGGAGCGGACGATAAAGCCGGAGTGGCCGAAATAATGGCGGCTTGCGAGAGGATAATTACCGAGAAAATTCCCCACGGAAAAATATGCGTAGGATTTACTCCGGACGAAGAAATAGGCCGAGGCGCCGATCTTTTCGATGTTGATAATTTCGGTGCGGATTTCGCCTATACGGTGGACGGGGGAGAAATCAGTGAATTCGAATACGAGAATTTCAATGCTGCCGATGTCAAAATCACGGTTAACGGGGTCAATACCCATCCGGGATCGGCGAAAAACATAATGAAGAATGCGATTTTGTATTTAAATGAATTCATGAATATGCTGCCGGCTGCCGAAACTCCGGCCCATACCGAGGGCAGAGAGGGGTTTTTCCACCTGACCGATATTGAGGGCACCACAAGCAGCGCGTCGGCACATATGCTTATAAGAGATTTTTCCGACGAGGATTTTAAAAAGCGCAAGGATTACATTCGCCGGTGTGCCGAATTTTTGAATGAAAAATACGGCGAGGGAACCGTAGCAGCAGAGATTACCGACAGCTACTACAACATGCGCTCGGTCATAGAAAAAAATATGCACACGGTTCAAAGAGCGATTAACGCTATGAAAAAGGCAGGAATAAGCGAGCCTGAGGCGCTTCCCATTCGCGGCGGCACAGACGGTGCAAGGCTTTGCTTTATGGGGCTTGTCTGCCCGAATCTGCCGACCGGCGGTATTAATTTCCACAGCCTTTTTGAGGCAATTCCCGTAAAAGCACTCGAAACCATGACCGACGTCATTATAAATATTGTCTCGGCCGAATAAAAGCTTTAAATCCGCGGTACCGTTGGTTTTCTGTTGTATCCGTGTGTATTGATTACATTTAATTACATGTGGTTGTCGAAATCGGTATTGAACTTATAGAGTTTTAAGTGTGTTGCCTTACATCGTGATTATTTGCGATGTGAGGCTTGTTTTTTGTGCTTTAGCGGTGTAAAATAATAAATGAATACTTTTAATTTTTTTACCGAAGGGCGAAAATGAGCAAGCAAATTATAATTGATTCCAAGCTTAAGGGGATATTTTACGTCATAATGGCGGCATTCGGCTTTTCCATGATGTCTTTTTTTGTAAAGCTGTCGGGTGACCTGCCGGCTTTTCAGAAGTCGTTTTTCAGAAATTTTGTCGCCCTTATATTTATTTCGGCAATAATAATTAAAAACAAATCGGGCTTTATTCCAAGGAAAAAGAGTATACCGGATCTTTTATGCCGCTGTGTTTTCGGGACGGCCGGTTTGCTTTGCAATTTTTATGCGATAGGACAGCTGAATTTGTCCGACGCCAATATGCTCAACAAGCTTTCGCCTTTTTTTGCGATACTGTTTTCTCTTATTCTGCTTAAGGAAAAGCCGGATATAATGCAGATTTTAGGGGTTGTGGTTGCCTTTGGCGGCAGTTTGTTGATAATTAAACCGGGATTTAACAATCCGAAGGTAATTGAAAGCTTTATAGGGCTTTTAGGCGGAATGGGAGCCGGGGCAGCATATACCTTCGTCCGCCGTCTGGGGGAGAAAAACGAGAATCCGAACCGCATAGTTTTTTGGTTTTCGGCCTTTTCCTGTGTTGTATGTCTGCCTGTTATGATCTTTACCTACTGTCCTATGAGTGCAAAACAGCTGATATTTTTACTTCTTGCAGGCGCATTCGCCTGCGTGGGCCAGATAGGCATAACAAGAGCCTATCTTTGCGCGCCGGCGAAGGAAATTTCGGTCTACGACTATACCCAGGTTCTTTTCGCGGCGCTGCTCGGCTTTTTGTTTTTCGGTGATGTTCCGGACATATACAGCATTGTCGGTTATATTCTTATCTGCTCGGCTGGTGTGGGTGTTTTTCTTTGGGAGAACAAAAAGCAAAGGATATGAATTTACGGCTTAATAAAGCATAAAAGCACATGACCTTCGAATCGGTCCGGAGGTTGTGTGCTTTTAAAATGTTTGTTTTTATCCGTTATAAAACCATGATATCCTGTTCAAAAATAAAGAATCCCGGCGTTTTTAAAGCGTCGGGATTAATGGAGCTGGTAGGCGGACTCGAACCGCCGACCTGCTGATTACGAATCAGCTGCTCTACCAACTGAGCCATACCAGCAAACATGATGCTCAAATAATATACCACAAAAAGGGACGTCAGTCAAGAGTTGACGCCCCCTTTTTTAGCTATTTAATCAATAAAAAATTTTTCAAGCGGCCGTAAAAATTCAATATCGGCCGTGCAATCGACCTTGATACCTTCTGGCGTGTAATCCTCGCTGTGGAGAATGCCGTTTCGCCTTATTCTGTCAAGCAAGCCTGCTTCGGAATAGGGGATAAGCAGCTTGCATCGGAGTACTTTTCGGGGGAGCTTGTTCTCTATTGCGGTTAAAAGGGTCGGAATTCCCGTGTTTTTTGCTGCCGATATAAAAACCTTATCGTCGGAAAGACTCAACGGAATATTGCCGCAAAGCAAATCGCATTTATTCATAACCGTTACAATCGGCCCGTCGTAGCCGAGGGAGTCGAGCAGTTCCTCGGTTACCGCAAGATGCTCCTTATACTCGCCAGACGACGCATCGCACACGTTTAAAATCAGATCGGCCTCGGCCGCTTCCTTCAGCGTTGAACGGAATGCCTCAACAAGATGGTGTGGGAGCTTCCTTATAAGTCCGACGGTATCGACCAGCATGACCGTCCGTCCGTCGCTTAAATTCAGCGCTCTTGCGGTCGGATCGAGGGTGGCAAAAAGCTTATCCTCACAAAGCACGCCGGCATTTGTCATAAGATTCATAAGGGTCGATTTGCCGGCGTTTGTGTAGCCTACGATTGCTACCGTTTGTATGCGATTTTTGCGCCGGCGCTCGCGTATAAGAGTTCGCCTTGAATCGAGCTCCTTTATCCGCCTTTCGAGGGTGGATATGCGCCGTCTGACGTATCGGCGGTCGGTCTCTAACTTGCTTTCGCCCGAACCGCGAAGGTGTCCCGCGCCGCCCTGACGGGAAAGCCCCGTACTGCCGCCTGCAAGACGTGCAAGCGAGTATTTGCAACGGGCTAGCTCCACCTGCAGCCGACCCTCATGTGAGGCGGCCCGCTCGGCAAAAATATCGAGAATAAGCGCCGTCCGATCGATAACGCGAGCCTCGGTGATCTTTTCGATGTTCTTTTGCTGGACGGGGGTGAGCTCATCGTCAAAAATGACGGTGTCTATTTGGTTGTTCTTGCAAAAATCCGCAATATCCTTTAAAAATCCGCTGCCGACAAAGGTGGCCGGATCGGGCTCGTTTTTTCGCTGTACTGTTGCGGAAACTGTATCTATACCGGCGGTTTTGGCAAGACTTTCGAGCTCGCAAATTAGGCTTTCGGTGTCATCTTTTCCGGTATCTAGCCCTACAAGGAGGGCGCGCTGAGAAGGGGATAAAATATCTTCTTTTTCTGTCATTTTAAAAACTCGTCAATTATATAACGCGGACGGTCCTTTACCTCGGAATACATCTTGCCGATGTAGCTCGCCGTTACACCGAGGGCGATAAGTATAAGCGAGGAGAAAAATCCTACGGTCGATACAATGCACGGTATTCCGGCAGGAGCAAATCCGACAAGCTTCGCAACCAGCGAATATATAAGCCCCAGTATGCTGAGTATCATAAAGAAAACGCCGGTTTTGGTTATAAGCTTTAAGGGCTTTACGCTAAAGGAGGTTATACCGTCCCATGCGAAATACAGCATTTTTTTAAGGGGATACTTTGATTCGCCGGCAAACCTTTCGGCTCTTTCGTAATAGATATTTGTGCTTTTAAAGCCTATTGAAGGGACGATCCCGCGAAGAAAAAGGTTGGTTTCGCGGTAGTGGGACATGGCCTCGAGTGCCCTCGAACCCATAAGTCTGCAGTCGGCGTGGTTGAAAACAAGGTCTACGCCGAGCTTTTTCATAAATTTGTAGTAGCCCTGTGCGGTGGCCCGTTTGAAAAAGGTATCGCTCTTGCGGTCGCTCCTGACTCCGTAAACCACCTCATAGCCCTCGAGGTATTTATCCATAAAGTCTTCGATTATCTCGACGTCGTCCTGCAAATCGGCGTCCATCGAAACCGTGCAGTCGCATAGCTCTCTTGCCGACATAAGACCGGCCAAAAGGGCATTCTGATGCCCCTTGTTATGAGCGAGCTTAAGTCCGCACACAAGTGGATTTTCCTCATGTGCACGGGCTATCAGCTCCCATGTTTTATCACGGGAGCCGTCGTCCACGTAAAGTATACGGCTTTCGGCAGCGCATTTGCCCTTTTCTATCAGCTCTGACAGTTTTTTTACAAGCCGGGAGTTGGTCTCAGGCAATACCGCCTCTTCATTGTAGCAGGGAATAACGATGTACAGCACCGCCATTTTTATCACTCCTGATTAGTTTTCATTGTCCGAAAACGGGTCCCGGCTTGATTTTGTATTATTTTCGTCCGGTTTTTCATTGTTTTCGGTCTCAAAATCTGATTTAAGCGTAAAACCGCCGGTTATTCCGCCTTGATTATTGACGATTTTATCAGAGTTCTCACTGGTTTTCGGCTCGGGCGGATTTGCATTTTCGGAATTTTCAAATGAAGATCCGAAAATGTCGCCGCTTATGCCGTTTGCGGCATTTTCGTTTTGAATATCCTGTGAACGGACAAAGTGATTTTTGGACGGGGCGTTATCGCGGATATCTGTTTCATCGGATAAATGTCCGTTTGTGTATTCGCCGCTATTGTCGCTGTTGTGGACGTAACCGAACTGCTCAAGATAGCTGGTCGGGCGGATTCCGCCGGAATTATCGGGGGCACCCGGAATACCGGTGTTTTTCTGACGGCTTACGGGATGATTTTCACCGGCGGAAAAATGCTGGGCCTTGTAAAGGTCTTCACCGGAAAATACATCTGTGCCGCTTGCAAGAGCCGATTCCTTTTTCTTTTTAACGATTGCAGAGGCGATTGCGGTATAAACTATCAAAGCGAGCAGCGAAAATCCGGATACAACCACACCCTTGAAAAGCCCGGGAACGGTGTAATCGAATCTTATTGTGTGGACCTGACCGTCGCCCTTGACCCTTACGGCCATGAAGCCGACGTTGGCCTTTACGATTTCGGCCGGTTCGCCATCGACCGTTGCGGTCCAGCCGCTGTCGTACGGAATGCTGAAGAACACATAATTGTCGCGGCTGAGGGTTGTTACCGCTTCAAAGCCTTTTTTATCGGTCTTGAAGGTAAGGCAGGAGGTCTGTGCACGTTCGTTGCAGTCGAGCTTGTAAAGCCGGATGTTGCTCTTGAATTTGTAGTTTATATACGGGTCGACCTGCTCGCTGTCAGATGAGCTGTCGCTGTCAGAGCTTTCATTTTCAGGCGACTCGCCGGAGATTTCCGAGCCGGATTCCGATGAGGATGAGCCGGAGGACGAATCTGCAGGTGAAGAATCTGAAGAATCCGACGCCGGAGGTTCGGTGCTGCCGTCTGAAAGGGCGGAGGAGTCGGATGAGCTGTCGGATATAACCGATGCATCGGACATTGCGGTGTCCGAAGGGGTATCGCCGCTATCGGCAGAAGAACCGGACGAGGAGGAATTTGATTTGTTCCATGCCTCGCTTTTTTCGTCATTCGAACGTATATCGGTTAAGACATCGCTGAATTTATCTACATCCTCGTCATCAATTACCATGGCTCTCAGCATCATTAGCTGACGTTCGCTGTTTTCGAGCTTGTCGCAATAGCTTTTGGTTACGTAGTGGTCGTAGGTGAACCCGTAGGGGATATAATAATCGTTTTTGTAAATGTCAAAATCGTTTTGTGTATCGTAAAGGGTGTAGCCGGGCATTTTGGTTAAATTGTACTCGTCGGCAAATTTGTTTGAGTCCTTGTTATAGTCGAGCAGGTATTTTACCGACAGCAGTCCGCGAATGGCGTAGTTTTTGTCATCGGCATCGGGACGGGAGCCTACCACCCTTTCAACCCCGACAAAATCGTAGTAGTCAAAGATGGATTTTGAAACAACGCTGTGGAAAGCATTGATCGAGCTGACCCCGAGGTACATACCGATATTGTCCATGCCCTTGTAAACGTCAAAGCGGCAATCGTCGATTTCGTCGATGCTTTTGCCCTCGAGCTGCATGCTCCTGCCGTTTTGAATGAGGTTCGGAACAATAAAATCACGCGTGTCGTAAGAGCTTTGCTTGCCGAGCGCCACAAAGAGGGAGGAGTATCCGGTCGATATAATGCACACGCAAAGTAATGCCATAACGGTAAACCGGCGCACCGATTTATTGCGCAAAACAAGCAGGATTCCGGTAATGAGCGAGGAGGCAAGCGCAATACCGCAGCTCATGTAGAAGCGGTCCTTGTATTGCTCGCTGAAAAGCCCGAAGCCGGTAAAGGAGCCGTCGGAATACTGGCCTTTCGGGAAAAGTCCTATTGCCAGGGCGATAGCCAGCGTTATAACAAAGCTCCAGACCCAGCCCCGGCGCCAGTCGATCTCGGGATCCTCAAGGCTTTTTGCGGTTATAAGCACCATCATAAGCACCGGCATATAGAACCAGCGCGCATAATAAGCGTAGTTAAAGGCCGAGAATGAAGCGTTGAGCACGGGAATGAAGGCAAAAACCGCCGAGACGATTATTATACGCTTTAGCCATGTGCCCTTTTTGGCCATCATGTAGGCGATAACTCCGCTCATGCCGAACACCGGCAGCCATCCTGCGACCGATGCCCATTTTGCGTCGGCCTCGGGGAAAAATACCGGACGGGCAGGAAGATCCGGAGGGAAGAAGAAGGACTGGAAAATATAACCGTAGCGCTGATATTTGCTGTAAAGCAATCCGTTCCAGCCGGTAATAAAGCTGCCAACCCTTGAATTCTGTGTTATCATAAGCACGCTCGGAAGCAGCAATACCGAGCTCATTACAACGCCGATTACGGCCTCCAAAGCGACGACCAAGAACTTTTTGAAGGTCATTTTCCAGTCGGGAGACAGGCAGCGAAGGACGAAATATATAAGGGTGTAAACGACCATTCCGAAAAAGAAATAGTAGTTTGAAAGAGCACACAAAAACACCACGAATGCGAATACTCCGCGGCGATTGTCCTTTACAAGCAGTTCTAAAGACAAAAGAAGAAGGGGGAAGTACACTATTGCCTCGTGAAAATGATTAAAGAATATATTGTAGACCGAAAATCCTGAGAAGGCATATAACACTCCGCCTAAAACGGCAAAGTCCTTATTCTTTACAAAACGGCTTAAGAATGCGTAGCAGGTAAGCGATGCAAAGGAAAATTTGAGTATAAGCAGCGGTCCTATAAGGTGGGGGACAAATTCGGTCGGGAAGGGCAGAGTAAGCCAGAAAAACGGACTGCCGAGCAGGTAAAAGGTGTATGAACCGATGAAGTTTGTGCCGAGATCGGTACCGAAGCTCCAGTTTATGCTGCCGGAACGTACAGCCTCGTGAGCAAGCTTATAAAAGGGTACTTGTTGGACGTTGAAATCACCGTAAAACAGGAAGTAGCCCTTATCATATATCATATATGGTACGAAAAGCGCCGCTGCACAGACAAAAGCGATAAAAAATGCCGTAAGGTATTTTTCGCGCGGCTTGCAAAGCGGAGTTTTAGCAGTTTTCAAATTGAACGCTCCTTCTCAGTATATTACTGTCAAATTGTAACACATACTGACCTTTTTATCAACCGTTTTTGATTATTTCGGTGTTTCTTTGAGGGTTGGTAAGTATCAGGCGACCCAAAAAGGAAAAATGGGGGCTATGCGTGTTATCAAGTTTTATATTGCTTTTTTGCATGCAAAGAGCGATAAAAATTGATTTAAAACATGGAAAACCATGGTGAGGCCTTGGAAGCTTTAAAATAAGGAAGACTTTTTTGTTCGGCGATAAAGGGGATTGACTTTTTTTCGGAACGGGTATATATTATTATAAGCAACATATGTTGCGTAACACAAGTTGCCTTTGTGCTTTTTACGGGAGGGATAATATGCCGCCGAAAAATTTATTCAGTCGGCAGGAAATAGTGTCGGCGGCCGTCGAGACGGTCAGAAAAAACGGTTATGCGGCGCTGACGGCCCGATCTTTGGCGGCGAGCCTCGGCTGCTCGTCAAAGCCTATATTCGGTGCTTTCGAAAATATGGATGAGGTAAGAGACGAGGTAATGTCCGCGGCTTACAATCTGTATTCCGAGATGATGCAGCGCGAGACCGAATCCGGAAATTACCCCTATTATAAGGCGACCGGAATGGCTTATATCCGTTTTGCCAAGGAAGAAAAGGAGCTTTTTAAGCTGCTTTTTATGCGGGATCGCACGGGAGAAAAAATTGACGACAAGCCGGATGAAGAAATTGTAAAGGCGATTTGCAATGCTACCGGGCTAAGCGAAAAAAAGGCCTGTCTTTTTCACCTTGAAAACTGGGTTTATGTGCACGGTATCGCCTCTATGATAGCAACGGGATACCTCGACTGGGATATGGAGCTCGCAAGCAGTGCCGTGACCGATTGCTATCTCGGGTTAAAAGGACGCTTTTCGAAAACGGAGGAATGATTTTGGAAGCAATAAAAACAAAAGGGCTGACAAAAAAATATAAGGATACCTTAGCCGTCGATCGGCTCGATCTGTCGGTGGAAAAAGGCGAGCTGTTTGCCCTTTTGGGGGTCAACGGCGCCGGCAAAACCACCACCGTTAAAATGCTTTCGGGACTGACGTTACCGACGTCGGGCACCGCATTTATAGGCGGTATGGATATAGTGAAAGAGGGCGAAAAGGCGAAGGGAATTATAGGAGTTTCTCCTCAGGAGACCGCCGTCGCGCAAAATCTTACGGTAAAAGAAAATCTTGAGCTTATGTGCGGAATTTACGGATATGGCAGGCAGAAAACCGCCGAGACGGTAAAGGCTTTAGGGCAGCGTTTCGGACTTGATACGGTGTTTTCGAAAAAAGCCGGACGTTTGTCGGGCGGATGGGGAAGAAGACTCAGTATTGCCATGGCGCTTACCGGCGATCCGGAGGTTCTTTTCCTTGACGAACCGACCCTCGGGCTTGATGTCATTGCGCGAAGCGAGCTGTGGGACGTTATAAAGGAAATGAAGGGTAAGGTCACCATAGTTTTAACGACCCATTACATGGAGGAGGCCGAAATGCTTTCCGACAGGGTAGGAATCATGAAATCCGGCAGAATGTTAAATGTCGGCACTCCGAATGGACTTAAAGCCTTGTGCGGCGCTAAAAATCTTGAAGAGGCTTTTATATCGATAATAAAAGGAGGGCCGAAAAATGAGGATTAGGGCGTTTTGTTCGCGGACGATAAAAGAAATAGTAAGAGATCCGCTTAATGTCTGCTTCGGTCTGGGCTTTCCTATAGTATTGCTTTTGCTTTTAAGCGTTATACAGTCCAATGTTCCGGTAGAGCTCTTTAAGATAGAAAGGCTGGCGCCGGGAATAAGCGTTTTCGGGCTGTCATTTATGACGCTTTTTTCGGCCACGCTTGTTGCAAAGGACCGAGAAAGCGCCTTTTTGCAGCGGCTGTATACCACCCCGATGAGGGCGTGGGAATTTATCCTCGGGTATTTTCTTCCCGTTATTCCCCTCGCTTTTGTACAGGGACTGGTTTGCTATATTACAGCAGTTATTCTGGGACTTAAGGTAAGCGTTAATATTATTTATGCCGTATTAATGCTAATACCGGTATCGATGTTTTTTATATCGCTGGGACTTTTATGCGGAAGTGCCTTCGGGGTTAAACAGGTCGGCGGAATATGCGGCGCGCTTTTAACCAATTTAACGGCCTGGATGTCCGGTGCCTGGTTCGATCTGGATCTTGTGGGCGGAGTTTTTAAAAAGGTCGCATATATGCTGCCGTTTGTCCATTCGGTCGAAATAGAGCGAGCGGCTTTATCAGGGGATTTTACCGGAGAGTTGGAATCTCATGTTCTGTGGGTATTGCTGTATGCCGCGGCGGCGACTGCAGCGGCTGTTATGGTGTTTTTGCGCCGGATGAACCGCAACTGAGCGGATAGCTTTATTAAGCTTTATAGTCGCTTAAAGAGAACTTTGCCTAACGTTAAATGTCTAATTATATATTATAAGATCAGGAACACCGTCGGCGATAAGATTAAAGCAGGCGGTGTTTTTTTGATTTTTATAAAGCGTTATACGAGGGTTATGCAGGAAAGCCCGACATTATAAAAAAGTATTAAAATTACAATACTGTAACTAAAAATCCACACCGAAAGGGTATATAATAAAATTAAGAAATAAAGCTGTGTGAGAGGAGAGAAGGGGCAATGAAGCGTAAGCTTATTGTATTTATAACGCTGCTGTGTATATGTTTTTTGTCCTCCTGCTCTCACGAAGGAAGCTCTGCAGCGCCGGAAGATGCATCCTATGCGCCTGCCGCAAGCGAAAATGCAAACGGAAACGGTGACGGCAGCGGCAACACTGACGATTCCTCCCTTGTCTCGTACGGTGATACGACCTCTGTTTCGCTTTCAACCTCGGTTTCGCGGCGCGAAGGCCGGCCGGGCAATACATCGAATGCCGATGACAAATCCCAATCGGACGACACCGTTCAAAGCGTATTACCTGAGAATTCGGTGCCGCCGGCATCATCGATGCAGGAAAGCAGCAAGACCGCGTCGAATGAGAGCAGTGTTGATACAAAATACTTTGCAAGACTTTTGTACAGCGACTATAAATCGGCCTTTGAAAAAAGCGCCGCTATGACAAGCAGCAATATTAAAATAGCGGAAAAATATTCCTGTCCGGAGCTTGGCATAGACGAAACAAGCTATTTAGAGGTTCGCCGCGAGGGGGAAAACAAAACGGCAAGCTACAGGTTTTTTAACCGTCTGAACGGCCGGCCGACCCTTACGCTTATATATTGCGATCGGGATGGCAACGCATATGTAAGCGAAGCAGGCGAGAAGTTTGTAACCAGGGCCGAGCTGGTTGTAATAGATATGCCGAGGTTTTTTGAGGTGTCTCAAGATAACGTGTCCGACGCACAGTTGAGCATTTCCGGACGTCGCTCGAATGTTACCTTCAGGGTTGAAAATGCGGAGGTCTGCAAGGAAATACTCTCACGCATGAGCAGCGAGGATTACGATGCCGACGGCTGTGTAATAAGCGATGCAAAGATTACGTTTTCGGCTAATATATCGCCGCTCGGGTACCTTTTATCCGAAACGATGAATGTGAGCTTTTCGGTTTCAAACGGAGATGTAAAGGCGCATTTCGAGGCTGAGCAATGCATAGAATACACCCTGCCCGACATGGTTTTGCCGCCTGAGAATTTCGGTCTCGTTGATAAAAACACTCAGGAGAATGTCGTCGGTAAATAATGCGGATGAATTTAAGGCTAAAGCTCGGTAAAACGTGTAAATTTTACCGTTTGGAAGGTTCATTTTTGTGCTTTAACGCAAGGTGTTTGTGCCGTAATATGTTTTTGCTACGGAACATATAACCGGATATTAACAGATTCCGCATTATAGAATAAAAAACCTCCCGAATCGGACGGCAACCGATATACGGGAGGTTTTTATCGTTGTTTTTTTATTTAAAGTATTTTGAGCTTATTTTCCGTTTTTTGGTCGGTCTCGTCCGACCGATCGTTTTCCCGTCTGCCGACGTCGTTTTTTTCACGGGTTATTTTTTCTATTACCGACGCAATCGACTCGAGAATATCAGCGGCCGAGGCGGCTTGTGAGCCGGCCGTCGCCTTTTTTGAGCCTAATTTGCTTTCAAGCTCGGCGCACCGCTGGGAAAGCTCAATGTTTTCGTGGTGAAGCGTGTCGAGGTATTCGGTAAGTAATCGGCGGCTGTTTAAATGCGCCTTTTCGTCAAGAGAAGCCTTCTGCCGAAGGAGAGATACCTGCTCTTTAAGGGCTTTGTTATCGGTGTCTGCTGCCGCAAGCTGAGACCTTACAAGGTTTAACTGAGTCTCCTGCCCGGCGTACGCACTTTTAAGCTCGGCCGTTTTTTCGCTGAGAGAATCAAGCTCCTTTGCAATAGCCGCATTCGACGCTTTAAGACGCTCTATTTCATCCGTTTTTTCGTTTACGACTGCATTTAAATCCGCATTTTTCCGGTTTGCAAAATTAAGCTCGTTTACGGCTGAATTATGTTTCTCGGTCAATAAGGTATATTCTTCAAGCTGTCGGTCAAGGCGGTCGGAATAATCGTTTAACGAGGCGTGAAATTCGGCTTCGGTTTCAGCTATGTAGTTGATGACATCGCGGCGTTTAAAACCAAAAAGCGATTTTTTGAATTTTTTAACTTCCAAGAATAACACCTCCGTGTCATGTCTTATTTTATAAAACCCGATTTTTTTAGATAATAACACATTTTTTTGCATTTTGCAACATGTGCAGGTGCGGCAGATGTCGGCGTATAACGGGTGTGTCATTTATTCGGCATGGCGCCGATTATGATGAGTGTAAAAGAAGCTGTAAATAAATCGGTAAATTCGGCAGTTACAGGCCGTATTTTACCTTTATCCGTTCAAATATTTTGCGCATGGGTGAGAATGTCAGCGCGAGCACAACGGCATTTGAGACGGCATGCATCAGGTCGGTGGGAATGGACGCCGTCGCTGCGGCGACAAAAGACGTAATGCTTTTGTCGGTATATCCGAGGAAGAACTGCAAATTCATTATTTGTCCGTACAAAATTCCGGCCACAAATCCGTAGGCCGCAATTCCGGCCGGCAGCTTGAAAAATGCACCGAGTTTTCCGCGGTACAAAAGACCGCCTACCGCACCGCAAAGCCCCCAGCAAAGCATCTGCCACGGTGTAAAAGGGCCTTGGCCGAGCAGCATATTCGATACTATCGCAACCACAGAGCCGGTTATAAAGCCTTCGGTCGGGCCGAACAGGCATCCGGCAATAATAATCAGTGCCGTTGCCGGCTGAACGCTCGGAATAAAAGCGAATATCCATCGGCCGACAACGGCCGCGGCGGAGATTACGGCGATGGGAACGATTTGTCTTGATTTCGGTTTTTTTGATTCGAAGGAGACAAAAAACGGTATGATAAGAGCGGCGGTACAAAAAAGTGAAAGTATAAGCGAGTATTCGGGAAAAAGTGTGGCAGCACCGGCGGTTAGTGCGGTAAGTAAAATGCACAGCAGGGTGGAAAGCAGAGTTATTTTACGTTCTCTTTGCAAAATCTTATCACATCCTCGTCCGTTACGGCATTATCGTCAAAGCCGGACGATATTCTGGCGGCCGTTGTGGTGTAAAAGCGGTTATCCTTAAAAAATTCACGGGTATTAAGATCGGCTGCCGTATTGCCGGAAAAAAGCATTATGCAGCGGTCGGTGTACCGTGCGGCAAAGTCCATATCATGGGTGACGAGCACGACCGTTTTGCCGGAGTCCGAAAGGGCTCTCAGCAGTCCTGCAAGCTCGGTTTTTGACCTTACGTCAAGCCCCTTTTCCGGCTCATCAAGCAGGTAAATGTTCGGGTCGGCAACCGATAGCTTGGCAAGTGCCGCGCGCTGTGTTTCTCCGCCGCTTAAATCGAAAGGATGCCGGTCGCGAAGGGCGGTTAAGCGATAGCTTTCAAGTGTTTTTTCGGTAATACGTGCCGCTTCACTGCCGGAACGGGAAAGCTTTGCCGCCTGTAAAATATCGTCAAACAGCTTATCCCTGCAGAATATCGCCTTCGTGTCCTGTGGCAAATAGGCGATTTTTGAGGATTTATCCTTAAACCTTATTTTTCCGCTGTAAGGCTTTATAAAGCCGGCTAAAAGTCGTAAAAGGGTGGTTTTTCCTGCGGCATTTTCGCCCAGAATACAGGTTATCTCATCAGAATAAAGGGCTATTGACAGCTCGCTGATTACATCATTTGAGCGCTTTTCATATGTAAACGACACATTTTTAAGCTCAACCGAATAATCTTTGGAATCGGCGGTGGTGTGCCGGACGTTGTTTTTTGCGTGGGGAGTGTTTTCGGCTTCGTCATCGGTATTCGGCAGTATGCTTTTGTGACTTGGGGTGATTTCCGTCGCCCGTGAAAGGTATTTTCTCGCATCCCCAACCGATAGAGGACACTCCCCCTGTCCGCCGGTCTTGCGGAAAATCTTAGCGGCGCTCGGCAGGTAATCGAAAAACTCATGCTCCGGAGGAATCTGTTTGCAGATTTCTTTAGGCGCCGAATTAAGCTTTATACGTCCTTCGTCCATAAATACGACCCGGTCGCAAAAGGGCATTGTTTCTTCGAGCCGCTGCTCTGCAATTATCACCGCCGTGCCGGTCTCCATGCATAGCCTTGCGATAAAGCGGATTATCTCGCCGGCGGCGATGGGATCAAGCTGGGCGGTCGGCTCGTCAAGCAATAAAAGCCGAGGATTAAGGGCTAAAGCGGATGCGATAGAGAGCAGCTGTTTTTGTCCGCCGGAGAGCTTGTCCACCGGCCTTGAAAACCAGTCGCCCATGCCGAAGTATCCCGATATTTCGGCCGCACGGCGTCTTATAAAATCCTTGTCGGCACCGAGATTTTCGAGTCCGAATACAAGCTCTGAATAGACCGAATCGGTAACGATCTGTCCGTCCGTATTTTGTCTTATAAGGCCTATTTGCGAGCATGATTTAAAGGGGGAGAGGCCGCGAATATCGGTTTGGTCGAACAGTATGCTGCCGGTTTTGGTTCCGGCCGGCGCTGTTTCGTTTTTAATGCAGTTTAAAAGGGTGGATTTTCCCGAGCCGTTTTGTCCGCAAAGCAAAACAAACTCCCCGTCGTTTATCGATAGATCGATATTTTTTACGGCAGGGGAGGAACAAAGCGCATATTTAAATGAAAAATCTTTAAATTCGATAAGAGCCATTTTAATGCTTTTTATTTAACTCATTCAAGCGGCTTTCGCTTGGTTTTTCTGTCGCGTTTAAATGCCGGACGGAAGTGCGAACGCCTATAAATCGTAAATTAAACCGTTTTTTGAATGTCGGCTTTTAAAGCCATGATTGCCACGGCTTTAGTTTTTGGATTTTATGTATTCGTCTATTTCGGCGGCCGCTTCCTTGCCTGCTCCCATAGCGAGGATTACGGTGGCGGCGCCGGTTACTGCATCGCCGCCGGCGAAAACGCCCTCGCGGCTGGTCATACAGCTGTTTTCCTTAACGATAATACGGCCGCGCTTGTCGGTGTCGAGTCCCTTTGTGGTGTTGTGAATAAGGGGATTCGGTGAGGTTCCTATTGCCATTATGACGCAATCGACCGGTAATTCGAATTCCGAACCGGGTACCGGTACCGGACGGCGGCGTCCGCTTTCGTCCGGTTCACCGAGTTCCATTTTTATGCATTTAAGTGCCCTTACGCTGAAATCTTCGCCGAGAATTTCGGTGGGGTTGGTAAGGGTTTTGAAAATTATTCCTTCTTCGGCCGCATGCTCCACCTCTTCTTTTCTGGCCGGCATTTCCTCTATCGAGCGGCGGTAAACTATATAAACCTCCTCGGCTCCGAGGCGTTTTGCGCAGCGCGCGGCATCCATGGCGACATTTCCGCCGCCGACAACAGCCGCTTTTTTCGGGTGCATTACGGGGGTGGCAGAGGTATCCTTATATGCCTTCATAAGATTTATACGGGTTAAAAATTCGTTGGCCGAATACACACCGTTTAAATTTTCTCCCGGTATTTTCATAAAGGAGGGCAGACCGGCTCCGCTTCCGATGAATACGGCCTCGTAACCCTGCTCGAACAGCTCATCAACCGAAAAAAGCTTGCCGATGACCGAGTTCATATGGAATTTTACTCCAAGCTTTTTCAGTCCCTCAATTTCGCCGTTTACTATCGCTTTAGGGAGTCTGAATTCCGGTATGCCGTAAACCAAAACACCTCCGGCGGTGTGCAATGCTTCGTAAACGGTTACGTCGTAGCCCGATTTTGCAAGATCGCCGGCGCAGGTGAGTCCGGCAGGGCCCGAGCCTATAACGGCGACCTTGTGTCCGTTGCTTTTCGGCGCGACGGTTGAAGCGTCGGCGTTTTGCATATGTCTGTCGGCCACAAAACGCTCCAGCCGGCCGATTCCGACCGGATCGTCCTTTATTCCGCGGATGCAGTATTTTTCGCACTGGCTTTCCTGGGGACAGACGCGTCCGCAAACTGCCGGCAGACTGCTGGATTTTGAAATGACGTCGTATGCGCCCTCAAAATCCTTTTGCTTTAATTTGCCGATAAAGCCGGGAATATCTATTTTTACGGGACAGCCGCCGACGCATTTGGGATTTTTGCAGCCGAGACAGCGTTCAGCCTCGCAAAGAGCTGTTTTTTCGTCGTATCCGAGTGCCACCTCGTCAAAGGATTTTATCCTTTCATCCGGAGAAAGCAGCGGCATTTCATTTTTATTTTTTGACATATCAGCCATTTAACAAACATATCCTTTCAGGTTAATGGAAGGGTGCGCTAAAATTTGCTTTATAACAACAACACGTATTTAATCTAAATGTGTTCTTCGTCCGTTTTAAGCGTTTTAATCTTATGCGCACCGCCGGTCAAATTGTTTTAAAGATTAAAAAGACGGCAGGATTCTTCTCTTTTTTGTTTTTCAAAATCGCGGTAAATACCCGAGCGTTTCATCGCCTCGTCAAAATCCACCGCATGGCCGTCAAAATCCGGACCGTCTACACATGCGAACTTGGTCTCGCCGCCGACGGTAAGCCGGCATCCGCCGCACATTCCGGTTCCGTCTACCATTATCGGGTTCATTGATACTACGGTTTTTATTCCGTATTCCTTTGTAAGCAGACATACGAATTTCATCATAACAAGCGGACCTATGGCAATGACCTCGTCGTATTTTTCTCCGCTTTCTATAAGTGTTTTAAGTGCGTCGGTAACAAGGCCCTTATTTCCCTCGCTGCCGTCGTCGGTCATTATTACGTATTTGTCGCTGACCTTTCTAAACTCATCCTCCAGAATGATAAGGTCTTTCGAGCGAAAGCCCACTATGCTGTGAACCTCGGCGCCGGCTCTGTTTAGACTTTTGGCTATCGGGTAAGCAATGGCACAGCCGACGCCGCCGCCTATAACCGCGACCTTTTTAAGTCCATGTATTTCGGTCGGACGGCCGAGCGGACCGGTAAAATCATGAAGGCCGTCTCCATTTTTCATTTCGGAAAGCTGTATGGTCGTTGCGCCTACATGCTGATATATGATAGTGACCGTTCCGTTTTCGGGATCGGTATCGGCAACGGTCAAAGGGATACGTTCACCGTTCTCGTCAGCGCGCAAAATAACAAACTGGCCGGGCAACGCTTTGGCCGCAATATCCTTTTCCTTGACCACCATCTTTGAAACGGTGGGATTTAGCTTGGTGTTTTCAATTATCTCATACATAAATCGGAACATATCCTTTCAGTAATTGCTCTTTATTATAACCCAAACAGCCGTCGCGCGCAAGTGTCAATAAGTATATAGGTGTTTTTTAATGGTTCGGCCGTCAGTTTTTATTAAAAACACCGGAAAATATTAAAGCTTTAAAAGCATAAAAAACACCCGATACCGTAAAACCGGCATCGGGCGTCCTTTAAACTGTTTAAAAGCTAATTAACAATACAGCTTTAATTATTTATCGAGTCATATCCTCGATGGGGAACTTATTGATCTTGCCGACCGAATACTGGAGAATAAGGAGGGCGTCGGTAGCGGTTATATTCTCCTGACCGTCAACCTCAGCAGCGAGCTTCTGGAGATCGGTAAGCTCAACCTTGCCGACGGCTGCCTGAAGGGCAAGAAGTGCGTCGGTAGCGGTGATCTTGTTTGCCTCGTCCATGTCAACGTTGCCGAGGGTGTAGGGATGGAGGATAAGATAGAGATCTTTCTCGGCTTTTACAAGCTTCGCAAGGAGCTCCTCGCCGACAACAGCCTTAGCACCGTCGGTAAGTGCGTCGTAAGCGGTACGGGCAGCACCGATAGCGGCTTCGTTATCGGCAGTGATCTCATCGGGAAGAGCGGTTATGGCATCGATGACCGGCTTTGCGGTCGAGAAGTTATCGTAAGCTTCACGGGCAGCCTTAAGGGTGTCTATGTTGGAAACGGTGTAATCGTCGCCAAAGGTGTCGTCAAGAACCTTAATCTTAGCTTCGGCAGCGGTTATGGCCTCGAGCTTGTCGGCATGGTTCTCCATGGTGACTTCGCCGATAGCGTTTATAGCAGTCTCTGCTTCGGCAACATAATCAGCCTTTTTAAGCTCCATGTAGGCCTTAGCAATGCGCTCGTACTTGGCTTCGTTCTCAATGTAGAAGTTAGCATACTGAGCCTTTGCGGTCTCGTAAGCGGTCATAGCCTCTTTAATGGCGGCCTCGGTCTCGCCGATGTTCTCGGCGGTGGGATCGGTAAGGTTGGTTACGAGATCTCTTACGCGGGTCTCCTCGGCGCCGCGGGCATCGCGGAAGGCCTGGTTGTAGACGATAATGCTGTCAATTCTCCAGTCAGCTTCATAATAGGTCATGTTATTTTCATAAGAAAGCCATGAAAAACGCATACCGTCGATCTTTTTGCGATCGGTGCCGGGAATGGTGGTCGGCCAGTCGGAAATCTTGGTTACGGTTCTTTGCCAACCGGCCTTTCTGTTGTCCATACCGATATTGCAGTCTACACCGTCGGCCTTGCCGAGGTCGGAGTCACAGAAGTTTACCTGCCAACCGGTCTGACCGAGATCTCTGCTGACCCAGGTCCAGGCTTCGAAATACTCGAGCTCGCCCGCACTTACATTGACGGGATTTTCAAGGTCAAGCCACATCATGTTGGCAAAGGGGCCGTCTCTGGTCGCACCCTCTTCATCGGGAACCATGTCTAAGTACAGACAGCCTTCTCCCTGCTTGTAATTGGTTTTGTCTATTGATGCCAAACCGTTTGATTCAAACTGGTTTTTCCATGCGTAAAGATCGTCGCATGCGTCAACAAGAACGAACTTCGCTTCGCTGCCTTCGCCCTCGGCACCGGCGGTGATCACGGCAAAGCCGGCGATCATAGCAAGGCACATAACAAGCGAAAGCGCACGCTTTAATGCTTTTTTCATTTTGAAAACCTCTCCTTTGATTTTGCTTTTTTCAGTGTGAATTAACTCACTGCTCATGCATTATATCACAGTGGTTTGAAAATGTAAATAG
Organism: uncultured Eubacteriales bacterium; assembly: GCA_934444365.1. Classification (GTDB taxonomy): domain Bacteria; phylum Bacillota; class Clostridia; order Oscillospirales; family Acutalibacteraceae; genus CAKSCM01. Next base: position 22,415 of record CAKSCM010000005.1, on the reverse strand, counting down.
GTTTTCATGCAATTTTTACGTCGATTTGAACAGAAAATTATACTTGCCGGGCATCTAAAAGGTGAAAAATCCGGCAAAATTGTTATCATTCGGGTTCGTTTGAAAAATACGGAGCAGAAATCGGCAGGGTTACTTGCGTAATTGCGGAAGGTAACGGTTTTAATTGTTTTTGCTTTTTATTTTTAATAAAACACCCGACACCGTGAAACCGGCATCGGGTGTTTAAAAATGTTTAAACCGTCAAATGTATTTAACGGAAAGCTCCCGTATAAGGGGAGAAAAGAAAAGCTTTAAGGGTATAATTGCTGTTATTCGGGTTTGTAGGAGTCGGTAAAGTTGCAAAAACGTGGGGTATCGTTTACCGCGTTTTTGACGTAATCCTTATCGTAGCTCCAGGTGGATTTTACGTCGCTTGTATAATCGGTCGATTTTTTATCAAAGTCGGTTGCCCACTTTTGACCCTCTTCGGTCGAGAGCATTTCCTTTATCTTTTGAGTATAGAATTTAAGCTCCTTATATTGCGTCGAGGTTACAAACAGGTCGCAATAATAATCCTGCCACATGATGCCGGGAATTCCGCCGCCCTCGTACATCGCTTTTAAATAGGGGAAGGTGGGAGACATAACGTCAACGCAGGCACCTTTAAGGTTCTTGTTTTTAAGATTATAATCTGAGACATATTTTGAATCACCGTAGGTTGTGTTTATGCACATATCCCTTTGGTGAACCATGCCGCTCATTTTAAGCATGGTCAGTCCCAGATCGGTCGAATGGCGGGTAAGCTCATAGGTTTCCTTGGGAGAAGGGACAAGGTCGCCGTAATTGCTGCAGCCGTAAATAAGGCCGGAGGCAGAGAGAATTTCGGGAATTACCGCATTGCGGCGCTGCTCATAGTATACCTGACGGTAATGGGGGTTTTTGGTGTTTTCCTTTATTCCGCCGGCAAGCCATGTCGCGCCCTCGCTTCTTATGGCTATTTTCGCATCGGTAATTCCGCACTGGGCAAGAATCTTTTTGTAATTGTCGATTCTTGCGAGGGTGCGATAAACGTCAAGCTCCATTGTGGCGTTTGACCAATCTTTATATACCGTTCCGTTTTTGTCGGTAAAGTTGTAGGCCTCCATTCCGGGCTCATATACGCCGTCGGTGCGGGGATCGATTTCATCAAAGGACGTAAAGCTCGAGCCGTACCTTTTATTGAGCTTATCAATGTTTCCGGAATAGGCTTTCTTTATAAAGTCACGGTACTGCGATATAGCCTCGTCGTTTACCATGCCGAAGCGCCAGTCATGATCGACCGTCAGCCAGCCCCAGGTATCCTCAAGCGCTATGGGCAGGGAATTATCTGTTCCTCTGAAGAACATATCGCCGAAACGGGTGTTGGAATAGCGAGCCATTATGGCATTGGCCTCATTATAGCCGGCAATTCCCCAGGGGGTCATGGTCTTTTCAAAATTGCCGCCGTTTGCATAGGTGGCGTTATTTATGGTCAGCTGGCTGTTTGAAGGGTAGCTCGCATATGCCGCAAAGGTGAATCCTCCCATAGTGCGAACTGTATCCATCATAAACTTAAAGGAATCGTAATTCCTCGGATCGTAGGAGAAAGCGCAGGTGGAGGTCAGCATATTTATACCGGCTTCCTGCATGTTTTTAAGGTCATTAATGACGGTGGACATTGCATCCGGTCCCATTTGTACGTTGCCGCGCATGTCGACCATGCTTTGGGTTGCGAGCAGCGGCTCTCTGGTGCCGTCCTCCTTGACGTAATAATTGTCGTTGTAGGGATTTAGCTCTACCGAAATGGAATCGGTCTCGACATTGACCGGAATACGTACCATGGTGCTCGACTGGCGGTTGGCCTGCATGAGCTTTATTACAACCATCTCGGTAAAGGGGGCCGGCTGAATATAAAGGGTGCCTTTGGTCGGAGCGCTTTCGTCAGAGCTTACCTTTTTGAAGGTGGCGTAGGAGGACATAAATTCCTCGTAAACCGAGAGCCAGTTGTTGCGCGGAATTATACCGACATTTTCGTGCGAGATGGGGAGAGGTTCGGTTATTTCGCCGTCCTTTGTGGCGGAGAAATAAAACATATCGGTGCAGACGGTACGTCCGCCGACGTAGTTTGCCGCCCAGCCGACGGGATCGCGTTCGTTGCGGACCTGCGAATAAATAACAATTCGGTAATCTCCGGCCGAAACCGTCGCGTAGGAATCCTGGAATATAAGCCAGAATTCTCCCGTTTCTCCCGGATAAACGTAGTCGTAAAGGCGCTGCATGTAGTTGTCGATCTTTGCGACCTCTACATATTCGCCGGAGGCGTTTTTCTTTTGAAGAATCGGGTGGAAACAGAAAGCGCCGTTGCCCTCGCTGTCGAGAATTGTGTTGCCGGTGTTTTTAAAGCGGAATTTAAACCACGTTTTTTTCTTTGCGGCGACCGTTCCGGAATATACCGGCTGGTCGTTAATCATCTCGTATTCCGGGTAGGCAGTGCCCTTGGTGTCATTAAAATCTGCTCTCCATTTCGGCGGACGAGAGGATACATTCTGGGCGTTTGAATAGCCTAAATAGGTCAGCTCAATGTCGACCTTTCCTGGAAGGTTGCAGTCAAAATAAGGCTTATCCTGATCGGCGTAGCGCGAGGTCTCCTCAAAGGCGGTGACCCCTAAGTGGATAGGCATTATTTTTTCTCCGCTTACTATTTCGTAATCGACCGGAACGGCGTCGTATGCGGTTATGTCGGTCGGCATGGAATATTTAAGGGTGGTTTTGCCGAGAGTAAGGGTTCCGGTGGTTTTTTCGGATTTTTTGTACTTGTCAAGGGTGCCGAGCTCCTCGGCCTCTTTTTTTACGCGGTCGTATATAAGCATGTCGGAGGAATCGAGACGGGTGAGTTCTACATCGCTCGGCTCGGCGACCGTGCCGTATTCATCAAGAAGGGCTTCGGTGTCGTTTATGTCGGTTACGGTTCTTGCTTCAAAATCCTTACCGTCGGAGCGATAGTAAAAATCGCGCGAATCGTAATAAAGCTCCTTTTCGGTGCGGCTTTTCGGGAAGGCGCTGATCTTCCCGACGGCAAACTGAAGAATCAGCAGTGCATCGGTGGCGTTTACGGTGAAGTCGGTATTGACGTTGCCGAGCGCTAGTTTTTTGTAAGGCAGGGAAATTTTCGAAACGGACTGCTGAAGAGCAAGCAACGCGTCGGTTGAATTTACCTTGCCGTCAAGGTTGATATCGCCCAAAACGGCGCCGGCAGCATAAATCATTACCGAAAATATACTTGTTGCGGTAATAAGTGTGAGTAAAATTGCCATGAGTTTTTTTAAGGTTTTTTTAGGTCTGTCTGTCATGTCATCAACTCCGTATACTATATATAATGTAAGACCGTACATATGTCTTGCATTTCACAAGTACTTTATACACTATGCGAGATATGTTGTCAACGTCGATAAGTTGCAGTAAATAGGGACAATTTATGTGATTTTTGCACATTTGTTGCACCGGATATGTATGAATCGCCCTGAAAAAGCCCGTTTTCGGCCGTATTCACCGGGGACTCCTAAGGTATTAAGGTATGTCCAAGTTATACCTGTAATTTTTCAGGTACATCGAGAGAATGTGGTGATGAATCACTTCTTTTCAGGTGCATGGCAGCTTTGCCGGCACGAAGGCTTTTACCGAGGGCGAGAAATTAAGGGAATACTGCCGTAACTAAAGTTTTTTGGGTCTTGATTAAAATGGGTTTATCCGCGAAAGAATTGCAGCCGTCCGGTGCGGCACATGGCTCGGCGACGAATGCCGCGAGCATTTCAGCACCCTGCAATAATACCTTCATACATTCACATTATTTTGCTGTTGAAATGAACCGGAGTATGCGTTATAATTACAAATATACGGCGTTTGGAATGTCTGTATTTCGGCAGATTTGCCCGGCGCCTTGAGATTAACAGCAATTGCAGGGATATAAAAAAATGCAAAGTGATATAGGAATAGACCTCGGTACGGGGTATACAAGAATATATTCGGGTCGTTCGATAGTGCTTAATCAGCCATCGGTGGTTACCGTGAAAAAAAGGGGCGGAGAGGCTGTCGAATTCGGCGATAAAGCGTATGCAAGCATAGGGAGGACCTCCGACCGTTTTTGCAGTGTTTGTCCGATTGAGAGGGGAACCATTGCAAATTATGACGTTGCCGAGAAAATGATAAAGGAATACTTAACCCGTACGGCCGGTAAAAAAACCGTAAAGCCGAGGGTTATGATAACCGCACCGAGCGGTCTTACCGCCGTTCAGGAGCGCTCAATCGTGGATGCGGCCGAAAATGCCGGCGCGAGGAATGTGTGTCTTATAGAAAGTCCGCTGGCTGCCGCCGTCGAGATGGGGGTCGATTTTTCGGCTCCGTCGGGCGTTGCCGTTATAGATATGGGCAAGGGCACCACCGATATAGCCGTACTGTCTATGGGAGGAATATCCCAGTGCGAGTCGGCCCGTGTTGCCGGGATCGATTTTGATGAGGCCATAGTGCGGTATGTACGTCATGAGTATAATATTGCAATAGGAATGTTAACGGCCGAGCGGATCAAAAAGACGGTCGGATGCGTTAAAAAACGTCAGGTGGAAATTGCCGTTACGGCCGGCGGACTTAACCAGTTTTCGGGTCTGCCCGAAATGTTTGAGATTACGTCGACCCAGCTTTACGACGCCATTTCAGATACATTTGAGGCTATTTTAAAGGCGATAAGGGGCGTTTTTGAAAAGACTCCGCCCGAGCTTTTGGCCGACAGCTCGGATAAGGGCATGATACTTACCGGCGGCAGCTCGCTTATTTACGGTATGCCCGAAAGACTCAGCGAGGAGCTCAATATGCCGGTTCATATGCCGGACGATCCGCTGCTTTGTGTCGCCCGCGGAATAGGCAAGGCCATGGCCGATATGTCAATGCTTAAAAACGGCGATTATTATTTCCGTTCTCTTCAGGATCTTACGGTGGAATAAAGGGTTTGTAATCTGTTTTAAGCACGGCATTTCAGGCTTTTACGGCAGTGGTTTTTTATTCGTTTTTTACGATTTTTTCGGAAAATCCGGGTTTTGCGGTATTACGGCGTCGGATTTCGTGATACGGGCGATGGGTTGTATTATAAAACGTTTTGACGGGTATTTAAGATGCGTTGGCGTCCGATGCCCCGTTATCCCGTGTTTTTTGCTTGATTGTTGTTTTGAATTCCGATTTCGTTTGGGGTTGCGTCTCGCGTAAGCGCTTAACTCGGCAAAAAACCCGAAATCAAGTGTAAAACCGTGTTTGTGTTACCGGTTATCGGCTATTTATGTTTAAAAATTCGGATACATCTACATCTTTATAAATGATTGTATCGATTGCCTTAATTCCAAAATACATCTAAAAGGAGACGATATCATTGTTAATAAAAAAAAATCTGGCGGCCGTTTTATCTCTGGTGGTTGCAGGCTGCGCGGCGGCGAGCTTTACGCCGGTTGCAGTTTGTGAGGACAGGGTGTCAGACTACTTTTACGGCGACGTTAACCGCGACGGCTCCGTTACGGCGGCCGACGCGCTGCTTACCTTGCAATATGCGGTAAAAAAGGTCGATCTCGAAAACGAGCAGCTGTATCTTGCTGATGTTAACGGCTCGGGAAGGGTCATTTCATCCGACGCGCTTTTGATATTGCAGTTTGTTGTTAAAAAGCTCGAAAAATTTGAGGTGGGGGAGCATCCTGTGATAAAGGGACCGTTTGCCAATGCCCTCGGACTTATGGAAGGACGGCAGTATAAGGTTACGAATTACAATAAAATACTTACCCTTAATACCCCCGACAGTAATTACCGGAATATTCAGGGAGGATATTTCGACGGGGAAAAATATGTTATTGCCCTTACCAAGGGCTCGATGCGTAATAACGACGAGGTCGGCATAATCGCCGTGTATGATGAAACGGGCAAGCTTATCAAATCGAGCAGGCAGCTGGATATTCAGCACGGTAACAACATAAGCTATGTGCCCAAGGAAAACGCATATCTGGTTTCGCATTGTCAGCCGGGATGGAACTGCTATTCCTTTGTTGACGCCGATACCTTAGAGATTAAAAAGACCGGCGCGCTTGCAGCGAATTTCTTTTCGATGGCCTATTCGCCCGAACGGGATATGTATGCTTCGGGTCAGGGCGGCGGAGATAAGCTGCATATATGGGACGGCAATATGAACCTTGTCGGCGAATTTCCGGTTAAAACGCCGACGTCGCTTTCTCAGGGAGTGTATTGCGACAAGGATTATATCTACTTTGTCCGTTCGCACAACGGCGGCAGCACCTATTCGGAAATAAGAATTTACGACTGGAACGGAATACTGAAATTTGTCATCGATCTTGACCGTTGGAATTCCTGGGCGACCGAGCCCGAAAGCATAAACATAGTGGACGGAAAGGTATACATAATAGCACGGGAAAACGGCGTTGCGGTTTATAAAATAGATATAGCCGAGGATAAATCGGAGCAGTGACTTTATAAAATTGCCGTTTTTTAAAAAAAGAGGCAAAAAGACTTGATTTTACCTTGAAAAGATGGTAAAATACCGCATGTAGGATATTATTGTAGGCATGAGAGTGGGTTTTCCCGCTCTTTTGTCTTTATAACGGCGGCTTTTTGCCGTATGATTTTTTAAAAAGGAGAGAAAAGCCTTGGAAAAAAACGGCGGTAAAATTGCCGATAATGCCCGTGAGCTTGCCCGGCCCTTTGCCGATAAGCTCGGTCTTGAGCTTTGGGATGTCCGGTTTGTAAAGGAAGGCTCCGACTGGTTTTTACGTTATATCATAGATAAGCCGGGCGGAGTGGGAATAGAGGATTGCGAAGCCCTTTCCCGTGCGGTTGACCGTCCGCTCGACGAAGCGGATTTTATCGACAGGTCGTACTGTCTTGAGGTGTCCTCCCCGGGGCTGGGAAGAAAGCTTACCAGACGGGAGCATTTTGAAAAATGCGAGGGCATGGCGGTAATTGTCCGGTTTATACATCCGCAAAATTCGGTAAAAGAAATAAGAGGTGTTTTACGCGGATTTGACGGGCATACATTAAAGCTTGAAACACAAAACGGCCCGGCCGAGATTGATATTTCGCTGACGTCTTATGTTAAACTTGATGACGATGATTTTGATAACGATACGGAGGAATAGGAAAAAATGAATAAGCAGAACAATAATGAGTTTTTCGACGCACTCGAATTTATGGAGAAGGAAAAGGGAATACCGGCTGAGTATCTTGCCGAGAAGATAGCCTCCGCAATAGTCGTTTCGGTTAAAAAGGATTACGGCTCTAAGGATGTTGTTTTCTGCGATATCGATTGCGATAAGCGCACCTTTGACGTTTACGTACGTAAAACGGCGGTTGAGGAGGTTGAGGATCCCGACACCGAGATGACCGTCGAGGAGGCGACCCGTTATAAAAAGAGCGCTAAATCCGGGGATACAATAGAAATTCCTCTTGATACCCGTCAGTTCGGCAGAATAGCGGCGCAAACGGCCAAGCACGTTATCCGTCAGGGAATAAAGGAGGCGGAGCGCGGTCAGGCATTGCTCGAATTCCAGGACAAAAATCAGGAACTTATTACGGCTCAGGTTTTAAGCGTTGATCCCGTTACCGGCAATGCGACAATAGAAATTTCGGGCAACGAGGTGATACTCCCCCGTACAAAGCAGGTTCCGGGCGAGGAGCTTCATGACGGCGACCGTGTAAAGGTTTTTGTCGTTGATGTATGCGACAGCGAAAAAGGTGTAAAAATAATGGTTTCGCGCACGCATTCGGGTCTTGTAAAGCGCATGTTTGAAATGGAGGTTCCGGAGATACACGACGGAACGATTGAGATAAAGGCCATTGCCCGTGAGGCCGGATCGAGGACCAAGCTTGCCGTGCTTTCAAAGGATGAAAACGTCGATCCTATCGGCTCGTGCATAGGCCCGAGGGGTACAAGGGTAGCCAAGATAGTCGACGAGCTCGGCGGAGAAAAAATAGATATCGTTCATTATTCCGACGATCCCAAGGTATTTATAAGCGAGGCCCTTTCGCCGGCCAAGGTGGTCGAGGTTGATATCGAGGACGAAGAGGCGAGGGTCTGTCATGTTTCGGTTCCCGATTCGCAGCTTTCACTGGCTATCGGCAACAAGGGGCAGAATGCCCGTCTTGCCGCCAAGCTTACGGGATGGAAGATCGATATACGTCCCGAGAGCGGATATTACGGAGAATAATCGGTGATTAAAGCGCCGCACGCCGGATTTAAGAAATATAAGCGCTTTAAACCGTGCTGAGGCCCGGGTGCAGCGATGTCAGGGAATTAAAAAATCCGATAGATATACAAGGCTTTAATGTAAATCAACCAACCAATCAACCGACAGTTAAAAGGAGGACTTTATGGCTGAAAAGCATATACCGGAGCGGATGTGCTCCGGCTGTCGCGAGCGGCGGCAAAAGGGCGAACTGGTTCGCGTTGTGCGCTCGCCGGACGGAATTATATCGCTTGATACCACCGGTAAGGCGCCGGGGCGCGGCGCGTATATCTGCCGGAATGCCGAGTGCCTGAAAAAGGCGCGGAAAAACCGCAGCATAGAGCGCTCCTTTAAATGTAAGATCTCGGACGAAGTGTACGGGGAGTTGGAAAAGGAGTTGGTCGCGACGTGAACGATAAGCTTTGCGGACTTTTCGGTATGGCCCGTCGGGCCGGTGCTTTAAGCCTCGGGACCGAAGCGGCGGCTGAGGCAGTGAAAAAGAAAAAGGCTTTTGCGGTGTTTTTGGCATCGGACATAGTCGCGAGGACCGAAAAGGAATTCAGGTTTTTGTGCAAAGAGGACATTCCGGTTTGCAGACTCACTTACAGCGGCGACGAAATATCGGCCGCCGTCGGAAAAAGGACCGGCATAATCGCCGTGTGCGACAAAGGGTTTGCAAAACGCGCTTTACAGCTTTCGGGCTTTGTTAATGAAGGGAGATACACCATATGATGATAAAATACAGGGTGCATGAGGTCGCTAAGGACTTTGACATGCCCAACAATAAAGAGATAATCAGCCTGCTTGAAAAATACACGGGCGAAACCAAGAAGCACATGACGGCGCTTGAGGAAAACGAGCTTGATATAATTTTCGATTATATGACCCAGAATAATCAGGTCGAGAATTTTGAAAGGTATTTTTCCATGGGGGCCGAGAGCAAGAAAAAACGCGAGGAGGCCGCGGCTGCCGACAAGGCGGCTTTAATGGCACAGCAGCAGGCAATAGCCGAGCAGTTGCTTGCGGCAAAGGCGGCTGCCGAGGGCAAGCCGGCTCCCAAAAAGGCCGACGAAAAGACGGCGGGGAAAAGCTCTGCCGATGATAAAACCAAGGCGAATCAGGATCGGACAAAGGCCGATCAGGCAAAGCCTGCAAAGCCGCACGGGGTTTCGGATATGCAGCCCTTTAAGAAAAAGGAGAAAAAAGAGCAGGATCCGGCCCTTGTTCCCAAGCGCGGACCGGCTCAGACCGTTCACGTCGACACCAGAGGAAGCCAGGTTGAGCTCGATAAATACAACGAAAAGTACACCCGTCTTGCTTCCGGTCATAATATGAAGGACAATGTCGGCTATAAGCAGAAGATAAAGCAGAAATCAATCGACCACAGACGTCCTCAGGGCGCCAAGCGCGAGACCGAGGCCGATAAGCTTCGCCGTATTCAGCTTGAACGCATAAAGAAGACCCCGATAAAGGTGACTATCGGCGATGAAATAACCGTCGCCGAGCTTGCCTCCCGTATGAAAAAGACCGCTGCCGACGTTGTAAAGCAGCTTATGAAGCTGGGCGTTATGGCGGCCGTTAACGAGGTTATAGATTTTGATACGGCGAGCATTGTGGCCACCGAAATGGGTGCGGTAGTCGAGCGCGAGGTCGTAGTTACCATTGAGGACAGAATAATGGATGACACGGTGGATACCGAGGAAAACCTTAAACCGAGGAATCCGGTTGTGGTTGTAATGGGACATGTTGACCACGGCAAGACCTCGATTCTTGACGCAATACGCAACACGTCGGTTACCTCGACCGAGGCCGGCGGTATAACCCAGCATATCGGCGCTTACAGAGTTCATGCCGCCGATAAGGACATAACCTTCCTTGATACGCCGGGACACGCCGCCTTTACATCGATGCGCGCAAGAGGCGCTCAGATCACCGATATAGCTGTGCTTGTTGTTGCGGCGGACGACGGAATAATGCCCCAGACCATAGAGGCTATAAACCACGCCAAGGCAGCCGGAGTGCAGATAATTGTCGCCATAAACAAGATGGATAAAGAGGGAGCAAATCCCGATCGCGTAATGCAGCAGCTTACGGAATATGAGCTTGTCCCCGAGGCATGGGGCGGCGACGTTATATGCGTTCCCGTTTCGGCCCATACCGGTCAGGGAATAAAGGAGCTGCTTGAGAGTATAGCACTTGTGGCCGATATGCTCGAGCTTAAGGCCAATCCCGACAGGGCTGCAAAGGGTGCGGTTATCGAGGCCAGACTTGATAAGGGCCGCGGACCGGTTGCAACATTGCTTGTACAAAACGGGACCCTTCATTCGGGTGATATAATAGTTGCAGGCTCTGCAGTGGGACGTGTAAGGGTCATGACCGACGACAGGGGTGAAAAGGTTGATTCCGCCGGTCCTTCAATGCCGGTAGAGATAACCGGTATGGATGAGGTCCCCTCGGCTGGAGACAGCTTTGACGCCGTTTCCAACGAGCGCCTTGCAAGAGAGTTGGTTGAGCAGAGAAAGCAAAAGGCCAAGAACGATATATGGGACGCGAGAAGCAAGGTAACACTTGATAACCTGTTCGATCAAATGCAGCTCGGCGAGATGAAGGAGCTTAACATCATAGTCAAGGCCGATGTTCAGGGCTCGGTCGAGGCGGTAAGCCAGTCGCTTATAAAGCTCTCGAACGACGAGGTAAAGGTCAATATAATCCACGGCGGAGTCGGAGCCATAAGCGAATCGGACGTTATGCTTGCAAACGCCTCAAATGCTATCATTGTCGGCTTTAACGTCCGTCCGGAGGTCTCGGCACAGCAAAATGCCGAGCGCGACGGCGTTGATATGCGCATGTATCGCATAATTTACGACTGTATCGACGAAATAGGCGCCGCTTTAAAGGGAATGTTGGCGCCGAAGTACCGCGAAGTAAACCTCGGCCGCATTGAGGTTCGTCAGGTTTATAAGATTTCCTCTGCCGGTACCATTGCCGGATGCTATGTAACCGACGGTAAGGTTACCCGTACGGCCGATATCCGTGTTGTCCGCGACGGTATAGTAATAACCGAGGATAAGATTTCTTCTTTGCGCCGCTTTAAGGACGATGTCAAAGAGGTCGCCGAGGGCTACGAATGCGGTATAGGACTTGAAAAGTTCAACGATATTAAAGAGGGCGATATCTATGAGGCGTTTACCACCGAGGAATATCGCGACTGATAAAAATTAAGGGATGGATGGATTATGCCGTCATTCAGGAAAAACAGAGTAAACGAGGACGTTAAGCGCGAGCTGTCGGATATATTCCGCACGATTAAGGACCCGAGGGTGCCGGAGCTTCTTTCGATCGTCAAATGCGACGTTTCGGGTGATCTTTCGGTAGCGAAGATCTATGTCAGCGCAATCGAGGGCGAGGAGGCTACCAAAAACGCCGTAAAGGGACTTACATCGGCGGCGGGATACGTGCGCCGCGAGCTGTCGGCAAGGTTAAAGCTCCGCAAAACGCCCGAGCTTAAATTCATTGCGGATAATTCAATAGAGCACGGCATTCATATTGCCAAGATGCTGGAGGATATGGAAAAATGATTAGCTTTGAAGAGGCGGCCGGGCTTTTGATGGCTTACGACCGGTTCGGGATACTTATACACGCTTATCCCGACGGCGACGCTGTCGGCAGCGGATATGCGCTTATGCGCGCGCTTAAAGAAAAGGGTAAAAAAGCAAGGGTTATATGCTCTCAGCCTATTCCGCAGGTTTACTCTTACATTACCGATATCGACATGCCGGATTTTGAGCCGGAATGCTATCTTTCGGTCGATGTTGCCGATTTAAAGCTGCTCGGTGACGGATGTGAGAAGTACGACGGCAAGGTGCTTTTGTCGGTAGATCATCACGGTACCAACCGGCTTTTTGCCGAGCACAACATTGTGGATGCTTCGGCCTCCTCGGCAAGCGAGATGGTGCTGCAGCTTATTGATGTTCTCGGCGTCGATATTGACAGAGCGATTGCCGAGTGCATTTATACCGGCCTTTCAACCGATACCGGCTGCTTTAAGTATTCAAATACAACGGCGAAAACCCACCGCGTGGCGGCCCGTCTGCTTGAGTGCGGAATCAGAATGGGGCTTATAAACCGCCTTATGTTTGATACAAAAAGCCGTGCGAGGGTGGAAATCGAACGCATGCTGCTTGACAATATGGAGTTTTACTGCTCGGGGAAAATAGCCGTTACGGCCGTGACCAAAGAGATGGTTAAAAAGGCCAACGCTACCGACGGCGATCTTGAGGGTATTACCTCCATACCGAGACAGGTTGAGGGTGTACTGTTGGGAGTTACCTTGCGTGAAAAGTCCGACGGCAGCTACAAGGTGTCAATGAGGTCGTACGAGCCGGTAAACGCGGCTGAGATTTGCTCGAAATTCGGCGGCGGCGGCCACGATTGTGCGGCAGGATGCAATTTGCCGGGCGGAATACAAAGTGCAAAGGAACAGCTGCTCGGCGTTTGTGTGCCGTATGTTGAAGGAATAAAAAGGATCTGAACCGTTAAAACCGCGTCGGTTCGGCGTTTGGTGTAAGGCGTTTTTTAAGAAGATGGAACAACGAAACGGAATAGTGCTTATAAATAAACCGGAGGGGTTTACGTCGTTTGACGTTGTGGCGGTTATGCGCGGAGTGCTCGGCACCAAAAAGGTGGGACACACCGGCACGCTCGACCCTATGGCGACGGGAGTTTTGCCGATTCTTTGCGGAAGGGCAACCGGACTGTGCGATAAAATGCCGATAAGCGATAAGAGGTATACAGCCGTAATGAGGCTCGGTCTTACTACCGATACCCTTGATATAACGGGCGAAATTCAAAGCCAAAAAAGCGTTCTTGCGAAAGAGTGCGACGTAAGGGCTCTTTTGCCGGAATTTACCGGCGAAATAGAGCAGACTCCGCCCATGTATTCGGCCGTTAAGGTCGGAGGTAAAAAGCTTTGCGACATTGCAAGGAGCGGAAAGACCGTCGAGCGTCCTAAAAGAAGGGTTACGGTCTATTCGATCGGGATGACGGCTGTAAATGAGAAAAACAACGAATATACCCTTGATATTCGCTGCTCGAAGGGGACGTATATAAGAACCCTTTGCGACGATATAGGCCAGCGGCTCGGGTGCGGCGGTGTGCTGGTCTCTCTTATAAGAAGCGAGGCCTGCGGATTTTCGCTTGACGAATGTACCGACCTTTCTTCGGCGAGGAATATGACCCCGGATGAGCTTATCATTCCGGTCGAAAGGGCGCTTATGTGTTATCCCGGGATTAAGATTTCGTCGGCGCAGACGGTCCGTTTTAAAAACGGGGGAGAGCTCGATGTTCAAAGAACCGGTCTTAAAAAGGGCTATAAAGGAAGCGTCAGGGTGTATTCGCCGGACGGGATATTTTTAGGGCTCGGAAAGACCGATGCCGAGGGATTATCGCTTAAATGCGATTTGCTTTTAGAGTTGTAATATGCAGATACTTACAGGATATGATGTTAATATAAAGGACGGCTGCTCAGCGGCGCTCGGCACATTTGACGGGCTGCATCTGGGCCATATTGCGGTTATAAAAAATGCGCTTGCAGCGGCTAAAAGGCTGGGAGTCGGGTGCACCGTTATTTCGGTGCGCCGGGGTGTAAGCGACGAATTGATGACCTTAAAAAGCTTTGAAGAAAGCCTTGCAAAGCTCGGTGTCGATACCCTTATATTGCTCGATTTGGAGGATATAAAGGACACAAGCGCCGAGGATTTTGTGGATGACTTTCTTTTTTCAAAGCTTAAGGTCAGGCATATGACCTGCGGATTTAACTGCCGTTTCGGCCGCGGGGCTAAAGGAACGGCGGATTTTCTTAAAGAAAAATGCGAACGCTTAGGGGCGGAATTCACGGCGGTTTCACCGGTCGAATACGACGGATGTGTGGTGTCGTCATCTGCTATAAGACAGGCGATTAAATCCGGCGATATAAGGCTTGCAAACGGTATGCTCGGACGGGCCTTTTCCTTTGATTTTCCGGTGGTAAGCGGACAGCATCTCGGCCGTAAGCTTATGGCGCCGACGATAAATCAGGCTCTGCCGCCGGGGTTTATACTTCCGAGGTTCGGGGTTTACGCCTCGCGCGCAAAATTGGGCGGACGCATTTATTGCGCCGTTACCAATATAGGGGTCAGACCGACCGTCAGCGACGAGAATATTCCGAGAGCAGAGAGCTATATCCTCAATTTTTCGGGGAATCTTTACGGCGAAGCGGTTGAGGTCGAGCTTTTTGATTTTTTAAGAGATGAGAAAAAATTTGCAACGCTCGGCGAGCTTGAAGCGGCAATAGCCTACGACGCCGAAAGGTCGCGCAGCATTTTTGAAAGCGAAACAAAGGGGTAGAATGTATGTCCGTGGAGAAAAAGAGAATTGTTGTTAAGGTGGGAAGCTCAACCATAACCTACCAAAACGGCAAAGCGAATATTAGAAAGATAGAACGGCTTGCGAGGGTAATGAGCGATCTTCACAACTCGGGTCATGAAATGGTGCTTGTGTCCTCGGGCGCAATAGCGGTCGGAGTGGGACGTCTCGAGCTTAATGTTAAGCCGGAAAGCACCCGTATGAAGCAGGCCGCCGCCGCTGTAGGGCAGTGCGATTTGATGTTTATGTACGACAAGCTTTTCGGAGAATACAATACTCCGGTAGCACAAATATTGCTTACCCGTGATATAGTCGAGGACGAGAATCGCAAGGAAAATACCGAGAATACCTTTGCGGCTCTTATTGAAATGGGGGTCATCCCCATAGTTAACGAGAACGATACCGTTTCTACCGAGGAAATATTCTTCGGCGATAACGATCACCTCTCCGCAATAGTGGCGGAGCTTTGTTCGGCCGATCTTCTTATAATGGTTACCGATACCGACGGACTTTACGACAAGGATCCGCGGATCGATTCAAGCGCAAAGCTTATAAGCCACGTTGAGCACATAACACCCGAAATGCGCGAATGCGCGGGCGGATCCGGTACATTGAGAGGAACCGGAGGTATGCATACCAAGGTACTGGCGGCCGAATATGCGGTCGAGCGCGGAATAAAGGCCATGATAATTTCGGGTGAGGAGCCCGAGCTTATATATAAAGCGGTAAACGGGGACGCGGTCGGTACGACCTTTGAGCCGGTTTCGGTAGAATAAAAGGCAAATTTTGTGACGATAGGTGCATATGGCGAGGAAATCGGCTTTTTTAGGCATTTTCCTCTATACGGTACGACACAACAGTAAAGGAGCGTTAAAAATGACAGCGGTTGAAATGCTTTGTACAAACGCGAAAAAAGCGTCGCTTTTTTTGAATACCGCAAGCAGCGAGGAGAAAAATCACGCACTTGAGGCAATAGCGGACGCATTGTCGTCGCGTTTTGAGGAAATAATAGAATGTAACCGTGCCAATGTTGAAGCAGCGCGCAGCAGCGGAATCAGCGATTCGATGATAGACAGGCTCAGCCTTGATAAAAAGCGGATCGACGGAATGGCAAACGGAGTAAGAGAGGTAGTGAAGCTTGACGATCCGGTAGGGGTCGTTTTAAGCCGGAGTATTCGTCCGAACGGGCTCGAAATAATAAAAATGTCGGTGCCGATGGGCGTTATAGGCATAATTTACGAGGCCCGACCCAATGTCACGAGCGACGCGGCCGTACTGTGCCTTAAGGCCGGCAGCGCCGTGGTTTTAAGGGGAGGCAAAGAGGCCCTTAATTCCAACAGAAAAATTGTAGAAATAATGCGTTCTGCCTTAAAAAATGTCGGGTTTCCCGAGGACTGCATTTGTCTTATAGACAACACCTCGCGCGAGAGCGCAACCGAGCTTATGAGAATGAAGGGCAAGGTGGATCTGCTTATCCCGAGGGGAGGAGCCGGTCTTATAAAAAGCGTTGTTGAGAACGCCACCGTCCCGGTTATAGAGACAGGCACCGGCAATTGTCACGTTTATGTTGACGAGTCGGCCGATTTGGATATGGCGGCAAATATTGTTTACAATGCGAAAACATCGCGTGTTTCGGTTTGCAATGCATGCGAAAGCGTGCTTGTTAACAAAAATATAGCCGAGCGCTTTTTGCCTAAGATGAAGACCATGACCGACAAGAAGAATGTTGAGCTTCGCGGCTGTGAGCAAACAGCCGATATCCTCCCCGGTATTAAAGCGGCGAGTGATGATGACTACGCGAGGGAATTCCTCGATTATATATTGTCTGTCAAGGTGGTTTCGGATGTCGACGAGGCGATAGAGCATATAAACCGCTATTCGAGCGGACACAGCGAGTGCATCGTTACCGAAAACGAACAAAATGCCGAGAAATTCCGCCGGCTTATCGATTCGGCGGCCGTGTATGTAAATGCCTCGACGAGATTCACCGACGGCGGCGAATTCGGACTCGGTGCCGAAATAGGCATTTCGACCCAGAAGCTGCACGCCAGAGGTCCCATGGGCCTTAAGGAAATGACCACCTATAAGTACATTATCAACGGTAACGGTCAGGTAAGATAGAATAAGATTGCATAGAATTTTTCTTTTGAACCGGATAAGCTTTTATCCGGTTCAGAATGTTTGTATTAAGGGGAAATCAAGGAATTAAAATGCCGGAATTCAAAAAGGATTTAACAAGCGGCAATGTTTTCAAGCAGCTGCTTGGCTTTTCGGTACCGTTTTTGCTTGCAAATCTTTTGCAGGCGCTTTATTCGGTAGTGGATATGATAGTTGTAGGGCAGTACGTCGGGCCGATAGGCGTATCGTCGGTTCAGGTCGGCTCTCAGGTCATGCAGCTTATAATCAATATGGTGTCGGGGCTCGGTGTGGGCGCTACCGTTATGATAGCCCAGTATCAGGGGGCAGGAAAGGACGACGACCAGAAAAAGACCATCGGCACGCTTTTTACCGTGTTTTTTATAATATCGGTTGCCGTTACGGCAATAATGATGATATTCAATTCCCGGATTCTGCACCTGCTTGGTGCTGACGGGGAGGTTTTTGACGACGCCGCGAGCTATATGCTTATATGCTCGGCCGGATCGATATTCACCTTCGGCTACAATGCCGTCAGCGGAATACTAAGAGGAATGGGCGATTCGGTGCGACCGCTTGTTTTTGTCGGAATTGCGGCCGGGTGCAATATAGTGCTTGACGTGGTTTTTGTAGGTGTTTTGGGGCTTCGCGCCGCCGGCGCCGCATGGGCGACCGTTATATCTATTGCGCTGAGCTTTGTGCTTTCGGTAATCTATTTACGTAAAAAGAGCTTTGTCTTTGACTTTAAGCCCTCGTCTTTCAAAATCGACCGGGAGAAATTACGTCTTATACTTCGCATTGGTCTGCCTACCTCGGTGCAGTTTTCCATAACCGGTTTTTCGTTTTTGATCTTGACCGGCCTTTCAAACAGCATTCTTCCGGTGGTGGGCTCGAGCGTACTTGGTATTGCTTCGAAGCTTAATACCTTCGGAATACTCGCTTGCATTGCCATGTCGTCGTCGATTTCCTCCATGTCGGCCCAGAATATCGGCGCCGGGAAATTCGACAGGGCCAAAAAGACAATGTGGTGCGGAATGGGCATGGCATTTGCCGTATCGGTGGCCGTTTTTGCGGCTATAAATCTTTTTCCGAATGCAATTATCAATCTGTTTATGAGTCCGAACGGACTGTCCGGCGACGAACTGAGCCTTTACGAGCAGTGTATGAGCATAGGACCGACCTATTTGCGGCTTGCAAGCTTTGATTACCTTATAGCATGTGTATTTTTCTGCACAAACGGACTTGCTACCGGCTCGGGCCACACGCTTTTTTCGCTTATAAACTCGGCGGTCAACTCGCTTGCAGTGCGCATTCCGCTCGCTTATATTTTAGCGTACAGCTTTGGTATGGGTGTAAACGGCGTGGCTGCCGCACTCGGATTTGCACCCATAATATCGGCGATTGTCGGTCTTATATATGTTAATACAAACAGGTGGAAAAAGCCGGTAATGCATCTGGGCGATAATTTAAACGAATCAAACGGCGGGGCAGAAAAAAACTCGGCGGAAAAACAGCAGTAATTTAAGTTTGGCGGTGTTGATATGAAGAATAAATATAGGGTAGCTCTTTTACCGGGCGACGGAATCGGACCGGAAATCGCCGATTCGGCGGTTACGGCCGCGATGTGTGCGGCGGGAAAATTCGGATTCGAACTGGAATTTGTCAAGGCTTTTATAGGCGGTGCGGCCATCGACGCGGTCGGTACGCCCTTGCCGGAGGACACATTGCGGATTTGTAAGAAATCGGATGCCGTTTTGCTCGCTGCCGTAGGCGGTAAAAAGTGGGATCATCTTGATAAATCCAAGCGTCCGGAGGCGGGCTTGCTCGGAATCCGCAAGGGCTTGGGGCTGTTCGCCAATTTGCGTCCGGCCGTTACGAGAGCCTGTCTTGTTTCGGCATCTCCCCTCAAAAGCGAGATATTAAACGGCGGTATAGATATTTTAACCGTTCGCGAAATATGTTCCGGAATATACTTCGGCGAAAGCGGCGAAATAACGACATCAGACGGTGAGAAAGCGGCTTTTGATACCGAGTATTATTCCGAAAGCCAGATAAAGCGCATAGCTGAGGTCGCCTTTGAGGCGGCGAGAAAACGCTCGGGTCATGTAACGTCGGTAGATAAAGCGAATGTTTTACGCTCGTCGGTTTTATGGCAGAAAACGGTTTGCGAGGTGGCAAAGAATTACCCGGATGTAAGGCTTGATCACATGTACATTGATAATGCATCAATGCAGCTTGTTACCGCTCCGGATAAATTCGACGTTATTCTGGCGTCGAATATGTTCGGAGATATACTTTCCGACGAATCGGCCGCCCTTTGCGGATCTATAGGAATGCTGCCGTCGGCGAGCCTTGCAGAGGGGAGTTTCGGACTGTACGAGCCGGTTCACGGCTCCGCTCCGGACATTGCCGGCAAGGGAATAGCCAATCCGCTGGCACAGATACTGTCGGTCGCCATGATGTTCAGGTATTCTTTTTCACAGGAGGAAGCAGCCCTCGCCCTGGAAAGGGCGGTCGATACCGCAATAGAGCATTGCCGCACTCCGGATATCGCGAGCGATAAGCTTCCGGTTGTAGGTACCGATGAGATGACAAAGGCCGTTTGCACGGCCATATAAAAATGAGGTAAGCTTGTGCTTATACCGGAAAGCCCGAGTTTTTGAAACTGTAAAAACCGGAGATTCGTCGAAAAAATCATTATCATTTATAAATTGAACGCACTGATTGTCCGGATTTAAGATGATGAAATTTAAGGCAAGAAAATTAAAAATACAGGTTGATATTTTTAAAAGAATGTGTTACAATACTCTTTGCTGTCGGCGACGATAAGCAAAGAGTATTTGCGGAATAAGGCTTTTGCGCTCCGCCTCGGAATGTCCTCGCCGTGTAAAATTCAGAGGACGAAAAATTAATATGCGGATATGGCGGAACTGGCAGACGCGCTAGATTCAGGTTCTAGTGGTAGCAATACCATGCAGGTTCAATTCCTGTTATCCGCACCACCGCTCAAAGCCTTTGTTTATGCGGCTTTGAGCGTTTTTTATAGCATGAATTTTTAATTTTTTGAACTTTACAACTATAATAGTATTCATAGCAGAACATTATTTCAGGGTTTAACTTGTTATTTTTTATCTTGTAGTTTGGTTTGAGACAGCAATCTTTCTTTTAGTTTGGTTGAGTACATACAACAAATATGCAAACTAAACCACCATACTGCCAGACTTTGCGCCGTTTGTAATTCTTTATCAGAATACAAACCATGGCAGACTGCATTTCGCATACCAAACCCATAGTCACTTGTATAGAATAGTCGTAAATTGAATAAAAATGTTTCATCAAAGCATTCTTTTACATCAGGCAGATCTAATATACTTTCTAAAGATAAAGATTTCTCCACTCCGTTTTTATCTGTTTTATATACAATTGATCCGCATTCTTCTGCTATTTTTCTTATTCCATGTTCTATTTGTGGCATTAACAAATGCATTGCTGTAGATAACTCAAAATTAAATCCTGCCACTAATCCATTCAAAAAAGTGTCCTGTCTATCGGGTTCGACAAAAACATTGTTTTCAACCAAAAATTTTAAAGTATCCTTGGAAAATTCAAATTTCTTTTTTGCTTCGGAAACAAATCTTGTTATTATTGCATCTGCAGTAAATGTATACTCTTCAAATGCTTGATGTTCCATAATAGTAATTAATTCATCTTTTGATGCATTTAATGCTGGCGGTATTATACATTTTATGCGTCCGTTACTGTCCAATATCGTTTGGGCAAAGATCTGTGATGCTATTCTTCCTGAAGTTTTAAATTCGTTGAGCAATTTATCAAAGGATTTGAGTTGTATGATTTTTGAAATTCTATATAGTATTATTTCAAATGACTCGTTAGCTACATAGTTTTTGATTTGTTGAACAGATTTACTTATATCAATAGGACCTATCTCAAAAGATTGCAGAGTTTTCATAGACAACTCTTTTATAGGTATAATTCTTTTTGCCAACCTTTTTCTTTCAGAATTCTTATTTTTACTATTTGTTCGCTCCCATGAATTCATTGATTTGTGAATTAGATTTATAATTTGATGTGAATGTTCTTTGCTTTCCCAATTCAATTGATTTGCCTGCTTTTCATAGTCGACAGCAATTCTAATTCTCACATCATTTTTCTTTGTATCGTTTTTGATTAAAGTGTAAAAATCTTCTAAGCCTTCTAAAAATGCAACTGCTTTATCAAATTTCCCATTTAATTCATAGTATTGAATTGCGTCTTTATATGAGGTTTCTATCTCATTGTAATACTCTTTACATTTTGCTATTCCGTTTAGTATATATAAAATACAATAACCAGGCTTTTCATAATTATCCCTTATATAACTTAATGCATTATTAAGAAATTTATAAAAGTTAAATTTATCAACTTTTGTTTTTGAACAAATCCTACTGATGCCTAAAGCAAATTGAGTATACGATAATTCATGCTCTTCGGTTGGTGCTTGTAGTTCCAATTGATAATCAATTACAGCTTTTTTTGCATTTTCAATATCGTGTGTTTTTTTCCATAATAATTCACTACAAATCGCATTAAAATACCTGCATTTTGATGCATTAACGATTTCCTTTAGCCGGTTGAGATTTTTCTCCGAAATATTTTCATTAATATTACGATCAATATCATCTTCTGGCCTTATAGGTAAAAAGTGACGCATAAGAATTTTGGCTGTTATACTGAGTAAAGCACGATTTTCCTTGTGTTTGTTTTTGCATAAGGAATATATATTATTGCGCTTATTTTCTAATGAACTATTATCATTTAAAATCGAAACTATATCTTTGGTTATTTTGCTATTCATTGTTCTTAATAACTCCATTTTAAGTATATCATATTCTAATTGCTTTTACAAAAGTAATTGGAAAATATTATACACGACATCTTTTTAAACTGCCCATTCAGGAAAATACCATATTTCGGCGTGCCTGTCGGTTATATCTCCGCTTTCATCGTAATAATCGATATGCGTGCGGAATTCTCCGTTAAGCGTTATTTGAATATCAAGCTTTCCGTTCTTTTCGTATATAACGATCTCATCCACCAACATCCTGAGATGCGTATCGCTTATCGCACCGTCGGCTATAATACCGTCAAGCAGTTCTACGCTTTTTTTCATTTGCTTTTTGCGTTCCTTTACCGTAGTTTCAATATCCTTCATTTCCCGAATTCTGTTTTCGATTGTTTTAATATCCGTTTCGCAGGAAACAAGCATTTGGGTATATACTTCGGCGTGTTTTCTGTCCCGTATTCTTTCAAGCAGTATTTGCTGTTGGTCGTTTTTCCGCTGCGCGAGCTTATTCTTAAGTGCTGTTATCTGCTTTTCGGCGGACGGTCGGCAAGCCACTTTTTCAGTTCTTTGTCAACTCTTTCAAAGTTTTCATGGGCCATTATTTTAAGCTCCTCAAGCTCTTTGAGTATCAGCCTGTCGAGAACTTCCTCACCGATCTTATGCGGAGAACAGTTTTCCTTTCCGTAACGGTGGTATCCGTTGCAGACATATTCCATTCTCGGCGGATTATTACGCCAATATCTTGTTTTACAGCTGAATGATGAACCGCAATC
>CAKSCM010000004.1 GCA_934444365.1 uncultured Eubacteriales bacterium | reverse complement strand
GTTATGCCGCGGACGAGTCCGCCTTTAATGCCGGGGACATCAGCCGAAATGCTACAGATTATCGTCCGTTATGCCTTCAGCTTAGCAGCGGACGGAATCTGAAAAATGACTGCTGTCCGGTTATGCCGCGGACGAGTCCGCCTTTAATGCCGGGGACATCAGCCGAAATGCTACAGATTATCGTCCGTTATGCCTTTATCCCGGTGATGGACGAAGCCTGCAAAAAGCGGTTGTTTATCTTTTAATACCGGGATATTTGGTCGGAATGTTGTAATTTACCGCCCGTTAAGTTGATCGTATAATCATTAAAAAATAAAAATTAAAAATAAATAAATTTTAAGTACCGATAACGAAGGAGCATTGCCCGTCTTAAGACTTTTTAAGGTCGCGGAGTGGTTTTCCGGTTTTAAAAACCGTATTTCGCTATCGGTGCTTTCTTTTTATTTATAGATTTTTTGGTTTTTTTACCGTCTTTTAATTGCCGTCGCTTATATATTATTTTATCCGTATCATTCCTGTTTTGGTTTATTTGGCGGAACGGTCGAGCTTTTTGATCGGTATAAGCTCGGGGGAGAGCCGATCTGCCTTTTAAAAACCCGGGAGAAATACGTGCTGTCGTAAAATCCCGAAAGGGCGGCCGCCTGGGCGACGCTCAGACCGGATTTCGGGTTTTCTCTAAGTAGCTTTTCGGCGTTTCTTACCCGTATGGCCGTCAAATATTCGGTCGGCGAACAACCCATTGCCTTTTTAAATCTCCGCCTTACATAATCGGGATTGTAATGCTTGGATGAAAGGGCCTGCAAGGCGGCGAAATCCGGGTCGCAGAACCTCTCGTTCATAATTTTTATAACCGATTCGACCAGCTCGTCATCGGAATTTTTAGTCTTGTTTTTTGAAATAACAAAGCTCAAAAGGGTGCCGAAGAGCTCCTCGACCGTATCGCGGTAGCGTTTTAAGGGATCCCAGTGCAGCCGGTACATAAGCGAAATCAGGGATTCCACGGCGGAATATTCGTCCGAAAGAGCTGTTATTTTATCGGCAATGCCCTGTGCATTTAAGGAGTTTGACAGCACGTGCAGCTCGGTTATTTCGCTTAAAGCGGTTTTTGTGTATGAGGTTTGCGGCGGCATGCATATTATTGTCCCCGGAGAAAACGGGATCTTTTCTCCGGCCGCATTTAAAACCCCCTCTCCGGCGACGGTAAGGGTAATATCAAAGCAGGTTGTTTTATCCGAAATGCTTACCGAAAAGTCTTTTTTTGCAAAGGATTCGGCTGAAATCGGGACATTCTTTGCGACACGGTAACGCGACCGATACCTTGCATCGGCAACAAACCGCACCGTTTTTCCGCCCGTCGGCACGGTATACCGCATAACGGCGCATTCGCTGTCGATGTCCTCGGTTATTTCCACTCCGTCGAATATACTGCCCTGGCAAAGCGGCCGTGAGTTCTCGTCAAAGACCACCAGATGCCACCCCTGATATTTTACGGCGGGGCCGAAGTACATTACGTCCCCCTCCCTCGCCGCAACCGGAGCGCCGGTAAAAAATCCGCAGTCGTTAAGTGTTTCGCCCGATCCGTTTATCCAGCCGAGGGTCAGATTTTCTCCCTCGCTTCTGACGGGAGCCTCAAAGCATATTACCGAAAGAACCAATTTTGCGCCTCCTTTTTTGCGATGCAAATGCAAAAGCCATAATAAAAAACCGTAAATAGCTAATTAAATTATATCGGAAAAATACGTATTTGTCCATTATTTCTGAAAAAACAGGTCTGAAAAATCCAAGTATATGTCGTAAATGTTATTGCCGTAAAGCCAAGGGCAAGGGTATCATAAAATCAAGCGGTGCACAGGGCATATACCGTAAGCAAAAGACAGAAATGTAAAAATGCGGAATGCAAAAAAGCAGGGACGTAAGACCCGATATTTTACGGGGATTCGGATTTGAGGTTTTGTTATTTTGTTATTTTACCGTTTTACTGTTTTGCCGTCTTGCCGTACCTTTAAGATGTACCGCAATAAAAAGGTACGGTGCAAAAATTAAAAAAAGGAGAGTCGGTTTATAATGAGAATCAGGTGCAAAAAAATACTTGCGTTTATTCTTGCCGGAATACTGACCGTCGGGATATTCGCCGGCGCTTGTTTTGCAGCTACAAAAGATCCGACAGAATTTAACGTGAGCGAAAACAGCAATCTTACAGGGAAATCGGTGCTTTTTTGCGGCGATTCCATAAGCTACGGACAGTGGGATACCGTTGTCGGCGGAGGCGGTTGGGGTACGCGCATAGCCGCCGCTTATTCGATGAAATCCGATAACCCCTCAATGGGCGGATATTCCATCTCGAACATACGCGGCGGCCGTATAATCGACCAGTTCAAAAATTATACGTCAAAGCAGTACGACTACGTTATTCTTCAGGGCGGAGTCAATGACGCATGGGGCGACATCAACACCGGAGTGGTCGCCGAGCCGGGCGAAATGACCAATTCGTACGATTTAAGGGATTTTGACATAACCACCTTTGCCGGCGGACTTGAGGAGCTCTTTTTAACCGCAAAGAAAAACTGGCCGAACGCGAAAATCGGCTACATGACCACCTTTGCCACCCCGAATTCCAAGGGAATAGGACGTACGGCCGAGATGGATCCCTATTATGCCCAGGCAATAAAGATTTGCGAAAAATGGGGAATAAATCTGCTTGATCTTTATCACGATCAGTATGTAAACGACAAGCTGATGGCGGTTAAGACCTACAATTATTTAAAGGATCCGATTCATCCCAACGCAAAGGGATATGACCGGCTTGCTCCGTACATTGCCGATTGGATGGAGAAGATGGTTGATAATACAAAGCTGGGTGAGAGTCGGCTTTGGGGCAAAAAGGCCTTGTTTACGGGCGACTCCATAAGCTACGGCTCAAGCGATTCGCCCCAGGGTCGCGGCTGGGCCGGAAGAATAGGCGACGCATACGGCATGACTGTCGTCAATGCATCCTCAAGCGGAATGCCGATTTCGACCTGCCGTCCGAATTCAATGTACGAAACCCTTGTAAGGAACAAGGGCGAATACTACGACTACGTTATTCTTCACGGCGGAGTAAACGATGCATGGGACAAAGCTCCCGTCGGCGAAATAACCGACTCCTTCGATTATACGGACTTTGACCGGTCTACCTTTGCCGGAGCGCTTGAACACTTTTTCTATATAGCCGTTAAATATTGGTCGTATGCAAAAATCGGATATATAATCAATTTTAAGCAATATTCCGCCGTGAACGAGGCCGAGTTCGGAAACCTTAATAACATGGAGCCCTACATCGACGTCGCAAAGAAGATATGCGACAAGTGGCAGGTACAGTATCTTGACCTTTATCACGACGACTACGCTTCAAAAACCCTGCTCGAGACCGACAAGATCGGCCCATACATGGCCGACGCGGTTCACCCGAACGCAAGGGGCTACGACCGGCTTTCGCCCTACATAGCCGAATGGATGAAATGCCTTTCGGCCCGCGAGGATACGGCGAAAATGCGCTCGATTATGGATCACATAAACGCCATAACCGACGAGAACGACGAGGATCTCTCCCTTACGGCAGCGGCCGTTGAGGAGTACTATTCTCTCGACGTCGTCCAGCGCATGGGCGTTTACAACAAACAAAAGCTTGAAGAAAGGGCGCCTGCCTACTTTAAAAAGCTGCTTGATTTAAACGGCGACGAAAAGATAACCGCCACCGATGCGTTAATGCTGCTGCAAAGGGCGGTCGGGAAGCTTGAATTTGACGAGCGTCAGGATTTTTGCGCCGACGCCGACGGCAGCGGACACGTGACCTCGACCGATGCCCTAATAGCGCTTCAGATAGCGGTCGGCAAGCTTGACAATCCGCCGAGAACGCTGTGAGCTCATGATTCCGGCTCTCAGGGCGCGAAAAATGTGACGACTGTCGGCAAAGGACAAAAAGCGCCGACAAACATCGACAGCCGGCACGGTTGAGATTTACGGTATTACGGAAATTCTGTCCGACAGGCTGATTTTATTTAGGCCGACCGGAGAGTTATCGGTCCGTGTCGTTACATGCCGGGGCGGAATCTTTGCAAGTAAATGTAGAATCGTCCGGAATAAGCAAAGAGCATAATTTATATTCAATATCCCGTCATGCCTTTTATCGGGCGTGGCGGGATTTTTACCTTTTTTCCCGTTGACGTGCGGACAACGGGAAAAATCCGTCCGAATTTCAAACAGAATGATTTACGCGGCACGATGCAACAATCCGTACTGCCGCCGATTTACACCGGTGGTTTTTGAGAGCGGTATTAAAAAACGGCTTTTTCAAACCGATTTTCCGCGTTTTTTATCGGGATGTACTTAAAAAAGGAGATTTTCCTCCCCGATTAAATGAAAAAGGGGCATAAATACTCTTTTCACGACATAATTTTTATGATATAATAACCTCGTCTATGCAAAACGGAGCATTTTTTTATTTTTTATGCCGCCGTGTTGCGGTGATTGATGCGGCATAATAGTTTTTGACGTTTTTTGCAGCAGCAAAAACGAAACACTAAACACCTGAAAAAGGGGTGCGGATTTGAATATTTCGGTCGGCGATCGCCTCAGAATGAAAAAGAAACACCCGTGCGGCAGCGACATTATGCTGGTGTGCCGAACAGGGCAGGATTTCAGGCTTAAATGTACGGGCTGCGGTCACGAAATAATGCTTCCGCGCTCAAAATGCGAGAAATATATCCGCGAAATCATCGGAAATAACGATTGAACCTAAAAATGCGAGGTAGGGTTACCGTGTAAAACCGCAAGAGGATGTACAGTGCCGATAAGGCGGCAACACAACGATAAAAGAGTAAAAAAGAAAAGGAAAACAGATATATGTTTGAAAAAATGGAAGGCGTCGCCGAGCATTACGAGGAGATATCCCGGAATCTTTCCGATCCCGATGTGGTAAGCGACCAGGAACGTTATAAAAACCTTATGAAGGAGTACAAATCGCTTACTCCCATAGTGGAAAAATACAGGGAATACAAAAAGGCCGAGTACGACCGCGATTCTGCCCGTGAGATGCTCGACGCCGGCGGACTTGACAGCGAGATGAAGCAGCTCGCCGAGGAGGAGTACGAAAATGCGTCAAATGACCTCGAAAAATTCGCCGACGAGCTTAAAATTCTGCTTTTGCCCAAGGATCCCAACGACGACCGCAACGTAATTGTGGAAATTCGCTCGGGTGCCGGCGGCGAGGAGGCAGCCCTCTTCGCAGGGGTGCTTTACCGGATGTATTCGATGTACGCCGAGGCCCGCTCGTGGCATTGCGAGGTTGTATCCTCAAGCGAGACCGAGCTTGGCGGATTCAAGGAAATAAGCTTTGAAATCTCGGGCGAGGGGGCATATTCGCGTCTTAAATACGAAAGCGGAGTCCATCGTGTCCAGCGTGTTCCCGAGACCGAAACCCAAGGGCGGATCCACACCTCGACGGTTACCGTCGCCGTGCTGCCCGAGGCCGAGGATGTTGAGGTCGAAATAAATCCGGCCGATCTCCAGATAGACACCTACCGCTCAAGCGGAGCAGGCGGCCAGCATATAAACAAGACCGAATCGGCCATACGTATAACCCATCTGCCGACCGGACTGGTCGTGGAATGTCAGGACGAGCGAAGCCAGCATAAAAACCGCGAAAAGGCCATGCGGGTGCTCCGCTCCCGACTTTACGATATGATGCTTGCCGAGCAGAACGCCGCAATCGCCTCCGAGCGCCGCTCGCAGGTCGGAACGGGCGATCGCTCCGAGCGCATAAGAACCTACAATTATCCGCAGGGCCGCGTTTCCGATCATCGTATCGGACTTACCCTTTACAAGCTCGAACAGATATTAAACGGCGACCTCGACGAGATAATAGACGCCCTCATTACGGCCGCCAGGACCGAAATGCTCAATTCCCCCGCCGTCGAGGCTTAAAAACCGGGCAAGCCCGGGGCATAACGAGCCGTCAGTCCGTTTTTCAGGCTTACGTCCGCCGCCGTGATAACGGCACAACGGGCGGTAACCTGTAACACACCTGCCCAATGTCCCCGGCATAAAAAAGGAAGATGTTATGGAAACGAAGATTTTAAAGATAAATGATCCCGATAAGCAGATCGGTAAGGTGCGCGAGGTAGCTTCGGCGCTGGCTTTGGGGCTTATTGCGGCCGTACCGACCGAAACGGTTTACGGGCTTGCGGCCAACGCGAAGGATCCGTCGGCCGTAGCCGAGGTATTCCGGGTTAAGGGACGTCCTCAGGACAATCCGCTGATTGTGCATATTTCCTCAATGGACGAGCTTAAAAATGTGGCGGTCGATGTGCCTCGGGAGGCGTATATTCTGGCCGAAAAATTCTGGCCGGGTCCGCTTACAATGGTGCTTAAGCGGTCGGATCAGATTCCGGCCACTGTTTCGGCCGGGCTTGATACGGTGGCCGTCAGAATGCCCTCTCATCCGGTCGCAAGGGCGATTATAAGGGAGTCGGGCGTGCCTCTTGCGGCGCCGAGCGCCAATCTTTCGGGCTCGCCGAGTCCTACGACGGCCGAACACTGCATAAATGATCTTCTTTCGAAGGTTCCGTACATAGTTGATTCCGGCGAATGCAACGTCGGGGTTGAGTCGACCGTTATAAGCCTTGCTTTCGGCAAGCCGGTTTTGCTTCGTCCGGGGGCAATAACGCCCGAGCAGCTCGAGGCCGCTCTTTGCAAAAGTATCGAGCTTGATCCTGCCGTCGAGGGGGAATTTAAAGGAAATGCTGCGTCGGCTCCCGGTATGAAATACAAGCATTATTCTCCTAAGGCCGAGGTTGTTCTTGTAAAGGGAAGGTGCGACAGATTCGCCGCCTTTGTAAACGATCGTGCAGGCGACGGGGTTTACGCCCTTTGCTTTGACGAGGACGAAAAGCGGCTTCGCGTGCCGGAAATCAGCCTCGGGGCAAGCAGCGACGCTTCACATCAGGCGCATGAGCTTTTTTCGGCTCTTCGCCGCCTTGACGAAATGGGAGCGAAAAAGGTTTTTGCTCACTGTCCCGAGACTAATGGGGTCGGGCTCGCGGTTTACAATCGCCTCGTAAGAAGCGCGGCGTTTAACATAATAGAACTTAAATAACAAGGAGCAGGTAAAAAACATGGGTATGAGCAGGATTTACGTAGTCGGACTGACCGGTCCGACCGGAGCAGGCAAGTCGTTGGTGTCGGCTCTTTTAAAGGAGCATGGCATTCAGTCGGTCGACGCCGATGTTATAGGACATGCCGTAACCGAAAAGAATTCGCGCGGGCTTTACGAGCTGAGCGTGGCCTTCGGGGACGATATTATAAAGCCCGACGGAACGCTTGACCGTCCGTTGCTTGCGAAAAAAGCCTTTTCGGATCCCGAAAAGCTCAGACTTTTAAACGATATAACCCATCCGCTTATAACCATGGAGATCCGCCGCCGCATCCGCGAGCTTGAAAATGAAGGTGTCAGCATAGTTTCTCTTGACGCCGCGCTTTTATTCGAGAGCGGAGCGGACATACTTTGTAATGATACCATTGCCGTTTTGGCCGACCGTGCCGTCCGCAAAAAGCGCATAATCGCGCGCGATTCCTTAAGCGAGGAGGATGCCGACCGCCGTATAAATGCCCAAAAAAGCGACGAATACTATCTTTCAAAGGCCAATCATACGGTGTATAATAACGGCGATATAGGAAAGCTCACCGCCGACCTTGTGCCCATCGTCCGCAAAATGGAGTGCGAAGCCGCCATACGCAGCGGAATCCCCGACATCCACACACATTTTTAGTGCCGGGGAAGTGTTCTGCAATGTTACAACTTCCGGCTCGTTGTGCCGTTATCACGGCGATGAACGAGATTCGCGAAAAGCAGCTGCTTACCCTTTAATGCTGGGGACATTTGGTGGTTATAGGTTACAGATCGTTGTGCCGTTATCTCGGCGATAAACGAGATTCGCGAAAAATAACTACCGACTTATCTGTGCTTCGGGCGGACCAGTCCGCCTTTTATGCCGGGGACATTTTCTGTAATGTTACAACTTGCGGCCCGTTATGTCGTTATCTCGGTGCCGGATGAAGTTTGCAAAGCAAGCTTTTTTGTGCCGGGGACGTTGATCAGTAATGTTATAGGTTACAGTCCGTTATGCCGTTGTCTTGGTTCCGGACGAGGTTGGCGAAAGCAAATATTCCGAAAATCAAGCGGCAAGGGAGAAAGACCGATCGGCAGAATATAAATCGCATGTAAGCGGCCGATAAAAAAGTTATGTTAACCTCACCATAATTATAAATAATGATTTTTATGAAAGGAAGAATAAATCATGTCTAACGAAAAATCTCAAGCGGCGCTTTTGAAAGAAAAGCTTTTTTCCGACCCCAAAAACGGCTGGCTGAGGGTAAACGACAGCGAAAAGTCCGAAATATTCAGCTTTTGCGACGGGTACGTTGAGTTCCTCGGCAAGGCCAAGACCGAAAGGCTGTTTTGCAAATACGCCGAGGAATTCGTAAAATCCGAGGGCTTTGTTCCCTTTGAAAAGGGCAAAAAATACGCTCCCGGCGACAAGGTATATTATGTAAACCACAAAAAGTCACTTATCCTTTGCGTTTTCGGCAAAAAGCCGCTTTGCGAGGGCGTTCGCATTGCGGCGGCGCACATAGATTCGCCCCGTCTTGACTTAAAGCAGCATCCTCTTTACGAGGACACCGATCTTGCCTATTTCAAGACTCATTATTACGGCGGAATCCGCAAATATCAGTGGCCGACCGTTCCCCTTTCGCTTCACGGCACTATTGTTCGTGCCGACGGAGAGGTTATTGATGTAAATATCGGCGAGGACGAGGGAGATCCGGTCTTTGTCGTAACCGATCTTCTGCCTCATCTTGCGGTTGAACAGTCAAAACGCACATTGTCGGACGGTATCCGCGGCGAGGAGCTTAACATTTTGGTGGGCGGACTGCCCTTTGCGGCCGACGGCGAGTCGGAGCTTGTAAAGCTCAACGTTTTAAAGCTGCTTAACGAAAAATACGGCATAACCGAGGACGATTTTGTCTCGGCCGAGCTTGAGGCCGTTCCGGCTGCAAAGCCGAGGGATGTCGGCTTTGACCGTTCGCTCATAGGCGCTTACGGCCACGATGACCGTGTATGCGCGTATCCTGCCATGATGGCGGCCGTAAACTGCAAAAACCCCGAGCGCACGACCGTTACCGTGCTTACCGACAAGGAGGAGACCGGCTCCGACGGCAACACCGGACTTCAGTCGGCCTACCTTAAAAACTTTATTTACGACATTGCCGGCGTCGAGGGTGTTGACGGATACGAGGTTATCGCGTCCTCCGAGTGCCTCTCGGCCGACGTTAACGCCGCGTTTGATCCGACCTTTGCCGATGCCTTTGAAAAGAGAAACGCGTCCCTTGCCTCTTACGGTGCGGTTATAACCAAATACACCGGCGCGCGCGGCAAGGGCGACACCTCCGACGCATCGGCCGAATTCACCGGAAAGATCCGTTTGCTTATGGACAAAAACAACGTCGTCTGGCAGACCGGCGAGCTCGGAAAGGTTGACGGCGGCGGCGGCGGTACCGTGGCCAAATACATCGCCAATCTCGGTGCCGACGTTATCGATCTCGGCGTTCCGGTGCTCAGCATGCACGCCCCCTTTGAGGTCGTTTCCAAGATCGACGTATACATGGTATACCGTGCCGTGTATGTATTTTACGACGAGAAGTAATTTTTAAAATATGACAGATATGACGGCTATGACGGCTGAAATTTTTGATTCTCACGCGCATTATGATTCTTCCGCCTTTGACGGCGACCGCGATGAGGTGCTTATCGGTCTTAAAAGCAAGGGGGTTTGCGGAGTGATAAACTGTGCGACCGACCTTGAAACGGCCCGCATTTCGCTCTCTCTTGCCGAAAAATATCCCTTCGTTTATGCTGCTGTCGGCATGCAGCCGCAGGAGATAACCGCATCGGGCGGATTTAAAGAGGAGGATTTTCTTCCCCTTTTGTCACACGAAAAATGCGTGGCGGTGGGGGAGATAGGGCTCGAATATCACTACGACTGTGCGCCCAAAGAGGTTCAGCTCGATATTTTCTCCCGGCAGCTTGATATAGCGAGACGAGTATCCCTTCCGGTCATAGTACACGACAGGGAGGCCCACGCCGACACCCTCCGTCTGCTTCAAAAGCACAAGGTCAGAGGAGTGGTGCACTGCTTTTCGGGGAGCGTCGAGATGATGCGCGAGGTGGTTAAAATGGGCATGTACATCGGCCTCGGCGGCGCCGTTACATTTAAAAATGCGCGGGTTCCGCTTGAGGTGGCAAAAAACGTGCCGATAGACCGTCTTTTGCTTGAGACCGACTGTCCGTATATGACCCCGGCACCCCACAGGGGAGAGCGCAACGATTCCTCCCTTATAAGGCTTACGGCCGAAAGGATCGCCGAGGTAAGGAACATGTCCGCCGACGAGGTGATTTCGGCCTCAAGGGAGAATGTGCGAGCCCTTTTCGGAGTGTAAGCGTGTTTGGTTAGGCATAGGGTATTCGAACACTTGTCGGTTTTTATGGTCTTAAATTCAAGTCCAAAGACTGCAAAAACTTTGCAAACAAAAACTTCATCGATTTTTGTCATTATGACAAATCATCTCTATAAAAACTGCCTTACACCAGACACAGAGGATTTTTTGAGGAATTTTCCTTTTTTGAGACGAAGGCGGGCTTATCGCCCTCCAAGGCGAAAAAAGGGAAAATAACCGAAAAAGACCTGTGTCGGGCGATAAGGGTTCGAACATCCTATGCCTAGATAACCGGCAGGCGCCCTTTGTACGGCTTCGCTCGACCCTTTCTCCGCGCGCCGCCGCGTTTAGCGGTAATATGCGGCCGGTATTATGGCCGATTTTACACTAAATGTACGGCAGATGCATAATCGCACGAAGCGGGGGCTTTACGGCAGTTTTTTCTGCTTTATCCCCGTGGGGAGCAGCGGATTCCGAAAACATTGACCGTAAAAACATCAAGCATCCAAAAATATGACCGATTGCATCCGCGGATGCAAAAAGATATGAGGTGTAAAAATGAAAATGAAAAAGATCCTTAGTCTTATAATCGCATCGGCCTTGCTTTTGCCGATTATAGGCGGGTGTAATTCGGCCGATGAGGACGAAAACCCGGGCAGCAATAATTCATCCGAGGTGGTTGACATGAGCAGTTATCCCGAAACGTCACAGGTAAAGGCGGACAAGGCCGGCTATCAGCTTGAAGCCCCTGCCGCCGGCGAAGAGATCGCGGTTTTGCATACAAACAAGGGCGACATTAAAATAAGACTTTTTCCGGAGTATGCCCCAAAGGCTGTAGAAAATTTCAAGGGTCTTATAAACAAGGGATATTATAACGGGATTGTATTTCATCGTGTAATCAACGATTTCATGATTCAGGGCGGCGATCCGACCGCAACGGGAACCGGCGGAGAAAGCATTTATGGCAAAGCCTTTGAGGACGAATTCACCCCGAATCTCATTAATCTCCGCGGCTCCCTTTCGATGGCCAACAGCGGTAAGAACACCAACGGCAGCCAGTTCTTTATAAATCAGAAGGGACCGGACGGCCAGACGGCGGCCGATTTGCGCTCGTATTACGAGGCTTACAAAACCGCCCAGTATCTCCCGCAGTACACCACCTACTACAATTATCTTAAGAGCATGTACGATTCGGACAGCCGTTACAGCCAGTATTATCCCGATTTCAATGACTTTTTTGCGGCGCAATATCCCCTTACTCCCGATATTGACATGGTTCCCGATAATGTTTTGGAGCTTTACGCAAAATACGGCGGAAACATAAATCTGGACGGCGCGTTCAGAATTTCGGGCGGTCATACCGTTTTCGGACAGGTCTTTGAGGGACTTGAAACGGTCGATGCAATTGCCGGCGTTCAGGTGGACGATAACAACAAGCCGATTGAGGACGTTGTTATAGAGTCGGCCGAAATCGTAAAATATCAGTGAGAGTGAAGTAATATGCAGAAAAACGCTCAGGCGGACGCTAAAAATATTCTGGCCGAGAAGATCCATGCTTTTTTAATAAGCGAAAGCGAGCACGGACGTTATAAATTCAAGGCCCATTCGCCGGGATTTTCAGTGGCGAGGTTCGGTTTTTTCCTGTTTGGATTGTTCGGGATATTGCTGACCATGCTGCATGGACTGATCATTTACATGGCGCTTACCAGCGAGCTTACCGATAGGTTCAGGCTCGCCTACCGCTCGTTTATATTCCCGACGGCGCTGTGCTTCGTCTTTTTTGCGGCGGCGGTGCTGCTTATGTTTTTTAAAAAGGAAAAAACGGCGACGGTGTTTTCCGTAGCGTCGGTTCTGCCGATCGTTTTGGAGCTTATACAGCTTTTGTCGGACAGCTATTCGGCCTCTTACAAGACGGCTCTTGTTGTTATGTATTTTCTGACCCTTTTTGTTCCGATCTGTGCGTTTGTATGCTGTATGCTCAAACGGGCCGACCGAAAGGACGAGGAGCAGCGTTGCGCCGAGGCGATCAGAAAAATATATGCCAGAGCCGGCGGCGACGGAATTATGAGCAACGAGGAGCTGTCAGCCGCAGCCGAGGCCTTTTCTCCCAAGCTGTAACGTCAAGCGGTTTAAAAACGACCGGTCGATAAGCCGATATTATAAGCCGGTATGACATATCCGGCGAGTGCTTAGCGCGCTCGGCTTTATCGACCGACGGTGGTTGCCGGCCGGTGGTATAAGGTTGATGTTTTCCGTCCGCCGGACGGAGCTTTTTAACCGACGGTTAATTGACGGAGCTTGATGGTTGACAGCCGCTGTTTGCCGGATGATGTCTGATTGATTGTCGGCGGATGACTGAACGTGGATCGTTTGTGGGCTTTTCGGCCGGTGTCCGGCTTTTTCCGGACGGGAGACAGGATATTAACCTTGTTTTTAGCCGGCAGCACGGTGCGGCTTTTACCGGACAGATCAGATAGTTTTATCGTTTTTTCGGTTGTGATTAAGCGGTGTAACAAACACAATTAAAAAATGTGCAATAAGGAGGTACGACCGATGAGTGAATACTGGGATATTCTTGACGCCGACGGCGAAAAAACCGGCAAGCGTGTAAAGCGCGAGCGGTTCGGCACGCTCGGCGTCGGTCAGTACCACCTTGTTGCGCATGTGTGGATAACCAATTCCTCGGGCGAATTTTTAATTCAGAAAAGAAGCCGGAATAAACAGCCCATGCCGGGCGAATGGGCGGCGACGAGCGGCTCGGTAAAATCGGGCGAGGATTCTCGAACCGCCGCCATAAGGGAGCTTTATGAGGAGCTCGGAATTTCGGTAAAGCCCGGCGAAATATTTTTTGTTGAGCGATTCAGGCGAAAAAATTCCATTTCGGACATCTGGCATGTCGGGGTGGACGCCGACATAAGTTCCCTTACCCTCCAAAAGGAGGAGGTAAGCGCCGCAATGTGGGTTACCCCCGACGAGCTTAAGCGCATGATAAAAAAGGGCGAATTCCACAACTACGGTATGGAGTATTTTGATACGGTATTTTCCCTTATAAAAGGCTGATGTGTTTTTTAAGGCGGCTTATCATTCGCTTTGAAAAATGCGTAACGCTTGCGGAATTTAAATCATTTTGAGCATTGCTTCGGGTTTTGTTGCCCGGTATTCTCGTTTTTATATCCGTTGCGTATTCCGGGATATTCCCCGGAGGCTTTTTAAAATATGTCGGACGGCTTTATCGGCCGTAAATAATAATTTGCAGGTTAATCGGAGGTAAAAACTCCGATTTTTTGTTTTTCCGGGTTTTTGAGGGAGACGCCGTTGCTTTTTTAAGCAACGGCAAAGGAATCGCCTCGTCTACGGTTTTATTCGTCCGGTAAATTTACAAAAGGGCGATTCCTTTGTCAGCGAAAGCTGACGTCTCCCTCAAAAGTCATGCGGATTAATTTTTTGGATTGATAAAACCGTAGGGAGGGCGACTTATCCTCATTTAAAGTCCGCCCGATGCGAGACGGTCTTTTTTATTCGGATTATCCGGGCGAAACCGTATTCGGTTCTTTTGTTGCCGAAAAAATTCCCCCGATTATCCTATTTGGAATTATTGGCGTATTCGGGACAAATCCGGTACATACTGTGTAATATACAACAGAGATATTCAATATATGGCGGTTGCTTTTTTTGAGATAATAGGTTATAATATACACCGACTATGAAGTACTATGGGAAAGGAGCCGGACGGCATTGAAAAAAGCGCTTGTTCTACGACTTATCTGTGCCGTTGCGGTGCTGGCGGTGCTGGCCTCGTGCTCGAACGGCGGCGAAAATTCAGCCTCCGACAGCAGCGCTTTGTCCTCCGGTTCGGTCTCGGGGGAAGCGAAAATAAACGGGACGGTGACCTTGCCCTACACCCATAACGACAGTCTTAATCCTTATGTTGCAAAATCGAAAAATAACCAGGAGTTAGGTCTGCTTTTGTACGATTCGCTTTTTGTAAGCGACAATTCCTTTAACATATTGCCCGGACTTGCAAGCGAAATAAAAAAGGACACAAGAAAATGTACGGTTACCCTGAAGGATGCGCTTTTTACCGACGGCACAGCCCTTACGGCCGACGATGTCGTATATTCGGTCGAGCGGATAAAGGAACAGCCCGAATGTAAATATTTCGAGGGCGTTTCGGTAATAAGACAGTGCTATGCCGAATCGTCGAAAAAGGTCGTGTTTGAATTTTCGCGCGAGTGCGAATTTTTTGAGTACTGCCTCATGTTCCCGATAATAAAAACGGGAACGGCGAGCCTTAAGGATGTTGATAACAAAGAGCTTCCGCCCATAGGCAGCGGACGGTATGTTTTTGAAAAATCGGCCTCGTCGGCCCTGCTTCGGGCAAACGAATCCTGGTACGGCGGGAACGTCTCGGTAAAGGAGATAGTTTTATCGGCGCTGCCCGATTCGGCCGCCGTTGACCACGCTTTGCAGACCGGAACGGTCGATATATACTATTCCGATTTGTCCGATAATACCATGCCGACACTGCTTTCGGGTAAATCGTGCAGCGTTTCGAGACAAAATCTCGTTTATCTCGGAGTGGGTAAAAAATCTCTGCTCTCGGGTGATAAATATTTAAGATACGCCGTATCGGCGGCGGTCGACAGGACCGATATCGTAAAGAATGCCTATTTCGGCCAGGCCGAGGCGGCAAAAGGGCCATATCACAGCTCTCTTGCGGCGGTTCAGGGTCAGCAGATATTGCAGGTTACGGCCGATAAGACCTCGGCGGCCGAGAATCTGGCCCTTGGCGGATATTCTCTCGGCGAAAACGGGAAGTATTCCAAAAACGGCAAGGCCGTATCGCTTACCGTTGTTTATAACAGCGAAAACACCACGCGCGAGCAGGCCGCAAAGCTGATTTGCGATCAGCTCTCCCGTGCCGGAATAGACTGCACCGTAAAGGCCTGCGGATATGCAGAATATGTAAGTGCAATAGCGTCGGGCTGGTGCGATCTTTACATCGCCGAGATGAAGCTTAATCGTATGCTCGACCTTTATCCGGTGCTTACCGCCGGCGGAAACATATCCTTCAGCCAAAGCGAGCTTGAATACACCGAGCCGGAGGCATCAACCGGCGACTCCTCCTCGGCGGACCAAACGAAGGGCAGCGCATCCGATTCTTCTTCGGGTGGGGCGTCACATAGCGATGATGCCGCTTCGGGCGACGGTACGACCGAATCGACGTCAGGACAGCCGTCCGGTGAGCCGGACGCCGATATTTCGGGTGCGGCCATCTCCGAAAACCATAAAACCGCCCTGCAGGCGGCGTATGAATACTACTGCAAGAACGGATCGCTCAGCGAAATGCTTTCCTGTTTTAACAGCGAAATCCCCTTTATTCCGCTTTGTCACCACAATGCCGTTGAGCTTTATTCTCCCCGCATAAACGGACTTACACCCACATGGTACGACCCGTTTTACGGAATCGAAAATGCCTCGGTGGAGTAGTTTTTCGATATCCGGTGTTCTATATATCCGGTATTCGGACTTATAACCGTTAACTGCCCTTTTTATCAACGGGAGCATACACGAAAAATCGTCGTCTGTCGGAAGCATCCGCTTTTAAGGTCGGTTTATCCCTGCTTGGCGCATTTCTTTTAACTGCCGTAAACAAAACCGCAGGTTACGGTTTTGTTTATATAAAAATCATTAACACTCGTGTTGTGCCTGTCGGGCACAGCATTAAAACCTCGTAATTTTACGGAAAGGATGAAACATATATTATGATAATGTTTGAAAATCGCCTCGGCACGGTAAGAATATCTCAGAAATTCTTCTCGAAGCTTATAGGCAATGCGGTATCGTCTTGCTACGGCGTTAC
The DNA here is from genome assembly GCA_934444365.1 of uncultured Eubacteriales bacterium. Lineage (GTDB taxonomy): Bacteria > Bacillota > Clostridia > Oscillospirales > Acutalibacteraceae > CAKSCM01. The sequence continues at coordinate 131,714 of CAKSCM010000004.1, read as the reverse complement.
AAAAATGGTCCCGAGAGGGAGTCAGTGGTGGCGTCAAAAGCTGATGAGAAGCCGTTATTTTGCCGATACGGGGATCCGCGTGCGCGGCAACGCCGCCGGAATAGAGGTATCGCTTCACATAACGGTTATGTACGGGCTGAATATAAACGCCATTTCAAAGAGCATTGTCAACAAGGTCACCTATATTGTTGAAGAGGCCACCGGCATAAAGGTCGACAGGGTAATAGTCCATGTTGACCGCATGACCGCCGAATAAGGCGGAAGCTGTACGGCGGGACAATTGGCCCCGAGCCAAGCTCTGTCTTGCAAAAAATCTTTAAAACGGATTTTAATTACGGAATTTAAATTTATAGTTTACAATTTTTTATTTTAAAAAATCTGCCTTGTGTGTCCGGAAAAAAGACATATTTGTCTTTTTTCAGCCCTATTTCGCCTTTGGGTAAAATCATCTTGCGCCGGGTATCGATCGATTCCTGCGCCGGATGTTTTTAAGTCGAAATCAGGATGAAAAACCGGGGACAGCAGGAGGGGAATCACCCCTTCGGGTACGGCACTTGTTTTAAGCTACAGGAGTGATTATTGAAATGATAAACGGAAATCGGTTCAGGCTGGCGATACTTGCCGCCGCCGACTCATTAAGCGCCAACCGTCAAAAAATCGACGAGCTGAACGTCTTCCCGGTGCCCGACGGAGACACCGGCACCAATATGTCAATGACCCTTTCAAATGCGGTTGCCTCGCTTTCGAAAATGAGCGAGGATGCACCGGCCGACGAGGTTTTAAAGGAAACCGCCTCCTGCCTTTTAAGAGGAGCAAGGGGCAACTCCGGCGTTATTCTTTCCCTTTTGTTCAGGGGAATTTCCAAGGGAGTTAAGGGCCATGAGTCGGTTTCGGGCGTTTTGCTTGCCGCCGCGCTTTCAAAGGGCGTGGAGTCGGCATACAAGGCGGTTATGAAGCCTACCGAGGGCACAATCCTTACCGTCTCGCGCGTTGCGGCCGAATGTGCAAAAAAGGCTGTCGAGGAAGAAAACAAAGGCGCGGTTGAGGTTTTTGCCGCCGCCGTTTCGGGCGCGCACGACGCCCTTGATAAAACCCCCGAGCTGCTTCCCGTTCTTAAAAAAGCAGGGGTCGTCGATTCGGGCGGAGCCGGTCTTTGCGTTATATTCGACGCGATGCTCGCCTCATTTAAGGGTGAATATGTAAGCGCGTCGGATGTTCCCGAAAGCATCGAAGAGAAGGATCAGTCGGCCGATTATCATGCCGAAATAACCTTTACATACTGCACCGAAATAATAGTCAAAAAACCCCTTTCCGACAAAAAGGATCCGATAGGGCTCAGGGCCTTTATCGAGAGCATCGGCGACAGTGCCGTTTTTGTGGACGACGACGAGATAATCAAGCTCCATGTTCATACCGATCATCCCGGAAAGGTGCTTGAAGAGGGCATTAAATACGGCGAACTGATGACCGTGAAGATTGAAAATATGCGCGAGCAAAACCGCAAGCTTTTAAACGAAAAGGAAGCGGCGGAGGATAAAGCCGATGTTTACGCGGCGCCCGAAAAGACCTACGGGTTCGTTTCGGTTGCGGCAGGCGACGGCGTGGTTTCGCTTTTTGAGGATCTCGGAGCCGACAAGGTGGTAAAGGGCGGACAGACCATGAACCCCTCCACCGACGACATTTTAAAGGCGGTTGAGGCAACTCCGGCCGAGATCGTGTTCGTGCTGCCGAACAATAAGAACATAATCATGGCGGCCGAGCAGGCAATTCCCCTTTCGAAAAAGAAGATCTGCGTGCTGCCTACGCGGTCGATCCCGATGGGAATTTCCGCAATGCTGGCCTTTGACGAGGACGCCGACCTCGAATCCAATATAACCGAAATGCGCCTTGCAGCCGACGCTGTCGGCTCGGGACTTATAACCTACGCGGTGCGCGATTCCGAGTACGAAAATCACAACATAAAGGCCGGCGAGCTTATGGCCATGAAGAACGGCAAGCTTTCCTTTACCGACACCGATCTTACCAAAACCGTTTACAAGCTGACCAAATCGCTTTGCAAGAAGGACTCCTCCTCGGTCACCCTTATAAAGGGCAAGGACGTAAACCAAGAGACGGCCGAGGGCGTGGCGAATTATTTGAGCGAAAAGCTGCCCGAGCTTGAGGTGACCCTCATCGACGGCGGACAGCCGGTGTATTATTTTATAATCTCGGTTGAGGCTTAAGGTTTTTAAATAGCCGGAAAACAGGATAAAAAAGCGATGTTTACAACGGTATTTTACCTTGAAGGAACGGGATTTCGTTTTACAGGTTTTTTAAAGTCCTTTTTACAAATCCTTAACGCTCGCTGATTTTCGGCCCTGCGGCATAGAAAAAACGGAACTTTTCCGCCTTAATCGGCGGTGAGGGAAACGGCACCGTTTATTCTAAACGGCGGCGAGGGCCGTTGTATCTTCGTTTAAAAACAGAGATATCCGGTTTTTATAAATTTTGAAATTTCCCTATTGACAAACCGGATAAAGTGTGCTATAACAAGTAACATCGAACGGCAAGGACGCCTGACTTCAGGCGTCCTTGCCGTTTTTTACTTTTTATTCGGGAGGAATATTTATGGTCGGTTTTTCGATTATCGACACATTCTGGGTGTTTTTGTCGGCAATACTGGTTTTCTTTATGAACCTCGGTTTTGCGACGGTTGAAGCCGGTTTTGCCCGCTCCAAAAACACCGTAAACATTTTGTCCAAAAACTTTATAGTTTTTGCGATATCGTCGCTGGGCTTTTTGCTGCTCGGCTGGGGACTTATGTTCGGAGGAGACAATCCGGTAATAGGCACCGAGCACCTGTTCATCCTCGGCTCGGCGGATAATTCGTTTTACGACTCGACCCTCACGTCCGAGGTTCCCTTCTGGGGCAAGGTCTTCTTCCAGATGGTCTTTTGCGGAACGGCCGCAACCATCGTATCGGGTGCCGTTGCCGAGCGTATAAAATACGTTTCGTTCATAATTTTCTCGTTCGTTTTAACCCTTGTTATTTATCCGATAGTCGGACACTGGATCTGGGGCGGCGGCTGGCTCTCCCGGCTCGGCTTCCTCGATTTCGCCGGCGATACGGTCGTTCATTCGCTCGGCGGCTGGTCGGCTCTTGCCGGTGCAATAATCCTCGGACCCCGTATCGGCAAATACGGCAAGGACGGCAAGCCCAGAGCAATTCCCGGACACAGCATGTCCCTTGCGGTCATCGGTGCGTTTGTGTTGTGGCTCGGCTGGTTCGGCTTTAACCCCGGCTCGACCATGAGCTTCCAGCATCCGGCCGATGTGACCCACATCCTTTTCACCACCAACGCCTCCACCATCGCCGCGATACTTACCTCCACCATCACCTCATGGATCGTAATCGGCAAACCCGATCTCGGCATGACGGTAAACGGCAGCCTTGCGGGTCTTGTAGCAATAACCGGCGGATGCGCTTATGTCAGCGTTGAGGCTTCCCTGCTTATCGGTGCCGTTGCCGGCGTTATAGTGGTGCTGCTTGTCGGATTTTTCGACCGTATAGGCGTTGACGATCCGGTCGGCGCTACCTCGGTTCACCTCGGATGCGGCGTATTTGGCACAATATGCACCGGACTGTTCGCCAAGGAGGGCGTTACCACCCTTTCGACCCAGAACGGACTGTTTTGCGGAGGCGGATTTAAGCTTTTAGGCGTTGAGCTTTTGGGAATTCTCGCCGTCGGCGCATTCTCCTTTGTAAGCTCGTCTATCGTATGGCTCGTGCTTAAAAAGACCGTCGGAATAAGGGTCAGCGCCGCCGAGGAGGTTGCCGGACTGGATATCGGCGAGCACGGCAACATCGCCTACCCCGACTTTGCTCTGGTTACCGAGGTTTCGGATCCTGCCGAGTTTGACGAGACTGAAATCGCCGCTAAAGGGACCGAAGACGCATCGGGCGTTCCTGTAGAAGCGGCCGTTCCGGTGGTTCATGAAACGGCGGCTCCGACAGCGGTAACGCCGACCGGCATGACCAAGGCGACAATAATAATGAATCAGAACAGGTTTGCGCAATTGCAGGAGGCGCTCGAGGCCATCGGCATTACCGGTATGACGGTTACCAATGTGTTCGGCTTCGGCGTACAAAAGGGCCACAAGGCATTCTTCCGCGGTGCGCCGATCGAAACAAGGCTTTTGCCTAAGATCAAGATCGACGTCGTGGTATCGAAAATTCCGGTTGATACCCTTGTAAAGACCGTTCAGAAGGTCCTTTACACCGGCAACATCGGCGACGGCAAGATCTTTGTCTACGATGTCCGCGACGTTGTAAAGGTCCGCACCGGCGAGCACGGCTACGACGCCCTTCAGGATTAAAAAACAAGAAAAGCCGTAAGGCAAAAAAGGCAAAAACGGTCGGGACTTTAAATAGGCTTAGTTTAATTACACCGGGTTTAAGATGATTACAAACCGCTTAAATTCACCCGACAATATATCTTACCTTGAGCATCCTATGCTTAACCACAGCCTATCTTAGTCCAAATCACACCCCCGGCCTGAAATGCAATTTTAATCCACGCTCAAACCGGTTTAATTAACCTTAACTCCAAAATCGGACAATTTACCCTTTGTCGCGCTCGAGGGCTTTGTTTTAAGAAAAATACCTCCTTTTAAAACGTCAAGCAACGCTTTTGAGGCAGCGGTAAGAAAAAGGCAAAAAGATAAAGGACAAACCGCTTATCTTACCGCTGCCTTTCCCTTTTCCCTTTGATTTTGCTTAAAGCCTGAAAAGCGCTAAATTAACAACCCCCCGGATCCATTTCGGAGAATGAAAAAAGCTTTACTATTTTCATCTTTCGTCATTGTGACCCGAGGGGTTATTTTTTTAATTTTAATTTTAAATTTAATAAATATTTATTTACGGTATTAAAACCGGTTCGCCGAAGCCGAGTCAACCGGCAAATGCCGCCGCGGATTTTGTTTTCGGGAGATCGGCGAAGGTCGCGTGGGGAAGGTCGCGTGGGGAAGGCGCGTGGGGAAGGCGCATTGGTAAGTTCGCGTTGGTAAGTTCGCGTGGGAGATGTTTGCGCGGAGATGGAGTGCATGGAGGAAGAGTGCATGGAGGAAGAGCGCATGGAGGAAGTCCCCGAGGAAGAAGACCTTATGGAAGAAGGCTTCATGGAGGAAAGACCCCTAAATGCTACGGATTAATTGTAAGTGAGTCCGATGCATCCGACCGGCAATCCTTTTGAAAAATCATCCTGCCATAAAGCGCGCGACCGATATTACGACCGGCATTGTAAATATCGAAAGCAGAGTGCATATACTCATAAGCCGGGAGGCGAGCTCGCCGTTTGCGTTGTATCGCTTGGCAAACATGACGGTGTAGGTGGCCGCCGGGGCGCACATCGGCACCGAGCAGGCGGCAAGAGGAAGCCCTTTAATTCCCAAAAGCCAAAGAATTCCCAGTGAGCAAAGCGGAATTACAAGCAGACGCAACGCACAGGCGGCGATAATTCCGATATCCTCCCGGCAGGGCTTAAGGCTGATTCCGCACAGCAGCTGACCCGTTACCACCATAGCAAGGGGGGTATTTATGGCGGCAATGCTTGAAATGGGGGTCATCATTATGTCGGGCAGCTTTATTTGCAAAAAGAAAATAATCAGTCCGATCGCCACGCCGATAACCCCGGCGTTTAAAAAAATACCTTTAAGCGGAGGCTTGGCGGAGCCTTCGTTGTAGTCGTTTTTCCGTATGACGGTCGGTTTTTCACACGACGGGTGCGCCGCACAGGGTTCGGCGGAGCCGTTGTCAAGGGGGAGCTCGGCCGATTTGAAACTTTTGTTTTTCCGGGTTTTCCTTGTGTAAATATAAACGCCGTATGTCCAGGCGGAGATCTGAAAAACCGCCATGTATATCGACACGACGAACACCCCGTTGTCGCCGAATACGGCCTGGGTCACCGGAATTCCCATGAATCCGCAATTGGAAAAAATCGAGCCGAAGCGCAAAACGGGCCTCGCATTGTCACTGCTTTTACAAAAAGCAGCGGCCGACAGCGCGCCGCCTACCGCGGTTACAACAACAAGCGCCAGGGCGGCGAGTCCCATTTCCCTTATTTTATCGGGCGAAAATTCGACCGTCGCAAAGGCCTTGACTATTACCGCCACGGTCACAACGGTGAGTAAAAGGTCGGTCATCTCTTTTGCGCCGGTCGAGGTTATTTTGCCGAGCTTTGACATAACGACCCCGACAAGCATCATTATAAAAAGTATGGCCACCTGGGTAAAAACGTCGATGAAATAATTGAGCATAAAATAATCTCCGGTTGAAACTGAATTTTTGCGCCGAGCTTATCCTCTTTTGAAAACAAAACAAAATTAATCAAATTAAAGCAACGGGGGAATAAACCGCAGCCAACAAAGAGAGGCTTTAAAAGAGAAGGAGAAAAATCGGGGAAACCGGTTTTTTCTTTTTATTACACGTCACGAGAGTGGCGCCGGGCGGGTAAATTGCCATAAAACAGGTCTTTTTACGCAACATACCCCGGGAATCCCGCCCCATATAAACGGGCGAGTAATACTTCGGTGTTTTCGTTTTGCCGTATGCCGGGAACGAGTCTTTCTCTTCCGACGAGTCGCGCGGTGTGTCGTGAGGCATTGTCGAACGGCAAGCACCGCGGCGAAGGGCCGGGCTTGTCTGCCGATACAGGACAAAAACTGCGTGAAGGTGCCGATTTCACGCAGTTTTTAATTGATTCGGTTTAGCGGCTCCGAATTAACGGAAAAATAAGCGGCTATCTTCTGAGCTCGGCGCCTATCTCCTTAAGAGCGGCTATAACGCGCTCGACCGTCTCGTTGGTTTCGGCGTCGGTCAGGGTCTTGTCGTGAGCCCTCAGGGTCATCGAATAGGCGATGCTCTTCTTTCCCTTTTCAATGCGGTCGCCCTCGTAAACGTCAAACAGCTTTACCGATTCGAGCAGCTGTCCGGCGGCTTTTTTAATGGCCTTTTCTATCTCGCCGGCCGGGAGCGATCGCTCGCAAAGCAGGGCAATGTCGCGGGTTACGGCCGGGGTGCGCGAAATGGGCTTGTAAAGGATCTTCGCGTCGGACGATTTATAAAGCTCGGCGAGCGAAATTTCGGCAACATATACGCGCGAGCTGATTCCGGCGGCCTCGGCCGACTCGGGATGAACCTCGCCGAACGAACCGATCTTTTTGCCCTCCGATATTATATCGGCGCTTCTTCCGGGGTGCAGCCAGCTTTCGTTCGAGCGGACTATCTCGTATTTTGTCCCGAAAGCGTCCAAAAGGCACAAAACGGCCCCTTTAAGGGTGAAGAAATCCTCATCCTCGCCGTACATTCCGAGGCAAACGGTCGGTATTTCGTCGGGCTGTTCGGTCACCGGCAGGGATTTCGGGAAATAAACGCGGGAAATCTCAAACAGCCTTGCCTCGTCGTTTCCGCGCTTTATATTGGAGGAGAGCACCGACAGCATTGAGCTTACAAGCTGGGTGCGCATGACCGAATATTCGTCGCCCAGGGGATTGAGTATGTGTATTTCGGAAAGTCTTTTATCTTTTTCCGGAAGTTTTAAAACCGATATCGCCTTTGAGGATATAAAGGAATAGGTCATTATTTCGTGCATTCCGGAGGATACGAGAACCCTCTTTACCTTGTCGGCCTTTTCGCGGTCCATAAGCAGTCTGCCCGGACGGATGTCGCCCTTCATAACGCTGCCTTTTATGTGATCGTAGCCGTATATGCGCATGACCTCCTCGGCCAGATCGGCCCGTCCCTCAACGTCGTCGCGGAAGGAGGGAACATGGCAGGTAAGATGCTCGCCCAAGGCCTTGGTTTCAATGCAAAGGCTGTTGAGTATCGATACGATCTTATCCTTCGGAACGTCAACGCCGAGCAGGGCGGTTATGTCGCTTACCGTGGTTTTTATAACGCGTTTTTCGGGTAGAGGAAGCTTTTGGTCTATCATTCCGCCCACAATATCGCCGGCGTCGAGATCGTTAATAAGCTGCAATGCGCGCTTTAAGGCGTATTCGGTGCCGACGGTGTCCACTCCGCGCTCAAATCTTGCGCTCGATTCGGTGCGAAGTCCGACCGCACGAGAGGTGCGACGTATGCTGTCGCGGCGGAATTTTGCGCTTTCAAGGAAGAGCTCGGTGGTGTCGGGCTTTACCTCGCTGCCCAGTCCCCCCATTACACCGGCAAGGCAGGAGGGATTATCGCGGTCGGCTATTACCAGCATGTCGGGTGTAAGGGCGTGCTCGTTACCGTCGAGGGTGGTGATCTTTTCGCCCTCTTTTGCCCGGCGGACGATTATTTCGCCGCCTTTTATATCACGACGGTCAAAGGCGTGAAGCGGCTGACCGGTCTCAAGCATTACAAAGTTGGTAATGTCTACAATGTTGTTTATCGGCCGCATTCCGCCGGCTTTAAGGGTGCGTTTGAGCCAGTCGGGCGACTCGCCGATTCTAAGGTTGTTTACCGCCGCACCCATGTATCTCGGACAGATATCGGTGTCCGCAACGGTTACCTTTATCAGGTCCTTAACGTTGCCTTCGGAAATGTTATATTCCGGAACGGGCGGACGAAATTCGGTTCCGAGCACCACGCTTACCTCGCGCGCAACGCCGAGAATGCTCTGGCAATCGGGGCGGTTGGCGGTGATTTTAAAGTCGATTATATAATCGTCAAGGCCGAGAACCTCACGCATATCGGTGCCGGGGAGGTATTTTTCGTCCATTATAAGTATGCCGTTCACCTCGGCGCCGGGCATATCGCCGTCGGTTATAAGGAGCTCTCCTCCCGAGCACAGCATTCCCTCGCTTACAATACCGCGCAATTTGCCCTTGGTGATTTTGGTGCCGTTTGGCAGCAGCGAATTGTGAAGGGCCGCCGGAACGGTTGCTCCCTCGAAAACATTGTCGGCGCCGGTTACTATCTGACGGGGAGTGCCGTCCCCGACGTCAACGGTGCAGATTTTAAGCTTGTCGGCGTCCGGATGCTTTTCTGTTTTTAAAATTTTTCCGACAACGACATTGTGCATGGTATCGGCGGTGTTGATGATCTCCTCAACCTCAAAACCGGCCATCACCATTTTGTCGCAAAGCTCCTCGACCGGAACATTTATATCAACATAGTATTTTAAAGCCTTAAGTGATATTTTCATTTGGTTTTGCCGCTCCTTTCGTTAAAACTGTCTGAGAAAACGCAAATCGTTTTCGAACAACAGACGTATATCGCTTATTTTGTATCGGGTGGTCGCAAGGCGGTCAAGTCCTATTCCGAAGGCAAAGCCCGAATACTCGTCCGGATCGATTCCGCATGAGCGAAGAACGTTCGGATGAACCATTCCGGCGCCGAGAATTTCTATCCAGCCGCTGCCCTTGCAAACACGGCAGCCCTTACCGCCGCATTCCGAGCAGCTGACGTCGACCTCGACGCTCGGCTCGGTGAAGGGGAAGAATGACGGACGGAATTTGACCTTGGTATCGTCGCCGTATATAACATGGGCAAACTGCTCAAGACAGCCCTTAAGATCGCACATTGTAATACCCTTGTCGACCACAAGACCCTCCATCTGGTGGAAAACCGGGGAATGGGTGGCGTCCACCTCGTCGGCACGGAAAACACGTCCCGGGCAGACCATGCGGATAGGGGGCTTCATGTTCATCATGGTACGAATCTGGGTGGCCGAGGTCTGGGTTCTGAGCATTATGCCCTCGCCGAGATAAAATGTATCCTGCATGTCCCTTGCCGGATGATCCTCGGGGACGTTTAAAGCCTGGAAGTTGTAAAAATCGGTTTCGACCTCGGGTCCGTCCACAACGTCAAAGCCCATTGAGCGGAAAAGCTCTATCATGTCGTTTTGAACAATGCTCAAAGGATGAAGTCCGCCCTTTTTAACCGCCTTTGCAGGCAGGGTTATATCAATGGTTTCGGCTTCGAGACGGGCCTTGCGCCGGGCGTTTTTAAGGGCGCTCGTTTTTTCCGAGATGAGCTGTTCGATCTGGGTGCGGACCTTGTTGGCAAGCTCGCCTACCACCGGCCGTTCCTCGGGAGAGAGTGAGCCCATCTGCTTTAAAATGGCCGTAATTTCTCCCTTTTTGCCGAGATACGAGACCCTTAACTGCTCGAGCTGGGAAAGATCATTTACCGAATCAAGGCTCTGCTCGGCGCGCTGCTTTATTTCCTGCAGCTGTTTGCTTATCATATTTCATTCCTCCGTAACAGGTTTTTTATTCTTTTGGTTTTCTTGAATTTCCGTCGCTGATGAGTATGTTATGGTTAACCATAACATACTTCCGAACCCGCCTGAAATGGCCTATTAACGGCGATTTTCAGCTTGTCGTCACTCATAGGCTATCGGATTGACGAATGTTTCGGCGCAAGTATGTGTGGATTTTTCTCCGCCAAAATCGAGTTCGGATAAGCATGCTATGGTTAGTCACCGACGGTGTAAATCGAAATTAATTTTGTATACCGCTTTTAATGTCGCGTCGGCTCTTTAAAGAGCGTTATATAAAGGCGAAGTCCGCAACCGTAAAATCGCGTTTTTCTTTTCGATCGGCTTTTTTGTCCGGTTACAGGAAAAACCAAAATAAAAAGACCGCGGCATATTCGCCCCGAAACGAATTTACGACGGGACGAAGGCCGCGGCCTGAAAAGGTCGCAAAATTTAAATTGCAAGCCGCATTTTTACTGCAGTCCGCAAATAAACAGAGCCCACGCGGTACCACCCACGTTCGCATCATTTTTTTGCTTCGTTTTAAAAACCGTAACCGGTAACAAAAACCTTATAACCTTTGTCCCTTTCGCTTTTTAAAAACGGGCAAGCCGGCTTTTTTTACGGACGGTCTGTCAAAAAAATGCGAAAGGCGGTCGGTAAAACAATTCGCCAAAAGAAAACCGTAAAACCAAAGGTCGAAAGGCAAATCGGCAAAATCGATGCGCTCTCATTTTTCCCTGTAACGGGGGATAACCGGCACCGCTTACTTAGTTTTACCGATTTTTAATCTGAATCGGTAATTTTTGTCCGAACGCGAGTTTTTTCATCTTCTGCCTCGCGGCCGTTTTCGGCGGGCTGCTAAAAGGCGAAATTCGGCGAAACGCGGCACGGAGCGGTTCCACCCGTGCGAAAAACCTTAAAATTCTTTCGCGCGCCGCTTTCCTCTCTGTTTAACCCAACCGGAAACGCCGTTTTTTAAGGGGCAGACTGCCGCCTTGCCGGCTTTTTCCGTCAGATCAAAGGTGCCGTGACCGTTCGCTTACTAAAGGGCTTTAAACCTCGCGGACAAAAAAGCATTCAGCATTCCCGACAATTTTTTGCCTTAAAGAATTAACGGATGTTATGCTGCTTGTCCGGCCGTTTAAAGCCGTCCTTTATCACTGCATTTTTTAAATTATTCAGTTTTCAACGTAACTTATCTGTTTTAATCCGGTCGATTAGGAGCGAATACCCTCGGGATTTTACCGGAAAAAGCGGTTTTTGTAACGGCCGTTTAAAAAAGATGTTTAAAATCAGCCGAACCGTTATTTAACCGCTGCTTTAAGCATGGGTACGAATTTAAATATTACTGCTTCTGGCCGATTATTTTGCCGAGCTCGTCCATAAAGGTATTTATGTCCTTGAACTGCCGGTAAACCGAGGCGAACCTTACATATGCAACCTCGTCAATGCTTTTAAGCTTGTCCATCGCAAGGGAGCCTATAAGCTCAGACGGGATCTCGCGGTCGAGCGAATTCTGAATGCTCGCTTCGATCTCATCCACAGCTTTTTCGAGGGTATCTATTGACACCATCCGCTTGTCGCAGGCTCTGAGCATGCTGTTTAAAAGCTTTGAGCGGTCAAAGGTCTCGCGCGAGCGGTCGCGCTTGACTACAATAACCGGCAGACATTCTACCGTTTCATAGGTCGTAAATCGCTTCTGGCATTTTTCGCACTCTCTGCGACGTCTGATGTGCGAGCCTTCATCGGTGGGTCGTGAGTCGATAACCTTGCTTTTCGGATATGAACAATAGGGGCATTTCAATTCGTTTCACCGCCGAACATTAATAAACCGGCGCGTCTATGTACATATTACACGCCTTACCTATAATATATAACACAAGCATTCTGAAAATTCAAGTCTTTTTAAGCTGCAAAACGCGCAAGAGTCGGCAAAAAGCAATTTTTGCAAAGAATACAAGCACAACAACGCATAAGACAAAATCCGTCCGATAAAAGGCCGGCGAATGAGAGAGAATACGGGCGTTTATCGGGATTTTCCGGTAAAAACCGGCAAAAATGATTAAAGGCGGATAAAAATGTCGAGTGGGCCGATATTTGTTTGTCGGGCGTTGACTTTTACGGCTATGTTTAGTATAATGTATCGGATAAATTATGCCAATATGTCAGGCGGACGTTCCGTCCGGCAGAATTGTCGCCGCCGAACAAGTCCGGCGGTCTTACCGCTGCCGTGGCTTGTGCGGCAATCGGACAGCGGCAACCGACTTGTTTTTTAAGCGCTTTTTAATCCATGTGCTGCGCCCGACGGGGGATAAAAGGCACAAGGGAGAATCGGTTTTTACGGGTGAATTCCTTATCTCCTTGCTGTAAGGCCCGTAATACGACGGGAACGGTTATATTTTTGTTGCCGGTTGCCTTTGTTTTTTGTCTTTTGTCTTTGAGAAAATTGTTGCCTTGCCAAAGCCGTAAGGCATCGGTACGGGCACAACACCTTTACGGCGCCGATACGCCCCGAAAAGGGCGATCGGATGTCATTTGTTTAAAAACGGAGATGTGAAAATGCAGAGAATACGAAAAGCGGTTCCCGTAATACTGCTTATGCTTTGGGATATCGTTTCGGCAGGGCTGTCTGTTTATGCGGCCTTTGCCCTTTGTTATTGGATAGACAGCGGTGTTCCCGATTACTACACCAACAACCAGTTCCTCTACATGATAGGCGTTGCCCTTGTAGTGGTGTTTTTTAATGCCGTTTTCGGCAATTACAGCAGTGTGTGGCGTTCGTTCGGCATAAACGAGGTTTACCGTTTGCTGCCGGCCGTCGTTATGGATATTGCCGTGTTTTTCCTTGTCGACGCTTGGGCGAGGAGCTATGTCGAGCGGTACTATCCCGGCGGATCGAGCAGACTGCCGGCCGTTTGCTACGTTATATTGGCCTTGTTTATACTGTTTTGCGCCGTCGCTTCGCGTGCCTCGGTACGTTTTTGCAACAGTGCAAAGGGACGTATGAAGGGAATGTTCGCAAGCGATGCGGCCCCGGTAATAATTTACGGAGCAGGCGAGGCCGGGAGCTATCTTTCAAGCAAGCTGCAGACCCATCCGGAGGATAATCTTCGTCCGGTGGCCTTTATCGACGACGATCCGCTGCTTAAAAACAAAAAGATAAACTCGCTCAGGGTGCTCGGCGGATTGGATTTTCTCGCGGGTGCTATCGACCGTTTCGGTGCGAAACAGGTTATAGTTGCAATTCCCACCGCGTCGAAGGAAATGCTTTCGTCGGTGTTGGATATTTGTCGCGAAAAGGGCTGCAATATGCGGCGTTTCGGCACCATCGACGAGGGCGACGTTTCAAAAATGCAGCTCGGAGAGATAAATTTAGAGGATCTTTTGCGCCGCGACCGCGTCACCCTTAACATGGGGGTCGTGCGCGATTTTGTAAAGGGCAAGACCGTAATGGTTACCGGCGGCGCCGGGTCGATAGGCTCGGAGATATGCCGTCAGGTGCTTTCCTTCGGCTGCAAAAAGCTTGTGGTGTTCGATATACACGAAAACGGACTTTTTTATATAGATAACGAGCTTAAGGAGCGCTACAAAAACGGCGAATTCGAGGTCCGTCTCGGCTCGATACGCGACCGCGCCCGTTTAGAGGAGGTCTTTACCGAGTTTGAGCCCCAGCTCGTTTTCCATGCGGCGGCGCACAAGCACGTCCCGATGATGGAGATAAATCCGGCCGAGGCCATAAAGAACAACGTCCTCGGAACCATAAACACCGCCCAGACCGCCATTCATCACAAGGTGGAGAAGTTTATACTTATCTCGACCGATAAGGCGGTAAATCCAACCAATATAATGGGCGCATCAAAACGCATTACCGAGCTGGTCATCCAGATGATGGATACGATTTCTCCGGACACCGATTTTGCGGCGGTGCGTTTCGGCAACGTGCTCGGCTCAAACGGCAGCGTTGTGCCCTTTTTCCGCAAGCAGATTGCCGAGGGCGGTCCCGTTACGGTAACCCATCCGGATATGCGCCGTTATTTTATGACCATTCCCGAGGCTGTCCAGCTCGTGCTTGAGGCCGGCGCCATGGCGTCGGGCGGAGAGATATTCGTGCTTGACATGGGTCAGCCGGTAAAAATAAGCGACCTTGCGCGCGATCTTATCCGTCTTTCCGGATTTAAGCCCGACGTTGATATAAAGATAGTTTACACCGGGCTTCGTCCGGGCGAAAAGCTGTTTGAGGAAATAAGCATGGCCGATGAGGACGTTGACCGTACGGCCAACAACAAGATCGCCGTAATGAAGCCGATCGACACCGATTATCACATGCTTGCAAAAACCATAAAGCAGCTTGAGGGAACGCTTCACGAGGGCGACCTGCCCGGGATGTTTGCCCTTGTAAAGGAGCTTGTTCCCACCTTTACACACAAATCGGTCTGAAGCACATCCGTCCGTTTTAAAGAGGATTGAAAACCATGAAAAAAATAAGATATGCGCTTATCGGATGCGGCAGAATAGCGCCGAGTCATATTACCGCAATAAAAAACAACCGTGATGACATTGAGCTTGTCGGCGTTTGCGATCTTGAGAAGGAAAAGGCCGAGGCGCTTTTAAGGGCCAACGGATTTGAAAATATTCCGGTTTTTGACAATCATCGGGAATTGCTCGAAACGGTAAAACCCGATATGTGCGCCGTCGCAACCTCCAGCGGAGATCATGCGGCAGTTGCGGCCGACTGCTTAAAAAGCGGCGCCAATACCCTTGTGGAAAAACCGATAGCCCTTTCCCTTGCCGATGCCGATATGCTTATTTCCGTTGCCAACGAAAAAAAGCTGACCTTAGGCGTTTGCTTCCAGAACCGCTTTAACAAGGCGGTCTGCTCAATCCGCTCGGCCATAGACGAGGGGCGCTTCGGCCGGCTGTTTTACGGTACGGCGAATATCCGCTGGGGTCGGGATAAAAACTACTACGACCAGGCCTCGTGGCGGGGCACCTGGGAGCAGGACGGCGGCGCGCTGATGAACCAGTGCATACACGACATTGATCTGCTTGTATGGATGATGGGCGGAAAGCCGAAGGAGGTTTTCGCCTACACCGACCGACTCAATCATGATTATATCGAGGCCGAGGATCTCGGTCTTGCCGTAATAAAATTCGAAAACGGCAGCTACGGAATTATAGAGGGCACCACCGACGTTTACCCGAAAAATCTTGAAGAGACCCTTTGTATCTTCGGGGAAAAGGGCACCGTCCGCGCCGGAGGAAAGGCCGTAAATACAATTGAGGACTGGATATTCGGCGACCGAAAAGAGGACGTCGAAAAGCTCAAAGCCGACTGTCTTGAAAGCAGCTCGAGCGTTTACGGCTTCGGTCACACTCCACTTTACAGGAATTTTATAGACGCGGTTAAAACCGGGGCGCCGCTTAAGGCGACGGCATATGACGGTCGTCGCGCTTTAGAGGTGATTCTGGCGGTCTACCGCTCGGCGGCCGACGGAAAACCGGTGAGCTTTCCGCTTGAAAACGGCGCTACCGTCGATTATAAGGGACGTTTTAAATGAACATTCTTTACATAGACCATTATGCAGGCTCGGATAAAATGGGTATGGAGTTCAGACCCTTTTACATGGCGAGGGAATGGGCACGCTTAGGCCATGATGTGACGATACTTGCCGCCGATTACTCCCATTTAAGGGCTAAAAATCCCGAGGCTCCGTACGATTTTTTTGAAACGGTCGAGGAGGGCGTCCGGTTTTCCTGGATCAAAACGCCGCGATATGTGGGCAACCGGGTAAGACGTATACGCAACATGTACGCATTCATCGGCAAGCTGTCGCGTTTTGCCGGTACGATTGCGGAAAAATACAAGCCCGATGTCGTTATAAATTCTTCGACCTATCCCATGGACGTTTATCCGGCGGTGAAGATCGCCCGTATAAACGGCGCCGCGACCTGTTACGAAATTCACGATATATGGCCGATGTCGCTTATGGTGCTCGGCTCGCGGCCGAAGTGGGAGCCTGCCATGCAGGTGGTTCAGATGGCCGAAAATTACTGCTACAAAAACTGCGATACGGTGGTGTCGGTCTTACCCGACGCCGACCGTCATATAAAGGAGATCGGATTCGACAAGGTGGATTTTCACTATGTCCCGAATGGGGTGTTTATCGAGCCTCAGGCGTCGTGCGAGCCGCTCGGAGGGGAGTGGACCGAACCCCTTTCGCGGCTTAAGTCCGAGGGAAAATTCGTTATTATGTATGCCGGGGGTCATGCGCTCTCGAACGCACTTTGGTGCTTTATCGATTCGGCCGATACCTTGCCCGACGGGTGCACACTGGTGCTTGTAGGTAACGGCAGCGAAAAGCCCGAGCTTATAAAACGGGCAAACGGGCGGGAAAATATAGTTTTTCTCGATTCGGTCAAAAAGCGCTGCATGCACGAGCTGCTCGGATATGCCGACGTGCTGTATTTAGGGGCGAAAAAATCGCCGCTTTACAGTTACGGCGTCGGCATGAACAAGCTCTATGATTATATGCTGGCCGCAAAGCCGATAATATACGGTGTGGGCTCGTCCAACCGCCCGGTGGAGGAGGCGCATTGCGGAATAACGGTAGAGCCGGAGAATCCGAAGGCTATATCCGAAGCGGCAGGAGTTCTTATGAATACGCCGAAAGATCAGCTTACCCAAATGGGTAAAAACGGCTACGATTATGTTGTGAAAAATCATGATTACAAGGTTTTAGCCGACAGATTTTTACGGATTCTTGAGGACACCGCGGATAATATAAGGCGAAACAATAAAAACAGCCGTGATTTGTAACGGTTATTAAAATTAACGGATCACGGGGCTTTTAGGTTAAGCTTCAGACGATAATTTGGGATTAGCATTAAATACACAAAGAAATAAAGAAAAAGAAGGTCATAAAAATGAAGATAAGAGATAAATTTCTTCCCTATTGCGTTCCTTTGCATGACGAGAGGGAAAATGCGGCCGTTTTGGAGGCTATAGAGTCCAACTGGTGGTCGCGCGGACCGAAGGTCGCCGAATTTGAAAAGCAGTTCGCCGAGTTTATAGGCGTAAAACACGCTTTGGCGCTCAATTCCTGCACGGCGGCGCTTCATCTTGCAATGAAGGGTAAAGGACTCGGCCCGGGCGACGAGGTAATAGTAACCGCTATGACCTTCTGCTCGACCGTAAACACCATTGTCAATTGCGGCGCAACTCCGGTTTTTGCCGATTGCGACAGCGAGACCGGCCTTATCGACGTTGACGGAATCGAAAAGCTTATAACCGAGCGCACCCGCGCTATTGTTCCGGTGCATTATGCCGGCCGTCCGTGCGATATGGACAGAATAAACGACATTGCCAAAAAGCACGGGCTTTTTGTAATTGAGGATGCGGCCCATGCGGTTTACACCACCTATAAGGACAGGCTTATAGGCTCCGACGGCAACCCCACGGCCTTTTCGTTTTATGCGACCAAGAACATAGCCACCGGCGAGGGCGGAATGCTTACCACCAACGACGACGAGCTTTACGAAAAGGCGGCGGTGCTTTCCTGCCACGGAATGTCCCGTACGGCATGGAACCGTTACGGCAAGGGCGGAAAATGGCGCTACGACGTGCTTGAGGCCGGCTTTAAATACAACATGACCGACATTGCGGCGGCGCTCGGCCTTGTTCAGCTTTCGCGCATCGACGAAATGCAGGCAAAGCGCGAGGAGTATGCGAAGATTTATAACGAGCGGCTTGCCGATATAAAGGGCGTCGGAATTCTTCCCGACACCACCCTCGGCCGCAACGCATGGCACATTTACGGCATCAAGATCAAAAAGGGCGAGCTTAAAATCGACCGCGACGAGTTTATAGATATCCTTACCGACAAATATCTTGTCGGCACGAGCGTTCACTTTATTCCGGTGCATCTGCATCCGTTTTATCGCGAGCATTTCGGAACCAAGCCCGGCGACTGCCCCGGTGCCGAGCACTTCTTTGAGGAGATAATCTCCATTCCCCTTAATCCATCAATGACAAAGGACGATGTACTGTATGTTGCTGACGCCGTGGCGGAAATTGCCCGAGACAATGCAAAATGAGGCTGTAAAGCCGTATTATGACATATTGCGCCGTAAGCGTGTATCGCTGTTTTTTAAAAGACTGGGCGATATAATAATAGCGCTTATAGTTATAATTCTTCTTTCTCCGATTATGCTTTGCGCTGCCGTGGCCGTAAAGATAAACGACGGCGGACCGGTATTCTACCGGCAGAAAAGGGTCGGCCGGGATTTACGCGAAATACGGATATTTAAATTCCGCACCATGGTGCAAAACGCCGACAAGATCGGCGGAGCGCTCACCGTGGGCGAGGACGATCCGCGAATAACAAAGCCCGGCGCATTTTTGCGGCAGACAAGGATTGACGAATTTCCCCAGCTGTTCAACGTTTTTATAGGTGATATGTCCCTTGTGGGCACCAGGCCGGAGGTTAAAAAATACGTTGATAAATATACGCCCGAGATGCTCTCGACCCTGCTGCTTGCTCCCGGAATATCGGGGGAGGCGAGCATTGCCTACCGATACGAGAATGAGCTTTTAAAGGATAAGGAGGACCCCGAGCAGTATTATATCGATACGGTCCTGCCCGACAAAATGGCAATAAATCTTAAATACACCGCGAATGTCGGCGTCTGGCGCGATATAAAGGTTCTTTTCCGCACCGTTATGTGCGTATTTAAAAAGTAGACGTTTTTTAATGTGTTTGTTGGCCGGCCGTCAACCGTAATCGATAACCGATCGCCGAGAGCCGACCGATTAACCGCTGACTACTGTATTTCATTCATCGGTTGCGGCTGACAATCATAGGTCGCGGCCGTCAACCGACCGGAATCGGTCCGCGACCCTTTTAACCGCCGTTTGCAAGGTCGGTAAAAGGTGCGAAAACGGTAAAACCGTAAAACACCGCCGGACATTTTTGATCGCTTTATATTACATCACCTCACTTCCATTCCTTTATTTTAATTTATTTTCACTTTTTACTTTTTCATTTTTCAATTTATTGAAAGGCTCGGATGAAAATGACCAAAAAAACAATATTCGGAATAAACGGGCCGGTTATAACCGTCGCCGATACCCAGGGCTTCTCCATGGCCGAAATGGTCTATGTTGGGCAGGATCGGTTGGTCGGCGAGGTTATAGGCATAAAGGAGGACCGCACCGTAATTCAGGTGTACGAATCCACAACCGGACTAAAAGCCGGCGAGCCGGTCGTCGGGGCCGGAGCGCCCATGTCGCTTGCCCTGGGACCGGGAATAATCGGCAATATTTTCGACGGAATACAGCGTCCGCTTCGCGACGTTGAAAAGGCGAGCGGCCCCTTTATAGCAAGGGGAAGCGCCGTTTCTCCGCTTGATACCGAGCGCAAATGGTCGGTTGAGGTAACGGTCAAAGAGGGCGACACCCTTGTCCCCGGCGACGTTTACGCGACCTGTCCCGAAACGCCGGTAATAACCCATAAGGTCATGCTCCGTCCCGGTCTTTCGGGCAAGGTGGTTTTTGCGGCCGAAAACGGAGATTACACCGTAAACGATACCATAGCCATAATAAACGACGACAAAACCGGCCGTCAGGTGCCGCTTACCCTTTGTCAGATGTGGCCTATACGCACCCCCCGTCCCACCGCGGCGAGACAGACCCCCGAGCGTCCGCTCATTACCGGACAAAGGGTAATAGACACCCTTTTCCCGATAGCAAAGGGCGGAACGGCGGCAATACCGGGCGGATTCGGTACGGGCAAAACCATGACCCAGCATCAGCTCGCCAAATGGAGCGACGCCGATATAATCATATACGTCGGATGCGGCGAGCGCGGCAACGAGATGACCCAGGTTCTCGACGAATTCGGAGGCTTGGTCGACCCGAGAACCGGCGCCGAGCTTAAAGACCGCACCGTGCTTATAGCCAACACGTCGAACATGCCGGTTGCGGCGCGCGAGGCC
Source organism: uncultured Eubacteriales bacterium (assembly GCA_934444365.1). GTDB lineage: Bacteria > Bacillota > Clostridia > Oscillospirales > Acutalibacteraceae > CAKSCM01. Next base: position 111,495 of record CAKSCM010000004.1, on the reverse strand, counting down.
TCAATTTATACAGGAATAACCCTTGCGGAATACTACCGCGACATGGGCTATCATGTCGCCATGATGGCCGATTCGACCTCCCGTTGGGCCGAGGCCTTAAGAGAAATTTCCGGACGGCTTGAGGAAATGCCGGCCGAGGAGGGCTTCCCGGCATATCTGCCGTCGCGTCTTGCGGCCTTTTACGAGCGCGCCGGATACTTCAAAAATCTTAACGGCAGCGAGGGATCGATAACCGTTATAGGAGCCGTTTCCCCTCAGGGCGCCGATTTTTCCGAGCCGGTAACCCAGAATACAAAAAGATTTATACGCTGCTTTTGGGCGCTTGATCGGTCGCTTGCCTATTCGCGCCATTATCCGGCAATAAACTGGATGCAGAGCTATTCGGAATACGACAGGGAGCTGTCCGACTGGTACTCCCTTAACGTCGATCCGGATTTCATGAAATACCGTAACGAGATACTGGTTATCCTGAGGCAGGAAAATCAGCTTATGGAGATAGTAAAGCTCATAGGCTCCGATGTTCTGCCAGACAGACAAAAGCTGATAATCGATATCGCCAAGGTCATACGAAACGGCTTTTTGCAGCAAAACGCCTATCATAAGGACGATACATACGTTCCCCTTAAAAAGCAGTTTTTGATGATGAAGCTTATTCTTAAACTGTATCATCGGTGCGACGCGCTTGTGGCCTCGGGAATTCCCGTTTCGAAGGTGCATGAGACCGGCATTTTTGAAAAGGTAATGTCGGTAAAATATGAGGTGACCAACGATAATACAGCCGCCTTCGCCGATTACGAAAAGCTGGTTGACGAGACGATAGATTCCCTTGAGGAAGCCGATAAGCTTTAAATTTGCGGCCGGGAACCGGCGAATGCAGATCGTCGGCTGTAAAAAAATTCACATTAAATTCAACTTAAGGCGTAGTTCGGATATAACCATTACGCAAAAGCGAAAGGACAGATAAAAAATGCTTACCGAACATTTGGGTCTTAATGAAATAAACGGATCGCTCGTTGCGATGAGCGGCATGAAGGACGTTTCCTTTGAGGAAACGGTCGAGCTTCGAATGCCTGACGGGACAAGGCGGCTCGGCCGTGTGGTGGTAATAGACGGAGACAATGCCATCGTTCAGGTATTTGAGGGAACCGCCGGAATATCGCTCGGCAACGTCCGCACGGTTTTTACCGGCCATCCGATGGAAATGCCCTTGGCTCCCGAGATTCTCGGCCGTGTGTTCAGCGGTACCGGCAAGCCGATAGACGGCTTAAGCGAGGTTTATCCGGTTATAAAACGGGACATAAACGGCAGCGCGATAAATCCCGTCTCGCGCGAGTATCCGAGGAACTTTATACAGACCGGAATCTCCTCAATAGACGCCATGACCACCCTTATACGGGGACAAAAGCTGCCGATTTTTTCGGGCTCGGGCATGAAGCATAACGAGCTTGCCGCCCAGATCGTCCGTCAGGCCAGAATATCGGGCGATTCGTCGGACGGTGATTTTGCCGTGGTTTTTGCCGCAATGGGTGTTAAAAACGACGTCGCGGCCTATTTCAGAAACGCATTTGAAGCCTCGGGCGTTATACAAAAGGTTGTAATGTTCCTTAATCTTTCGGATGATCCGATCATCGAACGTATACTTACTCCGCGGTGCGCCCTTACGGCGGCCGAATATCTGGCATTTGACCTCGGAATGCACATTCTGGTCGTTATGACCGATATGACCTCATATGCCGAGGCGCTCAGGGAATTCTCCTCCTCAAAGGGAGAAATCCCCGGAAGAAAGGGATTCCCGGGATATCTGTATTCGGAATTCGCCTCCTTATATGAGCGTGCCGGCATGATAAAGGGCAAAAAGGGCTCGGTTACACAGATCCCCATTTTAACCATGCCCAACGACGACATAACCCATCCGGTGCCCGACCTTACGGCCTATATAACCGAGGGGCAGATAGTGCTTGACCGCACCCTTGACGCAAAGGGGATAAATCCGCCGGTCGGCGTGCTGCAAAGCCTGTCGCGACTGATGAAGGACGGCATAGGCGACGGAATGACCAGAGAGGATCACGTTGCCCTTTCGAACCAGATATTTGCCTGCTGTGCAAAGGTGCAGGAGGCCCGCTCTCTCGCCTCGGTAATAGGCGAGGAGGAGCTGTCGGATATCGATAAAAAATACATAGCCTTCGGCGACGCCTTTGAGGCTCAGTTTATAAACCAGAAGGAAAACGAAAACCGCACCATTGCCGACACCCTCGATCTCGGCTGGCGGCTTGTGTCAATGCTGCCGAAGTCCGAGCTTGACCGTATAGACAAAAAGCTGCTTGACAAGTATTACATAGAAAATACCTCCGGGCGGGAGAAATAAATCCGGATTTTTAATTCCTTTTTAAAAATCCCGGGCGGTTGTGTTGTCCATATAATATGGAGCAACATCTATAAAAACGTAAAACAAAAACGTAAAACGAAGAACCCAAAGCAAAATCCGAAAAACCAAACGCTTTTTGCGGTCGGTTTTGAAGTAAAATTCGCCTTTTAAAGCAAATTCACTTAAGGAATGTGAGATTCAAGCCTTATGATGTATCAGATGAGCCCGACAAAGGGCAATCTTATAGCGGTTAAAAGATCGTTGGAGCTCGCCAAGACCGGATATGAGCTGCTCGACCGTAAGCGCAACATCCTTATACGTGAGACCATGGGTATGATAGATGTCGCCAAGGATCTGCAAAGCAGGATAAACGGGCTTTTTGCCGAGGCGTATAAGGCCTTGCAGCGCGCGAACGTCACCCTCGGTGTGTGCGACGAGCTGGCCCGTGCCGTCCCGGTGGAGGACGGAATAACGGTAAAGGTCCGTTCGGTAATGGGGGTCGAGCTGCCGGTTGTAAGCTTAAAGGAGAGCGAGCCGAAGAATCATTTCGGCTTTTACGCCACCAATTCGGCCCTTGACGAGGCCTATTTCAAGTTCGACGAGGTCAAAAAGCTTACGGTAAAATTAGCCGAGGTGGAAAACAGCGTTTACAGGCTGGCCGTGGCGATAAACAAGACCCAAAAGCGGGCGAATGCCCTGCAGAACATCGTAATTCCCGGATATAACGAGACGGTGCGTTTTATCTCCGATTCGCTTGAGGAAAAGGAACGCGAGGACTTCTCGCACATGAAGGTCATAAAGCAGCAAAAAGAGGCCAAAAAATCACCGCGAAAAGGCATGTCGAAAAATGAAAACGGAGAAAACAAAGAACAGTAAAATATGCTTTATTTACGGGGCGTCCGATATTTCCGGAACCCCGTTTTTGCCCGATAAAAACAGGGGAGACATAGTCGTTGCGGCCGACGCCGGGCTCGAATTCCTTAAAAAAAGCGGAATATCGCCCGACTTTATCCTCGGCGATTTCGACTCGCTCGGACACGCCGTGCAGGGCGAAAACGTCCTTACCTTCCCGAGCGAAAAGGATGATACCGATACCGGACTGTCGGTCGATTTAGGGATAAGTAAAGGTGCCGATGTGTTTGTAATTTACGGCGGTCTCGGAGGCAGACGGCAGGATCATACCATCGCCAATTTTCAGCTTCTCGCCCACATAAGCGGCATGGGCAAAAGAGGATTTTTAGTGGATAAAGATACCGTGTTTACGGTTATCGAGAATTCTCAAATACATTTTGGAAAGGAGCTTTCGGGCTATATTTCGGTCTTTTGCATGGGAGACAGCGCCGACGGGGTCAACATAAAGGGCCTTAAATATACGGTAACCGACGCACATCTCGATTTCAGAACGGCCCTCGGGGTGAGCAATGAGTTTTTGTCCCGGGAAGCGATGATATCGGTCGAAAAGGGTGTGCTTTTAATCAATTTCAGCGACCCGGAGTTCTCTCCCTTTAAATATCTCGGCTGATTAGAAAAGGTTGCAGCCGGCTTTTGAGAGTTAATCTCCGGGCGGTAACGTCGGTCTGACGGCTGAGGGCTTATGGAGATCGGCATGTCGGTATATCGCCAAAAGGATTAACGGACTAACGGGTAAGTAACCGGTCGGTTTATCGGGCGGCCGTCAGATGGATAGTCGGGTCAGCCGTAAGGTCGGCCGGCGGGGCGATCGGGTGATCGGTCGGGATCGGTAGGTCAACGGCCCGGCTATTGATTGACATATTTTTTAGTTTACAGAGCTTTTATCTCCGGGGAAACGGGAAGTGCAAAACATGAAAAAAATACATATTCACAGCGAAACGGTGTACATAGCGGCCGTTGCGCTTTTGTCCTTTGCCGTGGCGATGATATCATCGACCGGCTTTGGGGTATCCATGATAGTTGCCCCGGCTTACATACTCAGCCTTAAGGTCGGCTGGCTTTCCTTCGGGCAGGCCGAATACGTCATACAGGCCGGGCTTTTTGCGGTGCTGTGCCTTGTTATGAGAAGGTTTAAGGTTGTTTATCTTTGCTCCTTTGCAACCTGCATTATTTACGGAGCGGCGCTTGATCTGTGGCGGCTTATTCCCGTATTCAATCCCGAAAAAACCGCTCCGGGGAGCATGGCTATGTGGTGCAGAATACTTATGTTCGCCGGCGGAATGCTGCTTACCTCCCTTGCCGTCGCGCTTTTTTTCAAAACCTATCTGTATCCGCAGGTGTACGACTTTTTTGTTAAAGCGGTAAGCGGAAAATACGGCATTAAAACACCGGTTTTTAAAACCTGCTTTGATCTTGTCTGCCTTGCCTGTGCCACAATTATGACCCTCGTGTTTTTCGGAGGGTTTAAAGGGGTCAGCTTCGGAACCCTTATAATGGCGGTTGCAAACGGGACGATAATAGGCATTTTTACAAGGTTGACGGATAAGTATTTCGAGATAACCCCGAGGTTTAAAAGAGCCGCTGAGTGGTTTAAGCTCGATTAATTTAAAATACCGGTTCGGCTAAGGGCGTTTAAAAAATCCTGTAAACCGAATATGAAAAATAATATAAACCGATAATCCAGACCGACAATCGGAGTTTTTGTTGTCCGCTTTTGACGGACTTATCCGCGAAAAAACTCCGGTCGTCGGTTTTTGTTTGCCGGAGTGACCCTGACGAATTGATTTTTTAACAATAAAGGGCCTTTATTATTGCAATCACGGGAAAATGTGATAAAATAAGGTTGATAAAAAATCCGAATGACGGGTCTTAAGGGTTGTTCGCGCTAAAACGGCCGGATATTTTCGGCGGTAACGGCGGCGAGCGCACCCGACAGGTCCTGTCAGCCTGAACGGTATTTAATCTTTTAAAAAGGCGGTGAAAGCTTCGGAGAGGGAAACCTCTTCGGAGGATAAAATGTTGAAACATGTTTTGGAAAGCGAATATAAATCCGCACTGCTTACCGATTTTTGTCAGCTTGCGGTCGCCAACGGAGCGGTGAGCTATAAAACTCAGGATAAAACCGCGCGCTTTGACCTTTTCTTCCGTAAAATTCCCGATGGCGGCGGCTTTGTAATCGCGGCCGGCCTTTCTCAGCTTATCGATTATTTACGCAACATGAAGTTCAGCGAGGAGGATATCGAATATCTTCGCTCCACCCAGATGTTTTCCGAGGAATTCACCGACTATTTACGGGATTTTAAGTTTACATGCGATGTTTTTGCCGTGCCCGAGGGTACTCCGGTATTTCCGAAGGAGCCTTTTTTGACGGTAAGAGGGCCTCTCATTCAGGCCCAGCTGGTCGAAATAATGGCATTGCTTTTTATAAATCATCAGTCCCTTATTGCCACTAAGGCCAACCGGATAGTAAGGGCGGCCGATTCGCGCGAGGTTTACGAGTTCGGCTCCCGTACGGCCCACGGAATTTCGGCGGCCTTGCTCGGCGCGAGGGCGGCCTTTATAGGCGGCTGCAGCGGTACCGCCAACGCTCTTGCCGCAAAGGAATTCGGAATTCCGCCCTTCCTTGCGATGTCCCATTCATGGGTGCTCAGCTTCGGCAGCGAGCTCGAAGCCTTCAAGGCATATGCCGCGACCTTCCCCAACAACTGCGTTGTTCTGGTAGATACCTACAATACCATTAAATCCGGCATTCCCAATGCCATAAAGGCCTTCGACGAGGTGTTAAAGCCGCTCGGCGTACGCCCGAAGGCAATCCGTATAGACTCGGGCGACATAACCTACTTAAGCCGTAAGGCGCGCGCTATGCTTGATGCCGCGGGATATCCCGATTGCGCCGTTGCGGTCTCAAATTCGCTCGACGAAAATATAATACGAGATTTACTGCTTCAGGGTGCCGAGATAGACATTTTCGGAGTCGGTGAGCGCCTTATAACGGCGGCGAGCGATCCGGTGCTCGGCTGCGTTTACAAGCTTTCGGCCATTGAAGAAAACGGAAAAATGGAGCCGAGAATAAAAATAAGCGACAACGTCGGCAAGATAACCCTGCCGGGCGAAAAAACGGTGTGGAGGCTGTTCGACCGCGAGATCGGCAAGGCCATGGCTGATCTTATAACCCTTTCGGACGAAGAGGTCGATCAGAACGCTCCTTATGAGCTTTTCGATCCCGACCATACCTGGAAGCGCAAGACGGTCGACAATTTTGTCGCACGCCATTTGCTGCAGCCCGTCTTCGTAGGCGGAAAATGCGTTTACAACTCGCCCACACTGCCCGAAATCCAGTCTTATTGCCGTAATCAGATAAGCCATTTGTGGGACGAGGTTTTGCGTTTTGAAAATCCTCACAACTACTATGTCGATCTTTCACAGAGACTTTGGGATCTTAGAGGAGAAATGCTGTCGTCCCATTCCTGATACCGATAAAGGGAAAAAGCGAGGAAAAGAAAGGTCCGTAGAAGCTTATGTCTGATATGTATGATGTTATAGTCGTGGGCGGCGGCATCGGTGGTCTTTATACCATTTTGAACCTGCCGCGCGATAAAAAAATACTTTTAATGTGCAAAAAGGAAATTATGCTTTGCAACACGGCGCTAGCCCAAGGCGGCGTTGCGGCCGTGCTTGATAAGCTCAACGACAATTTCGGTTTGCATTTTAACGACACCATGATAGCCGGCCGTCAGGAGAACAATCCCGAGGCCGTAAGGGTTCTGGTTGAGGAGGGCCCGTCCGACGTTCTGAATATCTACCATATGGGGGTGGATTTTGACCTTAACAAGGACGGGGGACTGCTATACACTCTTGAGGGAGGACACAGCCGCAACCGCATTGTCCATCATCGCGATTCCACCGGCGACGAGATCGAAAAGGTGCTCTCCAAAAGGGTTTTGGAGCTCGACAACGTAACGGTAATGGAAAATTGCCAGATGTTTGATCTCGACCGTATACGCGGCGGCTTTGCCGTGTCCTATCTTGACGAAAACGAGCAGGCAAAACGGGCGTATTCGCCCTATGTCGTTTTTGCAACCGGAGGAATAGGGCAGGTTTACCGTTATACCACCAATTCGGCCATCGCCACCGGCGACGGAATCCGTATAGCCTTTGAAAACGGCTGCAGGATAAAGCATTTAAGCTATGTCCAGTTCCATCCGACCGCCTTTGCCGGAACGGCCGACCGCCAGCGCTTTCTTATAAGCGAGGCGGTAAGGGGCGAGGGAGCCTATCTTTTAAACTGCAACGGCGAGCGGTTTATGCATCTTTACGACGAACGGCTGGAGCTGGCTCCCCGCGATGTCGTTTCAAAGTCGATAATTCTTGAAAGCCGCCGCGTTGCAAGCGATAAATTCTATCTTGACATAGCCTATAAGGGAGCGGATTTCCTTAAAAACCGCTTTCCGCAGATATACGGCAAATGCCTTGAGGCCGGCGTGGACATAACCAAGGATAAAATCCCCATTTATCCCTGCCAGCACTATCTTATGGGCGGAATCGACGTAGATCTGCACGCCAGAACCACCCTCGACGGACTTTATGCCGTCGGCGAATGCTCGCATACCGGCGTTCACGGTCATAATCGTCTTGCTTCGAATTCGCTGCTTGAGGCTCTTGTTTTCGGCCGCCGTGCCGCACAGGATATTTGCTCAAAGGGCTTTAAAAGCGTTCCCGAGCCCGACTCTTCGCGCAATCCCCTGCCGGATATGTCCGGCGCGCCCCTTCCCGAGGGACTGGATTTCAGAATAAACGACATTTTACAGCGCGCCTGCTTTGTCGTTCCGGATTACGATGCTATGCGCAAGGGCTCGCGCCAGGTAAAGGATATTCTTGACCGACTTTACACCGGATCATTCGCCAAAACCAAGCGTTACTACGATGTTTTGAGCATTGCAACGGTTGCCCATATTATAATGAAGGAGATGCTATCCGCAAAATGATGACACTGCCTGTTTTTTACGCCGACGAAATTATAGACCGCGCCCTTAAGGAGGACATAAACTACATAGACGTAGCGACCGATCTTACCATAGACAGCGACGAGACCTCCCATGCCGTCATGCTCGCAAAGGCAGACGGTGTGCTGTGCGGACTTGACATTGCAATGAGGGTCTTTTCTCACATAGGCACAAGTGTGACCTTCGAGACCTATAAAAAGGACGGCGACCGCATAAAAAAGGGCGAGATAATCGCCGAGCTCGACGGACTTACAAGGGAGCTTTTAAAGGGCGAGCGCACCGCTCTTAACATAATTCAGCATATGTCGGGCATTGCCACCGCCACGGCAAGATGCGTTGAGCTTGTAAAGGGAACAAGGGCGACGGTTGCCGACACGAGGAAGACCCTGCCGGGACTCAGAGCCATTGAAAAATACGCCGTTATGACCGGCGGCGGCAAAAATCACCGCTTTAATCTTTCGGACGCCGCCATGCTCAAGGACAATCACATCGACGCTGCAGGCTCGATAACGGCGGCGGTTAAAAAGCTTCGCGAGCACCTCGGCCATACCGTTAAGATCGAGGTCGAAACAAGGAATCTGGACGAGGTAAAAGAGGCACTCGACAGCCGCGCCGACATTATAATGCTTGACAATATGAGCACCGATGAGATGAAAAAGGCCGTAGAGGTTATAAACGGCAGGGCGCTTAGCGAAGCCTCGGGCGGAATAACCGAGCAGAACATCGCCGAAATTGCCGCTTGCGGGGTGGATATTATCTCGCTCGGAGCCCTTACCCACTCGGCAAAGGCCCTTGATATATCCTTAAAGATCAAGAAATAACATCATAATTTTAAAAAGAACTTCGTTATTGCCCTTGTCATATGGCAAGGGCATATTTTAAAAAGAAAAAGGAGCAACCAAAATGAGCAGCCTTCGTTATCCTGCCGTACCGCTTATTACAAACGACCCGCATTTAAGCGTGTGGTCGTGCACCGATCGCCTTTACGACGACGTTACCCGTCACTGGACAAGGAGCCGCCAGAGCCTTATCGGCATTGTATCATCCGGCGGACGGTCATACCGTTTTATGGGGAGCTTGTCGCAGGATAATTTTTATGCCGACAGGATTCCGGTTATCCCTCAGACCGACGTTAAAGTGTATCCAATGCACACGGTGTATACCTTCGAGAACGAGGTTATCCGCCTGGAGGTTACCTTTATGTCGCCCCTTTTGCTGAGCGACCTTTATCTGCTCTCGCGTCCGGTGTCGTATATTTCATACCGTGTAACCCCCTTAAACGGCAAGGATACCGACGTATCGGTCTACATCGGCGTTTCGGCCGAGCTGGCCGTTAACACACCCGACCAGAGCGTAAAGATATTCAAAACCGAAAATGGCATGATGTGCGGCCGGGGCGAGGAGGGAATACTCGCCATAAGCGGAGACGACCGGCGTATCGACTGGGGATATCTGCATGTTTTCTCGCGGCCGGGCAAAAAATGCGGCGCGGCGCACATTAACACCATCGCCTTGCGGCTTGATCGCCGCCATCCCGAGGAGCTCGGCGACAACGAGTACGACGACGGCACCGAGGTCAAAATAAGCGATACCTTTGCCCATATCGGCTTTCAGGACGATTTTACGGCCAAAGCCGGAGGAAAAGGCGGATTTATATGCGTCGGTTACGATGATATTCATTCGCTTACCTATCTCGGCCGCCCGATCGACGCTTATTACAGGAAAAACGGCGATACCTTTGAGGATATCTGCAAAAAGGCCCTTGACGAATACGAGGATATATGCTCGAGGGTAGCGCAGGCCGAGGAGGAAATTCTTCATTCCGCGCGCAAATTCGGCGAAAAATACGCCGATATAATCTCCCTTGCCTACCGTCAGACAATAGCCGCCCACAAGCTCGCATTTTGCGGCGACGAGATATTCTTTGTTTCAAAGGAATGCTTCAGCAACGGCTGTGCGGCCACCCTTGACGTGACCTATCCGTCGATTCCGCTTTACCTTATTTACGCTCCCGAGCTGGTTGAGGGAATGCTGAATCCTATATTCGGCTTTGCCGACACGCCGCGCTGGCCCTTTGATTTTGCGCCGCACGACGTCGGACAGTATCCCCGTTTAAACGGACAGGTTTACGGACTGAACCGCGAAAAGGACGAGTTTTCTGATGAGTCGCAGATGCCGGTTGAGGAAAGCGGCAACGCCATTATCTGTACCTACGCCGCCTGCCGCGCGAAGGGGGATTATTCCTATTTTGAAAAGCACAGGGAATGCCTTTTAAAATGGGCTCAGTATCTCATCAAATACGGAACCGATCCCGAAAATCAGCTTTGCACCGACGACTTCGCCGGACATCTTGCCCACAACTGCAATCTTTCGGCCAAGGCAATAGTCGGAATTGCAGCCTTCGGAAAAATGCTTGAGGCAATCGGCGAGGAGGAAAGGGCTAAAAGCTATCTTGAAACCGCCCGCGAATATGCAAAATCGTGGAAACGGCGCGCGCGTTCGGGAGATCATTACCGCCTGGCCTTTGACAAGCCCGATTCCTGGAGTATAAAATACAATCTCGTGTGGGATAAAATATTGGGTCTTGACATTTTCGACGGCGACATTTTCGAGGATGAGGTCTCGTTCTATAAAACAAAATTCAACCGTTTCGGACTGCCGCTCGATATGCGAAGCGACTACACAAAGTCCGACTGGCTTATGTGGTCTACCTGCCTTTGCGAGGATAAGGATTACGAAAAGGCCATAATCGACACCATGTGGGATATGCTTGACAATACGCCTAGCCGGGTGCCCTTTACCGATTGGTACTATACCTCAACCGCAATGCAGGTCGGCTTTCAGAACCGCACGGTTCAGGGCGGACTGTTTATAAAGCTTTTGTCGCTTTGATTTTAAAAAAAGCTTTCAGGACGACGGTCCGTATATAACATACGATACATTTTTATATCCGGCGAAACATCGGTCGTATGTGCGCCCCGAAAACGAAAACGAAGATTAAATTTAAAAAATAAAAACTAAACACAAAATGCAAAAACCGCCGGGCCCTTCGTATAAAAAAGGCCCGGCGGCATTTATATATTGTTTTTTAAGCAGTTTAAACCGATGGGGGATATCTTTGCCGACTTAAAAGTCATTGGGGGTTGAGTTATTATCCTCCAGGTTTTTGCGGATATAATCCAAATCCTCCTGACGCAAAGGGCATTTTTTGTTGCAGCAGTTGTTTTTATCGCTTTTTTCCGGTCTTATAATCGAACCGAAGGCGAAGAGGGCCGCAACAAACATCATGAATAAAGTAAAATACATGAGAAAGCTTGGAAGACGCTCAAGACCAAAAAATACATCTAAGCATATTATAAAGCACAAAATGAAAATGCCCCAAAGTAATGTTCTGATTTTATCCATAATACTTAATTTCCTTCGTATCCCAAAAGATGCTTCACATAGTAATTGTCTGATATACTATATATATGGTTTGTGTTTCCAGTGAGAGATATGGCGAAGCCGTTTATATTTAAGCTATACGATGCTGCCAGAATTGGTTTGGCATCATGCGCATAATAAAGGGAAATATTAGGGCTTGCTGTGTCCGACTTTCTGTCTACATAGTAGTTTGCATACCCTTCGTATTTTCCTTGCATTGCCCCTATATTGCTCGGTATTTTATATACATATCCCGAAGAAGTTGCTTGAGTCGGGGATAAGTCGACATACTGTGTATGAACGTCATTATTGTTCAAAAGGTGCAATCTTAGGTTGCGTTTACCGGGAACAGCCTCCCAACCCGGATACATTGCCATAGCGAAAGAATCGTTATTTACCTTTACGAGAGTTTTCCATTTGAAACACGGAAGAACCATGTATGTTACATTTCCCTGTGAGTCCTGTTGTTTTGCTCCGACTACAGATACTGATATTTCGTTTTCGCTTAATGTTCCTCCGCAAAGAGATACGTCTCCGTTTTGTGAGGATTGTACCACTTCACCATCATTTGTAATGGTATAGTTCTTTTCTGTATAATCACAAAAAACAAAACCATCTTCATACATACATTCATACATGAACTCTTTTTGCGGTTCAGACATATCGTTGACGAGGGTTTCCGGGAACCCCATATTTATTAAACGTTGGTCTATATAATTAATGCCTTGCGATGATACACTCATTGACGAAAAAACCAACACGGTTACCACAATCAATGACATAATTCTAATTTTTTTAAACAAACTAATACACCTCTTTACTTTAATGGTTGTTAAATCTGTTGTGTTATAAAGGGACGCACAAAAGTTTTAATAAACCACCGGAATCACCCTCATTTCATGTTATTTACACCCTTATACTAACATATCTGCAGATTAAATGTCAACGGATTTCACGGTATTTTGCGGATCGGGAGCTGTGATTGCGGCTTTTGGGCTTCGCCGCCGCGGGGCCGGTTGTCAGAAAGGGAGTTTTTTCTTTTATAAAAAAATCACCGGCTTTACGGCTTGCACGAATGGTAAAATTCGAGGGTCTTAAAGGTTCTTTCGGTGGTGCAAAGCAGGTACCTTTCGGTTACGGCCGAGAGGATTTTAAGGGAGGTCTCTCCCAGTTTAAAGGAGAATATCTTTTCGACCGGCGATGTAGCGATAAACCGCATTGCGGCGGCGGTTCCGGCCGGAAGCAAGGTTCCGCCGATGCGGTTTTCATGCTTTGAGCAATAGACCGTCGCACTCAACGGATCAAAGCAGCAGCCGTCGCTTTCGGGCTCGCACCGGCACACATCGCACGAAAAAAGCTCGGGCATATATCCCGAAAAACACAGCATTTTAAGCTCGGCCGCCGCCTTTATAAGGGGCAGCTCCCTTTCGCCCGACGATACATATTTAAGGGCCGACAGCATTAGCTTTAAATATTTTTCGTTTGCATCGCTTTCGCCCTCGGGGGCAAAATAAGCGCAAAGCTCGCACAAATACTGTAAAAGTGCAAGCCTTTCTATATCCCCCTCAAGTTCAAAAAAGCTTAAAAGCTGATGGGATTCGGTTATTCGGTATGTATCCTTGCTTTTTGACAAAGCAAGAGAGGAGTAACACAAAAGCTGAGTTCCGGCATGGTTTTTACTGTTAAGCTTTAACGCGCCGGGCGCAAAGGCCTTTAAAAGACCCATGCTTTGGGTCAGGATTGTAACAAGGCGGTCAGCCTCGCCGACCCTTTGTTCCCGTATTATCAGTCCGTTGGTTGTAAGCTTGGTCATTTCTCAAAAAATCCTCGGATTCGTTCTTCCGCACAGCGGCGAAGGCCATATAATCAAATATGCTGCCGCTTTTTTCAAAACTGTCCCATGCGGTGCGGGCAGTATGCCTGTGATGCATATGTCCGGCATTGTAACGCTTCATATAAAAGTGCCGCTCCCCTCCGACAAGCTTATGGGCAGCGGCAAAGCATATTTCGTCTCAAAGCTGTAATATCGACGGTATGCTGTGCAAAAAACTCATCGCACACGGTCGCTGTCCGATTATATTGTTTGCCTTAAATCATCGGAATACACAGGGAAAATCATGAAAAAACGGAATATTTTTATTTTTTAAAATTTAAAATTCACCGGCCGGGAGGCGGCTTTTCCGGGCAAAATTTGCGATAGGATAATGAATGCGAAATCTCGGTCGCATATTGCGGGGGTACGGTCGGTGCGGCAATTTAACACTGCCGGCAGTCGAGATTTTCGGCCGGCTGACGGGGCTTTCGGTCGGCAGTCAAGATTTTCGACCGGCTGACGGGGCTTTCGGTCGGCAATCGAGGCCTTCGGTCGGAGGAAAACACTTTTATTCGGCCGGTAAGATTCCCGTTTGAAAAAATATTTTTAATCGGCCGGTCAGTCAAGGCCGAAATTATGAATAAGTCCCTCGCGGTTGCGCCAGTTTTCCTTAACCTTTACCCAGCACCGCAAATTTACCTTGCAGTCGAAAAAGCGCTCTAAATCAACACGGGCTTTGGTGGATATCTCCTTTAAAACCGAGCCGCCCTTGCCGATTATTATGCCCTTGTGGCCGTCACGTTCGCAATAGATGGTCGCCTCAATGTCGAGCAGACCGTCCTCCCGGTCGAAAAACCGGTCAATCGCCACGGCGATTCCGTGGGGAACCTCGTCCGACAGCCGTCTTAGCAGCTTTTCTCTTATTATCTCGGCCGCTATTACCCTTTCGGGCTGATCGGTCAGGGTGTCGTCGTCGAAAAAATGGACCGACGGCTTTAAAAAGGGAGAAAGCTCGCTGAATATCGCGTCGAAGCCGTCGCCTGTTTTAGCGCTAACCGGTATTATTCCGGCAAAATCGTAAAGCGCGCTGTAGGCGCATATTGTGCTGAGTAAAGCCTGCTTGTCCGCGACCAGATCGATCTTGTTAAGCAGCAAAATCACCGGGGTCTTGCTTTTTTTCAGCCCCGATACAATGTTTTTTTCGGTCTCGGCCGGCGGATAGGAGGCGTCGCAAACGAGCATGCAAACGTCCACCGAATCGACCGCGTCGGCCGCCGCTTTTACCATTTTTTCGCCCAGCATATCGTGCGGACGGTGAATTCCCGGCGTGTCGATAAAAACATACTGGTCGTCGCCCGAGGTGAGTACGCCCATTATTTTGGTACGGGTGGTCTGGGGCTTGCTTGAAACTATCGCAACCTTCTGGCCGAGCAGTCGGTTCATTATTGAGGATTTGCCGACGTTGGGCCTGCCCGATATCGCAATAAAGGCCGTGCGTGGGCCGCCCTTTTCCTTTTTGCTTTTATCGGCTTTGTCGACAGGAAGCCCGGCCGGATTAAAATTCTTCTTCATTCGCTTCGTAGCCCTCGTTTTGCGGCAGTCCGAGCATGTTCATTACCTGCTCCTCGCGCTCGCGCATGTTAAGTGCGTCTATTCCGCCGTTAACATGATCGTATCCTAAAAGATGAAGCACCGAATGAGCGGTGAGGTAAACGACCTCGCGGCGGAAGGAATGGCCGTATTCCTTGGCCTGGGCGACGGCGTGGGGAATGGATATAACCACATCGCCGAGCATGTAAGCGCCGGTTTCGGGGTTTTTGTCGTATTTTCCGTTTTCGCCTAAGGGGAACGAGAGCACGTCGGTAGACCGGTCTATGTTGCGGAATTCCTTATTTAAACGGTGAATTTCCTCGTCGTCAACAAAATATATGCATATTTCGGCCGGGCCGGGGAAATCCTCCATTGTAAGTATGGCGTTGCAGCAGCGCCGCATAAGGAGCCGTATGCCGGTCGGGATCTTGTACTCCTTTTGTTTGTTTGTGATTATAACCTTGATTTTATCCATTTTTCTCTTCCTTTCCTTTAATTTCGATAATCCTGATCTTATTCTTGAAGGACACGGCCTGTCCGTGAAAAAATAAAATGCCGTATCGCCCGTGCCGATGTCGTATCCGCAAGCCGAAACACCGGTCGCGTTTGTCGGGCGGAGCGTCAGCCGAAAGCGATTCTTTTATGTTGTGCCGGTAAAGCCGTTGCTGCACCGTACGTTAAACCGGACAAGGCACACACTCGGCCATAGCAGACGGTTCGGCGGATAAAACGTTTCCTTGTTCGTTTTGTTTATTTGTCGAACCGACGCTTTTTGGTTGCGTCGTATTTTTCGTAAGCCTTTATTATCGACTGAACCAGCTTGTGCCGTACGACGTCCCGTTCGTCAAAGCGGACTATTTCGATATCATCGACATTTTTTAAAACGCTTGCCGCCTCTACAAGTCCCGATTTTCTCCCGTCGGGCAGGTCTATCTGGGTAACGTCGCCCGTTACCACGACCTTTGAGCCGAAGCCCATACGGGTCAAAAACATCTTCATCTGCTCGGGGGTGGTGTTCTGTGCCTCGTCAAGAATTATAAAGCTGTCGTCGAGGGTCCGTCCGCGCATGTATGCAAGCGGTGCGATTTCTATATTTCCTCTTTCGTGATATCGCGCGTAGTTTTCCGCTCCGAGCATGTCAAAAAGCGCATCGTAAAGCGGCCTTAAATACGGATCTACCTTTTGCTGCAGATCGCCCGGCAAAAATCCCAGCTTTTCTCCCGCCTCGACGGCCGGACGGGTGAGTATTATGCGGTTTACCTCCTTCGCCCTGAAGGCGGCGACCGCCTTTGCCACCGCGAGATAGGTCTTTCCCGTTCCGGCAGGGCCTATTCCGAAAACTATTGTGTTTGAATCAATGGCATTTACATATCTTTGCTGACCGACGGTTTTCGGCTTTATCGGCTTGCCCTTGGCGGTTATGCAGACGCATCCGTTATCCGCAAGATTGTAAAGCGCGTCACTTGCCCCTTCGGACACCATTGATATAACGTATCCGACGCTTTGATCGGTCAGGGCTTCTCCCCGGCTTAGCATGTCGAGCAATGCATTTATCGCCCTTACCGCAAGGTCGACCCCAGCGGCGTCGCCCGACACCTTAAGGTCGCCGCTGTCGCCCTGCCTTACGATAATGCTGACGCCGAAGGCCCTTTCGAGAGCCCGTATATTGGCATCAAAATTACCGAATAAACCGAGGGTCTGATCCATTCGCTCTATATTTACGGTCTGCTCCAAAATTGCACATCCTCCGAATTTTTAATGGTTTCGTCCTTAAATTATGTGACCACTGCCATTAATGTCGTACCGGATAACGGTGCCGCTCGAGGGAGTGTCGTTTTTCGACCGGCACGATATTGTTTATCGGTGCAACGGGTTGTCAGGAACGGCATATGGCTTTTAATTTAAAAATCAGAATAAATTGAATACGTTGTACATTTTTAGATGATCTATTTTGTTATATTCTTATATATTTTATCACGTCATTCACCAAAAATCAATATTTTTTGCTCGGCTGCAATATTTTTTTTACAAATTATTTCGGTTGTCAAAAAAAGAGCGTCGTTTTCGGTGTAAAAGCTGTCGTTTACGGAGACGATTTGTGCTCCGGGGAAGTCGGAGGCAATGTCCTTTTCGGTAATCGCCCTGGCTCGGGAAAGGGCGGTCTCCTCGCTTAAATATACCTCGGTGTCGTGCTTTTCGTAAAATGTCGCGTTCGTCAGCGATACGGGTAGCTTTACACCACCGATTATAAGTGTTTTTTCATCGGTCTGAACGCTGTAATCGCCCGAGATCCCGCCTAAATACAGCGGAATTTTCAAGTGAAAAAAGTTTAAAACGCTCCGCTTTATAACCCTGCCGGTTTTTATTTCCTCGCGGCGGCGAAGCTCATATTTAAGGGTGTATTGCTTGCTTACTTCGGCCGTGACCTCGCCGGCGGCGTGGCGGAGAATCCGGGTTTCCCCGAATTCCGACAACCCCTTTATCAGTACGTCGCCTTTTAATACGGCGTCGCCGCACTTGACGACCGGAGTACCGCAAAATGCCTTAAGGTCGGTTATTCTGCCGTCGCATTCGGCTATTATGTCGCACGGGATGTTTTTATCCGGGATATCGGGCTTTTCGTCGCGAAGGCTTACCTCGACCGAAATGTGAGTTCCGCTTGTGTTAAGGGACATCCACGACAGCTCGGTCAGCTCGGTCAAAAGCCTGTCGGGCAGATTTGCCGCATCCATATCCTTTATTTTACAGCCGGTATAAACCCCGTTTTCGCAAAGCAGGGCGAGTATTTTGCTTTTTAAGGCGACATCCCCCTCGGGCAACCCGCTTATCGTAATGTTCCATGCAAATTGCGACAAAAAGGCCAGCATTCCGAAAAACAGCCCGATGCCGACAAAAACGCCTGTTCTCAAGCGATATTTGTGCATGATAAAGGGCAATCCGCGTTTGTCGGTGCATTTAAGTTTAACCGAGCCCGATTTGGCATATCGGCGAAGCTTTTTGTAATCGCCGGCTTTGACTCCGGCCGCGATTCCGCCCGGAATACACCGTATATCAAAAAGCTCATATCCGGCCTTTTTGCTTAAATTTATAAATCTTTCGGGTCTCGGGCCCGTGGCCTTAAAACGGGCATACCCGAAAGCAAAACGTAAAAACGACGAAAACAAGCCGTATCCTCCCTTTTGGTTTGACTTAAATCCGTAATTCTTCTTTTCCTTTTGGCGCCGTCATTATAAAAAGCGCTATTCGAAGATTATTGAGGTGATCTTTCCGGTAATGCGGAGCTGATCGCCCGAAAACGAGCACAGGGTAAGATTGGTCCCCGTGACCGTTATGTCGCACTTGCCGGCCGTGAGTGTTACGGCTCCCTCTTCGTAAAGCGATACGTTGGCGCACCCGTCGATGAACATTTCGCACGAGCCGGACAGCTCTATATGTACGTCGTCGGACAGAATTCCGGCCGGAAGATCAAGGCGGGACAGCATTCGCCCTTGTCCCTGTTTTCGCCGGTATATTTGTCGGTTTTCGCAATGGGCTGTATCGGGAATTGTCCCCTGAATTTTTCGCGCCGCTCTGCCTCGCGGCGGTTTTTGCGGCGGTATATTTTTAGGCATAACGGTTCTCCTTTTGATTTTAAGTTTTTTTATTTTCCTCATGTTGTCCCTATCCGGTGCAACACTTGTTTTGTTAATCGATGGTATTATCGCCGGAACATTTTAATTAATATTACGGCTTTTTTAAAAAATATGCTCAAATGCCCGAAAGTATGAGCTTTTAGGTCTTGACAGGGCGCCCAAAACCGTGTATAATACATCAGGTGTCAAGCTGTTAAGCTTTACAGACAATCCGAACGGTTGGCGTTTAGGGCCGTGCCGTCCGGATTAAAACATTACGGTACACGCCGCTTTCAGGGCGGTTTTCGCTTGTCCGGAGGTGTCGTATGGCAAAGGAAATATCGGTTGAGCTGACAAGGCTTTTCGATCTTTATGCCCCTCTTTTGAGCGATAAAAGACGGCAGGCCTTTGAATATTATTATTTTGACGATCTGTCCTTGGGCGAGATAGCCGAGCTGCAGGGGGTGTCGCGGCAGGCCGTGCTCGAAAGCATACGCCGCGGCGAACAAAAGCTTTACGGATATGAGGAATCGCTCGGATTTTTAAAAAGGCTGTCGGCCGTTTACGGCGCGGCCGAAAAAATAGAATCGGCCGTAAGCGGTGCGAGAATAAGCGCTTCCGACGGCGATGATTGTACCGCTCAGCTTGACAGAATCGCCGATATTTGCAGGGAGCTTTTGCAGCTTTAAGCCTTAATTTTAATTATATTTAAATTCAAGCGCCGCACATCTTCCGGCGCAACAAAAGGACTCTTCGCGGACTGTGAAAAACACGGCTAAAACGGTCGGGACGCCGTTTGCCGGCGAATGTTATTTGAATTTTAAAAACCTTACCGTTGTAATTTTTAAAACACGGTGCAAATACTGTTATTCTTATTGTTTTTATCTTCAGTTTATGTTAGGAAGTGAGTTACAGTGGCGTTTGAAGGCCTTACCGATAAACTCAGCGCTGCCTTTAAAAGGCTCCGCAATCACGGAAAGCTCTCCGAGGCGGATGTAAAGGACGCCATGCGAGAGGTGCGTTTAGCGCTTCTTGAGGCCGACGTAAACTACCGTGTAGCCAAGGATTTTACCTCAAAGGTCGCCGAGAGGGCAATAGGCGAAAAGGTCACCGAAAGCCTGACACCCGCCCAGATGGTTATAAAGATAGTAAACGAGGAGCTCATCGCCCTTATGGGCAGCGAGAATTCCCGTTTAAATACCGCTTCAAAGGGGCCGAGCGTCGTCATGATGTGCGGACTTCAGGGCTCGGGTAAAACCACCCATTCGGCCAAAATAGCGCGGTTTCTTAAATCAGGCGGACACAGGCCTTTGCTTGTGGCGTGCGACATTTACCGTCCGGCTGCAATTCAGCAGTTACAGATCGTAGGCGAAAAGGCCGGCGCTCCGGTTTTTGAAAGGGGAACCCAGGATCCCGTTAAAACGGCGACGGAGGCTGTAAAGTATTCCCGTGATTACGGATACGATTATGTATTGCTTGATACGGCCGGCCGTTTGCAGATAGACGAGACCTTAATGGATGAATTAAGCCGCATGAAGGCGGCCGTCGAGCCGGTGGAAATACTGCTTGTAGTCGATTCCATGACCGGACAGGAGGCCGTAAACGTCGCCGAGACGTTCAATCAGACCCTCGGAATTACCGGCGTTGTGCTTACAAAGCTTGACGGCGACACACGAGGCGGCGCCGCGCTTTCGGTAAGGGCGGTGACCGGCGTTCCGATAAAATTCGCCGGCAGCGGCGAAAAGATCGACGATTTAGAGCCGTTTTATCCCGACCGTATGGCTAACCGGATACTCGGCATGGGAGATATGCTCTCCCTTATAGAAAAGGCGGAAAAACAGCTTGACGAGAAAAAGGCGGCCGAAATGGCCGAAAAGCTCCGCCGCAACAAGCTTGATTTTAACGATATGCTCAGCCAGCTTGAGCAGGTTAAAAAGATGGGTTCGCTCAAACAGCTCATGTCGATGCTTCCGGGTGTAGGCCGGCAGGTAAAGGACGTCGATATAGACGACCGCCAGCTTCTTCGTGTTGAGGCTATAATTCAGTCCATGACCCCGGCCGAGCGCGAAAAGCCCGAGCTTATAAATCCCTCGCGCAAGCGCAGAATCGCGGCCGGCAGCGGAATGAAGGTAGAGGACGTAAACCGTCTTTTGCACCAGCTTGAGGCCACAAGGAAAATGATGAAGGGCATGACCTCCAAAAAGGGAATGCGCCGTATGCGCGGCATGATGGGCCCGGGCGGTATGGGCCCAATGGGCGGCCCGGGCGGATTTTAATCCGTAAGCGCGGCTTTAAAAACCGATTCTTCCGGCGGCATTTTACAGGGACTTAATTTCAAAAGAGGTTCCCCCTTTTTTGATATTTAAGGCCGGGGTTATGCCGGTGTGAAAAATATACGGCTTAATTTTGGTGCATTCCCTTTTCGGGAAATTCACCGGGCCGAATACATTTAATCGAGGTTTTTATTTTGAAGGGTACGGCAGGCGAGGAGATTCGTTAACCGTAACGAATATATCGGGCGGTTCGGATATGCTTTTTTGCCTTAAACCGACTCCCGTCAGCTTAAGCTTTAAAGGAAAAACCGACAGAAAACGGAGGTGAAAAAATGGCAGTAAAGATCAGATTGCGCCGCATGGGCGCTAAGAAAGCCCCCTTTTACCGTATAGTTGTTGCGGATTCGAGATATCCGCGTGACGGCAGATTCATCGAGGAGATCGGCTACTACAACCCCACCGAGGCCGAGCCGGTAGTGAAGATTGACACGGAGAAGGCTAAGACTTGGATCTCAAACGGCGCTCAGCCCACCGATACGGTAAAGGCGCTTTTGAAGAAAAACGGAGTACTTTAATCGGAGAATAAGGAGGTAAAACAATGCAGGAGTTATTGGTTTCAATTGCTCAGGGACTCGTTGAGTTTCCCGATCAGGTAACCGTGAGCGTAGATGAGGCTGACGAAGAAGGCATCGTCACCTATCATCTTCACGTTGCCGAGGGCGACATGGGTCGCGTTATAGGTAAGCAGGGCAGAATTGCCAAGGCTATCCGTACCGTGATGAGAGCCGCCGCAAGCCGCGTTGACCAGAAGGTTGCAGTCGAAATAGACTGATTAATGCGTGCAGAAAGTTAAGGGTTGGGCGGACTTAAGATAAGGATAAGCCGGTTTTGAGCGGATCTTTTCCGCCCATACTTCATAAAAAATCTCGGTAATACACAAAGTATTGCCGGGATTTTTTATTTTGTCTGAACGAAAAATATCACGCGCAAAACTGCCATGCACCCTGTAAAAAGGAATTTTGTTCTTATGGCAAGGCAAAAGTGCCGGAATAATGAAGATATATTTCGGGCATTTTCGGCGCCGCTCAGCGCAAAAACTTTTTACAGGGCGGCTTTTCCTTATCTTAAGTCCGCCCTTGAGGCAGCATTTTCGCTTTTTTAAGCGGAGATACAATGCGGCCGGAACCTTTTGTTGTTTTTTAAGAGTGCGCCGGCTTTACCGCCGTTATATTTTTAACGGATTTAGAAATCGCCGGCTTTGCCGACGGTTGCGGCTTTTACCATATCGGCCGGCCGACCGTGTTTTTAATCCGTTATTTCGCGACCTGCTCCGGCGGTTTTTTTGAGGTCCCGTGACGGCTGTATTCCGGCCGGATTTTACAGTGCTTTATAGTAATGACGGTTATTTGTCCATAATCTGTAAATAATTTCATGCAAAATTGCTCGATTTACTCGGTTGCATATAGTCCGGCAAAATGATATAATTTCATTATCGTCGGACCTTGAGGGTGAAGCCGTATAAAGTGCGGAATTTCGACATTAAAATACGTTCGGATTTTTTGTGATTTTTCTTGCGGACGAGTTGTCGTTTTGTTAAAGGGGGGGATTTTTTGAAGCTGATACTTGTTTGCGGCCATTACGGCTGCGGTAAGACGAATTTTTCCCTCAATCTCGCTTCAGGACTTTCCCGGTGCGGCGAAAAAAGGACCGTTCTTGTCGATATGGATATAGTAAATCCTTATTTTCGCTCGGGTGACTATGAGGATATTCTCAAAAAGCATTCGGTGGAGCTTATTGCTCCGGTTTTTTCGTCTACAACGGTGGATGCGCCCTGCATTTCGCCGAGGGTGGCTTCGGTTTTCGATACGGTGGGAACCGACAGGGAATACGATTATGCCGTCTTTGATATCGGCGGAGACGACGCCGGGGCGGTTGCACTCGCCCAGTATTCCGAGCGGATAAAGCAGGCAGGATACGAAATGTATTACGTTATAAATCGCTATCGCGAGCAGGTGGCGACCCCGGACGGAGCCCTCGAAATTTTACGCGAGATCGAAGCGGCATCACATCTTTCGGCCACGGCAATTGTTAACAATTCCCATCTTTGCAATGAAACCGAGCCGGAGGACGTTATAAAATCATTCGAATATGCCGATAAGGTGTCGGCTCTTTGCGGATTGCCGGTAAAATACACCGTTGTTACCGAAAAAATTTCGAAAGCCGCCGGAATATCCGGCCGAAGCGATATTTTTTGCGCAGAGCGGCTGGTCCTTCCCGATTGGGAAAAGGCCGGGACCGAAGAACTGTAAGATAATCATGCTGCCTGCCGAAAAACTGAAAATATGAGCGGTCGGCCGGGCGCAACCGAATCGACCGACGAAAGAAAACAAAAAAATAAAATAAAATCGGAAAAATCGTAAAAACGATAATATTATATATTCATTAATGACTGAAAGGATTGACATTATGCCCAATAAGGTAACCGTAAAAACCGAGCGCTGCAAGGGCTGCGGACTGTGCGTCAGCGTATGTCCCAAGGGGGCGCTCGAGATGTCAAAGGAGCTTAATTCCAAGGGATATCACCCGGCCCGGTTTGTGTCGCCGGAAAAGTGCATTGCCTGTGCGATGTGCGCCGTTATGTGCCCGGATGTAGCGCTTAAGGTCGAAAAGGAGTAGGTGATAAAATGTCTGAAAAGGTACTTATGAAAGGAAACGAAGCAATGGCCGCCGCCGCGATAAACGCCGGATGTCACCATTTCTTCGGTTATCCTATAACCCCCCAGACCGAGCTTGCGGCCTATATGGCCAAAACCATGCCGAAAATCGGCGGGGTTTATCTGCAGGCCGAGTCCGAAATCGCCGCTATAAACATGGTGCTCGGCGCGGCCGGCTCGGGAGTAAGGGCAATGACCTCATCCTCATCGCCCGGAATAAGCCTTAAAAGCGAGGGTGTGTCGTACATTGCCGGCAGCGATGTTCCCTGCGTAATAATCAACGTACAGCGCGGCGGTCCGGGACTCGGCGGAATTCAGCCCTCCCAGTCGGATTACTGGCAGGCGACCAAGGCGCTCGGTCACGGCGATTATCAACTGTTGGTTTTTGCTCCTTCGACCGTACAGGAAATGGTCGATCTTATAGGTCTTGCTTTTGATAAGGCCGACGAATACCGTATGCCGGCCATGATTTTAGCCGACGGTATGCTCGGCCAGATGATGGAGCCGGTAGAGCTGCCCGACAATTCGGATAAAAAGCTGCCCGAAAAGCCGTGGGCGGCATGCGGTCACGACAACAAGCGTCCGCACAACATAATCAATTCCCTTTATCTTCAGGCCAGCGAGCTTGAGGAGTTGGTGGACGAGCGGTTTGAGCGGTATGAAAAAATAAAGCAGACCGAACAGCGCGCCGTCGAGTATTATACCGAGGACGCCGAGCTTACCTTGGTTGCCTTCGGTGCGTCGGCAAGGGTTGCCCTCGCCGCCGTAAAGCAGGCGAGAGAAAAGGGACAAAAGGTCGGTCTTATAAAGCCGATTACCCTTTGGCCCTTCCCCGAAAAGGTACTTAAAAAGGTCGCGAAGACAACCGATAAATTCCTTGTTGTGGAAATGAACAAGGGTCAGATGATAGATGACGTAAAGCTGGCGATCGACTGCTCGCGCGCGGTGCATTTCTTCGGCCGGACCGGCGGAGTTATTCCGCAGCCCGAGGAAATATCCGCACAGATCGACAGGATTTTGGGAGGTGCAGAATAATGTCGGTAGTATTTGATAAACCCCACGCATTGACCGATGCGATAACCAATTATTGCCCGGGCTGTACCCACGGAATAATCACCCGGCTGGTGGCCGAGGTAATAGACGAGCTCGGCGTTGAGGGCAAAACCGTCGGCATTGCGCCGGTAGGCTGCTCGGTGCTCGCCTACAACTTTTTTAATTGCGATATGATACAGGCTCCTCACGGCCGCGCGCCGGCCGTTGCAACCGGCGTCAAGCGTGCCCATCCCGACGATATTGTGTTTTCTTATCAGGGCGACGGCGACCTTGCCGCAATAGGAACGGCCGAAACGGTTCATGCCGCTACCCGCGGCGAGGATATAACCGTAATCTTCGTGAATAACGCAATATACGGAATGACCGGCGGTCAGATGGCCCCCACCACCCTTCCCGGGCAGGTAACCCAGACCACCCCCTACGGCCGCGACGTAAATTATGCCGGATATCCGGTAAGGGTGTGCGAAATGCTGTCTACCCTCGACGGCGTCGCCCTTGCGCAAAGGGTTACGGTAGATACGGTTCCCCATGTGCGTGAGGCCAAAAAGGCCATTAAAAAGGCCTTCCGGAACCAGATAGATCATAAGGGCTTTTCCATTGTCGAGGTGCTTTCCACCTGCCCGACCAACTGGGGACTTTCTCCCACCGACGCCCTTAAGTGGCTCGGCGAGAATATGATTCCTTACTATCCTCTCGGGGTGTATAAGGACAGCGAAAAGGGGGCGCGGCTCAATGGCTGAATATAAAATGGTTTTCGCCGGGTTCGGCGGACAGGGAATTTTGTTTCTCGGCAAGGTCTGCGCCTATGCCGGATTAATGGAGGGCAAAGAGGTCTCGTGGCTTCCTTCCTACGGTCCCGAAATGCGCGGAGGCACCGCCAATTGCAGCGTTTGTCTGTCGGACGAGCCGATAGCCTCTCCGCTGGTCACCGCTCCGAATGTGCTTATTGCCATGAACCGTCCGTCCTTTGATAAATTCATCGGCACGGTTACCCCGGGCGGCATAGTGATTGTTGACAGCACCTTGGTCGATGTTCAGTGCGACCGCACCGATATTAAAATATTCAGTGTTCCGGCGACCGAAATGGCCGAGGAACACTCCCTTAAAGGCCTTGCCAACATAATATTGCTCGGCAAGCTGTTTAAGGAGACCCACCTTGTAAGCATTGAGGGACTTGAAAAGGGGATCGCAAAGTCGGTTCCGGCCAGGAAGCAGAATCTTGTCCCCTTGAATCTGAAGGCTATAGAGCTCGGCGCACAGCAGTAGCTTTTTAAAAACAAAGCGCAATGCCGCTTTGCGTCGGAGAATCGCGGTACAAAAAAACGGAAATCCGCAACCGGCGTAGTACCAAGTGTCGCGGCGGACAAAAACAAAACCGTAAAAACAGGCTTGTCTTTTAAAGGATGCCAAACGAAAATCATCGGCGAAAAGTATGCTCCGGTGATAAAATCGACACAAGACCGAAGAAGGGTTGACCTTATGATAGGAAGACCATCCTTCGGTCTTTCTTTATTTTTTATAAAATCGCCCCGGCGGAGAGGACAGCAAAAGGAAAAACTAAAGTGCGGCTTATTCGTATCTGAGTCCGGCCAAGTACGATATCCGCTTATTGTCCGCCCCAAAAACACAAATGTATCGGTCTTTGTAATATGCCGGATTTATTCTCTGCGCAACGTTAAAACCTGTTGCTTGTGAAAGAGAATTTATCATATTTATTTATTCTGACGGAATATTATAGGGGATTTTGCATGTCATATTGTAAAAGAAAAACTCGAAAAAGGTCGAAAGTGAAGAATACAACAAAAATATTAACACAATCAGGAAAAAAGACTTGACAAAAATACATCATAGGTGTATGATGTATTCACAACATAAAAATTGAAAAAATAACCTTAATTTTTTAGCACTTTTAATATCCCGGCGACAGCGGCGTAAAATATTCGCTATTATACGCTGTGCTTCGCGAAAAATAAGAACCAAATAAATTTTAGATATGTATACCCGGGTTACCCTCAGGACAAATGGCAACGGCGGCATAATAAGCTGAAAGTTTTTTAAAAAGCCGAATTGTTACCGGTTAGGACATAAAAAATTTTGCGGCAATAACCTCTAAACTTCGGACATAATAATTTCTGTCATTGGTACTGCAATAACGGAAAAGCCCGCTGTATTTTTACGGTATGCACATCCTCTTTACGGGATGATGACATATAAATACTTTAAAAAGGAGGTAAAAAACATGGTGGCGCGGAGTAACAGGATGAGCCATACGACGGTAAAGGGCCGCGAATTTTTCGGTGTTTTCGGCATTCTTTGCGGAAAAAGCACCGGAAGAAAGCCGTTTTTCTCCGGTTATTATTAATAGTGCGCCAGCGGAGAAAAACAGCAAATACTTATTCCGGCTTTTTATGATTTGCATTGTCGGATTAAAAATCCGAAGTTCATCCGTCCGGCAAAAACAAAGGTGAGGCCGATATTTTGTGTTTTATTACGGGGTAAAGGCAGCCTTTCATTCGAACATATGTTCAAAAAAGCGATGGTTTTCCGTTTGTGCGGAGAAAAAGCTTTCGGTATAAGCCGGCGGTTTTTTAGCCATGGTAAGCGGTCTGAAATCCGCTTAGTGCTTTTAAGCTTCGGTCGGACAAAAAACAGGACCGATTCTATTGGAAACCGGAGCTTTGAACATGAGGAATATCTCCGGTTTTAATTTTGCGTATGAATGTAAGCAAATCATAAAAATCATTTGAAACGAAACAAAAGGAGATTGAAGAAAAATGACGCGAAAAGACAGGTTTTTCAAAATAACAGGAAAATTACTGGCAGCGGTTATGGCCTTTTCGGCGTTGTCGGCGGCCTTTGTTCCGGGCGCCGCGGCCGAGAGCTCTCCTCCGGGAATACTTATGGAGGCAATGCCGGACGACTATTACGGCGCGGTTGTCGACGATAGCTTACAGCTCGGCGATATGACCGTGACGGCGCCCTCAAACGACCTTATGTCCACAAACTCGTTGCCGAGCAGCGTGGACTTGAGCACGAGCAAATACTTCCCGTCGATCGGTTATCAGCAGGGCGGATCATGTGCTGCCTGGTCGACCGTTTATTATCAGTTTTCGTACGAGGCCGCACGTCTTAACGATTGGGACGCAAAGTCTGATTCGAGCAAGGTCTTCTCGCCGAAGTATGTCTGGAATTATATTAATGAAGGATACAACAAAGGCGTCAGCAGAGCTTCTTGTATAGATGTTTTAAAACAGATCGGAGCCGTAAGATACTCCGAATTCCCTCAAAATTCGCTGACCTACGACTGGTATCAGGGCGCGACCGACGAGCAGACCAGCGCCGCCTTGCGGCAGGCTCTGAAAACCCGTGTGTCGAGCTATAATACATATTCATTATGTACGGTGAACAAAACCGCCCCTGTTATCACAAGCAATACCGACACCGACCTTAATACAATTAAAAACAATCTTAACAACGGTCATGTGCTTACCTTTGATTCATTCGGAGGCAACTGGTACTACAACACCCTGTCGAACGGCGAAAAGGGCATACTTTACTGTACCGAGAAACTGAACGATTCCGGTGTACCGATAGGTCATGCAATGACCATAGTCGGCTATAACGATAATGTGTACTTTGACCTTAACGGAAACGGTACCATTGAGGATAACGAGCGCGGCGCATTAAAAATCGCCAACTCGTGGGGTACAAACGCCTCCAATCACAACAACGGATATATCTGGGTTATGTATGACGCACTCAACTACGTATCAAGTGCGACCAACACCAACATCTCCGGTCGAGTAGGCTTCATATACTACAATTTGGTAGCCAAAATGACCGTAGGCAATTACAACCCCGAACTGACCGCCGAGGTGACCATTGAACAAAGCAAGCGCAATGATATCGTAATTAATATCGAAAATTGGGAAACCGATGCAACCGAGACAAGCGGATATGTCAGATACACCCTACCTACATTTTTGAAGCAGCTGGGCGGCGATCTCAACTTTGACGGAACAACATCCGCAACTCCTCAGACCAGAATATTTGTTTTCGATTGCGAAAAGGACAGCGAGGCCTTTATACGTAACGGTATTAAGGTGACAGATAAATACCATAATTCCAAAAACACTACCGTAAAGCAGATAAAATGGCGTGACGCAAACGGAACCGTACTTA
The DNA here is from genome assembly GCA_934444365.1 of uncultured Eubacteriales bacterium. GTDB lineage: Bacteria > Bacillota > Clostridia > Oscillospirales > Acutalibacteraceae > CAKSCM01. Next base: position 82,556 of record CAKSCM010000004.1, on the reverse strand, counting down.
AAAATCTCGGCCAGCAAACTGCCTTGAGTAACAAAAGTGAGATCTATTATTATGGTGCCGTCGCTTCCGCAATGACCCTTAACAGTGTTATGTCGTCGCTTTACAAGGGGCAGAGCGAGCAGTTGATCGCTTCAATGTACCCGGTCGATGTTCCGTATCCTTCCCCCAGATGGGAAAGCAGCAACCCGGCGGTTGTAAGCGTTGACAGCAACGGATATGTCACCTGCAACGGCATAGGCCAGGCGACGGTTACCGCATATGCGACCGACGGCGGCAGTGTATCGGCGAGCTGTGAGTACACTATAAATGACGATTACGCAAATACTGCCGAAGAAGCGCAAGAAATTTCGCTTAACGGCTCGGTTTCCGGCGGCATAGAGGCCTCCGGTGATGTCGATTGCTTCAAATTCACCCCGACATCCACCGGCGACTATCTTTTCTACACCACCGGCTCGACCGATACCAAGGGCAGCTTGGAGGACGCAAACGGAACCGTTCTTGCAAGCAATGACGACCACGGCTCCGGCAACAGGAACTTTATCATCAAGCATACCCTGGTCTCCAACACCACTTACTACATAAAGGTCAGCGAATACAGCACAAATATCGGCGATTATGTAATTAACATAAGCAAGCCGGTCTATTCCACCTCGCTTAGCTCTTACAATCAGGACGCCCGCTGCGTTCAGATGAGCGCTGAGGCCTCGACGGTTATGACTACCCTTGTCCTTACCATAGGCAACAACAGCTACACCCTTACCAAACCGGACGAGGGATTAACCGGCATTGATACCACCGTAAACGGCGCTCATTTTAAGGTCGATTTTACCATGGGAGCGCTTTACAACAACAAGAGCATAATATGGCTGATAAAGGCCGATATTCCGGCTACCGCCGAGGGCAGTACCGATACCGTGAGCTTTACCTTCAATAAAGACGGTAAGTATTCCACGGTAGGAACAAGCTGTTCGGGTCTTGTCGCTTACGGAGTACACATTAAAACCGGAGTAAGCGACCGTGCCGATAACAGCCTGCAGCTGCTTCTGAGCAGCATGGCTCAGACGGGTTATTCCTATGAGGTCAGAGAATGGGACAATACCCTTGTTACCGTTACCTCAACCACCAAGGCCGGAACCGGTCTTAAAATCCTCAAGAAAAACTCACAGGGCAAAACGGTCGGCCTTTACTTCGTCGTAGTTTTCGGAGACGTAACCGGTAAGGGCGAAGTCGGCGACGGAATAGTCAACTCCACCGACGGTCTTCTTACATTGCAGCGTGCTGTCGATAAGGTATCCTTCTGCTCACTTGCCGAGCTTGCGGCGGATGTAGACCACAACGGCAGCATAACCGCAACCGATGCAAACCTCATAAACCAGCATACGGTAGGTAAGTATACCATAGACCAGTCGACAACCATAAGCACGGTGCCGAGGGATTGCTACTTCCTTGATCCCGTAGAATTCTAAGTAAAAATTCCGGTAATTTATTATCCTTCCAAACGGACCGGCCCGGATTTTCCGGGTCGGTCTGGATTTTTTTGTTATTTTCTTACATAAATATCCCATCATAACCTTAACCCGTGAGTGAAATGGTTACAATTTTGACATAATGAGGAAAAAACACTTGATTATTTCACCTGACGGTGTATATAATATAAATGTAGCCGAGAAAAGGCACTACATAAATAATAAGGAGAAATGACATATGATTAAAAAACTCAACGTTTTTTTATCTGTAATTTTAGTAATGGCTCTTGGTTTATGTTTACCCGTTTTTGCCGATGATGGCGGAACAAATGATCCGATTATTGCCGAAATTGCTCGGAATAACAGTTTATATGTCACGGTCAGTTCCGAAACGGACCGTACGTTTACACCGGCGGATTTCCCCGAGGTGGTGGCAAACCGTGTTGTTTGTGTAGAAAAATCGGCCCTTCAGGACGGCGGCTATAATTACACATTGGTGCTTGTTTTGGGCAAAGCCGATAATTTAACCGATGAAGATGTAAAAGCGGCGCTCGAAAAGGTCAAGACAAATTCGCTTGTTAAAAAGGCCGATATTAATGAAGAGTATTATCAGTTCGGCATGGAGGGATTTATCGGTTTTAACACCAGAGCTGTAGCAAAGAAACCGGTTAAGCTTGGCCAGCGGTTCACTGAAATAGTCCGGCTTGAAGTGAGCGCCGAATTTTTTAAGGCGGGGACATTTTTCCGCATAGATTCTCAGAAATTCGATACCGAAACTATCACCAAGGATTCCTTTAAGGATCTTGGAGTAGAGCATTTTTGGCCCATGATTCGTGCAAATGAGGGTCGTTATTTTAAGCTTGAGAATTTGGCCCCTGTTGCCGATGAAGGCAAAAAGAGTGAAAACGGCTGGTATTTTGCCCCCAATACATCGCTTGATTCGGTTTATGAAACGGTCAATAGCCTTGCCGGGGCAGAGTATGTAACCTCCGCTTTTGCAGGCAATTTGCCTGCTGAGAGCGACGGACTTTATGAGACCGAGGAAGAATACAAGTGGGAGATTTCCCCGAACGAGGGTGTAATAGAGTGGAATACCGGCGAAACTTGGGGGGTTCCCGCACAGTATGCTGATGCAAGATTTTCAAAGCCCGGCGTTTATACCATTACCTTTAAATTTGTACCCTCCGGTGCCCAAACACCCAAAGGCTACGGTGTGAGCAAGGATAATTTCCTTCTTTCGTTTGATCTGGACGTAACCGTACTTGACGAGTATATGACCGGCGATATCAACAAGGACCTCAATGTTACCGCTGCCGACGCATTGCTTGCCCTGCAAAGCTCGGTGGAAAAGGTTACCCTTACCGACGAGGAAAAGGCTCTTGCCGATATGAACAATGACAGCAAAGTAACCTCTGACGATGCGCTGCTTATTCTTCAGAAGGTTGTTGGTAAGCTGGGCAACACAATAAAATGGCCCGAAGGCTTATATTGATCTCCCGGTCAATAAATTAATCGATTAGCATAATCAGTAAGCTGTTCGGTAAGTCGCCGATTGTCCTTGATTATCGGGTTTGCCGACACGGCCGCCGGTAAAGTATCTGCCAACTGATTAAATAGCCGCTGACCGCCCAATCGTCCGGATGACTATAAGGTCGGTAGACGGTTTTATAAAAATTAACGGTTGTCATGTGCCAGCGTAGTATAACTGTATAATCCTTAAATTAAATAAAACTCAAGCCGATGAATGACACGGAAACTGCCGTCTGCAGGTTCATTCATCGGCTTTTTTAAAAAAATATCCTCCGAGTTGCCCTTTTTACGGCAACTTTTTAAGTTATTCGGCCGTAATTTGAAAAAGGAATATCATCGTTGATATTTCGCGCGACGAAAAAATCCTGCTGCACGGGGTCAGTCTGCCTTTTGTATCGGGAAATTACGGCGATAAAGACGATGTTCCGTAAAATCTGAATTCGGAGGATTATATAATTATGACAGAAGAAAACTACAAATACCGTTTATCGTTGCTTCGCAACCAGTTTAAGGGTGAGGGGGAATACAATATTCCGATCATTCCGAGGTTTGAGGCGAATTCCGGGGATTTTGACGATCTGTTGCTCCTCGGATTTGACAGGACAAGCCTTGCCGACAACAAGTATTTAGACCGGATGGTCCACTTTTTCCTGTATGACTACAAATTCGAAAAGGTATGGAATAAACCGGATGAGGCAATAAAAAGGCTTTCTCGTTACAGGGCTGTTTTGTCGCCCGACTTTAGCATGTATGTAGAAATGGCGCCGATAGTGCAGCTGTATAACGTTTTTCGCAATCGGTGGTGCGGCGCTTATTTTGCCTCTAAAGGTATTCGCGTGATCCCGACGGTTAACTGGGGCGATGAGTCTACCTTTGACTTTTGTTTTGACGGAATCGAAAAGGGGAGTACTGTGGCGGTTTCAACATACATGGCCTCGGCTCATGACGGGCGTAAGGATCAAAAAGATCTGTTTATGCCCGGTTACAACGAGATGTTACGGCGTATACAACCGGAGCGGATTATTTGTTACAATACCCCGTTTGAAGAAATGCAGGGCAACATTGTATATGTGGATTACGAGCGGAGCTCCTGGAGGTATATGGACCGCGAGCAAAAATTCGGCAAAATAGATTTAAGCTGTTACAAAATAGGCGGTGCAGACTACGAAAATAGTGATATAATAAACCCGTACCTGATAGGAAATGTCCCGGCAAAAGGCTTCGGCAGTGCTCGCGGCGGAGGTTGGATGCCGAGTAAAAAGGACGATGAGCGTCTTTTGGGTGAACCGGGCACCATAAAAACAACCACAAAGAATAATGGTGAGGTTTTTCTGACTAAAATAGGGGATGACGGCAGGGCAACCAAGGAACGTCACTTAACTGATCATAATAAACCATGGGCACATACGAGCCCGCATGACCATGTTATAACCTGGGACACGCCTGACGGACATCCGGAATGGGGAGAAGTTATAAATTATCCGGACGGTGCGCCGGAATTCAAAAGCTATACAAGGAGTGTTTATATGAGCGGCGAAATTAACTATTATGGGAGCTGGAAATTTGACAGCATAAGCGAATTCAAGGAACGTGTTAATCACGGTTATGAAATTGAGTTTAGGTGGAAGGGCGTGTATTATTTTATCACCGCGTGTTATGTAAAAGGCAAGATAATAATATGTGAAGAGAATAAGCAGGAAACCGAAAAATGGTATGATACAGCCGACGAGGTTCTCGAATACAAGGTCGGCGGCGACCGGTTGCGCGACGTGATAACACAGGTTGAGGTCATATAAGTTGGGCTAAGCGGTGCGCCGGAGCAAATTCGAGGAGTATATCTCTCGGCTTATCCATCGGCCTGAAATATATGAAGTCCGGGAATTAATCTGATAAACATCAAAAACAGCACAAAACAATAAAGATCGGCCGTGCAAAAGGCTTAAAAACCTTTGCGCGGCCGTCCATACTTTCCCGTTTTTACCTTACCGGTTATTTTGCTTATATTGTTTATACTGCTTATAATTAATTATGCGTTTTTTATTACGGCTTTTCCGTTTACAAAAACGGCCTTCGGCGAATTGGCAAGAGCGAGGGGAGATCCGTCAAAAATGCACATGTCGGCGTCCTTGCCGGGTTCTATGCTGCCCACGGTGTCGAAGATTCCGCAAAGCAGTGCAGCGTTCGAAGTTATCGCTTTAAGGGCGGAATATTCGGACAGTCCCGATTTCACGCACAGTGCGGCGCTCAGCGGAAGGTATTTTTGCGGTACCTCGGGATGATCGGTGCATATGCCGAGCAAAACGCCCGACTTTTCGTATATTCCGGCAGCGCCGACGTTTAAGTCCGAGAGCTCCGGCTTGCAGCGATCGCATATTATCGGGCCGCATATTACCCCTTCGCATTCGCCCTTTATGCGGTCGGCGGCAAGGTATCCGGCTGTCGCATGTACTATTACAAGCTTTAGCGAGAATTCCTTGGCAATTCTTATGGCGGTGAAAATATCATCCAGCCGATGAGCGTGAAAATGCGCCGGGATTTCTCCTTTTATAAGGGGGATAAGCGCTTCGCATTTCATGTCAAAATCGGGATATTCGCCGTCCTCGCTTTCGGCCTTTTGTTTGTCCTGCAAATATCGCTTGGCCGTAAAAAGCTGCTCCCTTATTATGGCCGCCGTTGCCATGCGTGTGCATGGGGTGCGGTCCTTTTGCGAGTAGGTCTTTTTCGGGTTTTCGCCGAGTGCAAATTTAATGGCGGCCGGTGCTTTTATAACCATATCGTCTATACACTCGCCGGTCGTTTTGGTGGCAATTATCTGTCCCGATACGGGGTTTGCACTTCCCGGTCCGGTCATGACCGAGGTTATACCGGCGGCGAGCGCTTCATCGAAGGCCCTATCGTAAGGATTCACGCCGTCGATCGCCCTCATCTGAGGGGTGCACGGATCGCTTTCCTCGTTGCCGTCGGCCCCTTCAAAGTCTATTGAATCCTCCCACATGCCCAAATGGCTGTGCGCGTCGATAAATCCTGGATAAAGAGAGGCGCCCTTCGCGTCGATTATTTCTTCCTCGTTTTCGGTCGCACTATGTACAAATGCCGTTTTTTTGTCACGGGCATTGTCCGGCAGGGGGTTATCCGATGTATCGGCAGCGCTGTCAAAGGCCGACATATCCCCGACCTCGGTTATTTTGCCGTTTTTAACCCTGACAAAACCGTTTTCTATAATCTCATCCGAAGAATTCATGGTGAAGATTTTGGCGTTAATTACGGTCATATAAATACCTCTTAAAAGTTTTTCTCAAAATAAAGTAAAAATGTGTAAAAAACATCTTTACAAAAGTCACATTATGTGCTATACTAAAGATAGTAACTTCCTTGATTCTTTTCTGATCTCTTCATTTCTTATTTTCGGACCTATATGTCCGTACCCGGAGCTTTTGTTCCGGGAATTTTTTTGCCGTTTTTTAAAAATGTACGGGCATTTCATCCGAAAAATGAAAAAGCGTATAAAAAGCTCACTTTTCGCCCTATATGATAAAGAAATTCTAAAATGCCGTTATGCAGCAGGCTTTACGGATTTAATAAAAAGATTTTTACTTACCGAAACCGGTTTGCGCCTTTGTCCTGTGCGGCAAAAGGCCGGCCGAGGGGAGAAAAGCCGTTGCCGGGGAGCGAAAAAACAGTTTTGCTTAAACAAAAACGGAGAATCGATTCGCGTTCGGCAGCGTCGCCGCGGCGAGATCCCGTCCCCCGTTTAAAATACTGTGAAATTTTAATTTGCTGCCGGGGCGCTTTTAAGGTCTTCCGGAATTTCTTGCCGTAAATACGGGACAGCAAATTTAAGCTCCGGGCCAATAAGTCCAATAAGTCCGGAATCCGGAAGTTTTGAAAAACAAACGGCAGCCGTCAAATAATGCAACAGCCTCCGGCAGTAACGCTGTCGGCAATCGCTATTATCAGTAATAACTGATACTTGAAACAGCCGTAATCCGTAACCGCCGCCGAACAGAAACGGTCGTTGTAAATAACCGTATCAGGCAAAAACACAGGCGGCAGTCGTCGCGGATGCAGCGGCCTTTTGGTCATCGTGATTATCGTTTGAATTGCGGTTATTACAGTCGTCGGGCGTTATGGTTGTTTCGGTTATATCGGACATCTCGCCATTGCGGCCGTCACGGACATATTATTACCGCCGCGGACGTTTCGGTCATTGCGGCTATTGCTCCCTTGCGGCTGCATTATTTGCAGCGGATATCGCGATTATGCCGTCGATCTTATGTATTGCAGGCTCTCGCTATATTTGCAGCTATTCTGGTAAACTTATCCGTTATAGCGGTTATCAACCGATAGTGTGCCGGCCGTGAGTCGGTGTCCCCCGAGGAGCTTAATAACCGGCCGATATTGCGGCATAAACCGCGAGCATCACAATATCGTCTGTCAGCGGCCGGAACGGCGGCCGGAGGTACCGCGCTTGGCTTCAAATCCGCGCTTGATATCCGACATTTTTTCCTCGCTTGACTGCTTGTAGCGCTGCATCATATCCTCAAAGGAGGAGCTTTCGTTCTTCTTCGCCGTCCACTCAAAGTTGCCCGGTCCGGTAACGGGGGCCGCCGGCTTGCGGCGCTGAGAAAAACCTCCGGCAGGGCGTTTTGCTTTTGGAGCGTTGTCCTGAGCCTTTTTAATGCTCAGACTGATCTTGCCGTCATCTCCTATAGACAGGACCTTTACCTTTACCTCCTGTCCTTCCTTAAGGTGCTCGTTTATGTCGTTGACATAGACCGACGCCACCTCGGAGATGTGCACCATGCCGACCTTGCCGTCCGGCAGATCGACAAAGGCGCCGAATTTTGCAATTCCGGAAACTTTGCCTTGTACGATGGATCCAACTTCAAGCTGCATAAAAAATGAATATCCTCCCAATCAGGTACATTCTAACGTATATATTTACCGACCGACATCGGTATATATCTGCTCATCGGCAAAAACATAGCCGAGCTTTTCCCGTGCGGCGCGCTCGATAATATCATCGTGCGAGCCCTGTGCAAGCAGCGCTTTTAGTTCGTTTACATTCTGCTCGCATTGGGATATCTGCTGCAAGAGGGCGTCGCGCTCAAGACGTTTTTGAGCGTTTTCGCTTTGCAGCCGCACAAGAGAAACTATGGAAAACACCGCAAATGCAAGCACAGCCGCCTTAAAAAACAGCGCGCCGTTGTGCCGAGTCTTTTTTTTCAAAAGCAAACCCTCCTTCACACATATACATACACATTTTATCACCGCCGAGAGAAAAACGCAATATAAAAAAGCAGATTTTTTGCCCCGAGGGAAGTTTTTTTGCGAGAAAATCAAAAAAATATATAAATACCTGATTCAAGGGCTTTTTCTGAAGAAAAAATCAAGCGAATAAAGCGATTTTTAATAGCTTTATTTGTCCGTTGCAGTAAAGATTCCCGGAGTGAGGGGCGGATCATCTTTATCCGAGTCCCCCTAATCCGCGTTTACCGTTTGTCCGAAAAATTTCGCCGGAATTCAAATGGCGGACGAATAAAAATCAAATTATTAACGATATGTTAATAATTCTCCTTTAAAATACCTTAACTTAATAATTAACTGTTTACGGTTTGTTAATTTTTCGTTAACAGGCCATCTTTTTTCGTAAAAAGAATATTTCGCGAAAAAATCGGAAATATAATTACAAATAAGGAATATTCTTTTTAAGATCGGAGCACTTTTTTAACCGACGAAAAACCGGCAAAGGGTAATTATCGATAAAACAGATAAAATATATTAAAATTTAGAATTCGACGGTGCAGATTTTAAAGGCACCTAAATATTTAAAATCAGATTTTCAGCGGAAAGGATGTAAAAAATGAGGACGAGAAAACAGCCGACGGGCGAGAAAAACCTTGTAGGACAAAGGGTAGAGCAAAGACGCAAAGAGCTTTTTATGAAACAGAAGGATCTGCTTGCCAAGCTTCAGATATTGGGGGTTGACATGAACGCCTCCGGTCTTTCAAAGCTTGAAGGACAAATACGCCACGTTAATGATTTTGAGCTTATAGCGCTCTCAAAGGCGCTCGAAATGCCGGTGGACGATTTGTTGGGAATTAAAAAACAGTAAAAGTAAGAATAAAAATAATCGGTGTGGATCTTGCAGTCCTTGCCGATTATTTTTTATTTTCAAAGGTTTTTAAAAGTTAGTTTATGCCTGGCGGCCGAACGGTAAAAGGTCGGTTATAAGGCCAATCAAATTTCCTTGTGGGAATATTGGAAAAAATTTTGTCATGTTATCGATTTTTTTGAAAAAATATGCGTCAAAAAAAGGCATAAAACGGCACTGTATATATGAAGAGACGAAATTAAGCCTTCATTCGTTTCTTTTTCACCTGCATAAATATCTCCTTTTTCTTCATGCCGTCGGCACCGTTATCGGTTCCGGCGGCTCTCCCTTTTTAAGGCTTTTTCCTTTTGGCGGCGAATAAAAAGGTAATAATATCGGCATGAGAAAAACGGCGAACAGTTTTTTGGGAAGTAAAAATTTAACCCCGGCGGTAAAATCACCAGTTTTACTGCCGGGGTTGGTTTTTTTATTGTTTTTTGATCGGTCGTATACGATATTTCTTCGTTTTTATCAGGGGGAGTATATTTCAGACAATATGCGAAATAACGTTCGGCGATACACAGCGCGCCCAGTGCTTGTCGACCTCGCCGTTTAATGTCTTTTCTTCAAGCTCGGGTATTGAGTCGATCTTGCCCTCAAGATATAAACCGAGCCGGTCTTTGCAGCTTTCAAGCCGCATTAAAAGACCGCCGATGCGAATGTCCTGAACATCAAAGCCGTGAGGGTTATTTTCTTTAAACCACTGGACTTTAAAGGCGTTGTAAAACTCTTTCAGGCGATCAATTACTAAGGGGTAATCCTCGTTTATAAGCTTTTTAAGCCCTTCCTTGTCGCCGTTTTGGTAAAGATTTCTCGTGCGAAGGCCGAGATCGCATTTGTACTCTAAAACGGCGCTGAGCTTTTCGCCTGAGTCAAACAGATATCTGTATTCGTCCGAGCACTCGGCGTTTTTAAGCTTTTTCGTAAGCTCGCGGTAATAGGCCCTGTGTTCGCTGCTGCAATGGTGGTCATTAAGGCCGGTGAATGGGTCGTTGTAGAGCATGTATTTGCTCGGATTGTCGTTTTTAATGTCGCCCGGCGTGTCAAGTCCGTCAAGCAGCAGCATGCTGTCGAAGGGGAAGCCGAACATATCGAGAAATTTCTTTTTGATATCCTCAATATCCTCGTTGCCCTTTGCAATCTGCGATATGTAAAACAGCGAGGGCAAAACCGCATTTTTGGGGCATTCGCCGCCGTCGTCGCCCCACATGGTGAATATGACGTCCTTAACCTGACTGTCGCGGCAGGCTCTTATTGCCGGGGCAGCCACCTTTAAGCTGAAGGCGTTATCGGGAGCAAAGCCGCGCCAGGTCCACACTCCGCCGGCAAAAACCACATTACGGCCGAACATTTTATTGACCTTTATAAGCTGCATGTAATGGTCGTAATCGTCCGAATAATAATCCCAGTAAACCAGCGATACGTTTTTCGGAATGTCGGCATCCGGCTTTTTGGCTTTTTCGCCGTCAATTGCATAATAATCGCCAACCGAAAGTCCCAGCTTTACAAACATATCGCTCCATATCATGGTTTCGAGGCCGTATTTTGCGGCTATTTTGCAGACCCTGTCAAGATGGCGGACGATCAGATTGTAGCGCTCCTCATAGCCGTGGAGCGCAAGATGCTTTCCGAGACCGACGCTGAAGGCCTCGTCCATTCCTATATGTATTCTTTTGGATGAAAATGTGCGGCTTATTTGCGCAAACATTTTTTCAATGAGTTTGTAGGTGTTCTCCTCGTCGATGAGCAAAACGTCGTCAATATCGCGTATTCCGTCATACACCGACTCCCACTTGAACATGCAGTTAAGGTGGGCGAGGGTCTGAATACAGGGGATGACCTCAATACCGAGGGATTTGCAGTAGGAATCTATATCGGCAAGCTCCTCGTGGGTGTAACGTCCGCGCAAATGCCCGAAAAAGGGCTCATCCTTTATTTCGTAGGTGTCCTCGGTATAAAGCAAAAGGGCGTTGTAGCCCATCTTTGAAAGATTAAGGGCGAATTTTTTTACCTCGTCTGCCTTCATTACGGCGTTTCGCGAGCAGTCGATCATAACTCCGAGCGTGTTGAAATCATTCATTTTATAAACTCCGTTTCTGCAATGAATTGTTGTTTTCAGGTTTTTACCGGCATGTCGTTTCGGAGGGCCGGGATTAAATACGCTTATTTTTCCGGTTATAAGAATGCGGTTTTATAATCGGGCGGCAAACTCCGGGGGGGAAAGGCCGTAGTTTACCGGAGAGTCTTAAATATCCGCTTCGGCCCGATTATACAATAATAAAAGGAATTATTCAATTAATAAAAAGAGCATTATTTTTGCAGGCTTTTGCTCTTTTTTGATATGCTCCCGCCGTTTTGTTTTTTAAAACGGCGGATTGCGGAATTTTGGAAAAAAGGCGGACATTTTTAAGCATAATCTTGCGGTTATTGCCTTAAATCGGTTGCAGTGGAATAAATGGTGTGATATTATATTTTTTGTCACGGATATAAGGGGTATGCGTTGTGCCGATATAGCCTTGTCGGCCGTCAATATATAGGGATAAATGGTACGGTCGTTAGAATTCCGGTTTTGTTAATCGACGGGGCGTTATCGTTCTTGTCATATATTATATTAAAATGTTTATTTCTTTGCGGAGTGCTTTAAAATGCAGATGCTGATGAGCCGTATGAGAGCGGCTATGCAAAAATACGATATGATCTCACCCGGCGATAAAATTGCCGTTGGGGTGTCGGGCGGAAAGGACTCGGTGGCGCTGCTTTATGCGCTGTCACAGATGCGGCGGTTTTATCCCGCCGAGTTTGATGTTGCCGCCATTACCCTTGACCCTTGCTTCGGCGGAGTACCGGCCGATTATTCGGCTATCGAAAAGCTTTGTGAGGATATCGGGGTCGAATATGTTATCCGCCGGACCCAGCTTTGGGAGCTTATTTTCGAGGTCAGAAAAGAGGAAAATCCCTGCTCGCTTTGCGCGAGGATGAGACGGGGAATTCTGCACGACGAGGCCAAAAAGGCCGGCTGCAACAAAATTGCTCTCGGCCATCATCTTGACGACGCGGTCGAGACCTTTTATATGAATCTTCTCAAAGGGGGCAACATCGGCTGTTTTTCGCCGGTCACCTATCTTTCAAGGAGGGACATAACCCTAATACGTCCCATGATATATGCCGACGAGTCGGAGGTTGCAGGGGCGGCAAAGCATGAGGGACTGCCCATTGTCAAGAGCAAATGCCCGGTAGACGGAGCAACCGAGCGTCAGCGCACAAAAGAGCTTGTAAAGGTTCTCGAAAAGGACTACGGGGCAATAAGGGAAAAAACCATCGGAGCGCTTGAGCGCGCCGGGGTTGACGGCTGGCATACATAAAATCTTCCCGTTTGATTTATTGCTCCGACCGGATTTTAAAAACCGTAATCATCTTTATCGACTAAGGAAGGTATATAAAATGTATAAATATGAAATGCATTGTCACACCAACCCGGCGAGTCTTTGCTCGCAGGTGACACCTCGCGAGCTGGTGGCCGCTTATAAACAAAAGGGGTATTCGGGCGTCGTTATCACCAACCATTACATGGCCGACTGGTTTGAGATTTACCGCAAGGATAAGGACCGGGATTTTGACGAGAGCCTGAATGCCTGGCTTTCCGATTACCGAACCGCCAAAAAAGAGGGGGACGCCTGCGGCCTTGACGTGCTGCTCGGCGCCGAGCTTCGCTTTCGCTCGACCGGGGCAAACGATTATCTTTTTTACGGCTTTGACGAGGATTTTTTGTTTGCAAACCCCAAACTTTACGATCTGACCCCTAAGGAAATGCACAGGCTCGCCCGTGAAAACGGCTGTTATTTCGGACAGGCCCATCCGTGCCGCGAGGGATGTTATCCGGTCGAGGCCGAGTATCTCGACGGAATGGAGGTCTACAACGGCCATCCGTCGGCGGCCAATCATATGGATAAAACCTACGATATTGTAAAAAAGAATAATCTTTTAACCACGTGCGGAACCGATTTTCATGAGCTTAAAAACGCCGGAAAGGCCGCCGTGCTGCTGCCCGAGAGGGTCGGCTCTTCAAAACGGTTTGCCGATATGCTCTTTTGCGACCGTCAGCTGAAATTCATAATTCCGGACGACGTTAAAAACGACCGCTCGCTGCCTTTTTGGTCGGACGACCGGTATATATCCGCCCTTCAGGCCGAAGAATAAAACAGGAAAAACGAGTATCAAACGAAGATCTAAAAAACAAAAACCGAAAACAGCGGAAAATTCCCGTTTTCGGTAATCGGCGATCAAAAGGATTTAAATTCCGGCGATTTCTTTTACGGGCGGATTTGCACCGACCTTATCCCGCCGGACGAATTTTACGGGATGAACTTTGCCGGATGATCGTGCTGTAATTCTAATCGTATCAGCTGATCACGACCTTCCGGCCGCTTCTGATTGCCGACTGCTTGACTTGCCGGATCGTGTCGGTCTGACCGTATGGATAGTTGCATAAACCTGACGATTCCGGTTGGCGGTCTTGCTTTTGAAAGCTATACCCCGAAAATCAACCTTATAAGCATACAAAAAGCAATGCCGAGCGCGCACCATAAAGCGGCGTGCAGCCGCATTTTAACCTTAAAACGGCGTTTTTTGGCCCGCTTTTCGACAGCCGATACCGGAGGCCGGCTGATGCTGCCGGTAAAGCCTTCGGCGAGGGATAAAAGCTTAGGCTCGCTTACTTCGTCGAGTCCCGGTCTTACAAAAAGTATGGCGCGCTCAAAATACCGCCCGGACGGCTCGTTTATCTCTATTATTCTGTGATTTACACCCTTTATCATAAGCTGTATGTCTCCCTGATTTTATTTTCGGATTTTATGATGCGGTCAGCATGGGTAAATGTCGATATGTAATGCGTTTGTCGGGCAAAATGCTCCGTGCGGCGTAAATTTTTACGGGTTCACGGCGATCTTCCGGGGATGATTTTAATGATTATCCGGCAGGCTGATCGATTAATCGGTCAATCAACCGACCGTACTGCCAATCAACCAACCGATTAATCAATTGACTGACCAACCAACCAATTAATTAACTGACTAACTAATTAATTAATTAATTAATCCACCCACCCACCCAACCAACCAAACCTAAGTTAACCAATCACCAACGCACACAACCTAACCTAATCCACCGAACCAACCCAACCGTAAGCGCACTCGCCTAACCAACCGACGCACCACAACCGATACAACCAACCCAACCGATTAATCGATCTGTTTTTATACATCCTCAATCGCGGGGCGGATCCCGGCGAAGGGCAATTGTAATTATATTTTAGTGCTGTAAAAAAATGTTTATACATTTTTCTAATAATTGGTATTCCGAAAAAGGCCGATAAAACGGCGCTTTATACGTTTTGTATTTGCATCCGTTTACATAAAACTGTTGAAAACTCTGTGGAAAATGTTAAAACTCCGGGCCGTTTTCCCCTGTTTTACCTGCTTTAAGGCCTGTTTTTCCGAGTTTTCAACCGTATGCATACACGGAATTATTTAAACCTTGCAACCATTATACTAATTGTTATATACATAAATTTGCTGTTGTCGGTGCCCGATTATCCCGATAAACCGGACAAAGCTTTACAGAGGGCGAAAACCGCTCAAAAAATTCGTCGCCGTGGTTGCAATGCAGTTTTGCCGGAGCCGAAAATGCGTCCGAATCAGAAAAAGCCGCCCGGAACACCGCCGTATTTTAAGAGACATTACTAAGTATGGGCAAGTTTTGTCCGTCAAGGCCATATCATCTCATGTCAATAGGCGAGAAAGCTATTAAAAATACAGAGATTATTAAATATAAATGATATAAAGGGGAGATTTGTTAATGGAAATAACAATGAACAAAACGGCGGTTTTCGGTGGATCGTTTGACCCTATTCACAATGGTCATATGTCCCTTATAAACGAGGTGACAAAGCAGATCGGATGCGATCATGCCCTTGTAATTCCGGCCGGAGTTTCCCCCTTTAAAACCGGGGCCGATCCTGCCGACGGAGCGCACCGTCTTAAAATGTGCGAAATCGCCTTTCGGGATGATCCGGATGTATCGGTGTGCGACCTTGAGCTTTATATGCGCCGGCCGAGCTACACCGTAAACACCCTTTTGGCCCTTAAGGCGACAAGACCGCTCAGCGAGCTGTATCTGGTATGCGGATCGGACGCATTTTTATCTATTGAAAAATGGCATAAATACCGCGAAATATTACGTCTTGCCGTGATTTGTACGGCTATGCGGCCGGGGGACGACAAAAATGAGGTATGCGCCCTTGCGAAAAGGCTTGAGAAAAAGGGAGCGCGGATAATGTTGTGTGAAATGCCGCCGGTTGATATTTCGTCGAGCGAAATAAGAAGAAAAATTTCCTCCGGCGAGGATGTACATGGGCTGCTGCCAGACGGAGTGGCCGATTATATCGAGAAAAACCGACTTTACAGGGGGTAAGAGCATATGAACGAAAAGGATTATCTTGAAGTACTGAAGAGAAACCTCGACGAAAAGAGGTATCATCATTCGCTTTGCGTGGCGTCATCGGCGAGAGAGCTTGCAAAAAAATACGGCGCCGATGTCGATAAAGCCTATCTTTGCGGCCTTTTGCATGACGTTACAAAGCAATTAAAGAGCGAAATACAGTTGCAAATTATAGAAAAGTCGGATATAATAAAGGTTGAGTCTACTCAGGGGATAGAAAAAATCTATCACAGCAAGTCTGGAGCGGCCTATGTTCACGATGTTTTGGGGATAAACGACCCAGAGATCATTGAGGCCATAAGCTGCCATACGACGGCCAAGCCGGGCATGAGTCGGCTTGAAACGGTGCTTTACATTGCCGATTTTATATCAAGCGACCGTGATTATCCCGACGTTGAGGTCATGAGGATACTGGCCCGGGAGGATCTTTTGCAGGCGGTCAAATATTCGCTTGCCTATACGGTGGGCGATCTTGTGGCAAGGCGGCTGTCGGTGCATACCGATACCTTTGCGGCTTACAATAGCTATATAGCCGCCGGAACGCTCGGTTGGTGAGGTGCGGTATGCACGGGAATAATCCCGACGGGAGAATTTAAGCCGGAACAAACAGAAATATAAAACGGTTTAAAAACCAATCGGAAAGGGCGCTGTACCGCATAGTGTTATATCGCACGGTTGTTGTACAATACGGCGGCGAGCCGCCCGGGGGATCCGGATTTTTCTTATACAGATACAGCCGGAAAGCCTGTTTTTTAGGATGTAACACAAGATGATACATTTTTAGTTTAAAATTTTGAAGGATCAGGAACCGGCGATGCAATTTTTAAAAACGCCGGCGGACAAAAATTGACGGGAGTTAAAAAAATGGGTAAATACGACACCTCAGAGGATATCTGGAGCAACAGCAAAAATTCGGGAAGTTCAAGGGGTAAGTCGGCGCCGGCACATTCGCGCGGCCCGGTCAAAAAGAAGAAAAAGCATAACACGACCCGTATAGTGGTGAATGTAATTTTATCGGTCATTCTTGTTTTGTCGCTTACCACGGGCGTTATCGGCTATGCCCTTAACGCGCGGTTCTTTGTGGACAACACCCAGGGGGACGAGCCGGCCGACGGCTCCGAGGCCGATCCCATACTCATAAGCGGAAGCGATCATCCGGATGTTTCATACTTCCTTGTTGTGGGAACCGATGAAGAGAAAACCCTCACCGATATAATGATGGTGGTATGCTTCGACCACGGTAACAACACCGCAAGTATTCTGCAGATTCCGCGCGATACCTTTATCAGCTCAAAAATCCCCAGCGGTAAGGTCAACGCCGTTTACGGCTCGGCCAAAAAGGGCGAAAGCCAAATCAACAAGCTGATCTCGGTAATAAACGATTATTTCGGATTACCCATTGACCATTATCTCAATATATCCATTGACGCCTTCAGGGTTATAGTCAATGCAATGGGCGGAATCGATGTTTACGTCCCGAAAACCATAACGGCGTGGGATCAGGACAAGACCTTTTACACCTTTGAAAAGGGCATGAATCATTTCAGCGGAGCCGAGGCCGAGGCCTTTGTCCGCCACCGCAAGAGCTATGCCAAGGGCGACATAGGCAGGGTTGAGGCTCAGCGTAATTTCTACGCCGCCTTTGCCAAAAAGCTTATAAGCATGAGCTCGGGCGATCTTGCAAACGTCGCCTCAGCGTCTTATCAGTATATAAAGACCGACATGTCGATAGGTCTTATGCTCGGATACGCCAAGGCGGCCCAGAAGCTAAGCCTTGATAATATTATGATCGAGGCCGTACCGGGCGATTCGGGATATGCAAGACCCAGCGGAATGTCGCAGGAGCTGTCATATTTCTCGGTTCATAAGAGCGAATATGTCGATCTTATAAACGAGCATTTTATGCCTTACGGCGACGGTATAACGGGGGACGATCTGCTTATAACCGAGCTGTTTAAAAACAATCATTCCAATATAGCGAACAACGGCGGAACCTTTGCCGAAATTTTGGGCGAGGATACCGCGTCGGGCAGCAGCGAATAGTTTAAATCGAAAGGCGGAAGGGTATGAAAAATACCGAAAACGTAAAAATTGCAGTAAAGGCGCTTGATGAGAAAAAGGCTTTCGACATACAGGTTATAGATATAGGAGATTTAAGTATACTCGGCGATTTTCTTGTTATCGCCACGGGTACCTCGACCACCCATGTAAACGCCCTTGCCGACGAGGTGGAGTTTAAGCTCTCGGAAAAGGGGCTGGAGCCCTCCCATATCGAGGGAAGAAACACGCCGTGGGTGCTGCTTGATTACGGCGACATGATGGTGCACGTTTTTATGAAGGACGCACGCAATTTTTACGCGCTTGAGCGGCTGTGGTCCGACGGAAAACAGCTTGATACAAAGGATTTTATGTAGCTTGCAAGTCATATGGGCTTATAAAAATATTTAAATATTCGGAAAACCGAGGGCGAATAAGGGTATTATATATGCCTTGAAAAAGATCTTTTAAGTCCGACGGTTTTCCGTTTTGCCAAGCGGCCGGGAAGTATAGCTCCCGTCGCAAAAATCGGAGGGACAGATAAAATTGGAACGTTACGATTTTAAATCGATTGAAAGCAAATGGCAAAAAATCTGGGAGGACGAGCACACCTTCGAGGCGAGTGACGACTTTTCCCTGCCTAAATTTTACGGACTTGTCGAGTTCCCGTATCCGTCGGGAGCGGGAATGCATGTCGGCCACATCAAGGCCTATTCGGGACTTGAGGTCGTCTCGCGCAAGCGACGTTTGCAGGGGTATAATGTGCTTTTCCCGATAGGCTTTGACGCTTTCGGTCTGCCGACCGAGAACTATGCCGTAAAAACCGGAATACATCCGCGCAAGGTCACCGACATGAACATTGCCCGGTTTACCTCTCAGCTTAAAAGCGCCGGTTTTTCCTTCGACTGGTCGCGCGTTATAGACACGACCGACGAGGATTACTATAAATGGACCCAGTGGATATTCCTTAAAATGTTCGAAAAGGGTCTTGCCTTCAGGGACAAGACCCTTGTCAACTATTGTCCGCACTGCAAGGTCGTACTCTCAAACGAGGATTCGCAGGGCGGAAAGTGCGACATCTGCCACACTCCGATAGTGCAAAAATCCAAGGATGTCTGGTATCTTCGCATAACCGAGTATGCCGACAAGCTGCTCGAGGGTTTAAGCGAGGTAGATTACCTTCCCAACATAAAGCAGCAGCAGGTCAACTGGATCGGCAAATCCACCGGCGCCTTTGTCAACTTTGAGCTTAAAGGCTTCGGCGAAAAGCTCCGCATATATACGACCCGTCCCGACACCCTTTTCGGCGTCACCTTTATGGTTATAGCTCCGGAGCATCCGGTTATTGATAAGTATAAGGATAAAATATCCAATTTCGGCGATATAACCGACTACCGCAATGAATGCGCCAAAAAGACCGAATTTGAGCGCACCCAGCTTGTAAAGGATAAAACCGGCGTTAAAATCGAGGGATTTACGGCCATTAATCCTTTGAGCGGACGGGAAATTCCGGTTTATATCTCGGACTATGTAATGATGGGTTACGGCACCGGCGCGATAATGGCCGTTCCGGCTCATGACGAGCGCGACTATGACTTTGCAAAGAAATTCGGAATCGAAATAATCGAGGTCATAAAGGGCGGAGATATCTCAAAGGCTGCTTATACCGGCGACGGCGAAATGATAAATTCCGGATTTTTAAACGGGTTTACAAATAAAAAGGATTCCATCGAACGGGCAACAAGCGAGCTCGAAAGCCTCGGCGTGGGCGAAAAGGGCGTACAGTACAAAATGAAGGACTGGGCCTTTAATCGCCAGCGTTATTGGGGTGAGCCTATTCCCATAATTTATTGCGATAAGTGCGGAATGGTGCCCGTGCCGTATGATGAGCTGCCCTTAAGGCTTCCCGAGATGGAAAAATTCGAGCCCGGAACCGACGGGGAGAGTCCCCTTGCAAAGGTCGACTCCTTTGTGCATTGCAAGTGCCCGAAATGCGGAGCCGACGCTCATAGGGAGACCGATACAATGCCCCAGTGGGCCGGCTCCTCGTGGTATTATTTAAGATATATCGATCCTAAAAATCACAAGGCCTTTGCCGATGCCGATAAGCTTAAATACTGGCTCCCGGTCGACTGGTACAACGGCGGTATGGAGCATGTGACCCGTCATATGATCTATTCGCGCTTCTGGCATCGCTTTCTTTACGACATGGGACTTGTCCCCACCGACGAGCCCTATGCAAAGCGCACGGCTCAGGGCATGATTCTCGGATCCGACGGCGAAAAAATGTCAAAATCCCGCGGAAATGTAGTCGATCCGGGCGATGTTATAGAAAAATACGGTGCCGATGTGCTTCGTCTTTACGTTCTGTTTATGGGCGATTACGGTCAGGCGGCTCCCTGGTCGGACGACTCGGTAAGGGGCTGCAAGCGCTTTGCCGACAGGGTCTGGTCGCTGCTTGACATGGTAACCGATGAACAGGATTATTCGTCGGCTATGCGTTCGTCGATGCACAAGGCCGTAAAGAAGGTCTCGGAGGATATCGAGACCATGAAATTCAACACGGCCATAGCGGCCCTCATGTCCCTTCTTAACGACATAACCTCCCGCGGCAGCATAACAAAGGGCGAGCTTAAAACCTTTATTACCTTGCTTTATCCCTTTGCGCCCCACATGACCGAGGAAATGTGGCAGGTTTTAGGATTTGAGGGGCATTTAAGCTCATCCGAATGGCCGGATTTCGACCCGGCGCTTTGTGTTGACGACGAGATAGAAATAGCGGTTCAGGTAAACGGCAAGCTTCGTTCGAGAATAAACGTCGCCTCCGATGTCGATTCCGACGGTGCCATAGCGGCCGCCAATGCCGACGAAAAGGTGCGCTCCGCGATTGACGGCAAGACGGTCGTCAAGGAGATATATGTCAAGGGCAAGCTTGTAAATATAGTTGTAAAATAATAACCGGCGCTCTTTGTGCGGCGGATGCCCGGCGTCTGATTTTTGCGCTGCCGTGCGGTTTCAAGGCGCTGAAAAACATAAATAACCATAAATATAAAGTTTGCTATTGACAAATGTTCCGCAGCTACTGTATAATATTATTCGCATAGCTGCGCAATAACAAACCCGGCCCAAAGGGCAAAGGGAGGGAATATAAATGAGTCAGGTAATACGCAAAGAGAATGAATCTTTGGAAAACGTGCTTCGCCGTTTCAAGCGTGCTACCTCCCGTGACGGTGTCATTCAGGAGGTTCGCAAAAGAGAGCATTACGAAAAGCCCTCTGTAAAGCGCAAGAAGAAATCCGAAGCTGCCAGAAAGCGTAAGTTCAAGTAAAAACAGCTTTAGTTTTCCGGTGTCGGAAACAGTAGACGTTTAGGCCGAAGGGATCAGAACGATCCCTTCGGCTTTTCCGTTTATAAAAAGCTTTTTGAGTGAACTGTTGCTGATGTGCTTGCGGCAGTGTTTAAATCGCACGGTTTTTGCATTGCCCGGCGGATATATTCCGGGAAACATTGCGTGAAAAGCAAAAATCCAAAAAATAAACAAATAAATAAACAAATAAATAAATAAACAGATTTTAAAAAAAGACTTGACACATATGTGTATAAGGCATATAATGTTTTTGCGAGAAGCGCTGAAACGATACAGCGCAACGTGCTTTTTGTTTTTTCAGTAAATTTAAGGGAGTGTTACCATGCAGCAAAAACTAAAAAGATTTTTAAGCATTTTGTTATGTGTTTTATTAATCGGCTCGGTTGCCCCGATGTGCCTTGCGGCCGAGGGCGACGGTGTTATTTACATCTCGGATTTAACACCGACGAGCTGGCGGATGTACCAGTCGTCTTCGGACAATGCGGCCTCCCCCTATCATCCGAGCTACGATACAAGCGAGGACGGAAGCCCTCTTGTTATAGCCGGAGTGACCTATGCCAAGGGGGTACGTACCCATCCGGACGGCAGCTATCCGGCCGATATGGTGTACGACGTAAGCGGCAAAAACTGCAACACCTTTGCGGCTGTAGTCGGTAAGGACGCCGCTGGTGCCACCAACACAAAGGTGCAGTTTGTCGTTATCGGTGACGAAAAGGTACTGGCTGTAAGCCCGGCCATGTTCGGAGGAGAAAGCAGTGAGATAACCGCCGACATAACCGGTGTTTCCACCCTTATTTTAAGGGTTCTTGACGGCGGCGACGGCGTCGGCGGCGACTCGGCCGCATGGGGCAATGCCAGGATTTATAATGACGAAACGGTAAAGCCCGAGACGGTTACAAACAACACCTATCTTTCCGACCTTACCATGACCTCGTGGAAGATGTACGGAGCGACCTCAAACGACGCTTCTCCGGCCTTCCGTCCGAGCCTTAACTCGGAAGAGGACGGAACTCCCCTTATAATCTGCTCCCAGGAGTTTAAAAAGGGACTCAGATCCCATCCCGACGCCACCTATGACGCCGAGCTCAATTACGACATAAGCGAACTTGACGTTGATACATTTGCGGCCGTAGTCGGTAAGGATTCGGCCGGCGGCCACGGCAACATTCAGTTTGCCGTTTACGGCGACGGCGAGGAGCTCGCCAGAAGCCCCGAGCTGGCTATCAATCAGTGCTACATGCTTACGGCGAATGTTAAGGGAGTAAGCGCCCTTACATTAAAGATAATTGCAACGGCCGACGGTATCGGCGGCGACTCCGGCGCCTTCGGCGACGCGAGGGTCTATAAAACCGGCAACGGCGACTCGGGCGATCCCGAGCCACCCGTCGATACCGGTATTTACCTGTCCGATATCGACTGGCTCAGCTGGAAGATGTTCGGCGGTACCTCGGAGGATGCCAATCCTCCCTATAAGCCCAGCAGAAACTGCAACGAAGCCGGCGGTGTGCTCACCATAAACGGCATTCAGTACAGTAAGGGTCTTCGCACCCATCCGGCCGACGCTTATCCTGCCGAAATAGTGTACGATATAAGCGAATATGATTACACGACCTTCTCGGCCACCGTCGGAAAGGACAGTGCGGCAACACCGGGCTACGGCAAGGTTCAGTTCTTAATTTACGGCGACGGCGTGCTTCTTGCGGCGAGCCCCCTTATGGACGTCGGAGTTGACTGCTACCTCGCCTGCGATGTTACCGGAGTTTCGATACTCAAGCTTGTTGTCGACAACGGCGGCGACGGCGTTATTCACGATTCGTCGGCCTTCGGAAACGCCATGCTTGACAACCGCAAGGTAAACCCGGGCGACGATCATCTGGAGCAGCATCTGGCATATATGACTCCGGACTCGATTTCGTCGGGTATTACGGCAAGCAAAGAAGCAAACACCATTACAATTTCCGGCGGAGAGCAAAGCGCCGTTTACAGCTTTGACAGCATGTATCCGTATTTTTATACCTCAGTTAAGAATACCGGAGACGCTGCCCGCGAGCTTACCTTTGAGATAGCCGGAAAAACGGTGAAGTCAATAACCCTTGAGGCCGGAAAAGCAAAGGCCTTCGGAATTCAGCTTTCGGGCTCAGCGGCTCTTACAATAAAGTCCGGCGAGGGCGAATCGACCCTTGTTATGGAAGGGGCGAGATTTACTTTGAAAAAAGCCGGCGAGGAATATAAACCCGGTACCGAACCTACCGGAACGGCAAGCGAAAAATTCGCCGCGTGGATGAACGATCTGTCCACACTGCCCGTTTCCTTCATGTATGACGATGTAAAATACTTCGGTCTCGGCGGAGATGATTTTACCGAGGTATCTAGGCAGACCAAGGATACCGACAAAGCCAAGCAGACCATCGTTACCGTAAAGCATAAGGCAAGCGGCGTCGATATCACCCTTAATGCCGTGCTTTATCCCGATTACGACGCATACGAGTGGGTCCTTTACTTCACCAACAACACCGAAAATAATACCGGTGTGTTCTCCGAGCTTCGCGGCGCCGAGGTTTATTTCTACGGCAATGATCCCGTGCTTTCGGGTCTTACCAGCGACTCAAACGGCGGCAGCAATTACAATTACTACAACGAATACACCGAGCAGGTGGATAAGCAGCTTTATTACGAGGCAAATCAGGGCAAATCCACCTTCCAGGTATTCCCCTACTATAATCTTTCCACCTCCGACAACGGCGGAACCTTTATTTCGGCGAGCTGGGGCGGAAGATATTACAACAATTTCGAGCCCTGCGAGGCAAACGGCAAGCAGGCGGTTCGCTTTACGGCCGCCCAGCTTGATCTTAACACCTACCTTGCCCCCGGCGAGACTATCCGTACCCCCCTTGTGGCCTTTGTCGAGTACGATAAGGAAACCAGTCAGACCGGTATTTCCAACATCTGGCGTAAATGGTTCATGGACTGCAATATGCGCAAGCCCATGGATGAGCTTATAAAGCCTATGGTAACCGCTTCGTCGTCGTGGATATACAACTGCATGGTCACTGCCACCGAGCAAAGCCAGATAGACGCCATTGAATCCTACCTTAATCACGGCATTCAGCTCGATTACTGGTGGATGGACGCCGGCTGGTATTACGGCGTTAACGAAAGCACCGTAAGTGCATGGCAGGATACCGGTATATGGAAGGTTGATACAAACCGCTTCCCGTCGGCCTTTAAGCTTATAAACGACTATGCCGACGCCCACGGCTTGCGCGGCTCGATACTTTGGTTTGAGCCCGAAAGAAACGGCCTTACCGCCGAGCAGATCCGTACCGTTTTCCCCGAATTCAAGGACGAATGGCTCCTTTACGATACCAAGTTCGGCATAAACGCTCACGGAATGCTCGATATGACCAATCCCGAGTGCCGTAAGTGGATATCCGACATAGTCATCGATATAATGAAAACCGGCGGCATTGATATTTACCGTCAGGACTTCAACTGGCTGCCGGCCGGTATCTGGCAGTCGTACGACGACGCAGGCAGAACCGGAATAGTCGAAAACAAGTACGTCCAGGGATATTATGATTACTTCGATACCCTTATTGAGGCCTTCCCCGACATGGTTATCGATACCTGTGCGTCGGGCGGCGGCAGATTGGATCTTGAGACCCTTCGCCGCGCCGTACCGCTTCACAGAACCGATTACAGCGTCGATTATTCCGACGCGACCCAGGCGGCCACCCAGGCCCTTTCCAACTGGATTCCCTTCAGCGGTCAGCCGATGAACCAGTCTATGGACGCAAACTTCGACGCTTACAGAATCCGCTCGACCTATGCTCCGTCGATCACCCTTAACTGGGATTACAGAAAGGACGATCAGGACTGGGAGCAGTTAAAAGCGCTCGTCGACGAGCTCAGAATGGTCCAGAAGTATTACTACAACGACTACTACGAGCTTTTGCCCTACAACAATAACGACAACCAGTGGAAGGGCTGGCAGTTTATAGACAGCGCCAACAACGAGGGCGTTATCCAGGTATTCTGCCCGCAAAATGCAACCGAACTTGAAAGGACCATAAAGCTTTACGGCCTTAATGAGGACGTCACCTACGTTCTTACCGATGTCGACGGACTTAATTCCACCACCGCCACCGGAAGGCAGCTTATGGAAACCGGACTTAAGGTCAAATACGAGAGTGCCCGTTCCTGCTCGGTAATATTCATAAACACAAAGAAGGTCGAAGTGCCCGACGGCATAGCTATAGACCGCTGGAGACAGGTAAACAAGATCCCCGACGGCGCCGTAGTCGTAAGCGATCTTGAAATGGGCGAGTGGAAGATGTTTGTTTCAAGCTCGTCGAATCCCGCATCTCCCTACCGCCCGAGTGTTAACTGCAACGAGGCCGGCACCGACATTACAATAGGCAACCTGGTATTCAAGAAGGGCCTCAGATCCCATCCGGATACCGACGGAGTGGCCTACATGAAGTACGACATTTCCCAGTATTCGACTACCCATCCCTTCTTCTCGGCCTACGTCGGCAAGGATTCGGCCGGCGGCACCGGTAAAATCCAGTTTGCCGTGCTTGTAGACGGCAAGCAGGTCGCAAAGAGCCGTATAATGGGCCTTGGCGAGTACGAGCTTTTGTTTGCCGATGTTTCGGGCGGCAGTGAACTGACCCTTCAGATTTTGGACGGAGGCGACGGCTTTACCTCCGATTCGGCAGCCTACGGTCTTGCCCTTTTGTTAAAGGAAAAAAACGTCGCCGAAATGCAGGCTTACGAGGTCGACGGACTTATCTACACCGCACAGAAAAAGGATAAGCTGACAGCAGCAAGACAGGCTTACGATTCGCTCAGCGATAACGCCAAGAGCCTTGTCACCCGTTACGGCGAGCTTGTGGAAAAGGAAAATACCCTTTATTCCAAGGAGGTCATAAAGCTCATCGACGCCCTGCCGGCGGCCGGTGACGTAAAGGCCGAGGACGAAGCGGCAATAAAGGCCGCAAGGCAGGCATACGATGCTTTGACGGCTGAAGCCAAAGCCCTTGTAACCAACGAGGAACGCTTAAAGGCCGCTGAACTGACCCTTTCTGCAAAATTGGCAGAAAAGCTCATCGACGCCCTGCCGGCGGCCGATGATGTAAAGGCCGGGGACGAAGCGGCAATAAAGGCCGCAAGGCAGGCATACGACGCTTTGACGGCTGAAGCCAAAGCCCTTGTAACCAACGAGGAACGCTTAAAGGCCGCCGAGGAGGCTCTGGCTCTGCTTACAAAGGTTTATAACTACGGTGACTTAAACGGCGACGAAAAAATAACCGCCGACGACGCTCTGCTTGCCCTTCAGGCAGCCGTAGGAAAGATCACCCTTAATGAGGAGCAGACCGTTATTGCCAACGTTGACGGCGAGGGCGAAGTAACCGCCACCGACGCTTTGCTCATCCTCCAAAGGTCGGTCGACAAAATAGACAAATTCCCCGTAGAAAACGATAAATAGCTCTTTTTTCTCCCCGAAGGGCCTTTAAAGCTTTGGGTCGGACGCTCAGGTGTTTACCGGGTGTTTGACCCGAAGTCGGCCCGACCGTATGTGTAGGCATGCCGCAAATGAATTTTAAGTATCCGGATGTGTTCGCTGCGGTTTTAAGTCTTAGGGTAGGTGTATCCTAAGCGAGGGGTTTAAGGCTGAATCTCTCGGTCTTAAATCCTCGGGCCGTCTTGAACTAAGGTTTAAGACGGCCCGATTTTTTGTTTTTTTATTTCATTTTATTTCTTTTATTCGCTTTTAACCGGCGGAGCAATTGACTTAGTCGGCGCCGTGATGTTATAATACGATCGAAAAATGAGAAGCATAATGCTTTTTACTGGAGGCGTTTTTTTGATCCGATTCAATAACGACTACAATCGCGGAGCATACAAAAGTATACTCGACGCTTTGGCAAAAGAAAACGAAACCGGATTTTCCGGCTACGGCGAGGACGAGTGGTGCAAAAGAGCCGAGGGGATAATAAGAGAGATGACCTCTTGTCCGAATGCTAAAATAATGTTTTTCCCCGGCGCGACCCAGGCCAACCTGACCGTTATTTCGGCGGCGCTGAACAGCGTGCAAAGCGTTATTTCGGCCGATTCCGGTCATATAAACTGCCACGAGGCGGCGTCAATCGAAATTACGGGACATAAAATTCTTTCCCTTTTAAACGAGGACGGAAAAATCACGGCCGGGCAGATAGAAAAATGTGCGGCTGCCTATTACGATGAGGGCGAGCCCGAATATTTAACCGAGCCGAAGATGGTTTATCTGTCCTTCCCGAGCGAGAAGGGAACGCTTTATTCGAAAAGCGAGCTTACCGACATAAGCGAGGTTTGCAGACGCTACGGGATGTATTTGTTTGTGGACGGAGCGCGGCTGGGATACGGACTGGAATCTACAAAAAACGACGTCACCCTTGCCGATCTTGCGAAACTTACCGACGTTTTTTACATCGGCGGTACCAAATGCGGCGCTCTTTTCGGCGAGGCTCTTGTAATAACCAACGAGGCGCTGAAACCCCGTTTTAAGGCCTTTATGAAGCAGCATGGCGCCGTCCTTGCAAAGGGCTGGCTGCTCGGGCTGCAATTTGCCGTCATGCTCGAAAGCGGCGAGTATTTTGAAGGGGCAAAACGGGCAAACGAGCAGGCCTTAAGAATAAAAAATGCCTTTTGCCGCAAAAACATTCCCCTTTGGGTCGACAGCTTTACCAATCAGCAGTTTGCTGTTTTGTCGGATGAGCAGATGAGCCTGCTTGCCGATAAATACAGCTTTGAAATTACCGAAAAGACCGATCGCGGCACCGTCGTTCGTTTTTGTACAAGCTGGGCAACTATCGACAGCGAGGTCGATTCACTTATAAGCGACATCAACCGGCTGCCGTGACGGGCTAAAAATGCATAAAAGGAGCAAAGGAGCATGAAGATTCTGTCCATAGGCAACAGCTTCTCCGAGGACGCCCAGCGCTACCTAAAGCTTATAGCCGGGGCAAACGGCAGGGAGCTTACCTGTGTTAATCTGTACATCGGCGGCTGCTCGCTTAAAAGGCATTACATAAACCTTATAGATAACGAAAAAAGCTACCATTATCAGTTCGGCGGCGAAAACACCGGTCTTATGGTGAGCATAAAGGAGGTGCTCGGCAGCAATAACTGGGACTTTATAACCCTGCAGCAGGCGAGCCACGAGAGCACCGACATCGCGAATTTCACCCCGTTTTTGCCCGAAATAGCCGACTGGTTAAGGCTCAGGTGCGAAGGGGCAAAAATCCTTTTGCACCAGACATGGGCTTATCCCGAGCACATGGAACGGCTTTCTCAGCTTGGCTTTAAAACGACCGACGAGATGTTCGAAAAGGTGAAATCAGCCTATGAAAGCGCCGAAAAGCTCATAAAGCCAGACGGCATCATAAAAAGCGGCGAGGCTATGCTTAAGGCCTATAAGCTTAATCGCGAGGGGACCTATCGCGACCAGATTCATGCAAGCCTCGGCTTCGGCCGGTATCTTTTGGGGTGTGTGTGGTATAAATTTTTGTTTTCGGAAAGCCCGAGGGTGCATGTCGATCCGGCCTATCTTGACGAGCCTATATCAAAAGAGGAAATAAAAATAATCGAGAGCATTTTATAATTAATTTTGTCTTAAAAACGATATCCCGGGCGAAAAGCCGGCGGTATATCGTTTTTTGTTTTTGCGGGCGAAGGTCGTTTTTAAGATATTTTTTAACAAACTGAAAACTTTTTTAAAAGCTATTGACTTAAAGTAAACTTTAAGTTGTATAATAAAAACCGGGCCAAAAAAGGTTGTTATCGGTCCTTGTCATGATTCATTATATTTTGTTTTTTAAAAATGAGGAGGAGTTTTAATGAGAAAAAATTTCGGAGCAAAGCCGTATACCTATCCGCAGCCGGTTTTCATTATTGCCACCTACGATAAAAACGGCTCGCCGGACGCCATGAACGCCGCTTGGGGCTCAATAAGCGAGAACGACGAGATCTCCATGTGCATAAGCGCCGGGCATAAGACCACCAAAAACATTATCGAAAGGGGCGCCTTTACCGTGAGCATGGCCGATGCCGCTCATGTAAAGGAGTGCGATTACGTGGGGATCGTCTCGGCAAATTCGGTTTCGGATAAGTTCGAAAAGGCCGGATTCCATGCCGAAAAATCGGAGTTTGTGGATGCGCCTCTTATAAAGGAGCTTTCGGTAGCGGTGGAATGCACCCTTAAAAGCTACGATGAGGAAACCTGCCGTTTAGTAGGCAAAATAGTCAACGTCAGCGTAGATTCCTCGGTGCTCGATAAAAACGGCAATGTTGACGTTGCAAAGGTAAAGCCCATAACCTTCGACCCGTTTAACAATACCTATGTAGTCCTCGGGGATATTGTCGGCAAGGCCTTTTGCGACGGCAAAGAAATAAAGTAAAGTGAAGTAAAATAAAACGGTGCGGTATGGCGACGTTTGAAAAACAATAAGCTCC
Organism: uncultured Eubacteriales bacterium; assembly: GCA_934444365.1. Classification (GTDB taxonomy): domain Bacteria; phylum Bacillota; class Clostridia; order Oscillospirales; family Acutalibacteraceae; genus CAKSCM01. The sequence goes on along the minus strand of CAKSCM010000004.1, from coordinate 53,011 downwards.
GGATTTTTATTGCCGGAGCCCGAGGGCAAAATTTCGATCTTTGTTTTATAAAATTTATTATGATTTTACGTCCAATCGGCAATAGTTTTATGGACAGTCTGTTTTAATTTTAAAATGAAAGGCGGAAAAATCCATGCGGAATTTTAATTATTGTACCCCGACCAAGCTTATATTCGGAAAGGGAAGTATACAGGCGCTGCCGGGAGAGCTTGAAAAGCACGGCAAAAGAATACTTCTTACCTACGGCGGCGGAAGCATTAAAAAAATAGGCCTTTACGACAAGGTAAAAGGCCTGCTTGACGCAAACGGCTTTGAGGTTTACGAGCTCGGCGGCATTGAACCCAACCCCAAATACACCACCAGCGTGCTCGGCGGCGTTCGTATTTGTAAGGAGCATAATATTGACGCGGTTTTGGCCGTCGGCGGAGGAAGCGTGCTCGACTGCTCAAAGGCAATATGCGCCGGCGCCCTTTACGACGGGGAGCCTTGGGACCTTATAACCTACAAGGTAAAGGCGGAAAAGGCTTTGCCGCTTGTGGACGTGCTTACCCTCGCGGCGACCGGCTCGGAGTACGACAGCGGCTGCGTTATATCGCGCACCGAGACCAACGACAAGGTCGGATATCTTGACGAGCATCTTTATCCGGCAGCCTCGATACTCGATCCGCAATATACCTTTTCGGTATCGGCCAAACAGACGGCCGCCGGCGCTGCCGACGCCATAAATCACGTTATAGAGCAGTATTTTTGCGGCGAGCATACCGCCCTTACCGACGGAATGTGCGAATCGGTAATAAAGAGCATTATAAGCAGCGCGAAGGCGGCGCTCGAAAGGCCCGACGACTATAACGCGCGCGGAGAAATGATGGTTTGCTGCTCGCTTGCCTGCAACGGAATACTTTCTGTCGGCAACAGTCCTTCCGGATGGCCCTGCCATGCGATCGAGCACGCGCTCAGCGCTTATTATGATATAACCCACGGCGAGGGTCTTGCCATAATAACGCCGCGCTGGATGAAGCATATTTTAAACGACAAGAGCATTGAGCGCTTTGTCAGCTTCGGCACCCATATTTTCGGAATCGATCCGTCCCTGCCGCGTGAGCGGATAGCCGAAAAGACCATCGACGAGACCTATAAGCTTTTTGAATCGATGGGCATACCGATGCACCTTAAGGAGGTCGGAATAGACGAATCGAGAATAGGCGAAATGGCGCGCCATATAGCCGAGAACGAGGGGCTTGAAAGCGCCTGGATGCCCCTTTGCGAGCAGGATATAGCCGAAATTCTTGAAAGCTCGCTGTAATTTTTGCACTGTCCCGGCGAAAAAAGAAAAAGAATTTTTTGTCTGCCGTTTGCTTTAAGCGAACGGTTCGTCACAATTCTTAAAAACAATAAAAATGCACGACAGCGCGTAATTTGTGCCGTTGTGCATTTCCTTTTTTCTTTTGGGATTTGATTTGTTATTCCGAAAACCGCCGGATATGCCGCTTGAGATATCCCATAAAAGCTTTAGCGATAAAAACCGGACGGAGCGGAACGATAACGGTATTCGAATTTTATCCGCAATGTCATGTCCGGATTTTTTCCGGCCGCCCGGACAAAGACTTTTCGATAGGCGGCAGGACGTCTTGTTCTGATCGTTTCGTACATATCGTACATAAAAACAACGTAAAATTTTTAATATGGTGCCCTCGGCATCTTGTAATTATCATTGCGAAATGTTAAAATATAAACCGAACAACGGAAGGTGTTAATTGTTATGAGAAAGACAAAAATTGTATGTACCATAGGACCGGCCTGCTCGGATGAAAAGGTTTTGGAACAGCTGTGTCTTGCCGGAATGAACGTTGCGAGGTTTAATTTTTCACACGGCTCGCATGAATCCCAGAAAAAGCTGATGGACGCGGTTAAAAATGTCCGCGAGCGGCTGGGGCTTCCCATAGCCCTTATGCTCGATACAAAGGGCCCCGAATACAGGATAAAGACCTTTAAGGACGGGCAGATTACCTTGAACGAGGGCGACGAATTTACCTTTACGGCCGAGGAATGCGAGGGCGACCGCACCCGTGTATCGGTCAGCTATAAGGGAATAGCCGACGAGATGAATCCCGGAGATGAAATACTGCTCAATAACGGACTTATGAGGTTTAGGGTGGAATCATCATCAAACGGCGAGGTAAAATGCCGGGTAGAGTCGGGCGGAGTGCTTTCCGACCGCAAGAGCATGAGCTTCCCCGGAAAGGTTTTAAAGCAGGTATATTTAAGCGAACAGGATAAAAGCGACATCCGCTTCGGAATAGAACAGGGGGTTGATTTTATTGCCTGCTCCTTTGTCTCTCAGCGGAGCGATCTTGACAGCATACATGATTTTATACATACCTTTTCGCAAACCGAACCCGAGCTTATTGCAAAGATTGAGAATCGCGCCGGCGTTGATAATATAGAGGAAATATGCAAGGCGTGCAGCGGAATAATGATAGGCCGCGGCGACATGGGCGTGGAGATTCCCTTTGAGGAATTGCCCTCGATACAAAAGGATCTTATAACCAAGTGCCGCCTGCTCGGAAAACGGGTTATAACGGCGACCGAGATGCTGGAAACCATGATACACAACATCCGTCCGACGAGGGCCGAAATATCCGACGTTGCAAACGCCGTGTACGACGGTACCAGCGCTCTTATGCTCTCGGGGGAGACGGCCATGGGCGATCATCCGGTCCTTGTGGTTCAGACTATGTCAAAAATAGCCGAACAGACCGAGCGGTGCATACATTACAAGAACCGCTACCGCAATTCGGAATTCAAAATCCGCAATACGGTGGACGCATTGTCCCACGCCACATGCGGACTGTCGATAGACGTAAAGGCCAAGGCCATAGCGGTATGCTCGCTGTCGGGAATAACGGTCAGGATGGTATCGCGTTTTCGTCCGGAGGCCGATATCCTCGGCATTACTACCGACAAGGGCACCTACAGGCGGCTTGCGCTTTCATGGGGGGTAATTCCGGTCATGAGCGAGGAATTCACATCTACTGAAGTGATGTTTTACAACGCAAAGCACATCGCCATGGATAAGCTGAACCTTAAAAAGGGCGACTGTGTAATAATAACGGGCGGAATAATAAACGGCACATCGGGCAATACCAACACCATAAAGGTCGAGCAGGTTTAAGGTGAGAGAGTAAAAAACCGATTTTTCTTATTCTGCCGGGCGGTTTAAAGACAAATATTGTACACCCGTATGGGAAAAATGATGCTTTTCGGACGGTTTTTTCTTTATCGGGTGAACTTATTGTCCGGTACAACATATAAAGTAAAAAACAAAAGGGTCTTACCGGAAACCGATAAGACCTCTGTTTGTTTTGACTTGTCCGTTAAAAAACGAATGCGCGTCCTTGCCGAAAATAAGCCAAGGTATAGGGTTGTTATATAGCCCTCGTGACCTTGCCGGAACGCAGGCAACGGGTGCAGGCGTTGACACGACAAGGTGTGCCGTTGACAACCGCCTTGACGCGCTGGACGTTGGGCTTCCAAGTGCGATTGGAGCGTCTGTGTGAGTGAGAAACCTTAATACCGAAGGTTACACCCTTTCCGCATATGTCGCATTTTGCCATACTCTGCACCTCCTTATCATAAAATAAAGCTACAAACGGTATGATAACAGATATTGCTTATAAATGCAAGTGTTTTTTTAAAAAACATTAAAATTTTTAATTGACATAATAAGTATCACAGGTATATTATATTAACATCCCGGCCCTTAACAGGGCGTTTTCAGGGAATATCGGTGCGGCGAACGGCGCTTTGCCGTTTCGGTTTTTGCGGTTGTATTTAATAATGTGCAACCGGAGGGCGCGGCTTTTTGCGCTGTTTAATGTAATGGGGAGTTTGGCCGCTATTCTTCATTTGCGCCTGAAATCAGGACGGAATTTATGCTTTGAGCTTTACCCGTCGAGGTTAAATTAAAAACCGATTCTAACCGCATTGAATTAAATTAATATTAAACTGAAATAAAGTAATGAAAATCCGTACATCGGAAATTTACATACCACACCTAAAGCCGAGGGGGATTATTGTATGAGGGTTTTGCCTAACGGCGAACTGCTTATGTTTTTTCGCGATGATGAAAATTTAAAGCATTTTCCGAGAAGTGTAATAACGGCCGAGGGTGTGCATGCCTTCGGATACCGGAATATACGGCAGGCCTATTCGCCTATACCGAGGCATGTGCATCGCGACTGTTATGAGATTTTTTATGTTTCTAAAGGGAATTTGAATTTAGCCTGCGGCTCTAAGCTTTATTCGCTAAGGGGCGGCGATGCCATAATAGTAAAGCCGGGCGAGCTCCACAGCACGGGCGACATGCCGCTTGAAATACACGAGGGATATTATCTGAGGCTTTGCAAAAGCGGACCGTTGCTCGGTGTAAAGGAAGATTGGGCCGACACCATTCATGACCGTCTCGAGCAAAGCGAGAACCGCGTGCTTCATCCTCAGGGCGATTTGACCCCGATGCTGTCTAAGGCAATGCAGGGGGTGACCTCTCAGAACGTGTATCGTAAAAACCTGGCGCAGGCCGCTTTGCTTGCATTTTTGTATGAGGTTTTTGAATCGGAATTCCCGGAATACAAACGGGCAATAAGCGAGGAAATAGCCAAATCGGTACAGTATATAGGCGAGCATATACGAAAAAATCCGACTATAGAGGGTGCGGCCGAAAGCTGCGGACTGTCGGTTTCCTCCTTTAAGCATCGCTTCAGAAGAGAGGTCGGAACCTCTCCGATGGAATACATTAACCGCTGCCGTATTGACGAAGCCAAAAAGCTTCTGGCCCAGGGTTGGTCGGTAACCGATACGGCATATGAGCTTGATTTTACCTCGAGCAACTATTTTTCGGCGGTGTTCCGCCGGGTCACCTCGATGACCGCAACACAGTATCGTGCCAAGACGATGAACCGGGAATAGAATAAAAAGCGCCGAATGACGCACCGGAAGGCGTGTTATTGCCTTATTAACAAAAAAGAACATCCGGAAGTCTTATCGGTTTTTACCGTAGATTTCCGGATGTTTTTATAGCTATTTATTTTTACGTTTTACGAAGGTTCCCGGTTTATCGGCCTTACAGCCTTGATCGCCTTATCTTGGGCGATTGTCGGTTTCGATGATATCAGACGCCGAAACGCCGCCGTCCGGGTTTGCATTTCGTATTATTCGTAAAGGGGGAAGCTTTTGCACATTTCCTCAACCTGTGCACGCATGGCGTCGGCGTTTGCGTCGAAGTCCTTGACGGCGGTCGCAATCATGCGGCCGATAGCGCACATTTCCTCCTTGCCGAAGCCGCGAGTTGTAACGGCAGGGGTGCCCACCCTGAGTCCCGATGTTACAAAGGGCTTTTCGGGGTCGTTCGGAACGGAGTTTTTGTTGGCGGTTATGTAAATATCGTCAAGGCGGTGCTCGAGCTCCTTGCCGGTAACGCCGGTTCCGCGAAGGTCAAGCAGCATGAGATGGTTGTCGGTGCCGCCGGAGACGAGGTTTATTCCGTTTTCGGTAAGGGAGGAGGCAAGCTCCTTTGCATTTTCGACTATACGCTTCTGATAATCCTTAAATTCGTCGCCGAGCGCTTCGCCGAAGCAAACCGCCTTTGCGGCTATAACGTGCATAAGAGGACCGCCCTGCGAGCCGGGGAAAATGGCCTTGTCAACGGCGGCTGCATGCTCCTCGCGGCAGAGAATAAGTCCGCCTCTGGGTCCCCTTAAGGTTTTGTGCGTTGTGGAGGTTACAACATCGGCATACGGTACCGGATTCATGTGCAGCCCGGCCGCTACAAGACCGGCGATGTGCGCCATGTCCACCATGAATAAGGCGCCGGACTCCTTGGCGATATCGGCTATTACGTCGAATTTTATCTCGCGGCAATAGGCCGACGCACCGGCCACAATGAGCTTCGGGCGATGCTTTAATGCGAGCTCTCTGAGATTGTCGTAGTCGATGTATCCGCTGTCATCCACACCGTAGGGGATGAAGTTGTAAAGCTTTCCCGACATATTTACGGGAGAACCGTGGGTAAGATGTCCGCCGTGGGCAAGGCTCATACCAAGCACAGTGTCGCCGGGATTTATAAGCGCCATGTAGGCCGCCATGTTGGCCTGTGCGCCGGAATGGGGCTGGACGTTGGCATGATCGGCTCCGAACAGCTTGCAGGCGCGGTCTCTCGCTATGTTTTCGGCAATGTCAACAAACTCGCAGCCGCCGTAATAGCGTTTTGAGGGGTAGCCCTCGGCATACTTATTGGTAAGCACTGAGCCCATCGCGGCCATAACGGCCGGCGATACGATGTTTTCCGAAGCAATAAGCTCAATGTTGCGGCGCTGGCGCATTAGTTCTTTTTTCATTGCCTCGCCTACTTCGGGGTCGTACTTGCATACAAAGCCTACGGTATCCATAAGATCACTGTACATTTTGTTCTCCTTATGCTTTTTATTTGCTCCGCCGAAGCACCCGGTAGTTTTTCTTTGTGTCCGCTTCGCCGGGCATTGATAGTTTAATTTAATTATACCCGAATACGGTATCGTGTGGCAATACCGAATAATGGCGGATTTTGCGCCGATTATCGGCGAAAAAACAGCAATACTGACTATATATTGTTTCGAATGTTGCGGTGCGGTCTGTCAGGCGACGGGACGCCGAATATGAATATGAATTTGAATCCGCATTTTTAACGGCCGCTAACGGTCGGCTAACAATCGCGATACCTGAAAAATCTAAACCCGGTAAAAACGGCGGAAACCGATAAAAAACCGTAAAACAGACGAGACTGTATCGGTCGGATGGAAAAAATCGGGGATTGCCGAGGAGAAAATTTTGCGTTATAATTACATATGGAATGTTCATATGTTTTTTACGAAAGGCTTGTTCGGATTGCATGGGGGAGTTGTAGCATTATATAGATTGCTTATGCCGGGCGTTTTGTGCAGAGCGTTCATGCGGATTAGGTTTTGCCGGGGTGTTTAAGGAGCAATATGTAAGCGGTCGTCGGGAGCGATAGATCGCTTTGATAATTTTCCGATTGTCCGGGTGTAATTATCGTATTTCCCAAAAAACATGGATGTATGCCATTGAAGATGGAACGATATTGGAATTTTAAGAGAATAAAGTTCAAAAAAATGCAATTTCGGGCCTTTAACGGTGAAAAAAATTAAAAAACTGTAACTTTTTTTCGTTTTTTGTATCAAAAAACTTGCATTATTTTTGATTATTGTGTACAATGGAAGTGCGCAATCAGCTATTTATTGAATATATAAAAACAAGCAGCCGTCAGGCTGACGGAAAAATGGGGGAAAATAAAGTGTCAAACAGGTTATTCCAAGGCATTGTTCACCAGATGAGAGATGCGGTCGGCCGTACGGTCGGCGTTATTGACGAGACATCGTCTGTAATTTCCTGCAGCGATCTTGCCCGTATAGGCGAGACGGCGGATGTTGAATTTGCATCCATAGGCGAAGGGGTCGTCTCGGGAGGAATGACATACAGGCTTATCCCCGCCGAGCAGGGCATAGAATTTGCCGCATTTGTAGAGGGCGAGGACGAAGAGGCGAAAAAATTCGCCGATTTGGTCGCGCTGTCTCTCGGCTCGATAAAACAGTATTACGACGAAAAGTACGACAGGGTAAACTTTATAAAGAATGTTATAATGGACAACATTCTCCCCGGCGATATATATCTTAAGGCGAGGGAGTTAAGGTTCAATTCCGACGTTACCCGTGTGGTACTGCTTATACGCGTTATGTCGAAAAACGACGTTTCGGTATTTGACGTAGTACAGAATCTCTTCCCGGACAAAAACAAGGATTTTGTTATAAACATAGGCGAGCAGGATATCGTCCTTGTAAAGGAGATAAGCGAGAATATCCAGACCAAGGATCTCGAAAACCTTGCCCATTCAATAGCCGACACCCTTTCGGGCGAATTTTATACCCATGCGGTGGTCGGAATAGGCACCTCGGTCACCGGAATAAAGGAACTTGCCCGTTCCTTCAAGGATGCCCAGGTCGCCCTTGAGGTCGGCAAGGTGTTTGATACCGAAAAATCGATAGTCAGCTACGACAATCTCGGAATAGCCCGTCTTATTTATCAGCTGCCCACCACCCTTTGCGAGACCTTCCTCAAAGAGGTATTCAAAAAGGGCTCGATCGAGGGACTCGATCATGAGACGCTTTTCACCATTCAGCGTTTCTTCGACAACAACCTGAACGTTTCCGAAACGGCCCGCAAGCTGTTTGTACACCGCAATACGCTGGTTTACAGGCTTGAAAAGATAAAGAAGCTTACCGGACTCGATCTTCGTGAGTTTGACCATGCGATAGTCTTCAAAATCGCCCTTATGGTCAAGAAGTATCTTACTGCAAATCCGGTGAAGTATTAAGGACCGGTCGGTATATCGGGGCTTTGGCTTTTAGATTACACAGCCCCGGTTTTAAGGGAGCGGATGATAGAGCTTTTTGCTCTGCCTTTCGGTTTTTTAAAGCAATTTAACGGCTATTTTCTTATAAAAATGAAGGCGGTGATCCGCCTTTGTTTTTTGAATGAGAAGTTTTTCGAAAAAGAAAAAAGAAAACAAAAAATTCAATAACGCACCGTGTCAGGCGTGAATTTTTAATTTTAATGCGTAATGCGTCGGTGCAATAAAAATAAAGATAATTCAAGCCCTGTTAAAGAAAGGAGCGAAGAGTATGCAGGAGGAAAATAATACCGGGTTTACAATAGATGCCAAAACCGACGAAGTGCATGACGAAAATGCCGATATACCTCGCGATAATGCAGCGTCAGCGGCTGCAGAAAGCGCGCCGGCCGCACAGTCGGAAAACGCCGATGTAAATACCGAGTCCGGCAATACTGTCCGCAATGTCGCCGAGGAATTTATAAGAAAACCCGAACGGGAAATAATTCATACCGTTTCGGCTGCCGATTATAATACGGACAAGCCGTATCAGGACTATTCAACCGGTACTCCGATAATAGAATTCCGCGGAGTTTATAAGTCATACGACAACGGAACCAAGGCGTTAAGCGACGTTAACCTTAAAATAAACAAGGGTGAATTCGTCTTTGTTGTGGGTGCGTCGGGCGCCGGAAAATCCACCTTTATAAAGCTTATTTTCCATGAGGAAACCCCCAATGCCGGCGAGCTCATAGTAAACGGCTTTAAGCTTTCGCACTTAAAACGGCGCGATATTCCCAAGCTTCGCCGTACAATGGGAATAGTGTATCAGGATTTCCGTCTTATAAAGGATATGACGGTATTTGAAAACGTCGCCTTTGCAATGCACATAGTCGGTGCGTCGGCGAGGGCCATACGCAAGCGCGTCGCGTATACCCTTAACATCGTCGGGCTTGGCGATAAGGCGCGCTGCTATCCGAACGAGCTTTCGGGCGGCGAGCAGCAGCGCGTCGGTCTTGCGCGCGCACTTGTCAACAATCCGTCGATAATAATAGCCGACGAGCCGACCGGTAACGTCGATCCCAATATGTCTTACGAGATAGTGGAGCTGCTTACCGAGATCAACCGGCGCGGTACGACCGTAATAATGGTCACCCACGAGCACCAACTTGTGCGCGATTTCGGCCGCCGGGTTATAATGATTGAGCACGGCCATATTGTCGCCGACAATGAGGAGGGCTGATAGGTTATGAAAGCAAGAAGCGTAAAATTTCTGACCGCGTCCGGCCTTAAAAATATCTGGTCGCATCGGCTCATGTCCATAGCGTCGGTCGGCGTGTTGGTCGCATGTATGCTAATGATGGGTATAGCGGTCGTGCTTACCTTTAATATCGATAATGTTGTAAGCACCCTTGAGGATCAGAACGTTGTTTTGGTGTTTTTTGACGACGAGATGAGCGAGGAGGACGCAATTGTAACCTGTACCAAGCTTCAGGAGGTCGACAATGTAAAAAGCGTCGATTTCATCTCCAAAAGCGAGGGACTTGACCGCCAGAAGGAGCTTATGGGCAACGAATACGAGGAGCTTTTCAACTGGATAGCGGATGAAAACCCCCTGCCCGACGGTGCACAGGTAACAATGGACGATATAAACGAATTCGACCAGACCCTTGTAAGGCTTCGTGCGGTTGACGGAGTAAAAAGCGTGCGCGATCAGCGCAACGTCGCCGCAACCCTTGCCGCCGTGCGTTCTATAATCAACAAGGCGGGCTTTTGGGTCATAGCCTTGCTGCTTGTAATTTCTCTTGTTATAGTTTCGAATACCGTAAAGGTCACGATGTATACAAGAAAGCTTGAAATAAATATAATGAAGGCGGTCGGAGCCACCAACAGCTTTATACGTCTGCCCTTTATAATCGAGGGTATGGCGCTCGGCGTTATTGCCGGAGTGCTGTCGACGGGGCTTTTGTACCTGCTTTACAAATCGGCCGAGCAGACCTTCTTCGAAACCTTCTCAACGAGGTTTGTTCCCTTTACAAGCTTCGGTTGGTATGTTTTCGGCGGATTTATGCTTATGGGAATATTAATCGGCTCAATAGGAAGCGCCCTTTCCATAAGCAAGTACCTGAGGTACGAGGGGAGCGATTTTAATGCAATCGATTAAGAATATGTCGAAAGCCAGAAGAATACTGAGCTTTGCGATTGCGGTAATCATCTTGCTTAGCGGTATTGTTTTTCCGAGCATAAACGTCAGTTCGGCGTCCTATCAGGATCAGATATCGGCACTTGAGGAAAAGCAAAGGCAGATAAAAAATCAAATATCCGAGCTGCAAAAGGACATAAATAAGCAAAACGAGCTTAAAAGTACCCTTCAGGCACAGATAAACAACGTCCAGGCTCAGATAGATATTTACGATAACCGCATAGCCGAGCTTGACAGCACCATCTCGGAAAACGAGGCCGAAAAGCAGCGATTGACCGAGTCGCTCGAACAGCGCAAAAAGACCTTTCTTGAGCGTATAAGAGCCATGTATGTAACCGGAAATACCTCGTCGCTTTCGCTTATTTTAAGCGCCGACGATTATGGCGATTTCCTTTACAAATATGAGCTTATAAGCAAGGTCACCGAGTACGATAACGACGCCATGGAGCAGATGAAGGCCGACATAGTGCGCGTTGACGAGCTTACCGCTCAGGTCCAGTCCGAAAAGGACGAGCAGGAGACCTTAAAGAGCGACGTCGTGGCCAAAAGGCGCGAGCTTGACAGCAGTATGAACAGCCTCAACTCCATTCTTTACGGCTTGCAGGATAAAAAATCCGAGCTTAACGACAAGGTCAAAGCCTATCAAAATGAGATTGACAGTCTTGAGGCCAAGATCAAAGAGGCGGCCAACAGCGCGAGGAACGATACGAGCGTAATTTACGACGGCGGACAGTTTATAAATCCGCTCGGCAGCTTTAGATACATAGTCACGTCGGAATACGGTCCGCGCTGGGGCAAGACCCATAAAGGACTTGACCTTGCCGGCAGCGGAATATACGGTGCTAAAATATATGCGGCGGCCGACGGCGTGGTAATTTTGTCGGGCAATTCGGGCAACGGCTACGGTAATTATGTAATGATAAACCACGGCAACGGCTCGGACGGTAACAACTACACCACCCTTTACGGACACTGCAGCTCGCTTGCCGTATCGGTCGGCCAGACCGTAAAGGCGGGGGATGTTATCGCTTATGTCGGCTCAACCGGATATTCGACCGGTCCGCATCTCCATTTTGAAATAAGAGTCAACGGCTCGGCCGTAAATCCGCGCCGCTTCAGAAGCTTTTAATTAATCCGTCTTTTGGCGGACGTTACACCGGGTACCAGACCATCGGTATTTATAAACGCCGTCACCGTCTGTGACACGGACTCCCGGAGATCATAATAATTTTACAAGGGCTGATACAAAATGAAAAAGGGTATAGCAATCTTTCTGGCGGCAGCCGTAGCATTGCTGTGCCCTTTTTGTGTCTCATTTGCGGCAACCGATATAAGCGATCAGAAAAGCACGGTGACCGTAAGCGTTCCGGACAACACCGTAATTTTAACCGAGCAGAACCTTAGTGATAACCGGGAGATTCTTTATAAGATCGGCAAAACGGCCGACGATATGCGCACTCTTTTTGACGAAGGATATGTTTTTTATGCCTTTACAAAGGATGAAAAATATATACTGAGCCTTTCGGTTACAAAAAGCGATCTGTCAACGGCGGCGGCAAATATGGCCGAGCTTGACGATTTACAGCGCGACGAGCTGATAAAAGCAATCTGCGGCGAGGCCTACAGCAAGGCATTATCGGCCGGCGAGCTCGGTGAGATCGAGCAAAACGGCGCGTATTTTTACCGCATTGTAAGCTACGCACAGGACTCGCTGCCATCGATACATTACATAACGGTGCTCAACGGCTATACGGTCGATCTGTGTCTCGACAGCATGCTGCCCGAGCTTACCGAAAACGCCGCATCAATGATCGATACGGCCTTTAAGTCGATGAAGTACACCGTGGTTTCTTCGCAGAGCGAGAAGACCGAAAAGGACGCCCAGGGCGTTGCCGCATGGTTTATGTGGATTGCAATTATTTTAATGGCCGCACTCGGGGTGTGGGCAATAGTCTCGTCGGCCGCCGAGCTTCACCGGCGTAAAATGGCGACCAACTGGCAACAAAAAATCCGCAAAAAGCCCCGAAGATAGCAGGAGCTATATTTGTGGATATTCTATACATAAGTAAACAGCGTTTGTCCGCCGTTATTAGAATATCCGGAGTTTTCCATTATGCTATCATTGAGTGCAGCGTAGCTTATTTTGTCGGATAAATTTAATTGTAAGATCGATAGCTTTTATATTATCATAAAAAACCAAAAGTAAAAACCGCCTGCGGTTCCTATCGGAATCACAGACGGTTTTTATTTATTATGCTTTGAGGTTTTATACCTTGAATTTTTGCCGGACAAAATAAGCAGGCGGCGTTTTAAAACGCTGTTTAACCGGCGGTGTGTTTATGGCTTTTTGGGCTTTTTATGCAGCTAATGAGTTTTTACGGCGGCCGGTAATTTTTCCGGCGATATCCGATTGTTGTCGGCGACGTTCCCCACGGCAGGGTGTGCGAAGGCGAAGTATAATAAAAACATTAGATTTATCGTAAAAGCGGCCGGTCGCACGTCGGTAGGCGCGGGCAGCCGGCTTGAAAGGAAGAAGATTTTTCGGATTTTTTAAAAACTGCCGTTAACAAGTCATTATAGGGTTTATTTAAGCCCACGGCAAAAAGCCGTAGGCTTGAGTTTTATTTGCTGTTATCATAAATTGCCCCTGCGGCAGCCTGTGAGGTACAAAGTGCCGGCGGAGAAAACCGCAATGTAGTCATTCAATGTTCTCCGAAACGGTCAAAATCTTTGATTTTTCCCGGTGTTTAGTAAAGATTATATTGTCGCCGTTTTGCCTACCGAGAACTGCAAAATTTTCAGCGCGTCGGTCGCGGTGACGTTGCTGTTTCCGGAAAGGGAAGCCGCAAGGAATTTCGCGCCGGCGAGTTTTATCTTTCCGACGGCGCTTTGAAGGGCGAGCAATGCGTCGTTTGCGTTTACCTTGCCGTCGCCGTCGATGTCTCCCCTTACCGACAGCTCGCATTTGTCAAGCACTCTCGCGCCGAACATCCTTGCGGCCGTGCAGCCGGTGTAAAGTATGTCGCTGTCATTAAGCGTCTCGCCGTCGGGGGATAAAAATACGACCTTGTTGTCGTCGGCGAAGAAATCGGCGTCAGATACTTTGGTGTTCTGGGCGATATTTGAGAGAATCCCGTTTTCGAGGGTAAGGCTGCTGTCATTTTTAAGGGTGAGGGCGGAGGTGTCGTCGCCGGGCTCGCTACCCTTTTGCCATCCGGTAAGGTCGGTAATAAAGGCGGTCAGCTTGTCGGCGTTTTTCTTTTGAGTTGCGCATGACGGGTGTCCGGCGGCGCCGGCGCCGTCTTCGGACGGGTTCATAATATCAAACGCAAAATAATACACGTTTTTGTCCCCGGCGTCGTTGGCTTCTTTTACGGCCTGTTTAATATTGTTGTCGTACCAGGTGGTGCACATGCCGTACGCCCAGATTATGATCGATTCGGGATTGTTCTTCCTTACAAGCGAAAGGAAATGGCGCGCTCCCTCAAGATGGGCGGCAGAGTCTTGCGAGTTCGTATCATTGTCGCCGAGGGCAATAACAACAATGTCGCTTTTATGGGCCGAAAAATCCCATTTGGTCGTTTTGTCAAGGCAAAAATAATCGGTATATTCGTAAGCGTCCTTCATGGTGTTTTCGAGTCCGCCGCCGCTGTTGCAGAAAAAGCCTATTCCGCTTTTGGCGACAAGTGAAAATTCGCATCCGAGCGACATCGCCGTTAAGGAGGAGTAGGATTTTGAAGCGTCCTGGTCCTCGATCCGGTAGTTGTCTATGCTGCCGTCCGATATCAGTACGCCGTAGGCCGCCGTTACCGAGTCGCCTATAAATTCAATTGTGCGCGAAGAGGTTTCGGGCGGCGGCAAAAGTTCGCCTGAGAAAACCGTTATCGTGTCGGCGGCGGCAACTCCGCCCCAGTCGGCCTCGGTAAGCTTTTTAATCGTAATGGTGTGCTCGGCGTTTTCGAGGTTTTCGGCAAGGGTGTAGGTGGATTTTAGGGTTTTTACCGATATCTCCTTTTCGGGCTGCGTGTTGCCGTCGAGATAAACTGCAAAGCGCACTCCCGATCTTGAGCGAATCTGTACTGAGGCTCCGGTTCCTTTAAAGGAAAAGGAAAAGCCCGACATGCTCCAGTTAAAATTGATTCCTCTTACGTTAAAATAGGTGCGTCCGTGCGGCGTTACGTTGTCCTCGGTTATAGTGTAATTATTATCGGTTGCGGTTGTCAAAAGCATAGAAATATCCTCCCCTTGTGCTGTTCCGCTAATGGCAGTAAGTGTCACGAGCAAAATGCAAAGTGCCGTTGCAAGTATTCGTTTCATGTTTCGTTGCCCCTCCTTGTTTTTATCTGAAAAGCCGTGATTTTCCGTTTCGCATTTTCGTAAAAGATGTTATTTATCGCTGTTTTTTCGCTATTTTTGCTGGGTAAACCGTCCGGCGGCATTAATAACCGTTTTATTATCATCATTATGGTAAAAATTACGGTTTTCTTTCGACTCAACCACGGCGGCGGTGAGGCAGTGAACGCTCTCGGCATTTGCTATTTTAAGCATTTTGGCGCATTCGTTAAGGGTCGCGCCGGTGGTCGCGATGTCGTCTATAAGTAAAAAATGTCTGTCCTTGCACAGCGACTCGTCGGCGTCATATGCGCCGAATACGTTTCCGAATCGTGAAAAATATTTCTGATCGTGCTGGGGAGGGACGTCGAATACTTTTTCGATTGCCTTATCATAAAACTGAATACCGAGATCTTTTGCAATACGCTTCGCTATCATTTCGGACTGATCGTAGCCGCGTATGCGCTTTCGTGATCTTGATATCGGCACAAATGTCACGGCGTCGACGGTCCCCTCCCTTAAAAGCTGCTCGGCGGCCGGAAGCATTTGGCGAGCTATAAATCCGGCAATTTCCGGGTGCGAACCAAACTTGAAATTAATAAGCAAATCCTTAACCGCACCGGCATAAAAGAATGGGGCGAAAAAGCTGTCGAACTCAACGCTCCTGAAATAAGCCGCCGGCAGCATCATCGACATATCGCCGTAGTGTGTTTGAGTACGGCAAATATTCAGCTTATCTGAGCAATCGTCGCAAATCGTAAATCCAGGCGGCAGCAATGCCTTGCAGACGGGACATCGCGGCGGTAAAAACAGATCGGCAACAATTTCAAAGAATTTATGCTTTCGGGGATGTGGTTTTTTATTCATCATAAAGTCTGTAAACTTAATTTAAATGTTTTGCTTTCGGATTCCGGTACGCCGGCTGCCGGTTACATATCATCCGGCAGATCTTCGAAGGACACGGCCTCTTCAAGGCGCTCGGGATGCTTAATAAGGGATTTGAAATATTTTATTGCACCGGCGTAGTAAAAGCCGTCGCAAACGCGCTCGTCAAGGGTGAACTTGATGTTCATGACCTTCCTTTGGCCGAGACTGCCGTCCTCGCGCACAAAGGGCTCAAGCTGTTTTTTGCCCACCGCTATAAAGCACGACGTGGTGCCGAATTCGTAAAGATGATGATATACCGAATCAATACCGAGCGATCCGACATCGGTTATATAGGCGCTCGAATGAAAGGGGCTGGCACGGTATATTGATTTAGGCATAAGGCCTATTTTATCAAGATTGCGCACTAAAAAGACGACAAAAGTCTTAAGCCATGTAGGAATATATATAAAGCGGTTTTGCCATTTGTCGGTATCGTTGTGGCCGTCGCCGTTTTCATCCCGGCTGCTTTCAAGCTCGGCATTAAAGCGGCGCACTACATCGTATATCGTGTCGGTCGGCTCAAAGCAGGGGAGAATTTCGGTTTCGGCTCCGTCGGCCGTCATTTGCCGCTTTATGGTCATTGAAAACCGGAGATTGTTATGGGAGAATATCTTCTTGCCGGCGATAAAACGGTTGAGCCTGGGCTTCATGGCGAAGGTCCTTACCATGGCGGCGATTATAACATGCACCGTCTTTAAGCTCTGTATATCGTCGGAGCGCTTGCGGCGGGTGTAGCGCTCAAGCTCGCCGATGTTTATTTTCTCCTCAAAAAATATTTGGGAATCGGTCCTTGTGCGCATAATATTCGGAATTATCCAAAACGGCACATCGAGCTTTCGCACCCTGTATCCGTCGTAGCGGTCGCCGAAACGGCGCTTCCTTTTTTTCAGCAATACGGTATCGTCCTTCATCGGTTGTTATCACCCTGATTTTTAAATCTCTTCAAAATAATACAATTACCCACAATACTGATTTTACTATTATTATTAAGAAAACACAAGCGTTTTTTTGTTTTTTAGCGGCAAAACCGCTTTTTGGGGATGAGTTTCGGAAAACGGGCTTTAAACTAAAGTCTTTTACGGGGCCGCAAAGCGAGGCCGGCCGGTTGTAATACGAACAAAAAACAAAGCAGTGAAAAGCCAAAAAGGCCGGTCACTGCTTTGTTGATATTTTTAATTGTCGCCCGAATTAAAGGGCGTACAAAAGACCAAAGGATTATCCTGAAAATCCGAAAAGCCGTTAACATGCTGCCGGAAATTTATTTTAAAAAGCAACCCCAAGCTATCGGCTAACGGTCTTTGTCGGAAGCAGACCGTTTTTGTCTGCTTTTTCTTTCCTTTACCTTTTGCTTTTATTCTACGTCGCCGGCGGCCTTGGCCTCGTCAATTACCTTCTGGACTACCGGCTGGGGAGCCTCCTCGTACCGTTCAAAGTTAAGGGTAAAGCTTCCGCGGCCCTGTGTTATCGAGCGCAAAACGGTCGAGAAATCGCCCATTTCAGCCATCGGCACCTCGGCGGTTAATTCCTGTAAGCCGTCCTCGGCCGGATTCATACCTAAAACTCTGCCTCTGCGCTTGTTTATGTCGCCCATTATGTCGCCCATGTTATCGTCGGGCAGTAAAACCTTGAGGGAGCCTATCGGCTCGAGCAGGGTCGGCGAGGCGGTCTGGAAGGCTGCCTTAAAGGCGAGCGAAGCGGCCGTTTTAAAGGCCATTTCGGAGGAATCGACCGGATGGTACGATCCGTCGACCAGCACGGCCTTTATTCCTACAACCGGATATCCGGCGAGTGGGCCTTTTACCATGCTTTCTCTTAATCCCTTTTCAACGGCAGGGAAGAAGTTCTTGGGAACCGAGCCGCCGAATACCTTTTCTTCAAATACAAGACCCTCGTCGTCACAGGGGGAGAATTCTATCCATACATCGCCGAACTGGCCGTGTCCGCCCGACTGCTTTTTGTGTCGGCCCTGAACCTTAACCGGCTTGCGGATGGTCTCGCGATAGGCAACCCTCGGAACCGAGAGCTCAACCTCAACCCCGTATTTTGAGCGGAGTTTGGAAACAATAACGTCAAGATGCTGTTCGCCGAGTCCGCACAATATCTGCTCGTGGGTCTCGCTGTTGGCGTGCTGGCTGATGGTGGGATCCTCGCCCATGAGCTTATTAAGACCGGAGACTATTTTCTCCTCTTCGCCCTTTTTCTTCGGTTTTACCGCCATTGAAATGCAGGGAGCCGGGAATTCGACCGGGGCGAGCTTTAAAATATTGCCGGGCGAGCACATGGTGTCGCCGGTGTGAAGTCCGCCGACCTTGGCGACCGCGCCGATATCACCGGCAGGAACGCTCGGCGTTTCCTCCTGCTTTGCACCCTTTACGGTAAATACCTTGGGAATCTTTTCGGTCGAGCCGGTACGGGGGTTATAAATCTGCATATCGGCCGCAACCTTGCCCGAGATCACCTTAAAATACGAAAGCTTACCGACAAACGGGTCGGCAATGGTTTTGAATACGACGGCCGCAAGAGGTCCGTTTTCGTCAACCTTTACTTCCACCTTTTCGCCCTTGTCGTTCTCGGCGGTCTCGGCACCGTGCTCGGCGGCCGAGGGGGCAAGATAATGTATTCCGTCAAGCAGTACATCTACACCCTCAAGATTAAGACCGCTGCCGCAGAATACCGGGCAGACATCTCCGCTTCTTACGCCGAGATTAAGTCCTTTAATTATTTCTTCGGGGGTAAACGGCTCGTCGGCAAAGAATTTTTCCATTAATTCCTCGTCGGTTCCGGCAATGGCCTCGTTAAACTGGGAGGTATACTCCGAAAATTCCGAAAGATCAATCGGAGATGCGGTGCTTTTTCCGTCCTTATAGGTTATTTTTTTCCCGTTTATAAGGTTTACGTATGCCGTTACCTTGTGATCCTCAACAATCGGGACCACAACCGGGCATATGCTTGTTCCGAAATGCTCGGTAAGAGAGGAGAGAACCTTTTTATAATCGGCATGCTCCGAGTCGAGCTTGCTTATAAAGAACATTTTTGCCTTGTTGCCCTTTACGGCCGCTTTGTATGCCTTTTCGGCTCCGACCGTAACGCCCGATTTACCCGAGAGGGCAATAAGTACGGTATCGCATGCGCGTATGCCCTCGGCAATTCCGCCGGCAAAGTCGAACATACCGGGGGTGTCGATTATGTTGATTTTATTGTCTTTCCACTGAGCCGGTGCTATTGCGGTGGACACCGACGCCGCGCGGCGTTTTTCCTCGCTGTCGAAATCGAGTACGGTGTTTCCGTCAAGGGTTCTGCCGAGACGGTCGGTTGCCCCGCTTAAAAACAGCATTGCCTCGGCAAGGGTGGTTTTACCCGAACCGCCGTGGCCGCTGATAGCGACGTTTTTAATTAAATCTGCCGTGAACTGTTTCAATTTTTATGACACCCTTTCATCCCCGGAAAAGTTTTTTGAGTCGATTGTGATAGCGCGGGGGGAATTTTTATCTTACGACTGAATGTAATTGTATCACAATAATTAATCGATTGCAACAGTTATTTTATACAAAGAGCCTACAATGACGAAAAAATAATGCGTTTTAAGTAGTTTTTTGTAAAATAAACAAATAAATAACCTATTTCAGGAAAAAGGCCTTTTAGTTTGGAGATTTTTTGCTGTTTTTTGCAAAGGGATAAAAACCCGGCGGCCGGCGGATGAGAATATATCGGTTGTATGATATTTTTTGTAATATCCTACGGCTGCAACCGGCATGGTTTAAAATATGAAATTTAATATCGGATGATTATACCGGGGGCACTTTTACCATAATAATTAGTACGGTAAGAAAACCGAAAAAACGGCGAAAAATCAAAGACGCCGGCAAAGGGGAAGTGCTTGAATTATTTATGAAAGCGGTAATAATGGCCGGAGGAGAAGGAAGCAGACTAAGACCTATAACCTGTGATTGTCCAAAACCTCTGACCGAGATAGCCGGACACCCGGTGATTGAATATATTTTTGAGCTTTTGATCAGACATTCGTGCGATGAGGCAAAGGTGACCTTAAAATACCTTGCCGGGAGTATAACCGAAAGGTTTTTTTCGGGGAAATACAAGGGTTTGCCCCTTGATTTTGTAATGGAGGAGCGGCCGCTTGGCACGGCAGGATCGGTAAAAAATGCGGCGGATTTTGAGGAGGATTTTGCGGTTATAAGCGGAGACGCGCTGTGCGATGTCGATTTGTCGGCGGCATTTGCGCTGCACAAAAGGACAAATGCGGCCGTAACGGTCGTTGCGGTAAGGGTGAGCGATCCGCGAGAGTACGGTCTTGTATCGGCAAAGGGAGACAGGGTCTGCTCCTTTGTGGAAAAGCCGTCCTTTAGCGGCGTTACGACCGATCTTGCAAACACCGGAATATATATCCTTTCTCCGAAGGTGCTGAGAAAAATTCCCGAAAATTCCCCCTATGATTTTGCAAAGGATCTTTTTCCTCGGCTTCTTAGGGAAAACGAAAGGATATCGGTTTATGTAACCGACGGATACTGGTGCGATATCGGGGATATTAAAAGCTATCTTGAAAGCCAGTTTGATGTAATCGGCGGCCGGTTTAAATCGCCATTTTTAAACTATGACAAAAACGGAATATTTTTATCGCAGCCGGAGAGGGCAAAGGCCCCGGAAAAAACAGGCGGCGACGGGAATGAGTCAATAAAGCCCGGCGAAGTAAAAAATGCGAGCGATGACAAGGAAGAAAGCGAAAAAAAGAATAAAAACGGAGCAAAAAACAGGAGGGAAAACCAAAACGGCGGGGAGAAAGAAAACAAAATCGCAAACGGGAATAAAGCTGTAGCCAAAGCTGTAAACTCAGCCGGATCTGCAGCCGTAACGGAAAACGAAAATCCTCTTTACGGATGCGAGGTTATCCCTCCGGTTTATGTCGGATCGGGCGCGGTTATACGCCCAGGTGCCGTAATAGGACCGAATGCCGTTATAGAAAGCGGAGCGTCGGTATCCGGCGGTGCCCGTATAAGAAACAGCTTTGTAGGCAGCGAGGCATCGGTAGGCGAGGATGCGAGACTTACCGGAGCGGTCGTATGCAAAAACGCCAAAATCGGCAGCGGCGCATCACTGTTTGAGGGATGTGTTATCGGCTCATCGGCAAGGGTGGGGGAAAACGCACAAATAATGCCGGGGGTATCGGTATGGCCGGGGAAAAGGGTTGAAAACGGAGCCGTTTTGAGTGAGAATCTTCGCTACGGTACGGCATATAAAGAGCTTTTTGACGACGACGGAATATCGGGCGATGTCGGTGTTGATATGACGCCTGAATTCGCCGCAAGGCTCGGCGCGGCACTTGCCGGGCTTGCACCGGGCGGAAAAATTGCGGTTGCAAGAGGGTATAACAACTGTTCGGCAGCGCTTTCTTCGGCCGTTTTAGCGGGAATTGTTTCGGCCGGAGTATCGGCGGCGGACATAGGCCCCTCTCCCGAGACGGCGGCGGCCTTTGCGGCGACCGGCAGCATGTTTTCATATGTTGTTTATATAAGCGGCGGAGAAAAGACGGTAATAAGAATATTTGCCGAGGGAGGATTGCCCCTTACAAGGGAGAAGGAAAGGGCTGTATCGGGAAGAATTGCCCGTAGTGAATTTATCCGTTGCAAGGCCGCCGAGTATCCCTTTGTGTCCGATATGAGAGCAATAAAAAACCTGTACACCGAGCGGCTTATGTCCATGGCGCCGGACGGACTTTGCGGAGTGAATATGCAGCCGTCGTGTCGATGCCAAAATATCCAGAGCTATTTAAGCGGCCTGCTTTTAAGGCTCGGGTGCGATATAAAAAGCGGACCGGTATTTTGCCTTGACGAGCGAGGAATAAATCTTACCGTCTGCACCGAAAACGGCAAGCTTATTCCTTTTGAAAAGCTCATTGCGCTTTGCTGTATGCTGGAATTTAAGGAGGGGAAGGACCTTCTCATTCCGTATGCCTATCCGAGGATTATCGATCTGATTGCCGAGCGCGCCGGGTGCCGGGTCTACAGGTTTTTAAGCTGTCCGTGCGAGGGCTATACGGAGAGCACCAAAAAGCTCTCAAGCGAGTTTTTGTGGCTTCGCGACGGCATTGCCATGGCTATCTATCTGGCAGATAAAATGAAAAGAACCGGCGAGAACATCGATAAGCTGTGTTCGTCGGTTCCGGATTTTGCGGTAGCCGAGCGGTGGGTCGGCATAAGCGGATCGGCAGCGTCGGTTATGGAACGCATCGGCATCAAGGGTAAAAATGAGGGAGACGGCATACTCTCGGGTGACAGCGAGACCTGTATACTGATACATCCGTCAAAACGGGGGGATAAGCTTAAGGTTTTGTCGCAGGCTAAAAGCAGCGAGACGGCGGCCGAGCTGTGTATGTCGGTGGAGCAGCTGCTCTGCGGTGATGATAACGGAAAAAGCAGATAACACACCCTATGCAAAAAGCCCGTTTTAGCGATGCGTTGCGGCCCTTGTACGATAAGCGGTTCGCTCGACGCTTGCCACATCGCACTGCAGCGCCGAAACGTGACACAGCCGTACCGTACCGGAAAACGGACAAAGCCGCCGTAGCGCGCCCTTATACAGCGGTTTTTTCGTCGGATACGACCGTTAAAAACGCCGTATGCTTTGCCGGTAATATGAACTTTTTAATGTATCCGCAATTGTCGGCATGGGCGACGTCGTTTGCATGGCGGAAAAATCACGCCGCTTTATGTACGGTTTATCCCTTATCCGGCGCAGCACTTGACTTTAAGGGCGCAAAAGGTTAAAATAGTATCGGGTATATTAGGACTTTCAGGCGGAGATACCGTTATTATCCCGCCTTTTGTACATAATTTAATTTAAAAACAACAGAAAACGGAGGACTGTTTAACTGCATGACAGAAAAAAAGAATAATAATAGATCAGGTGACGCTTCCCGTAAGACGGGACAGCGCTCTTTAGCGAACTCAAAAGCCGGGGCGAATGACAATTCCGCAAAGGTAATAAACGCATTGCTCGATTCGAGCGGAACGGGAGAAAATATCAAGGGCCGCAAGACTGCCGGAGCGAAGAGTAAAACGGCGAGGAAAAAGGCCGAGGAAAATACCGCCGTGCCGACAAAGAGCAGGGCGAAGGGTGCGAGAAAAACGAATGCGGAGATATCGGTTAAAACGGATGAAAGATCGTCGGCCGATACCCGCCGCAAAACATCGGCCGGTAAAAAAACGCCGTCTAAAGCAAAGGAGACCAAGGCGGCCTCCGCCAATAATTCAAAAAGAGGCAGAAACGGCAGGGAAAAGGACGCAATGTCCTCTAAGCGTACCCGTAAGGATCAGATTCTTAAGATAATTCCGCTCGGAGGACTCGGCGAGATCGGTAAAAACCTTACGGTTTACGAATATAAAAACGATATAATAATAGTTGATTGCGGACTGTCCTTCCCGAGCGACGAAATGCTTGGAATAGACATAGTAATTCCGGATTTCACCTATCTTGAGAATAACGCCGATAAAATCCGCGGAATGATAATAACCCACGGACATGAGGACCACATCGGTGCGATACCTTATCTGCTTAAAAAGCTTAATATTCCCATATTTGCAACCCCTCTTACTCTGGGGCTTATAAAATGCAAGCTTACCGAGCATAAGCTGCTTTCGGACGCAAAACTCAATCCCATACATGCCGGCGAAAGGATCACCTTAGGTGCCTTTGCGGTTGAGGCTATAAACGTAAATCATTCAATTCCCGATGCGGTGGCATTTTGCATAACCACACCGGTGGGCGTTGTGGTCCAGACCGGCGACTTCAAGATCGATACCACCCCCATAAACGGCGAAACGATCGATCTTGCGCGTTTTGCGGCCCTCGGTAAAAAAGGGGTGCTGGCGCTTCTTATGGATTCGACCAACGCCACCCGTCCGGGCTTTACGCCGAGCGAACGAACGGTTGGGTACAGCTTCAACCATCTTTTCAAAGGGGCCGAGGATAAGCGCATAATAGTTGCCTCATTTTCGAGCAATATCCATCGCATACAGCAGATAATCGACGAGGCGGTGCGTTGCGGCCGCAAGGTCTGCGTTATAGGACGGAGTATGGAAAACGCCGTAAGCGTGGCGGCTCAGCTCGGATATCTTAATGTTCCCGACGGGGTGCTTATAAGCGCCGATTTGATAAAACGCTATGCCGAAAACGAGCTGGTTATAATTACGACCGGATCCCAGGGCGAGCCGATGTCGGCGCTGCACCGTATGGCCTTCGGAGAGCATCGCAAGGTAAAGGTGGGGCCGGGAGATTTAATAATCGTTTCCGCAACCCCGATTCCGGGCAACGAAAAGCTTGTAACAACGGTAATAAACGAGCTTTTGAAGCTGGGCGCTCAGGTTGTGTACGACAGGATGTACGATGTTCACGTTTCGGGTCACGCCTGCCAGGAGGAGCTAAAACTCATGCTGTCGCTCGTAAGACCGAAATTCTTTATACCGGTTCACGGCGAGCAGATGCATCTTTCGGCCAATGCCGAGCTCGGGAAAAAGACCGGAGTTGATCCCAAAAATATCCTTATTACCGAGATCGGAACGGTCATAGAATTAACCTCAAGAACCATGCGAGTGGGCGAGAAGGTGCCGTCGGGCGCCGTACTGGTCGACGGGCTGGGTGTAGGCGATGTCGGAAGTGTCGTTTTGCGCGACCGTAAGCATTTAGCCGAGGACGGAATAATAGTAGCCGCCATGACGGTCGATTCGGTAACCGGCGAGCTCATTTACGGACCGGAGCTTATATCAAGAGGCTTTGTGTATGTAAAGGAGAGCGAGGAGCTTCTTGAGGAGGCTCGCGAAAGGGTAAGCAAGGCGGCGCAATTGTGCACCGTCAAAAATCCGTGCGATTGGCCGGCCCTTAAAAACACCGTTAAGGACGCGTTGTCGTCGTTTTTGTTTGAGCGTACGCGCCGCGATCCTATGGTGCTGCCCGTAATAATGCAAATATAAGCGGAGTATAGCATTTTCGGCGACGTAAAAGTAAAAGCCGTAAATGCGCTTATGCCCCATATGTCGCTTTTGTTGTCGGCTTTAATCACGGATTTATAATGCCGATTACAAAAGCTTGAATTTAAAAGACATTTCCCCAACAACAAAAACCGAAGAATAAAGGTAATAGGAGGAGTACCCCTTGAAAAAACACGGCGGCTGGTCGTTTGCGCCGGTCATGTTTGTTTGTACGCTGGCTGTTATAGCCGGTGCGCTTATGACCCTTTTATACTATCGTGATTATCCGGTTGCGGCCATTGTGCAGGCGGTGTTGGCTGTAATAGTTACGGTGTTTTCTTCGGTTTATATATCGGGGATAAAGCGGGCAATGCGTCTTTTTGCAAAAAAACTCGTAAATCAGCAAAACGAACACAGTGAGCTGTTTGAAAATCTGAGCATACCGGTGGCCGTATTTAAAAATATGAGCGAGATTATATGGTACAATCCCCTTTTCAGAACTTCGGTTTTGAAGGGACGGGATATGTACGGTGACGATTGCGACATGCTTTTAAACGAATCCCAGCGCAATGCGCTTAGGGTATCGGGAAAGGTCTCGATACAGTACGGCGGCAGGGATTATACCTGTTATTACGGCGGGTTTACCCTCGGTGACGATTCGGGAGAGGTCGTTTACTTTATTGACGATACCGAGCTTAAAATGAAGGCGGCCGAATACGAGCGCCGCCGTCCGGTAGCGGCCGTTGTATCGATTGACGCGCTGGACGATCTGACCGACGGACTCCCCGAGAGCGAACAGGCAATGTACCGTTCGACGGTGGAACGTGAAATCGAAAAATGGGCTCAAAACGCCGGCGGACTTATAAGACGTTTCGGCGGCAACCGTTACATAGTGGCAATGGACGAGGGCGGTCTCGAAACGGCCAAGGAAGCAAAGTTTGCCGTACTTGACAGCGTAAGGGCGCTCAACATAAACGGCCGGGGGAATCCCACCCTTTCAATAGGCGTAGGTCACGGCGGAAAGAATTTAAAGGAGTGTGAGGCACTCGCATTGCAGGCGCTTGACATGGCGTTCGGCCGCGGCGGAGATCAGGCGGTCGTAAAGGATCAGAATACCTTCGAGTTTTTCGGAGGGGTCAAGTCGAACGGCGAACAGCGGCACACCAAGGTGCGCGCGCGAGTGGTGGCCGCCGCATTAAGGGAGCTTATAGAGGGCAGCGACAACGTATTTATAACCGGACATAAATTTTCGGATCTTGATTGCGTCGGTGCCGCCTTCGGGCTTTGGCGTGTTGTAAACGGAATGGAAAGAAACTGCCGGATAGTAATGGATTCCGAAAAGACCCTCGCCGGCGAGCTGATAAAGGATATACGGAGCAGTGCAAGCGGAGAGGTTTTTTGCAGTGAGAGCGCCGCTTTGTCGGCCTTGACGAAAAAAAGCCTGCTTATAATCGTCGACGTACACAGGGCGGAATTTCTTGATTATCCCGAGCTTTACAGGCAGTGCCCCACAACGGTGGTCATAGATCATCACCGTAAGACGGTGGATTACATAGACAACGCGGTTATATTTTATCACGAGCCGTACGCTTCGTCGGCCTGCGAGATGGTGACCGAGCTGTTACAGTACCTCGGCGGCGAGCCGATAGGCGCCTTTGAGGCAAACGCTCTTATGTCGGGCATTATGCTTGATACAAGGAGCTTTGTGCTCAGAACCGGCACAAGAACCTTTGAAGCATCGGCTTATTTAAGAGGCCGGGGAGCCGATCCGGTCGAGGTCAAGCGCTATTTTGCCGGCAGCATGGAGGTTTACCGCGAAAAATCCGCCATAGTGGCGTCGGCCGAAATATATAAGTGCTGTGCGGTGGCCTTTGACGGGAATATAGGGGAAAACACCCGTATCGCCTCGGCACAGGCGGCGGATGAGCTGCTTAACATAGAAAACGTCAACGCTTCATTTGTTATGTTCGAATCGGGATCGGTTATGAACATATCGGCAAGATCGATGGGCAGGGTCAATGTCCAGCTGATAATGGAGGAGCTTGGCGGCGGCGGTCATCACACCATGGCGGCGGCCCAGCTTGAGAACGTTAACGAGGAAGAGGCCCGCGCAAGGCTTATAAGCGCCATAGATAAGGTTGTGGGATGATTTTTTAATCCTTACATTCGCACGCTGATAGGATTTTTTATCGGAATTCAAGTCTGAATTTTAATTTTAAGCTTTAAGCTAAAGCTAAAGCAAACGGACTGAAATAAAGGACAAAGAGAAGTAAAAGCAAAAGCAAAAACAACGGTGTCGTTATACGGCATGAAGATTTACAAACCCGAAAGGATTGATAAAAATGAAGGTAATACTTAAAAGCGACGTAAAGGGCACCGGAAAATCCGGCGATCTTTGCAACGTTTCGGACGGATATGCAAGGAACTATCTGTTCCCGAAGGGACTTGCGGTTGAGGCGAGCGCTACGGCTATGAACGAATACCGCAACCGTTTGGAATCGCAAAAGCATAAAAAGGAGGTCGAGCTGCAAACCGCACGCGATACGGCCGAAAAATTAAGCGGCAAGCGTATACATATCGCCGCCAAGGCCGGAACGGGCGGAAGACTTTTCGGCGCGGTGACCACAAAGGAAATAGCCGCCGGAATTAAAAGCTCGCTGGGGCTTGATATCGACCGCCGCAAGATAATGCTCGACAAGGACATAAAGGCATACGGTGAGTATACCGTTGAAATAAAGCTTATGCAGAACATAACGGCTCAGATCACCGTTGCCGTGGGTGAATAAAAAATTGAGGTGAATTGTTATGGAAAACGAAAATAATTTTGCAAGCCCCGTACCGAATGAATTCTCTGCCGGTAACGAGGCTGCCGAAACAGCCGAAAACCATGAGGCCGGAAACCTAAACAATACCCCGTTACAGAATCAGAATGCTGCCGGCAGTGCATCTCCCTATTCGGCCCCTCCGGCACCGGTCTCGCTTGATGAGACATCTTCTTCGGATGAAGCAAAACAGGCCGATGCTTTAAGTTCTGCCGAGGTTTCCTCTTCCGGACCCGATTTTTCGGCTGCTTCTACTGCTCATCCTGCTACCTCTTCTTCCGACGCCGGTAATGTCGCTTTCGCGCCTGGGGGCGTTTCGGCCGCAAACGAGACTCCCAATACGCCGCAAAGCAGCGCCGTTAATCAGCCGGCGAGCGGTGCCGCCGCGCCTTACGCACAAGCCCCCGGCATGGGACAGGGACAGCAGGTTTATTCCCGCCAGTTTCCGAATTCTCAGCCTGCAGCATACCAGAATCAGAACCAGCGGATCTATCCCGGACCGGGAGCATATCCGACGCCGGGCGGCAATTATCAGGGCCGTCAGAGTCAGCCTGTGCCCGGTACATATCCTACGTCGCCTATGCCCGGAACGTATCCGACCGTGCCCGGCGGTGCTTACCCCACGCAGCCCATGCAGCAAACGGCTTATATGTATAATCAGATACCGGAGGCAATTGTGAAATCGAAAAAGGCCAAGGCACTCACCTCCCTTTTGCTCGGAATTTTATCACTCCTCATGCCGGCCATTGCGTTTTTTGTGACGTCGATTGTAGCGGCTAACGATATAGGCGTTTCGCTTGACAATATCGGGAGTGTCGCTTTCGGAAAGTCGTTTCTTATCGGGGCGGCAGTTTGTGTGGCCGGTCTTATAATCGCAATAGTCGCAATAGTGCTTGCCGCCCGTTCCTCTATTGCCCGCAAAAAGCCGGGAACCGCAATAGGCGGCCTTGTTACCGGAATAATCGGACTTTGCGGCTGCATTGTAATTGCCTTTGTTTTCGGAACGATCGGCCTTGCAATGGGCAACAGCAGCGTCGACGATATTACCGGGGGAATCTCCTCGGATATTCACGACCGTTATGACGGTTATAAGGATAGAAACGATTTTAATTTCGAGGATTTTATGAGCGAATTCGAAAAAGAGATCGAGGACAAAACCGGCAACCGCTTTAACAGCAAAAGCGACGGCAGAAACAACAATCGGATTTTAACTCCGAGCTACAGCGAGGACAGCGAAACAGAGGACTGGCTGCCCGAAAACGACGGTCACGACGACGATGTTCAGGAGCCCTGGTGGTAAGAAACGATAAGGCCGATGTGTTTTTCGGCCGACTGCGGTTTCGGCAGGTTTATACCCGATATAGTTCATAGGCTCCCGTTTTACAAATGATATTATCAGGCGATTTTCCCTTGCCGGAAAACGTATACAATACAATCAAAAAGCCGTATCCCGTGTATTTAATCATGGGATACGGCTTTTTTATGGTTTAAAAATGTAATTTTAGTTTTTAAATTTTAAGTTTTCTTTATGTTGCAACGCAAGGGGAAGGTTTTTGCCGGTACAACATCTTAAAAAGAAAAAGCAGAAAGCAAAAAACAAAAAGCAAAAAGCAAAGCTTTTTACGTCATTGCAAAAACAAAAATCGCGCCGACGGCTGAATAAATCCGCATTGGCGCGATTTCGTATTTTTAATTATCCTGGCCGGTGCAGCAGGTTAGAATCGCTGCTTTTTCGCCTAATTGCCTGATCTCCAGAAGGGTTCGGAAAATCCGGCTTATGCGGCGGATATTGGGCTGCTTTATGGCCAAGAGTCTGATCATCCGTTTGACGGGTCTTTATTTTATAACCTGATTCTCGGGCTCCTCGTCGGTAGCGTCTTCGGTCTCATCGTCTTCCTTGTCCTTTTTGTGAAGGAGGAGGTTGGTGAGTATTCCGAGAATGAGGGCTACCGCTATGGTGGTGATGGTAATCTTTCCTATTGTTATCTGCAATCCGCCGATACCCGAGATGAGTATTACCGATACTACGAAGAGATTGCGGTTTTTGCCGAGGTCGACATCCTGAACCATCTTGAGACCGGATACGGCGATGAATCCGTAAAGCGCCATGCATACGCCGCCCATGACACAGCTCGGAATTGAGTTAACAAAGGCGACAAAGGGTGAGAGGAAAGCGATTATCATAGCCTCTACCGCGGTGGTCACAATGGTGCAGACCGAGGCGTTGCCGGTGATGGCGACACAGCCTATTGACTCGCCGTAGGTGGTGTTGGGGCAGCCGCCGAAGAAGGCGCCTACCATGGAGCCTACGCCGTCGCCGAGGAGGGTGCGGTGGAGTCCGGGCTCCTCAAGCAGATCCTTTTCGATTATGGAGGAAATGTTCTTGTGGTCGGCTATATGCTCGGCAAATACCACGAAGGCAACCGGAACATAGGCTATAGCCAGTGTTGCAAGGTAGTGTCCGTTTATTCCGTCAAAGCCTTTGACGGCGGTAAGGAAGGTGAAGTCAGGAATCGATAAGAAGGTTTTTACCGTTACATGTCCGTTGTCGAGCAGAGCGGCAAAGGGTTCAAAATTTATGACCTTAAGCGAATCAATGTCGTTTGCATTGCCGATTACGGTAAATATTGCGGCTACTGCATATCCGGCGAGAATTCCTATTATAAAGGGGATAAGGCGGTAAAAGCCCTTTTTCTTGCCGAAGGTGGAGCTGATGATTACAACGGCCAGGGTTACAAGACCGCAAAGTATTGCGATATAAGAGCTGCCGCCGGCAGGAGCGGTCTGCAAATCGCTTACGGCGTTCCCGGCGAGGGAAAGTCCGATAAGGGAAACTACCGGTCCGATAACAACGGGAGGCATGAGCTTGTTTATCCATTTAACGCCGCCTATTTTTACGGCTATGGCGATTATTACGTAAACGAGACCGGCCATAACGGCACCGATTATCAGTCCGAGATATCCGGCCGATACGCTTAATGCTCCGCTGAATGCGGCCGCCATCGAGCCGAGAAATGCGAAAGAAGAGCCGAGGAACACGGGGCTTTTGGCCTTTGTGAACAGCACATAAACGAGGGTTCCGATTCCGGCGCCGAAAAGAGCGGCGGCCGGGCTCATGGCCTCGCTTCCGGTAAGATTTGCGTTGCCGTTGGTTATTACCGGAACAACAAGGGTGGCTGCCATGATCGCGAGCAGCTGCTGTACGGCGAATATGATCATCTGGCCGAATTGCATCGAGCTGTTGCGGGGGTTGTCCGTAACATTGTAAACAAGTTTCATTTCCTTTTTCCTTCCTGACTTTTCAAATTTAAAAAATGCAATCAAAAAATGCCCTGCCGTACGGCAAGGCATAACTATATCGAGGTAATGAAAAATAGCTTTTTAACCTTGCCGGCATCACGGTACCGCGCTTAAAGATCGCTTTTTCGGAATTATATCATAAACAATATCAAAAATCAACAATTTTTTGCAAAAAGAAAAAATATATGCGGTATGTGCATTTTTTACCGGTTAAAATCAAATTTTCGCAAAAAAATTACTTGACATACTTAATCTAATGTGTTAGAGTAAACATAGAGCTCTACCAGATTAGAGCGAAAGGGGATTTTTGTTATGAGCACACCGAAGATATTTGAAAGCGAATATCGCTTTTGCCTGATACTGTGGGCGAATGAGCCGATTAAAAGCAGCGAGCTTGTAAAGCTTTGCAAGGAGCAGCTCGGCTGGAAGCCGACCACAACCTACACCGTAATAAAACGGCTGTCCGAGCGGGGCGTGCTTAAAAACGAAAATACGCTTGTTACCTCGCTTGTGAGCAAGGATGAAATTCAGGCCGCCGAGATAGACGAAATGGTGGAAAAGACCTTCGAGGGCTCTCTGCCGGCATTTATCGCGGCCTTTACAAAGCATAACAGGCTTTCCGAAAAGGAGATCGACGAGGTACAGGGGATGATCGACCGGTTCAGAAAGGAGAATAAAAATGAGTGAAGCTTTTATCGCAATTGTCAACATGAGCATATCGGCAAGCTGGATTGTGGCGGCCGTGCTGATAGTGCGTCTGCTGCTCAAAAAGGCGCCGAAATGGATCTCGGTTATGCTGTGGGGCATTGTCGGAATCCGTCTTGTTTGTCCCTTTTCGATCGAGAGCGCTTTAAGTCTTATCCCGAGCGCGCATACCGTAAATTACGAGATGATGACCGATAAATCCCCTGAAATCAACTCCGGCATTCCCTTTATCAACGACACCTTAAACCCCGTTATAAGCGATTCGCTGTCGGCGGCTTTAGCTGACAGTGTAAATCCTATGCAGATATTATTGCCGGTTTTGTCGGTAATTTGGCTTGCCGGCATGGCAGCAATGCTTATCTATGCGGCGGTAAGCTATATTATGCTTAAAAAGAGGGTCGCAAATGCCCTGCCGATTCGCGATAATGTTTTTTCGGGCGAAAATGTCGCCTCTCCTTTTGTTCTCGGAATAATAAAGCCGAAAATTTATCTGCCGGCAAATATAAGCGAGAGGG
Source organism: uncultured Eubacteriales bacterium (assembly GCA_934444365.1). Taxonomy (GTDB): domain Bacteria; phylum Bacillota; class Clostridia; order Oscillospirales; family Acutalibacteraceae; genus CAKSCM01. The sequence goes on along the minus strand of CAKSCM010000004.1, from coordinate 20,792 downwards.
ATGCCGTGAATGTTATAGCCCACGAGAAGGCTCACATCCGCCGCCGGGACCATCTTATAAAGCCGATAGGATTTTTGCTTTTGTGCGTTTATTGGTTTAATCCGCTTGTCTGGCTCGGATATATTCTGCTTTGCAAGGATATTGAGCTTGCATGTGATGAAAGGGCGGTTAAGAATTTTTCGTTGGATCAGCTGGCCGATTATTCTCAGGCACTTCTTTCATGCAGTGTTAACCGGCGGATAATAGCTGCCTGCCCGATTGCATTCGGCGAGGTCAGCGTGAAAAGCCGTGTGAAATCCGTACTCAACTACAAAAAGCCGGCGTTCTGGGTGGTCGCCGCGGCCATTGCCGCGAGCATTGCCGTTGCGGTGTGCTTTTTAACCAGTCCTAAAACCGATGATATAATTGCCCCTGCCGGCGAGCCGGGGATCACTTCATCCGGAGCCGGTACTTTGGAGGTATCGAACGCCGACAATACCGTTTCGAATATTATCGGCGACGGCAATTCATATGTTGAGGCGAATGGAGTCTCGGTTTCCGGTATTGAGCGTGCGGAAATGCCCGGCGTTTATCCAAAGGCGGACGACACCGATTCACCCGATTATGAAAACGGGGAGAGCGGAACTCAGGACTTTGTATCGGTTATTCCCGATACAAAGCAGCCCTCGTCGACAGACGGAATTTCCGCATCGTCCTATTATTTTGATATTGATATTAAAAAATATCAGAATCCGTTTGATTTCGGTATTTTTAAGTCGGGCTATTCAAGGGCAAACCGCATTTACTCCGAGGCTCTTAATAAAGACAAAATGCCGGGAGAAAGGGGATTTCACCAGCCGGTTTATAAATTCGACACCGTCGATGATTTAGTGAATTTCCGTGAAACTTTTAAAAAGGATTTTTATAGTACCGGTGTTCTGTCAGACGGTTATTTTGATACGAGTCTGGCAACGAAATATAATGACAGCTTTTTCAAAAACAACAGCCTGATACTTATTTACGTCGAGGCGACCAGCGGCGCCTACCTTTACAAGGTGCACAGCGTTGAGTACGACGAAAAATCATTCCTTTTTCACGTTATAGAAAATTCAAAGGCCGAACTGTTTACAGCCGATATGCAGGGCTGGTTTTTAACGGTCGGAGTGCCTAAATCCCTTATAAAAAGCGGTACTTCGTTCGACGCCGATTTAAATAACCGCCTTGTGCTGCAAAACATGGAGGATAAGTCCGAAAATCCGACCGGCAATTACGCGATAAATCTCGATTTATACGTAAAAACTCCCCTTTCCGAGACCGAAGAAAAGATCGATAAGGGAGAATACATTATTACAAGGACCCATCACGAGACATTGGACGGCAAGTGGACCGCCGACAACAGGGAATACGAATACCGTCTTCAAATCACCGGTAGAATGGGAGGAGCGGCCAAAAACACCACCTTTATCGTGCTTAGCAACAAAAAACAAATCCGGTTCAGTGATACCTGGCCGGCCTTCGGGTACGGCAGCGATACCTCCGCCTATTTTGATCCGGACGAAGCCGTCATTGTCGGGTACAGGATATTTTAAGCTTACCCTTTAAGTCGAGTGGTTCCTTTTGTCAGCGGTATTCGTCCGAATCCGTCTGATGAAACGATCTGTTAACAAACCTTCGATAAATCGAATTTATATAACACGAAAAAAGCACCTGCTTTATTAAGCAGGTGCTTTTACTTGGTGGACGTTAACGGACTTGAACCGCTGACCCTTCGCACGTCAAGCGAATGCTCTACCAGCTGAGCTAAACGTCCCCGTTTATTCGTGCACTGTAGGTGCAAATGGTAGTATACCTTATTTTGCAGCAAAAATCAAGTGTTTTTTTGCGGTGTTTTAATTTTTATTGGAGGAGCCGTTTATATGCCGGTCTTAACGGGACTGTTTTTAGCCGTGATTATTGAAAAATCATAAAAAACGACCGTATCTTAACTTGTAATTAAGATACGGTCGTCTACAGCGGTTACATTAGCAGGCAGGGTTTAACAGGGTGTAAAATCAGCGCAAAATGCCGTTTACATCGTTTAATATTTTGTCGCCTAAGGCCTTTGCCTCATCCACCGACTGTCCGACGGCGGTTATATACGCCTTTATCTTCGGTTCGGTTCCCGACGGGCGGATTATCAGCGAGGCGTCCTTATCAAGCGCATAGCAAAGCACATTCGATTTCGGCAGATCGATCTTTTCGGTTTTTCCGGTGGTAAGATCGGTAGCGGTAGAGGCTTCGATATCGCGCACCGAAAGAACCTTTAGTCCGGCTATTGCCTTGGGCGGCTCATGCCGTAAGGTGTCCATAAATCCGCTTATCTTTGCCATTCCTGCCGCTCCCTCAAAGGTGTAGGAGTGCTGAACGCTTACAAACACGCCGAATTCTTTGTATATATCGTCCATAACGTCAAGCAGGGATTTGCCCTGTGATTTATAATGGGCTGCCATTTCGCATATGAGCATTGAGGTCACGACGGCATCCTTATCCCTTACATATCCGCCGGCCATGTATCCGTAGCTTTCCTCAAAGCCGAAAACAAACCGGTCGTACTGGCCTACCGCTTCGAGCTTGGTTATCTCGCCGCCGATGTATTTAAAGCCGGTAAGAACGCTCCGGCTTTCGCAGCCGTATTTTTCGGCGATCTTGTCGGCGAGCGGAGTGGTTACAATGCTTTTTACCGAAACCGGTTTTTCGGGCAGTGTGCCGGCGGCTTTTCTTCTCGAAAGAACGTAATTGAGAAGCAGGCAGCCGACATCGTTTCCGCTCATAAGAACATAATCGTCGTCCTTTTTTACGGCGATTCCCACCCGGTCGCAATCGGGGTCGGTCGCAAGAAGGATATCGGGTTTTACCTTATCGGCAAGCTTTAATGCGCAGCCGAATGCCTCGCGTATTTCCGGATTGGGATAGGGGGCCGTCGGGAAATTGCCGTCGGGATTCTCCTGCTCGGGCACTACGGTCACATCGGTAATGCCAATCCGCTTTAAAATCTCACGTACCGGCTTGTTTCCGGTTCCGTTAAGGGGGGTGTAAACCACCTTGAGCTCGGTTTTAACCGCCTCCACCGAGCAGGACAAAACGTTTTTATAAAACTCCTCTATTACGTCGTTTCCTATATATTCGATTTTTCCTGAGGAAAGTCCCTCGTCAAAGTCAAGGGTCTTTACCCCCGAGAACATATCGACCCGATTGACAAAATCCAAAACGGCGGCGGAATTCTCTACGCTTAACTGGCAGCCGTCGTTACCGTAGGCCTTGTAGCCGTTGTATTTTGAGGGGTTATGGCTGGCCGTTACAACAACGCCGGTATCACAGCCGAGGTATCTTACGGCAAAGGAAAGCATGGGGGTGGGCATAAGCTCCTTATAAATGTAGACCTTAATTCCGTTTGCGGCGAAGACCGAGGCGGCCGTACGGGCGAATTCGTATGATTTAATGCGGCTGTCATATGCGATGGCTGCTTTTTTTACGGTATCCTTTTTGGAGTTTACCCAGTCGCAAAGTCCCTGGGTCGCCCGGCGGACGGTGTATATATTCATCCGGTTTGTGCCGGCACCGATTATTCCGCGAAGTCCGGCGGTACCGAATTCAAGCTCTCTGTAAAAGCTTTCGTATATTTCGTTTTGGTCGTCCTTCATTCTTTCAAGGTCTTTTCGGATGTCGGGATCCTCTGTGGCCTTTTCGCACCAGAGGTTATATAAAACGGTTATATTATTAATGTTTTCCATAAAGCAACACATCCTTTATTATAACTTGCATCCTGACGGAACACAGTATAAAACCGTCCGTAGGGATCGCTTTTATAATACCCTACGGACGGTCGGTTGTCAATAAATATGTAAAATTATTCCTTGCGTTATACCGAATATTCCGGGATTTAAAGCGCTTGCCTGTTTACGGCACAGCCGATTTATCGACTGCTGTAGCCGGTCGGAAGGGGGGAGCCGTTTTAGTCGGCCGTTTTTTTGCGGCTTCCGAGCGCAAACCATATTATTCCTGCAATTATCAGCACAATGCTTATCCACTGCGAGGTGGAGAAAATAAGCCAGCGTCCCCTTATTTCGTCGCCGCGTAAGAATTCGAGCGAGAATCTAATTATTCCGTAGCTTATAAAATAAAAGGGGAGAAGCTTCCCGCAAAGTAATTTCCGTTTAATAAGAAGGCACATGACCAAAAACAGCAAAAGGCACAAAAAGGATTCGAGCAGTTGGACAGGGAATCTGCTTACTCCGTTTGCCTCGGGGATAAGCGCGCGGGTATATGTGAAACCGAACGGGGACTCGATACCGTAGCAACAGCCTCCCATAAAGCAGCCTATCCGTCCGAAAACATGAAAAAGCGGAATCGATGTTATTGCAATGTCGGCATATTCGGTACTGAGAGCGGCTTTTTTTAAGTATATGGCTCCGGCCGCCATTCCGCCGAGCAGTCCTCCGTAGAAAACACCGCCGCCGAAGATGGCTACTATACGGTTTATAAGGGTGCCGAAGGAATCTATGCTGTTTATATTGCGGACAAACCATATTATCTGATCAAACCCTACAAGGCCGTAGAGTATATGCGCCCCTATAACGCCGCCGGCAAAGGCTATAAGCATTAAATACAGCATTTTTATTTCGTCAAGCTTGCGTTTTTCGGCCAGGCGATAGGTAAAAAACAGCGCCAAAAGCACGCCGATTACCGAAATAAGAGGATAAAGACCGATAGTCTTTCCGAAAAGCGTAAAATAAGGATACATACAGCTTTGGAACTCCTTTGCTTTTTACAGGGAAAAGACCGCCCGGACATACAGTATAAGTCTGACGGGGCGGTCTTTATCGTTTGTTTTGTTTTTTTACAGGCGCACGGTCACGTTCTAAAAGCCTTCATATGCGGACCGATTTAAATAAATCATAAAAACTGTTTTTCAGTTATATTATGTGCACCTGCGGCATGCGGAAATTCTAAAATTAGAAAAGTCCGGCGCCCGAGCCTGCCAAGGCACCGCCGATAGCAGCGGCCGCACAGGCAACGCAGATAACGGCGATTGCAGCGGTAGCCGTGCCGATGATTCCGAGAACGAGACCGGTTATTGCAAGACCCTTACCGGAGTTGGCAACCTTAGCCTTCTTCATGCCGATGGCACCGAAAACGATACCGAGAATAGCAAGGATAAGACCGGCAATGCTTACACCGGGAACCGGAATAAAGCCGCACACGATACCGATTATACCGCAAATCATAGCTACGATGGAAATGGGGTTGCCCTGTTTTTCGGGTTCAACCGGGATAGGCTGTACAGGCTGCTGTACGGGCTGATTGTTCTGATTGTTAAATTCGTCCATAACTATACCTCCTTAGTTTGCGGTATCATAATACCATGCTTTTTATGCCGTGTCAAACGTTTTTTTGCGAAAAAGAAGAAATACTATACAAAAACACAAAAAACCTGTTGTTTTAAACATAACTCTTCAAGCAGTATGTTTTATAAAGCTCTTTACCGACGGTTTATTTTTTACCGGCCGATACTTGTCATCTTTTGTTTTTGTCGAATATAAAAAAGCTTCGCCGATGGCTGACTGCTGCTTTGAAAAACGGAGCGAGAAAAATCCCGTGCTTCGATTTGGCACGGGACAGCGTTTCGGTAAGACGCCCGTCAACGGTACTGTTTAATTCGTTTGACGGGGATAATCTTATGCTCCGGTTTGACCAAGCGGCTATTAATCGACGGCATTATCGCATTTAAAAATACAGCGGTACCGATTGCCGGGAGAAAACCGATTTTATGACGGCGAGCTGCTCCTCGCTTAATTGCACCTGTAAGCCCTCGTACCGCACAAAGCCCTTTGTTATGCTTAGATAGTAGTTTTCGCAGCCCTCAAGGGTCACGGTGTATTCGGGCGAACATTCGCAAAGACTGTGCTCTTCGAATTTGAGGCCGAGCAGTATGCCGTAGATTTTTGCCGAATCGCCCGAATAAAAGCTGCATATTTCCCGGCCGTAGGGGTTGGATATCCGGGTTATACTGTTGCCGCAAAGGGCAATTTGCGTCGAGTCGGAGCCGGGGCGGCTTATTATCTCGTGCGAATGCCCGGCGGAGCTTTTTATTTCGGGTAGGTAACAGGGCTCCCGTGTACCGTCGGCCCTTACCGAGCCTTCGTTCCCCAGTGCCGAACCGCCGCCCGTGAGAAAATCATAGGCCTTTAGTTCGTCGCTGTTTAAGCTGTCAATATCGCCGGAGGACAGCTTATATGCCCGATAAACGGCCATTTGGGGCGGATACGATTCCATAATCGCATTGCTGTGGATTATAAGCAGCTTATCGCCGGTTTTAAATTCCCGGCGGCTTTTAGTATCGGTAAAATTAAGGGCTATCGGTCCGGTTTTATCAAGCAGATAAACGCCGGCTCCGTCTTCGTCGGCGTAACACCGGCCGACCGATATACCAAAGCCGAAAATCCCGAGACAATAAAATGAAACCGCAAACAAAACGGCTGCGCAAACAACGCAAATTATTGCTGTAAGCCATGCTTTTTTTACTTTGCTCATAGGTAATGCTCTCCGGGAAAAATAAATTCTTCTTCAATCTTCGGCCGCGCCTTCGCCCTCATTTTTAAGCCTTTCGGAGATGCTTATATAATAATGTAAGGCAAAGGGGCGGCCTTAAAATACGGCTATACGTTTTCTGTAATGTCGGTGACGGCGCCCATGAACATCGGGATGCCGGTTGCGGTGTCGGTTATCATAAACACAAAGGGGCGGTCGAGAATTACCTCTTTTACATCGTCGGGCGGCATTGCGGCGCCCGCTTCCATTTTGACGGCGGCAGCGGCAGCTGCTCTCGTGCCCTGCTCGTCGACCTCAATAAAGGTTTTGTGGATAACGCCGCCGATGTATAAGGGGAGGTCGCCGGTCTCGTTCATTCCGGAAAAATCGGCAGAAAGCGGATCAAAGGCGCGGTTTATGCCCATTTCTTTAAGACTTTCGGTAAGCTCGGCCGAATAATCGAATTTAAACTTCGGCAGACCGGTTTGCACCATCATATCCTGTGTATCGGTGGTGTAGCCGAGCAGCCGTTCTTCATCGATCGAGCCGAGATATTCAATGTAGTCGTATATCGATATATCCTCATTAGGAAGAAGGGCGACAAAGCTGTATTTTCCGCCGTAATACCGTTTTGTAAAGCCCGTGGCCTTGCCGTCGTCGATATAGCTGTATTCGTCGCCGAGCATCATCTGCACCGTGCGTTTTTCGCCCGAAAGGGAGGTGAATTCCCGGGCGGTACTGCCGAAGTAGGGATCTTCCCATTCGGCGTCGAAGCAAAGCGTGCTTATAAGATACATCATGCTCTCGGGTGAGATTTCATCTATGATTTTTTCGATCATCCCGTCGGTGTTTTTCTTTACCCAGAGGTTTATATCGTCGGCCGTGGATTTATCGAATTTGGCTTTATAGATTTCCGAACGGTAAAAGTCGGCGTTTTTCTGTAAAAAATCCTGCTTTACATTGAGCGACTTATCGTCTTTGAACCATATCGAACCGGAGGAGGTCATTTTGCATTTTTCCTCTTCCTTAAGACCGGCCAAAAAGGCGTTGTAATAAGCATTTAACCGATTAATATCCATACCGTTTGCAAGGGCGCCGCTTAGTTCCTCAAGGGTTTTGCCCTTTGCTCCGTTGGCCGTCATTGAAAGCACCGTGTTTACACAAAACGGGGAAACGAGTATGTTGCCGCTTTTTTGTCCGCTTTTTGCTATGTCGGAGAATAACCTGAGCGAAAATCCGGCCAATGCACGGGAAAAATCCCCGTCCGCGTCGGTCTTTTGCGCGGAATTCGCGACTATTCCGACCATAAGATTCTGCGCTTTTATTCTTGAGGTGCATCCGCCAAGACCGGCGAGCACGGATATTGCGGCGCAAAGCGCAATAAAGGGGAGAAGGGTTCTTTTAATTTTCATTATTTTACCTCCTTGTGTTGTACTGAATAGGGACAATCGCTTACGGGTTTTACTTTTTTTAACCGACCGGTCGTCAGTTTATTTGAGGAATAATGCCCATTAGCACCGGGATTCCGTTTTCCTTTTCGGTCAGCATAAAAATGAAGGGTCGGTTTATTGTAACGGTTTCGGTTTCGCTGTCGGAATGGGATTTCGTCGGGGCCGGTCGTTCGGAGTCCGTATTAAGCGAAAAACGGCATTTTTGCGTCAGGTCGGAAAGGGTTGCGCCGGATGATTCGCCGATCTTTGAAAAATCGGCCGAGGAGGAGAAAATTCCGCCCGTTCCCATCGCGCTAATGGCATTTTTCATTGAGCCTTCATACACCGAATCAAGGCTCGGCATGACGGCCTTTATCGTACTGTCGCCGTAAAAGGCGCCTATGCCGGAGATTTCCTCGGCGGATTTTTTGCAGAATTCCTTTGCGTAATCGTATACCGATATTCCGTCGTTCGGCATCATCGCCGTAAGACGGTATTTCCCGCCGTTTAGATCAAATATAAATCCCGAGGCGTTTTCTTCTTTTATCGCAAAGGCATTGTCGCTTTGTATTGCGGTTACACTTTTGACCTTGCCCGAAATGTCGGTAAAATCAATGCTTCCGGCAGCGCAATAGTCAATTTCGTTTGAGGAGACACCGAGGTGGTTTCCGTTAAAGCTGACGGCGCTTATAAGCCGCATTGCTCCGTCCGGCAACTCGCCGCTTAAAACGCTGTTTATTCTGCCGCCGGTTTTTTCGTTTATTATACCGTTTATTTCGCTCTTTGACGAGCTGTCAGCCGCGCAGCAAATGACTTTCGAGCGGTAATAATCGGCGTTTCGGTCTGTAAAGCTTTGGTTTACCGAGCGGAATGCCGAGCTATTAAGCCACATTATATTCGCCGCGGAAAGACTGCCGCGGCCGCCCGTTGTCAGCTTGTCGATGAATGCTTTATAAGAACTGTTGAGGCTTTCGTCCGCCGTGTTGAATTTTAAAGCATTCTGCATTTGCGAATATATAGGATCGCTTACACCGTTTGTCGATCCGCAAAGCAGGCTGTAGGTGTAAACGGGGGAGATGAGCACCGTTTTGCCGTACTCCTCGTTTTTGAGGGTTTCCCTAAAAAGTTTTAGCGAAAAATCATTGAGTAAGCCTTCGAAGTACGAAAGATCTGTAGTGTAATGTTCTTCTTTTTGGTCTTCTCCCGAGGGTGATGTTTCATGTTTTCCTTCGGCAAAGCTCTCTCCGGCAGCCGCTGTTTCCTGATTTGATTCGTCGGCAGCCGTCTCCGGGACCTCCGCCGTCGGCGGTGCTGCCGATATGTTGTTTTCGGTGTTTTTCACGGCGGCACCCGAACCGGAGACCATACTGCATAATTCTTCGGCTTTTCCGTCGGGCATCTCGCCCTTTCTTATGCGCGAGGTCAGGGCTGCCGTGCAAATAATCGCGGCGCATATTACCGGAGCTCCGACGGCTACGGCGGTTTTTCTATTAGCGGTGCGCTTTTTAATATAATTGTCGCGCATAATGAATACTTCTTTTATATATTCTTCGCGGTTTTTCATGTTGCCTTACTCCTTTCCCTGATCATGGGATCAAGCTGTCCTTTAAGCTTCTTTCTTGCGTTGTAAAGTATGTTGTCCATCCGTTTTTCGCTTGTCTTCATGACCTTTGCAGCCTCGGCGTAGGTAAGCCCCTCAAAATATACAAGGTGAACGGCCGATTGCATATCATTAGGAAGTGAAGAAATGCACCGCTCAATTTGCCGTTTCTCCTCGCTGCACAGAACAAATTCCTCCGGAGATGGCAAATCGTCGGGTGTGGCGGATAATTCATCCAAGCTGTTTAAATTCATCCGTTTTCGCTTCTTTATATATGTAAGGGCTTTGCTCCTGCCGATCATATACAGATATGTTTTAAGCGATACCGAAAAATTATACCTGTGCTTATGAACAAGGAGATAGACAAAGCATTCCATCGAGATGTCCTCGGCCGCATGGTAGTCGCCGACAAAACGGTTTATAAAAAAAATCAGTCCCATGCGGTACATATCCATTATTTCGATAAAAGCGTCGTCATCTCCGCGTAAATATCGGCGAAAGCTGTCGGCTCCGTTGTCCATACGGTTTCTCCTTTTGTATTGTAGATTACAGGATTTAATAAAAGCTTAAGGGCAATTTCCCGGCCGGGAATAAAAATGCGCTTTTGCCGCAAGCCGGCTTTTTAAAAACTCAATCTACATTTATTATACAACAAAACCCCTCTTTTCCCCTAAAGGAAATTTAAAATATTTTTGATTTCGGGAAATTTGGCCCGTAAAGCCTATCGGTTTTCCGCTGTCCGGTGCGGCACCGTATAAAATAAAACAAAAAGCGGCCGATTATTTGTCATGTGACAAAAGCCGGTCGCTTTTAAAGTTATAAATTTTTAAAAATCTCTTACCGTTCGGATAAGGGAATATACGGCATGTCCGGCAAAACGTTTTTATACGACGGGCGGATGATCTTGCTGTTGCCGACTATTTCCTCTAACCGGTGCGCCGACCAGCCCGCAATGCGCGAAATGGCGAATATCGGGGTGAAAAGCTCCTCGGGAAGATCGAGCATACGATAAACAAATCCGCTGTAAAAATCCACATTGGCGCTTACGCCCTTGTAAATCTTCCTGGTTTCGGATATTACCTTGGGGGCGAGCTTTTCTACCTTGGAGTAGAGCCTGAATTCTTCCTCTCGTCCCTTTTCTATGCTTAATTTTTCAACAAAGCTCTTAAAAATCTCGGCACGGGGATCCGACAGCGAGTACACGGCGTGTCCCATTCCGTAAATAAGACCCGAGCGGTCAAAGGCCTCCTTATTAAGCAGCTTTTTAAAGTAAGCGCAAAGCTCCTCGTCGTCATCCCAGTCTGAAACGTCGCGTTTTATGGCTTCGACCATCTCGACCACCTTTATATTGGCGCCGCCGTGGCGGGGACCTTTAAGAGAGCCGAGCGCACCGGCCATAACGCTGTAGGTGTCGGTTCCGGAGGAGGTAATAACCCTCGTTGTAAAGGTGGAGTTGTTACCGCCGCCGTGCTCGGCGTGGAGCACCAGCGCAATGTCCAGAATCCTCGCCTCCAAATCGGTATAGGATTTATCCGGTCTTAAAAGGCGTAAAATGTTCTGGGCGGTGGATATTTTAAGGTCGGGAGTATGTATAAAAAGACTTTTACCGTCGTGATAATGGCGGTAGGCCTGATATCCGTAAACCGAGAGCATCGGGAAAAGGGCAATAAGCTGTAAGCACTGCCGCAAAACGTTTTCAACCGATGTATCGTTGGGGTTGTCGTCATACGAATAAAGGGTTAAAACGCTCCTTGCCAGCGTGTTCATCATATCGCTGCTCGGCGCTTTCATTATTATATCCCTTACAAAGCTGGTCGGCAGGCTCCGGTAGGAAAACAGGATTTTTTTAAAATCTTCGAGCTCGTTTTCATTCGGAAGAGATCCAAAAAGCAACAGATAAACCGTTTCTTCAAATCCGAATCTCCCGTCCGACACAAAACCCTTTACCAGATCCTTTATATCTATTCCTCTGTAGCGCAAAACACCGGGGGCCGGCACATCGGTACCGTCGGGCAGTGTTTCACAGGATTTTATGCTTGATATCTCGGTAAGGCCGGTAAGCACGCCCTTTCCGCTTAAATCTCTGAGACCTCTTTTAACGTTGAACTTTGTATATAAAGCCGGATCTATATAATCGCTTGCACTGCATTTTGCGGCAAGAGCCTTGATTTCCGGGGTGATTACGCTGAAACCGTTCATGTGGTTACCTCATTTCATTTTTGTGAAACAAATTATATCACATTTTTACAGGCTTCACAATCGCCGCCGCTCACATTTAATAAAATTTTAATAATTTAAAACATCAGTAACAAAATTAAAATCCATTAAAAAGCGGCCGGCAAGCTCCTCGAGCGCCTTGCCGGCCGTCGGTGGCGGCAAGCGCCTTCATTTCCTCGCCTATCTCGTCGAGATAGCGCTCAAACCCGTCGAGCATATCCAGCTTGTCCTTATAATCCCCAAGCTTCGCTTTGTCCGAATCGCTCACCTTCTCGGATCGTTCAAGCGCCGAAATAAGAGCCTCACGATCGGTTTTTGCATAAGGTGATCGACGGGAAAACAATGCACTTTCGCCTATTCTCCCCTCCGGTCGCTCGGTGTGCCCGAAGTGTTTTAAAACGCTCTCCGGTAAAACATCCGGAAAATACCTGTTGACATAATCAAGCAGATTGGATATACTGATATTAGAGTCAGTAACGGGGCCTTGAAACCCTGGGCGCATTGAGCGCGGCTGGCTCTCTTTTTTTGCGTTAATTGCATATAGTACATCCATTGACGTTAATTCAGAATTAAACCGGTTTACAACAGCTCGGACTAAATATAAATCGCCTTTAGTATTTTTTGCGGTGCCGATTAATACATAGCTTTTCGCCGCTTCTGCTTTATTTGGAATTAATTCGTTAACGCATATTGCGTTTTGTAAAATTTCGCCTGCTTTAACGGTTACCGCCGCATTTTCGTTAAAACGTCTATCCAGCCCATGTTTTAATCCGTTTGTTGACAATACTACATCTGTCCCGATGTCTTTTACATACACGCTTGCAGTCGCAGTTTTGGCATCGTATTTCCCTATGTTTGAAACATTTCTCTTGGCTATAGCCACTACATCCGCACGGTTTTTCGGGATATTGGTCTCATCAACCTCGGTCACTTTCATATCCGGCTTTGAAACAAGTGTGTCGTAGTCATAGTTCTCGGCACCATTCCTCAGGGAGAATTTCTCTCCGTTCCCTTGAGAAAATTGCGCTTCGGTGTTGACATTTTCGGCGGAGTTGGATATACTATTAACAGAAACAGTCCCTGTGGATTGGTAGAACGAGCCGCTTTGCGGTACGCCACCAGTCGGTCCAGCGGCTGTTTCTTTTTTTGCCGAAAATTCAAACGCTGAACCATCAGGCATAACTATTCTGTGCATATCATAGTGCGCGCCTTTAGTACGACGCACCACAACAGCCATATTCCCAACAACATCATTTATCTTTACCGGAGCCGCAAAAGTAACGGTATCATAACCGCGTCCTTTGTGGTTGCTCTCCTTGTAAATCAATTTTCCGCGTTTCAAAACGTCATACAAAGCCGCAAACGCCGCATATTCACCGTCCGTTTTTAAATATGTTGCGGCACTGCTAATGTCTTTTTTATCAACTTCGATTTTGCCGAAGTTTTGGCGCTCAATAACATTGCCTCTTTCGTATATTGTTTTGTTTACCCACGCTATTTTTTGTTTAAAATCTAAACGCGCAAGATCCTCATATATGTTTTTTTGACTAACCGGAGACATCTCGGAAAGCTCTTCTTTCGCGTTTTCGAGTTGTTGTTTTATGCTTACCACTTCGGGAGAACTGTCTGTACGTTTCGAATACTTAACATTAGCCCCTGTATCTCCTGCAGCCTTAGCCGTATTCCTCCTCATGGCGGTTTTGTGGTTCGTCGCGGCTTCCTCGAGTGCCTTGGAAAACGCAGTCTCAAGCTTTTCGTACGAATCCTTCATTCCGCGCAAAATTTTGCCCTCGGTGCTGTCGGGAGCAATGCCTATAAGCAGCTGCCTCAGGCGCTTTATAATATCCGCCAGATGCGACACGATCTTTTGCGCCAGGCTCTTATCCTTTTTGCACAGCTTTTCAAGGGTCGAAGCAGCCTTGTCCGAATCAAGCAGCATACTCTCGAGCGCGTCACATACAACCTCTTCAAGAGCCTCATTCGGTGTGAGCTTCTTATTTTTTGCCATCTGCTTTTCCACAAGCTCGTTTATGTCCGCACCCGAGGCCTCAAGCTCGGATATTACAAGCTGACTCAAAACCGCGTATTTCGACGGGCTCCACTGCTTTATAAAGTGGGTAAGCTCATGAGCCATAGCAAAGGACACAAGGCCGTTGTGAGCGTCTCCGGCCTTTATATCAAGCCAGATAGTACCGGTGGCCCCGTCGTATCTTCCGTTAAAATTGGACTTTCTGGTGTCCTTTGTGGAATCGAAAAAGCGGATATCAATTCCCGTCGCGATCGAAACGACCCTCGCGAGGTTTACGCTTTGTTTTTCGAGCTCGCTCCTCGCCTTTACACCGGCCTCAAAAAACACCCGTCCCATTTTCCGGTTATACGCCGTCTCGCTTTTCTTGGCGGCGTTTTCAAGGATTGCAAAGGTTGTTTTCGCGTACTTTTTGCCTTCATTGTAAGCGAACTCTCGCTGATCCGGCGTAAGCTTGGCAAAGGCGGAATTTCGGTCAAAGGCCGTTATGCCGTTTGCTCCGTAATACTCGATCCCCTCAACCATCGCGCTCATGTAGGTGGCAATGTCTAAGCATAAACACGCTTTATCCGAGCTCGGTTTTGGCGAAGAAAAATCCACACATGCTTAACGCCGAAGCATTCGTCAATCCGACAAAGATTAACTTAAGCCTCCCCCTCGTCTGTGTGCATTTTTTTGCCGACAAAATTTTTTAATCAAAAATCAAGTCTGGTAACGAGGACGTTTCGGTGTTCAGGACTCAAACTAATGCCTTTTGAGTGACGACAAGCCGAAAAACGCCGCCGGCAGGCCGTTTCAGGCGGAGACGGATGAGCATCCTATGCTTAAAGTTACTGCCGGCTCTTGCCTTTATAATCCTGTTGGCCATAGGTGCGCCGTAGCGAACCGCAAAGTCCTGAATCATAACGGCAGCGTCGGCGTCGTTTTTGCCGCCGCATTTATTCGGCCAGAATGTCGTCGATTATGTCTGCCAGGTGTATAAAGGAGGCGCCGCCTTCTTTCAGCAATCTGATTATTGCTTTAACAAATTCGCCGTCAGGTGAAACGTTGTGTACGGTATAGCTTCTGTTATCACTGTAAATTATCTCAATGCCGTAAACCTCTACCGGTCCGGCATCCTCTATGTACTGCTTTTGTATAAAGGTCTTACCGGATATTATCGTAGGCAGTTCTTTCACCTGCGGGAACATTATAAATCACTCCTGTTTTAACATAACCATATTTTTACTTTTCCGTATCGCGACATCGCGTATTTCTTATAATACACTTTATTTCAATTATTTAAATACCACTTTAGTTTATTTTTATGTATATTTTTTACTTGTTTATTCTTAATTTTTACAATTTTGTGTAGCTATATTTATAAAAACACAATATATTGCGTTTTTATGTCGATTGACGAATTAACAAAAAATAAACAGGAAATAATAATTAAAGGGCTTAAATTTCTCTTTTGCAAAAAAATATGCCGGTTATCCGGTCCGGTCGTACGATTGTACGGAGCATTTTGGAGCCTATATGTTGTAAAAATCGCTTTTTATAATGTCTGCTCAAATGACGGTTTTGACGGTTTGTTACCTGTTTGCGGTTTTTTGGGAGCAATTCGCCTTCGTCCGGCGGTTTGGCTTTTTTAAATTACAATCGGGAGGTTAATTTTAGAGGCACTGGGTTGATATCCGGCCGGGCAGAGATAACAAAACCGACTTACCGGTGCGCTTAAAGCGGTATTTTATTAAGCTTAATGTGAAAAGTAAAGAATAAAGGGAGCTGAATTTTTAATGATTAAAAATGTAAACGGTAATAAACCGAACGGGGAAAACCCGGCCGGACAAAAGGGCGTCGGACTCAAGGCCGAAAGCTGCAGCGGCAATGATTCTTCCGGCGTTTTTTCCGGTCATGGAACAGAAAGAAAAATGAGTTCGGGCGAAGGCAGGATAAATCACGGATCAAATCGGCCGAATATAACGGGAATGGGAGCGCTCGCAAGCGCCGCCCTTCATTCACGCGAAAGTACGGCCGTCGGGCGAAAAAAACGGTCGGTCGCAAAGGCGGAAAATGCGGCCGTGCCCTTTGAAAGCGGAACCGATCCTCTCGGCAGCTGGACGGGTGTCCCGGCGGATTCGGAGATTCCCACACAGGACGCCGATGACCTGTAAATCGGCGGTCTTTAGGTATGTCTGTCTGCTTAAAATGCAAGCGGCGGTTTTAGACCAAAGGTTATTTCGCTTCATCCGATCTTGGCCAATCACACCTTATCCGCTCCGCTAACTCAATCCAACCTAATATAATCCAAGCCCAGCCAATCATCTAATCTAATCCCTATCCCATCTCATCACTTTCTATCTCATCTCATCGGATCCGGGTCCACACCGTCAATTCCGGCAGGTTTATTTGCCGGCCGGTTCTGCCTATATAATATAATCCGATCTGATCCAAGCCGATTTAGGACGGGTAAAAACAAGTCAGGTCAAGACAAAATACCTCGGCATCATTTATTTATCCCGTCGCTTATTTTTCATATCTTTTCCGGCAGCAGGCCCGTTACAGTATGTTTATAGCCGTATTTTATTGCGTTAAGACGGGCTTTTTTGGGCGGAAAATGTGCCGAAAAATAAAAAAATTAAAAATAAAATAAAAAAGTGTTGACACGGCCCCGGCGTTTTGATATAATGACCCTTGCAGTCGCGAGAGTGCTGGAACTGGCAGACAGGCACGTTTGAGGGGCGTGTGTCTTTGGCGTACGGGTTCAAGTCCCGTCTCTCGCACCATAAACAAGGCTTGATCCTGAATGGGTCAAGCCTTGTTTTTGTTTTATTTTTATACGTCTTGTTGCTTTTTGTATGGTGGGGGCTTTTCAGGCGATTTGGCTCTCTATATAGTGTAACGCAAGGTCGATATTAAATTATTTTTGATTTGAAATTTTTAAAAAGTCCCAACCTTTTTGATTTTCCGTGTCTGTATGGGTGAAAGCTTTCGAAAGGACAAATAAATGAACAGAACTGATGCCGAGAGAATCATAACCGAATATTTAAAGCCTGTTTTCGGATTCGCGCTTAAACGCTGCCGAAATCTGCACGACGCCGAGGATCTGTCGCAGGAAATTGCCGCAAGGGCATTCAAAGCGCTGCTTATAAAGGATGATGTCGGGGATGTAGGTAAATACATCTGGACCATAGCCCACAACGCGCTAAGCAATTATTACAGGGACAGCGCCGGGAGTGCGGCCGTTTTGCCGATCGAAGATATTTCCGAGCGGATGTCGGTTGCGGATGATCTGTCAAATACCGACGAATCCGAAATTGCAATTTCCCGCTTGCGCTCGGGAATCGCCTATCTTTCAAAGCTGCAACGGCGCATTGTGATTGCCTATTACTTCGAAAACCGCAAGCAGGCCGATATTGCAAACGAGCTTAAAATTCCTCTCGGTACGGTTAAGTGGCATTTGTTTGAAGCTAAAAAAGAACTCAAAAGGAGTGTTACCATGGCACGGAATCACGGAGAACTTAAATTCAATCCCGTTACTCTTACAAGAATCTGCTGCAACGGCTCTGCCGGAACAAAGGGGAGCAATGCCAACTTCTTTCGAAGCGCGTTATCACAGAACATCGCCTATGCGGTGAAGAATAACTATAAATCGGTCAACGAAATAGCGGACGAGCTCGGCGTGTCGCCCGTTTATGTCGAGAGCGAGGCGGAATTTCTTTATGAATACGGATTCCTTTTGAAAAAGGGAGACAAATTTATATCTAACATTATAATAGACGAGGCGGACGGGGAGATCATCCGTCTTCACGACGAGATGTACGGCAAAGCAGCCTGGCTTTTCGCCGACGAGCTGTTTGATAATCTGTCCGACGGCGGACTGTTAAAGGATGGCCGCGTTTTAGGCGGCAGATACGGCGAAGTTACAATGACGTCCGATCCGCCGAAGGACGAAAACTTTTTGCTCTGGTCGCTTATTCCTTATATTATAGCAAACAGCGGACAGCATTTGCTCCGGGAAAAGGTTTCCTTCGAGGAGGCGGCGACCATAAGACCCGACGGCGGACATAATATCTGCTCGGCCGATGTGGTTGATACTACGGCTCCGAAACCCAAATACGACGACAGCATGAGTGAGTTTTGCGGCTGCTGCTGGAACGGATATAAAAATTTAACCTTGTGGCAATGCGACAGCGAATGGTCAGATAAGAGGATAGGCGAGCATTATCTGGCGCCGGCGACTCAGGATTTAATGCTATTCGAACGCCTGCTGGATGTTGGCGAATTATCCGCTGACGAATATGCGAGGCTTGCCGAGCGCGGATATGTTTTTGTGCTTAATGAAAATGGTCAAATAAAGGTTGTTACCCGTGTTGTTATGCTTGAAAATTCCGAAATTAAATCCGAATTGCTCGCGGTGGGCGACAAAATCAGAGAAAAGCATTTTGACGAATTTGAAAAGCTGAAGGATAAATATATCGGCGCTGTTCTCAAAAAAACGCCGCCTCATCTGCATAAGGCCAGAATTTACGGCCTACAGCATATTTTTCTTTCGGATCCGTGGTTTATTCTTCACGTATTAAAGCGGCTGACCGAAAACGGGAAGCTTAAAACGCCGACACCCGAGCAGAAGAAGATGCTTATGACGGTAATTGCAATAGATAAATAAACAATAAACCATAACCGGGTCTTTGCGGGTAAAATCTGCAAAGACCCGGTTGTTATTTTACGGGAAATACCGGCAGGGGCTTGCTTCCTGTCAGCTTTAAGCGAAAATTTGTCTGCCGTTTATTCTGTCTGATATCAGAATATGCCATGTTCCGGCAGGTCTGAGGAGACTGCCCGTAAGCGGCGCGAGAGGATGGGTAAAGCAGGACTTGGAAAAGACATTCTCCAACAAGATTCCGATGAGGACAAAATGAGCGGACAGTGAGTTATGGTGCCTCGGCAGAAGCTTGCTTTGACAATTCACGCTCTGCACCTGGCGTAAGGCTGCGTATTTCTCCCTCTGCTGCTTACTTCACCGGATAGATGTGTGTTTTTATATGCCCTTGCGGTGCTTCTTGGACTGATTCAGCGCTCTCGGACCGGTAGAAATTATCGCTTACGCATGATATAATAAATTTGGAAAAGTTTTTTTCCTGTCCATGCAATGAAGGACGATTTTTGTTGTCTATATAGATGAAAGGCCTTTACGCAGAGAGAAAGGAGGTCGCAATGATAGACTGTGAGATCATAGAATTATACTGGGCGCGTAACGAGAGCGCAATTGCCGCCACCGCAGAAAAGTACGGGAATTACTGCCACACTATTGCATATAACATACTGCATAACAAAGAGGATGCGGAGGAATGCTCCAACGATACATACCTCGGCGCATGGAATTCGATCCCGCCGCAGCGGCCGAACCGTTTGTCGATCTACTTAGGGAAAATCACGCGCAACCTCGCTCTTAACCGTTACAAGCGGTATACCGCTGAAAAACGCGGACACGGACAGGTAGTCCTTGCGCTGTCTGAGCTGGAAGCCTGCATTCCTTCGAAAACGACTGTGGAATGTGTTGTCGAAGAAAAGGAGTTAGCTGACGCCATTGACCGCTTCCTGTATTCAAAGCTCAAGCTGAACCGCAACATTTTTGTCCGCAGATACTATCATCTCTACGCAATACGGGATATTGCGGACACATACGGAATGAGCGAAAGCAAGGTGACGTCTTTGCTTTTCCGTATGAGAAACGAATTAAGACTATTTCTTGAAAAGGAGGGAATTATGCTATGAAAACCGAAGTTCTTCTTCATTCAATCGGAAATATTAATGACGAGCTTATTGCTGACGCGGAAAGCGAAGTATATATAAAAAGAAGGCCCGGCTGGGTCAAGCTTGGAATAATGGCTGCTTGCCTTGCGCTGGTTCTCTGCGCCGGCATCGTTACAAGTGTCGTCCGAAGCAATGCGACAGCAGGCACCTTTACAATGGATGTCAACCCCAGCGTGGAATATACTATTGCCAAAAGCGGGATCGTTAAGAATATCCGCTGCTTGAACAGTGATGCGGAAAATGCGCTCAGCGGTGTTGCACTGGAAAAGCAAAGCGTCGAGACCGCTTTAACACGCACGGTTGACGCCTACGAAGCCTGCGGATATATAGGGGACGGCGGAGCGACCGTTCTGATCACTTTTGATTCCCGTCTTGATGCGAACACCGAACTAAAGGCCTCTCTCTCCGCGAAGATACAGAGGGTCTTGGAGCAGATCGATGCCGTCGGCACACTGGTTTTCCACTCCGAACTGACGGAAAACGCTGAAGCGGCGAAGATCGCCGAGGAATTCCATGTTTCCCTTGGCCGCGCCGACTGGATACTTACCGCATCGAATAAAACCGGTCTGTCCACGGATGAGGTTGCCCGCATGTCGTTGGACGAGCTTCTTAAATTCCAAGAGGCTTCCGACATTGCTTCTGTCAGCGTATCGAAATTAATCTCTTTGGAGGAAGCAAAGAAGATTGCACTGAAAGACGCCAAACTGGATGAACTGGCGCAGAAGATCGTGTTCACCAGGGAGGAGCTGAACCGAAATCAGGGCGAGCCCTGCTATCTGTTGGAGTTTTACACCGGGACGAATCAATATTTCTACCGGATCGACGCAAAGAGCGGCAACATTATTTACGCCGGGAAATTTATCACTCTTTCCGAGGCGAAGAGAATTGCCCTGGATGATGCCGGATGCAATGATAAAGTCAGCTTTATCGAGGAAACCCTTGTAAGCGGCGGCATCAAAACGCCTTACTACCGGCTTGTCTTTGCCGATGCAAAAACACAGTGGACATACCGCATCGATGCAGTGCTGGGCAATATATTGGAGAAACAGCAGAAAGAGGTTGTGACTACGGACTTCATCTCCCTGGAGGAGGCGAAAAAGATTGCCCTGAAGGACGCAGGACTTGATGAAAGCGCACAAAAAATCGTATTCACCAAAGAAGTGTTGAGCCGCAA